>JAKPTZ010000095.1 GCA_029555025.1 Deltaproteobacteria bacterium
CCCCCCGACATCATGGGATCGGCATGGGATCGGCATGGAATCGGCAGAACCACTGAAGCCCTGCATCCGCCTTCCTCTCGATTGCGCAGCGAAACCGCGCCGCCCAGGGACTGAACTATGCGCCTGCACACCGTAAGCCCAAGGCCGGTTCCGTTGGCCTTGGTAGTGAAGAAGGGCTCGAATACCTCCCGGGGACTTGCGGTCAGGCCGGGTCCGTCGTCGTCAACGTATATCGCCATGTCAAACTCGGTGCGATCGCTTGACACCGTGATCGTACCGTCGTTCGAAGTGGCTTCCATGGCATTCAAGACCAGATTGAAAAGCACGTGACGAATGGAATCGGCATCAGCCAGGATGGTCTCGCCGGGACGCACTTTCGACACCAGCCGCCTCTGTCCCCACCTCGGGGATCCGCACAGCAGGCGCCTGATGTCGTCGATGATTCCCGCAACATCGACCGCGGCTATTGCGGCGTTGTGCCGTGCAGCCATGGACAGATAGTCGCGAAGCAGCATGTCGAGCCTGTTGATCTCGCTGCCAAGGCCCTCGAACAACGCCGAGTCATCCTTGTCTGCCGCATCCCTGGCCATGGCCTCCAGGGTCGCTCCAATGGCCAGAATGGGGTTCCTGATCTCGTGCGCGACCTGGGCCCCGAGTTCCCCCATCGTGGCCAGCCTTTCACGACGAACCAGATGTTCTCCACCGGCCTTGTCCAGCGGGGCCCACTGCTCGCGAATCCTGACCAGATATCCAAGCTGATTCTCGTCGGCATCGACCAGAAGCAACGCCTCGACGTAGCCGGGGAAGCATTCGCCGTCCTTTCGGCGCAGCAGGGCGCATTCCTCGTAATAACCGCTGGTCAGATCCATTATCTGCTTGTCCAGAAGATCGCCGATGTCATCCGCGTCACGGAAAATTTCGGCAATCGACAGGCCCGACATGCCTCCATCCTCGAACCCGAAAAGCCGGTCGGCGGCCTCGTTTTCCGACGTGATCCGAAAATCGGGACCGACCAGAACGACAGGAGATGCCTCGCCCAGCGCAAGACGCACAAGTTGATGGGTCGCCATTCCCTGGTGTGCGCGTATCTCGTGAAACGATGCAAGGGCCAGATCACCGGAATCCGTATGAATACGTGAAACGGACACCTCGATCCTGATGTCGAACCCGGTGTCCTTCAGCCTGACTGCATCTTCGGGAACGAACCTGCGCGGGACGATACCCTCGTCGTCCGATTCAAGAAACGAAACGACCTGGCGCCGAACCTGATCGACGAATCCAGGCGAAAACTCCATTGCGGGAACAAGCTCCCTGAAAACGAACTGGAACCCGCCGTCGCGGCCGACAGTGACACCGGAGTTGTAACCGACTATGTGACCGGCGGCGTCCATCAGGAAACGTATCAGCGCGGTGTTCTCGCGGATCACCCCCAGGTCCGCTCCCTGTGGCAGTGTCGATGCCCGCATGTGCATGTCGAGGATCTCGCCCACCCTCTGTGCATACCGGATCAGCAACTCACGCTGCTGCGGACTGAACGGATTGGTGCCAGGCTTCTCAAAAATGAGAACCCCGAAAGACAGGCTTCCCGACATCACCGGAACCAGGAAGAAACGGTGATCCCCAAGAAGATCCATTGCCGCCTCGACACCATCGTCGGGCATCAGTTCCGGCCCGATGATCTCGGCAAGCGACGGCGTCTCCATCGCCGTGCGTTCCTTCCAGGATCTGTACGCAAGGGCCGACGTGGAGACCGCCTTCAACGGAAAGGCCACGTTCTGAACCGCACCCACCAGATTCTCGACTTCCCCGATCTGGTTCCTGTTCGCTGCCATCGTCGCGACGACGACCGTTGCCGTCTGGGCCTTTTCGTCCATCAGGACCATGTTGGCCGACGTGCACCCAAGCAACTTGGCCGCGCCACGCAGAATCGAAGTCAGGACATCAAGGATACCGCCGGTCGGTTCGCCAGCCATCAGGTCTCACCCCCGAAAAACACATCCGCGGCCACAATGGCGCACGCCGGCGCTTCTTGCGGCAATCAGTCCGTAATGATACCTTAATCCCCACGTCCCGGTTCAGTTTCGGCACCTTCCGGAGCAATTCAGATGAAGAAATCATGCTTCCTTTTGCTTGCAGGCCTTCTGGTCGCGGCGGCGCTTGTTCAGGGCTGCGGCGGCGGGGAAAACATTTCGGACACCATTCCCGACTCGACCGGCGCCGAGCTTCCCGACCAGGACGCGCGCGATGCACAGGCGCCTGATCCGGGAACGGATTCGGGCGATTCCGACGTTGTCGATGCAACCGTACCGGAAGACGTGCCGACCGACGCACAACCTGACGCGGAAAAGGACGTTTCGGTTCCGGATCCGATTTCGACCGTCGGGCTCTTCAGATTCGACAACGTCCAGTCCCCTGCCGGACAGAAGGATCTGTTCACGACCATCCTGCCTGGTGAACGCCGCGTGACCGCCGTGAACCGCTGCGGGCTGATGGGCCTGGTCTTTAACGACGTGGTCTCGGACGGTCAGGGCGGATTCGTGTCCTCGCTGGTTTTTTCGGAAGTCAACCTGGCCACGCCGCCCGGGGAAGGGGAACCGGTGTCGCGGGCGACCCTTATGTCCCTGCCGCCATCTGAAGACCCGGCGCGAAGCATTGCGACCCTGGCCTACACGGAAGACTGCCAGCCGATCATCATCGTCCAGACGGAAAACGGCTTCAATTTCACGCGGGTGGGCGGGGGCCAGATTGCCTTCGACGAGCTCAATGAAGACACTCAATATCTGAATATCGAATCCTTTGGCGCCAGAACGGGGCTTGACGACAAGGTTCACCTGATATTCCGCGCACGTCCCGGCGCGGGCGCCACGATGCAACTGTTCAATGCCGTATTCAACGGAACCGGGTTCGACGTCGCTGCCATGCCGAACCCGGACACCGCACTTGTCTCGATAATCGATGTCGCTGCAAGAAAGGATGGCCACCCCGTCGCGTGTTACCTGAAAGACGGTGACAGCGGGCGTGAAGTCTGGGTTGCCGCGTTCAACGGCTCGACGTGGGATCGGGAAAAGGTAAGCGGCGTCGCTCCGTCCGGATTGCCATGGATTTCTTTCACAATCGGAAGCTACGGACGTGAAAGCATCGCCTGGGCAAACGTCGTCACCAACGACGAAGACCAGATTCTGTCAGTCGATCTGCGGCACACGTACAGGGATCTCGACAAGACATTCAAGACCGAGACGGTTGCGTTTGAAAACAACGGTTATCAGGGCGGCGGGGGAAAAAGGTTTACGGGCGCCTTCCCGGAAATCATCGTTGACGGCGCCGGCAGGCCGCACATCCTGTTTTCCGACATTGCAATCGAGACCTCCGGCAGCGGCCAGGAAATCATGACTGGCCAGCTCAGGTACGCCTGGCGCCGTAACATGAAATGGAACGAAATCACGGTCTTTGAGCAGGAACCGGAACAGGATTCAAATGCCGCATCCGTTCATTTCAGGGGTCTCGGCACATCCCCGGACGGCACTGCCACAGGAATCGCCGCGCTTGAAGTCCTTGAAGGTTCCGATTCGACCTTCCAGCTTTCCACGATCGGGATTTCGGTCGCCAACGCGAAGTGACGGCGGTTCACGCAGAAACGCGGGAATCGAGCCAGGCCTTAAGATCCCGTATGACCTCGTCCCGATTGGTTTCGTTCAGCATCTCGTGCCTGCCGCCTTCGTACAGCCGCATCATAAGGTCATTGATTCCATGCTTGCGGTATCTGTCATGAAGGGCCTTGACGCCCTTTCCATACCCGCCGACCGGATCCCCGGTACCCGCGAAGATATATATCGGCAGGGAGGCAGGGATCCTCTTTTCGTGGACAGGCTGCCAGATGTTCTTCAGAAGCATCAGCATCTGAAGATAGAAACTGTTCGGGAAGTCGGCGCCGCACTCCGGGTCATCGAAGTACGCCCTGACCACGGAAGTGTCGCGCGACAGCCAGTCCAGGCCGGTGTCGGTGTCGGCAAGGCCCTTGTTGTAGGGACCAAGGGAAAGCTGCCACAGCAGTTCGGCCTTTGTTTCCCCGCCGCGCACCGCACAGACCACGCGGGCCAGCACCAGGCCGATTGCGACCAGGGGGTTGGAACCGTTGGTGCCTGAAAGAATGCACCCGTCAACCCTGTCGCCGAACGACTGGATATACGCCTGGGCCAGGAAGGAACCCCACGAATGGCCAAGAAGGAATACCGGAACGCCCGGCAATTCGGCCCTGATGGTCGCCGTAAGCTGTGTCATTGCAGACAGGACCGCCTGCCAGCCGCCGTCGCCAAGTCTTCCCCTGGCGTTATCCACCAGGGTCTTTCCGTGGCCCCTGTGATCGTTGGCATAAACCGCGTAACCGGCGGCGGTCATGTCCTGCGCGAACGCCTGGTAACGATAGGCCGGTTCCTGCATCCCGTGGGAAACCTGGATGACCGCCTTGACATCCCCGTCGGGAAGCCACTTGTGAACATGAACAGGAAGTCCGTGACTGTCGTTGAAAAAAAACTCGGATGACTGCATGTGATGCCCCGCGTCAAAAAGATCTGCGGGTCAATCATAATTCGAAATCACAATATGTTCAGCAGTCAAGATGGGTTTCAATCTCCCACGGATGGGGGCGGGAACGCATTTCCTCGACTTCCGACTTCCTGTGGATGGAAATCCAGTCCTTGATTAGCAACTTGCTGAAAACACCGCCTTCTTCAAGGAAGGCGTGATCGGCCTCAAGCGCGTCAAGCGCCTCCGGCAGGCTGCTTGGCAGCGGCTTGATCTTCGCGGCCCTTTCTTCCGGCGACATCGCGAACACGTTCATGTCGTACGGGCCGAACCCCATGGCGGTCGGATCCATGTTTTTCCTGACGCCGTCAATACCGGCCATCAGCATCACGGCCATGGCCAGGTACGGATTGCACGTTCCATCGGGCGACCTGAACTCGATGCGCTTCTTGTCGGGCCGGCTGGCATACTTCGGAATCCTGATTGCCGCGCTGCGGTTGCCCAGGCTGAAGAACGCGTTGACCGGGGCTTCGTAACCGGGCACCAGGCGGCGGTACGAATTGGTGCTCGGGTTCGTGATCGCCAGTATGGACGGCGCGTGGTGAAGCAGACCGGCGACATAGGACAGGGCGGTTTTTGAAAGACCGGCATAGCCGTCCTTGTCGAAAAACACCGGCTGGCCGCCCTTGAACAGGTGCTGGTGGAAGTGCATGCCGCTTCCGGCCTCGCCGAAGAACGGTTTCGGCATGAAGGTCGCGACCATGCCGTGCTTTCTTGCGGTCATCTTGACGAAATACTTGACCAGGAACGCCACGTCCCCGGAACGCATCGGGCCTGCCAGATCCACCTCTATCTCCTGCTGCCCGGTGGCCCCGACCTCGTGATGGTGATAATTGACGCCGACACCCGCCTGCTCCAGAAGAACGGCCATCTCGTTCCTGATGTCGAAGAATGCGTCGGCCGGCGGGCAGGAATGATAACCGCGGTGCGGCGCGATCATGACCTTTTCCCGGGCACCATCGGCCGCCGAAACCTGCCCTTCGCGGCAGACCAGCCTGTGGCTCATCTCGGCACAGCCCGTGCGCGTCGAAACCTCATCAAGAAGGTAAAACTCAAATTCCGGACCGAACCGGCAGTCGTCCGCGATGCCGGTCGAAGCCATGTAGTCGCATGCGTGCTTCAGGATCCCGCGCGGATCCCTGGGAAACGGATCCAGGCTTCCAGCTTCGTAAACCCCGCATATCAGGGAGAGTGTCTTTTCCGAAAAGAAGGGATCTATGAACGCCGTGGTGATGTCGGGAACGATAACCATGTCCCCGGCCTCGACCGTCTTGAATCCTGGCATGTTCGATCCGTCGAAGCCAATCCCGCTTTCCCAGATGGACTCGTCCATCTTGCGGGCAGGCAGGGTGACGTGATGGGCCTTTCCCATCAAGGCGGTGAACTTGAAATCGACCGTCGTGACGCCTTCCTTCCTGACATACGCAATAAGTTCGCGAATCGTCGAAAACATTTTCCTCTCCAAAAGGGGTAAGGGATCCGATCGTCAACCTGAAAACACTGTGATGTCAAGAAACTGAATTGTAATTGCTTCACAACCCGCGACCGCGGGACGAATCACGGAAGCTTGCCCTCGATGATCCTGGCGACAGGTTTCAAGGTTTCGATATGCGAGAAAATGATCTTGAGCACCGCGGTAAGGGGGGCGGCCATGAGCATGCCCGGCACGCCCCATATGAGCCCCCACATGACCAGGGAAAACAGGATGACGACCGGATGTATGTCCAGCCTTTCTCCCATTATCCTCGGTTCAATCACATTTCCGATGGTGACCTGGATCGCCGCGGGTATCACAAGCACGAG
Organism: Deltaproteobacteria bacterium; assembly: GCA_029555025.1. Classification (GTDB taxonomy): domain Bacteria; phylum Myxococcota_A; class UBA9042; order DTJE01; family DTJE01; genus JAGOFO01. Next base: position 6,385 of record JAKPTZ010000095.1, read on the forward strand.
TGCCGGCTGAAGCATCGTGTCGAACTGAATGATCGCCATCAGGAAGGGCACTATGGTTGCGACAATCGAGCCGAAGGTCGGGACGAAGTTCAACAGGAAGGCCAGCACCCCGAAAAGGATCGCAAGATCCAGCCCGATGAAGCTGAGTGCGGCGCCGACCAGGATACCGGTGAACACCGAAACCATCGATTTGACCAGCAGGTACGTCTTGACCTTTTCGTCGATCTCGGAAATCAGGCGGCCACGCGGTATCTTTCCCCTGATCGGGCGCCCCAGCAACATGAAAAAGACGAAAAGCATTACGGTGAAAAGGCTCCCGCCCCAACCCAGAACCTTGCCAAACGCGCTCATCACCAGGCCGCCCGATCCCGGGATCAGATCAAGCAGCCTTCGGCCGACGGGATCCTTGTCGATAAACCCCCTGGCCTTCAACCAGTCGATCGTGGCACCGACAACACCCTGCAGGCGATCCTGATAAGCTGGCCAGCCTTCGATTGCCTCGGAAACCGAATAGAAGATGATGTACCCGACCAGCCCCATTACCGCGGTCGCGACGAGCATGGCAAGAACTACGCCGATAACATGGCCGAGGTGCAGGCGATCCCGGAAGAACCTGGCAACCGGCGAAACAAGGTACGAAAGCACGAAGGCCAGCACAAGCGGCACCATCACCGAGGAAAGGGCCCACATCGTGTATCCGATCGCAAGACCGGCCAGGATGACGGACGATGCCGCGAGAAGCCTGAGATTGTTCCTGATGGCCGCACTGCCCTGAACGAGAAACTCGGCCGTGTGGCTGCCGTCGGCTCCCTTTCTTTCGGGACTGTCCGGGACGGGGTGACCTTCCAGATCGTCCATATTTCACCTTGATGGAAAGGATTCGGTCGAACCGGAACGATTATAGCCTCTTGGCAGGCATCATGACAGTCGGCACAAGGCTGCTGGTCCTTCTGGACTCAACTTCAAGATGATGCATAATCGTCCTGAAAACACTTCAAGGCCAATGGCCGAAGACGCGGATGGAAACACTCAACAACGTTCTCTCACTCGCCTCCGACCTCGTGTGGAACACCCCGTCGGCACTTCCGGCGATGGTCGTGCTGCTTCTGTTTTCCGGCCTGTTCCTGACCGTCAGGCTGGGTTTCATCCAGTTCAGGCGGCTCGGGCACGCCATACGGGTTGTCGCCGGCAAGTATGACAACAACTCGTCGTCAGGCGACGTATCCCACTACCAGGCCCTGACCTCGGCACTGTCGGCCACCGTCGGCATCGGTAACATCGCCGGTGTCGCGACGGCAATCCATTACGGAGGACCTGGTGCCGTCTTCTGGCTGTGGCTGACCGGCTTCCTTGGGATGGCGACCAAATTCGTGGAATGCACGCTGGCGCAGAAGCACCGGGTCATCCACCCGGACGGATCGGCTTCGGGCGGACCGATGTACTACATCGAAAAGGGCCTCGGTCCAAGATGGAAGTGGGTAGCCATCCTGTTCGCGGTCTGCGCCGCCACCGGGGCCATGGGCACAGGAAACTCGATACAGGCCTTCACGATGGCCGACAGTCTGCGGGCGGATTTCGGCATCCCGAACTGGGTGTCCGGCCTGGTATCCGCATCGATTATCGGACTGGTCATCGTCGGCGGCATCCGACGAATCGGGACGGTCACCGGCAAGCTCGTGCCTTTCATGGGCCTTCTCTACGTGGTAAGCGCGCTGGTCGTGGTCGCCTTGAACATCGATCGCCTGCCCGGTGCGGTTTCCGACATCGTCACTTACGCGTTTTTGCCACCTGGAATGATCGGCGGATTCGCAGGATCCACGTTCGTCTTCACGCTCACATGGGGTGTCAAGCGCGGGCTTTTTTCCAACGAGGCAGGACAGGGCAGCGCCCCGATCGCCCATGCTGCCGCAAAAACCGACCGACCGGTAAGCGAAGGTTCTGTCGCGCTGCTTGAGCCCTTCGTCGATACCGTTGTCATCTGCTTCATCACCGGTCTTGTAATCGTCACGATGGGAACCTGGAACCAGAAACACCCCGATCGGTTCGACATCACCGCCAAAAGCGGACTGACGTGGGTCAGGGCCGACGCGAAAGTCATTGAGCGCGGCCAGGTCGATGCGGGATCGCTTTTTGTCGGGACTTCAAGGATAACGGACGGACTGGCGGAAACGGTTCTGGTCGTCCGGAACAACTCGATTGTTGACGGGGCAAGATTCCATCTTGACGGCAAGCCATTCTCCGGTGAAATCACCTTGTCCGGCGGCGTCCCGATCGCGCGCGACAACAACGGCAAGACAATCCCGGCATCAAGGGTCTTCATCACCGGGAATGCCCTTCTTAACGGTTCGCCGCTGACCGCGACCGCATTCCGGGACGGGCTGATGCCGGTATTTCCGTGGGGAAACTACCTGATTACGATTGTGGTCTTTCTTTTCGCCATATCGACCGCCATTTCGTGGAGCTACTACGGCGACAGGGCAATCCTTTACCTGGCTGGCCCCAGGGCCGTCCTTCCGTACAAGGTGCTTTTCACGGCGGTGCACTTCATCGGCGCGATCGTTTCCCTGGAGGCCGTTTGGGCCTTCGGGGATACGGCACTGGGGCTGATGGCGATACCAAATCTTATCGCGGTCCTGATCCTTTCGCGCAAGGTCAGGAAGGAATCCGACGCGTACTTCGCCCAAGTCGATGCCGATGAAATGGCACAGCGCCGCGAGCACAAAAGGAAAAGACCAAGGGAATCTTAAGGGAGTCGGGAATGAATGCTCCAGAGCAGAATGGATGCGACGATGCCGGTCGCGGACAGTTCAAAAGCAGGCTCGGGTTCGTCCTTGCGGCCGCGGGAAGCGCGGTCGGCCTTGGCAACCTGTGGCGCTTTCCATACCTGACGTACAAGTACGGCGGGGCCGGGGAGGAGGGAGGCGGCGCGGGCACCTTCGTGCTGGTTTACCTGCTGTGCATCGCACTGGTCTGCCTTCCGCTGATACTTGCGGAAATCCTTGTGGGAAAGCGTGGACGCCGCAACCCGGTCGGTTCCTTCAACGCAATCCGCCCGGGCACAAGGTGGAACATCGTCGGCTATATGGGGATTGCGACAGGCTTCCTGATCCTGTCGTATTACGCGGTCGTGGCGGGATGGTCGATCGAATACACATACAAGTCGGTGATCAATGAGTTTGCCGGCTTCGAGACGGCCATTTCGGACAGCGAGGCGGCCCAGGCGCTTGGTGCCAAGCTCACATCGGAACGCCGGGGTATCGGCGAAGCCAGGGCGGGTGATTCGGTCTGGGTCGTGGATGGAAACCCGGAAGAGTTCAAGGCGAAACTGATCGCCAAAAAGGCGGAACTGTACCCGCAGCATCTTTTTTCCCAGTTCGTGGCCAACCCCGTCAAGCAGGTGGGTTACTTCCTGGCATTCATGGTACTGACGGTCATCCTTGTGCTGGGTGGCGTGGCCGGGGGAATCGAGCGCGGCAACAAGATAATGATGCCTCTGCTGCTGCTGATGCTGGTGGTGCTGGCAATCCGGGTTCTGACCCTGGATGGCGGCGGTCGCATCATCGGATACCTTTTCAAGCCCAGCATTTCAACACTTTCATGGGATCTTGTGCTGGGGGCCATGGGACAGGCGTTCTTCTCGCTTTCAGTGGGCATGGGCGCGCTGCTTACGTATGGAAGCTACCTCGGGCCCAAAGACCGCATCGACACCTCATCTGCCGCGATTCCGGCGATCGATTCGTCGGTCGCCCTGCTTGCAAGCATCGTCGTCTGCGGCGCAATCATTTCCTTCGGCCTTGCGATGACGGGATCCGGCACAGGTAACGTCTTCACGGCCATTCCGGTTATCTTCCAGAGCATTCCCGGCGGCAGGTGGCTGGTTGTGCTTTTCTACCTTCTCGTGACCATCGCGGCCCTTACATCAACTATATCCCTGCTGGAAGTGGTCGCTTCGTACATGATCGACGAGAGGAAGATGAAACGCACTGAAGCTGTGCTCATTTCCGCTGCCGCGATTTCCGCGGTCGGCATTCTGTGCGCGCTTTCGTTCAACCTGCTCGCCGGATACACGCTGTTCAACATGACCTTCTTCGACCTTCTGGATTACCTGTGTTCCAACATCCTTCTTCCGGTCGGCGGGATACTGATCGCGGTATTCGTGGGCTGGGTGATGCGTCACGACGAAAAACGCCAGGAACTTGCATGCATGAACCCGATTGTCTATCGGATCTGGAATGTGCTGCTGAAGTTCCTCGCGCCCGCCGCCATACTGGCCGTTCTTGTGGGCCAGTTCATCTTCAGGGCTTGAACCCCGGACAGGCCTGAATCAGTTCATTGGTGGTGAAGGAAGCTGGGGCCCGGACAGCCTACTTGCAATCCTCGGGTTCATCGCAGCAGCCGCATTCGCAGCCGTCGATGCCATCGTCATCGTCATCCTCGAAGTCTTCGTCATCGAAGTCACCGGCCTCGATCATTTCGTCCAGCAATTCGTCGATTGCCTCGCGTACGCCCTCGGCCTCGTTTTCAAGTTCCTCGAGGTAGTCGTTCAGTGCCTCAAGCTTCTCGGCCCTTGTAATGAAATGTCTTCTGAAGCCGAACTCGGGACAGCCGTATCCCTCGACATCATCCTGGCGCGGCCTTCCCGGCCAGTCGTCGCGCATATCGCCACATGGCTTTCCCGGCCAGTCCCCATGACGCTCCCCGTGCATCCCGAAACAATCGTCCCTGTTTCCCCGGTTACCCATGATTTCCTCCAGAATGATTACGATCCCCGGCACGACTATATTGCCACGCCGCCACGGTGTCAAAACAGTTCGACCCGCAGTAACGATCGATGAAGTCTTTTGTTCTTGAGGCGCCACCCGGATTTGAACCGGGGGTGGAGATTTTGCAGACCTCTGCCTTACCACTTGGCTATGGCGCCGCTTCAAAAGCAGGACGATTTTACAGGCCGCCGGGCTGCTGTGTCAAGGTCAGATTCCTGTCGGCAGAACCGGGAAATGCCGGAAATCCGGCCCCTCCCCTGCGGGAAGGGCCGGTTCCGGGACAAATGATTACAGGCAGGTGCCTGCGTTGCAGTTGTTCGAGAGGCAGTCGCGGTTATAGATGCACTTCTTGCCGGCCGTGCACTTCGGGCAGACACGACCGCCGCAGTCAACGTCGGTTTCGGACTGACCCTGGATCCTGTCCCAGCACCCGGTCACCACGGTGACGCTTTCGAAGGTGCCGAGTTCCATGCCGACCGTGCGTCCACCCGTTGCAGGCCTTTCGGCAAGCGGAACGGTCGGAGCGAACTGCACGTAACCGGACTCGGTCGAGAACGGGCCTTCGTAGCCGGCGTTGCCGAACGACGGGGTCGCGTTGGTGACCTTGCAGCCGGCGCAGCAACCACCGATATCGCAGCAGTAGCCAGCCTGGCAGAACGTGCTGGTGCAGTCGGAATCCTCGTCGCACGGCTGATCGTTGGCCAGGTCGGCCATGCAGATTGCGTTGGTGTAGGTCGGGCCGACCGGATCGCAGTGCGCGTTGTCGTCGCACATGCTGTCCAGTTCAACGCCCGTGCCGGCTTCCAGGCAGGTGGTCGGGCACGGCGGGTCGATCTGGTCAACCTGTCCGTTGCAGAACACCGGCTTGTAGAAACCACAGTCGTCCGACGGCTGACCGATGTCGAACACGCAGGCGGTGTCCTCGGGCAGGTACTCGGATCCGCACCGGAAGTCGTTGCAGGTCGCAAGCTTCTCCAGGCCCTGGCAGGTCGTGAAGTCGCTGCACACCGGAGCGCCCCAGTAATCGCCGCGCGGGGTTTCGGTCGGGCAGTCATTCCTGCGGCTGCAGCAATCGCCGAAGTCGCAGCAGAATCCGTTCTGGCAGTGACCGATGCCACCGGGCAGCCACTGCTGGTTCAGGCACTCCAGGTCTTCCAGGCACGGTCCGCCGTTCGGCACCAGCGGGATGCAGATGGCGTTGGTCGGGTCGTCCTCGTCCCAGTCGCAACGCGCGTCGTCATCGCACAGGCTGTCGTCGGGCACGCCGTTTGTCAGACATGAAGTCAGGCAGACCGTTCCACCGGAAACCCACTCGACACCCCACTCGGCACCGGGGCAATCGGTGGTCGGCGAAAGCGGACAGCGGGCCGGCAGGAATGCGCCGCAGTTGTCGGCAATCGCTCCGCCGCACCGGCAGTCGTCGCGCACCTGCTCGTCGCCGCAGATGTTATCGACGCAGACCGGATCGCGCCTGTGGCCTTCGCAGACCATTTCGTCGGTAAGCGGATCCCTGACCGTGTCGCAGGAGGCCGGCGTCGTGTACTGGGCCGGGCATTCCATCGCGCCGAACTGATCGTCGGTCGGGCAGCAGTCTCCGGCCCTGCAGCAGTAACCGTTCTGGCTGTGGCCGCTTGCGCAGTCGCTGTCTTCGTTGGAAGCGGCGCCGTTCGGCAGGTCGGCCACGCAGTACATCTGCCGAAGTTCCGGCGCCGGATCCGGATCGGTCGCCACCAGTGGGTCGCAGTGCGCGTTCGCATCGCAGTCCGTATCCGACGTGCAGTACGTCAGGCAATCCGGCTTGGTCTGCACCGCTGGCGGAAGGGGACCGTCATCGCCGCAGTTTTCGGAGTGATAGTAACCGCAGCGGTCGGATTCGACCGTGTCGTCGCAGGCGGTGTCGTCGGCGACCTCGGTCTTGACGCACTGGTTGTTGACGCACCTGGCGTCCCAGCGCTGACCCTGGCAGAAGTTGATCGGGTTCTGCGGATCCGTCATGTCGGGATCGTTGCAGATCGCGTCTTCCTTGTACTGGGCCGGGCAGACCGCGTCCGTCACAATCCAGTCCGGATCCAGCTTGAGCTCGTTCGGGTCGAATCCGTCGCCGCCGAATTCCCACGCCTCGGACGGACAGCAGTCGCCTTCGTCGCAGCAGAATCCGTTCTGGCAGTGCAGGCTGCCGCAGTCCAAATCCTGTTCGCCGAGGACGTCATCAACGCAGTCCGCGCCGTTATCGAGCAGCGTCTTGACGCGCAATTCGAAGCGGAACGGTGTGTATCCGAACATTCCGTCGTTCGAATCGACGCCAAGGAAGTACTCGCCCGGATCAAGCTGCATGTCGATGGTGCTCGGCTGGTCGTCGGTCGTCTCGCCGCACCGCATCGAGCCGGCGGCGCACGTACCGTTTTCCGCACCCTTCATGAACAGAATGAGCCTGTGACCCGGAACGGGAAGCAACTTGATGGTGACGCGCTTCTTGGTCGTCAGGTTGAACTTGTACATGCGATCCGGACCGGTCACGCCGCCGCAACCGGAATCGTTGACCGTGTCCAGGGCGCATTCAAGCGTGCCATCGACGAAAATCGCCGGATTGACGTCCTGGTTGCCCAGGTCGATCGCATCGTCGCACCGATGGCCCTTGTTCAGGTTGACGTCATCGGAGCCCTTCAGGTAAAGCGACCACTTCTGCAGAACGCCGCTGTTGCCTTCGGCGGTGTCGCAAACCTGCAGCGTCCAGATACCGTCGATCTGCTCGCCCTTCAGTGCGCACATCGGCTGGCCCGACGTTTCGATTCCGGGGTACGGAACCGGGAAGGAAAGATCGAAGGTGTTGGCGAACCCGTCATTGCTTTCGCCAAGGTTGTGCCAGATGCGGTGCCTTGCGCCCTGGGGATCGATCAGGTTGATCTGCAGGTCGCCAAGGGCTTCGTGCTGCAACTTCAGCTTCAACTCGGCGTTGCTCACGAACGCAAAGCCGGTGCTGACCGGCACCGAACTGCTGATGCAGCCGCCGACGCCTGCACGTTCGTTGATGGTCAGGTCGATGTTGCCGGAAGCGGCCTGATAGCACATGCCGTCCGGGCAGGTCGGCGTGCAGCCGCCCTGCATGTCACCGGCAATGCCGCCATCGCAGGAGTCCTCGATGCCGCAGTCGTCATCGCCCGCGTCGAACGGATGTTCGCCACCGCATGGTCCGTTGCAGTTCATCAGAAGGTCGTGCTCGCAGATACCGAGCTGGCACGTATCCTCGGTGCACGGGTTCGGTTCGTCGCCGCACGGAGTTCCGTCGGGGAAGGCACCCTTGGCGCAGACGTATCCGCCCCAGCCCATGTTCTGGCAGATGCCTTCGTTGCACTCGTCGCCGGTGTCCGAACAGTCAACGACCTGCTTGAACTGGCACGTTCCGTCAAGGCATGCATCGTTCGAACAGCCGTATCCGTCCTTTTCGCAGACGGTGCCGTCATCCTTGTTGATGGGCAGGCAGTTGTTGGCGTCCTCGTCGCAGTAACCGGTCTTGCAGTCCTGGTCGAGTGACGTGCAGTCGCGGGCGCCGCCGGCCGTGCATTCGCCCGACAGGCAGTAATCCGCCACGCTGCAGTAGAGCCCGTCCTCGCACGGGACATAGTTCAGTGCGCTGCGCATCTTGCAAGCGCCGTCGAACGGGTCGCAGACGTTGCTGCGGCACGGGATGCCGAGTTCCGGGCATTCGACGGGGTCGTCGGCAAGTTCGCACATCTTGTCAGCATTGCAAATCCAGTCCACGCCGTTGCACTTGTTGCCGTCGTCAAGGCATGCGGAATTCTGGCCGCTCGGGCAGCCGCATACGAGCGTCGGGCCTGGCTGGCACGCGCCGGCCTCGCAGAAGTCGCCGGCATTGCACGGCTCGCCGTCGTTGCAGGAAGCCCCGTCGGCCGCCGGCACCACAATGCACTGATCGAGATCCTCGGAACACTCCCCGACGGTGCAGTTGCCGTCAAGGTGAGTGCAGACCTTCGCATCCCCAGCCGTGCAGGCGCCGGCGCGGCAGAAGTCGTCCTCGGTGCAGAACAGGCCGTCGTCGCACGGAGCCCCGTCCGCGGCCGTCTTCGGGCCGCACACGCCGGTCGTCGGCTCGCACACGTTGGCCATGCAGGGATTGTCGGACGGTTCGCACTGCTTTGCCTGGTGGGCGCAGGTGCCGCCTTCGTTGGGATGCAGACAGGCATCGATGGTGCAAAGGTTGTTGTCGTCGCAGGCCGCGTTGTTGAAACACTGGGCCGCAACCACATAGATGTTGAAATACACCAGGGATCCCACCCTTTCCGGAACGCGATCCCAGACCTTCAGGGTCCATTCGCCGCGAACCGGCAGCCGGCGGAAGTTGTCAATCGCGCCGGGGCCCGAGACCGGATCCCATTCATAGACGTCATGGAAGCCCGGGTTGGTTCCACCCCTGGCATCCCGCAGACGCACGCAGACGCCCTCGTGGCACAGTTCGACACGCAGGTCGCCCGCGGCCTCGTGGGTCGTCTTAACCTTAACCTTAAGCTTGTTGACGTACCCGCTGGCGTTGACGTTCAACACCTTGATCAGCGGGGTTACGCCCTCGTCGTCCGGAATCGCGGCCGGCAGGTCGGTCTGCCAGTCGTACTCATAGGGCTGGCCTTCAATCGCGCGGCAGACGCACAGGGCTTCGCCCGAAACCGGATCGATATCGGACGCGGGATCGCAGACCCTGTCCTCGGATCCCGACACCAGGCAGACTTCGTTGCGGAAGCAGTCGTCATGGGTCATGCACGGACCGCCGCAAGCCTGGATTACTTCGTACTCGCATTCGCCGGTGGCCGGGTTGCACGAGTCAATCGTGCACGACCTTTCGTCGTCGCAGTTCCTGGGGGTGAACACGCAGATGCTGTCCGTGCAGGTCGCGACCTGGCAGAGCGACTGCGGGCAGTCGGCACTGTCGGTGCAGGCCACGTCCGACAGTTCGCCGAACAGGTTCCATCCTTCAAGATTACCGTTTGCAAGTGTCGGATCCATGTCCTGGGCGACGACGGTCCACGTTCCGGCGGAAGGCTCGCCGTCAAAGATGGTAACCGGCTCGGAAGGAACCACGCCGATATCGTAGGTTTCGTAAACCGTCCGCTTCGAATCGATCATCGATTCCGAACGAAGCCTGGCCGTGGTTCCGGCCGGGCTCGTAACGGTAAGCCTGACGTCGCCGCGGTATTCGTGGGTCATCGCGACCTTGAAGTTGGAACTGTCCATGACGCCGTTTGCATCGACGTTGATGGTGCAGGTCGCGGAAACCGGTGCCGCGCCGAAATCGGTATCACACTCGGCATCCCAGCGGAATCCGGGGATATCGACGCAGTATCCGACGCTTACGTCGCAGGCCTGGTTGATTCCGCAGGAAGGTGATCCATCCGGCCGGTAGCGGTCGTCCTTGCACGGGACGCAGCCGGTTATCGGCAGGTTGGCGCAGACGCTGGCCGAGCAATAGTCGGTCGTGCAGACTTCGAAGTCCTCGCAGTTCTCGACCGTGGTGCACGGCGGATAGCCGTTTTCAAGGAAGTTCAGGTACAGCGCCATCAACTGGGCCTTTGTCGTTCCGGACTCCACCAGCGCCCCGAACGGGAGCGACGAGGCGATTGTCCGGTACTTGACGTCCGGGGCGACTTCCTGTTCGTACGAAACCGCGACCGCGAAGGGATCGGCGGGATTCGCGTTCCTGAAGATCTCGCGACCGCCACCTTCCGGCGTGTGAACCAGCTTGTCGATCCAGGAGTTGACGGTCGCCAGGTCGAGAAGACCGAAGGTCGCGCCGTGCAGGAAGTTCTTGCCTTCGATCGGGCCGGCCATGCGCATGACGCCGCCGTCCGAGGTGGCCTGGGCCTTGAAGTACGGGTGCAGCACCGTGGGCGCCTGGCTTCCGGCCGCGTTGTAGAAGAAGTCGCCGCCTTCGAGATAAACCTTGCCGCCCTGATCCAGGAACAGACGCAGGCGCGCCGCGTTCATCGGCGAAAGCGCGGTGTAGCGACCCTTGACGCCGAGGACGGCGAACACGCCGTCATACTTGGTCAGATCGGAAACCATCGACAGATCCTTGATGATCTGTGCCCTGCGGCCAGCCGCCTTGATCGCGTCCTTGATGGCCACGGCACTCGGGTCGGCGACTCCGTTCGGCGACCAGATGATGTATCCGTCTTCAAGGAGAACGGTCAAATCGAACTTGGTAAGGGATTCGAACGGGCTGTGGAGTTCGGAGACGCCGGTTCTGTCGTATTCGTCCATTGAAACCAGACCTGATCTGTAGGCCCCGGCGTAGTCCTCGTTGCAGTTCGGCTTTATGTCGATGCCGCAGTAGTAGTAGCCGTTGATGTTTCCGGGGGTATTGCAGACGCTCTGAACCGCGATCGGCAGGGTGTCGCAGAAGCCGTACGCGCCGACGTCCTGGGCGCCGGTCACGAACGGGGCCTGATCGAGGGGCGCGCCGTCGAGGTACGAAACCGGATATCCGTGGAACGACCACGTCTGGCTGTACGCGTCCTCGTCGTAGTAGCACATGTAGATTCTGGTCCAGGCGCAGGCATCGACCGTGGCCGGCGGCATTTCGCCGGGAACGTTCGACTGGAACATGAGCTGCCCGTTCTGGGGCGAGCACGCCCTGCCGTCCTGCGGACACTTGTAGAACTTCGCCTTGACAAACTTGTTGGCGCGACCGGGGCCCACCTTGACGTCATCGATGCGCCACGAATCCATCATGTACGTTGAACCCGGGGTCGTATCGACCATGAAGCCGATCTTCAGGGTCGGTGAAAACTTCACCGCGTCCGGGAGTTCGACGGAAACAAGCCGGTATTCGAGGTCGGTCGCGACCGATTCTTCCCAAACGACCAGGCCGTTGAACAGGTCGGACGAGTCCGATGCCACGACCTTCAGCTTGATGATCTGGCCTGGGGCCGAATGCTTGTATGCCATCCTGAACTGAAGCGTCGTCTTCAGGAGCTTGGAGTTGAAACCGTCCTTGCCCGCGGTGACGCCGTCAAGGGTCGGGGTGATCGCGATTGTCTTCACGACGATTGTGGGCAGAGGATCCCAGGTGAAGGCCACATGGGTGTCCGGGCCAAGCGAACCTTCGGTCGTCTGGAGCCTCCAGTGCGCGGTGGCGTCGGTCTGCTGGTTGGCAATCGTCCATCCGATGGTCTGGAACGAATCCTGGCCGTCGAAGGTTTCGACATAGGGCAGGCCGAGCTTGCAACTGGCCAGATAGACGTGCTGGCAGGTGTAGCGATCGGTGACCGGATCGAGCATGCAGCGCTCGTCCGTGCAGACGTTGCCGTCGTCGTTGTTGGCGCGGCAGAATGCATGGTCGGTGCAGCAGGCCGTCGAATTCCAAGGATGCCTGCAGCTTCCAAGGTGGCACGTGTCGGTGGTGCACGGGTCGCCGTCGTCACAGTCTTCCGCCGTATTGCAGCATCCGTAATTCAGGATTTCATTGGTGCACTGATGATTCCAGCACAGGTCGTACGTACATTCGTTGCCGTCGTCGCATTCCGAATGGAGGTTGCAGCAGCCATCGACCGCGGGACCAACATCGCAGAGATTGGTTCCCATGTTGCAGAAGTCGGGGGTACAGAACTTCTTGTCGTCGCACTGCGCGTTGGCGAAGGCGACGCGCTCATCCGGGCTCGACCAGGGCAGTCCCGTGACGGGGTTGCCGGATTCCGGGGCATAGCAGCACCCGGGGTTGACGATGTACGCCGAGAACCGGCAGCGATTCTGGACGCAGTACTCAATGTTGCAGGGATTGTCGTCGGCGCAGTCGGCGACGGTCTCGCAGCAGAATTCGATTTCGTCATTGGTGCAGGTGAGGGTCTGCAGGTTGCAGACGTCCTGGGTGCAGACGTCGCCGTCGTTGCACATCGAATTGGACGTGCAGCATCCGGGCTTGGGAACGTTGACGCAGACGCCTGCGTCGCAGGAGTCCCAGGTGCAGACGTTGGCATCGTAACAAGCCGGGTGTTCCTGTTCCTCGTAACCGTCGTTCTTGGCGCCCGGGGTTCCCTTGTCGCCGCCGCCGAAGGCCGCCGAGGAGACGGTCCAGTTCGATGCGTCCCATTCGGCCGGATCTGACGGATTCTCCGGGAAAACGATCTGGGAATTGTCCAGGAAGGGATGCTTCAGGACGATCGATGCCCCGGCCGGTGCCGAAGTGGCGAAGCCCTCGGCCGGACCGAAAGCGACCCTGTCGATTTCCGCCAGGGACGGATCCAGCAGCAGAAGGGTGTCACCGCCGTTCTGAAGCACGAAGTTCGAAAGCGTGTAGGCGCAGGTGACGCCGCCGTTCTGCAGCGGATCCCCGTTTCTGCAGAGAACCGCGTAACCGCCCGGCGGAACCACGACGCTGCTGACAATCTTGTGGATTCCAGGCCCGTCCTCGGCGATGTACCAGTCGATCAGATCAACCGGCGTCGAGGTCGGGTTATAGATTTCCACCCATTCGCCCGCCGCATCGCCAACGGCCACCGGGTCAATCATGATTTCGTTGATGACCGGGTGCTGGACGGTTGGCTCGCACGTCTTGATGTCGCGCGGAACAAGGGCGCGCTCGACGTTTCCACCCTCGGTCGCGGCCGGTTCGACGGGCTCGGCCGCCTGTTCCTGGCCGGCCCTGGCCGCGTCTTCCTGGCCTGCGTCGGCAACGACCGCGTCGGCTGCCGCGTCACCGGGCAACTGGACGGCCGATACCTGCGGGGCAACGCCGTTCGGGCCGGCTTCGTTACAGCCGGAAACGGCCCCGGCCACAAAAACGGCCAGAATCGCAATGGAGAATGGGTGGAGCTTCATGGCGCCTCCTTGTCCGACGTCAAGGCCGGACACGCAAACATTGCACACCGGACATCCGGGGTGCCCTGGGCAAACATGCATTTACCCAAAAAAATCAAAACTTTAAGAACAAAACGCAACAACGTTCGGCGCGGAAAAATTCCCGCCGGGGCTCGATAACAGCATCTTTTGTGCCAACATGTTCCTCGTTCAACCGTAATGTTTCGATTCCCGGAAACCCCGCTTCGCTGATCCGGTTTGTCGTTTCGGTTCCGATTCGGTTTATAATGCTTCCCGTTCGGAGTGGTCCCGGATCGACCGGGAAGCCGGACGGAATGAACGACCTGTGGAGGAAAACATGAGCAGATACTCTGGCGTGCTTCTTGTTGCTATGGTGGCGCTGGCCTTTTCAGCCTGCGGGGAAAAACCGGCCGGCACGAAGACGGCAGCTCCCGAACCGGCCGCGGAAGCCCGGCCCGAGACAGCGCCCGCACCCGCCGCCGAACCGGTGAAACAGGCAGATCCGCAGGCCGCCGCTGCCACTCCGGAAGCCGCAAAGGCGGCCGAACCCGAAAAGCCGGCAGAAGCGGCCGCCGCCGAGGAATCACCGGACGACCCCGACGACGACTCGACATGGGACGATTCAAAGGCAGCCAACGTGGATCGTGACAAGCTTGCAAAGGCTTACCAGGAAGTCTATTGCGCGCAGAAGAAGGGCGAAATGGACAAGCTGCTCGATATCTACAAGGCCAACGGTTTCGAAAAGCCGGAAGATTTCATATCGACGTGGGTTGAAGTGGCCAGGGATACGGCCTGGGTGACGAAGGTCGCGACGGATGCCGCCGCCCGCTGCAAATAACGGCCTGCGGATTCATTCCGGACTTTTCATCGGCACAACGAAAAGCCTTCCGTTAAGTTCGTTCCTTCCGACGTAGAAATCGCACCGAAAAACGTCCTTCAGCGCCTGGTACCGCATCACTTCCTCGGGTGTCCCGAAGCCGACCACGGCACCCTGGTTGAGCAGCATCACCCTGTCACACACCAGAAGGGCAAGGTTCAGGTCGTGCATGGCCGCGACTATGCTGACTCCGTCCCGCCTGGCCATCGAAGCAAGTCCGTCAAGCATCCTGACGGCCTGCGACGCGTCAAGGTTGGCTGCCGGCTCGTCCAGCAGCAGCAGCCTGGATTCCTGGGCAAGGGCCCTGGCTATCAGAACCCTCCTCTGTTCGCCGGCGGAAAGTTCGGTGTAACGGCGGTCGGCAAACTGGGCCACGCCCGAGAACTCCATGGCCGAAGCGACCGATTCGCGATCGCGGGCCGATTCAAAGACACCTTCCAGGTGACAGGTGCGGCCAAGGGATACAAGTTCCCTTACGGTCAGCGGAAACCCGACATGAAGCGCGGCGGGGAGGAAAGCTGCAAGCCGGGCGGCCCGCCTTCTGGAAACCCTGGACGGGTCAAGACCGAAGGAAAGCACACGTCCGGCGTCAGGCCTGATGAATCCCGCGGCAGTGCGGAGAATGGTCGATTTTCCGGCCCCGTTCGGCCCCAGGATGCCGACGAACTCGCCGGGCGCGAAGGTCGCGGAAATGTCCTTCAGGACTCTTTCGGCCGAACCTGGCCACGAAAAGGAAACGGAATCGAGATTCAGGGGAACCTGCGTCACCTTGCCCCCCTTCGAAGCAGCCAGACGAACACCGGCCCGCCGATTATCGCGGTCATCACGCCAACCGGCGCCTCGGTTTCAAATACCGGGAAGAGCATCCTGGTGGCAACGTCGGCCAGGACCAGGAATGAGGCGCCGGTCAGGATCGATGCAGGTATCGCGAACCTGTGATCCGAACCGACCAGGACTCGAACGCCGTGCGGCACTATCAGCCCGACGAAGCCGATCATCCCCGCGACCGAAACGGCCGAAGCAACGAGAAGCGAGCCCGCCACCAGGACAATCCTGGTGGTTGAAGCGGTATCGACCCCGACCGACGCGGCGTCTTCCTCGCCGACCGAAAGCGCGTTCAGCGCCGGGGCCTGGCGGAACAGGATGATGGAACCGACGATGGTCATCCCCACGGACATGGACACAGCAACCGGGCCCCTGACGTCGGAAGACAGCGTGCCCATCAGCCACATCAGCATTTCCTGTGCCTTCTGGGCCCGGACCACGGACTTCATGAACATGATCACGGCAGACGCGAAAGTGTTGAAAATCACTCCGACAAGAAGCACTTCCCAGACGTTGACGCGCCCGCGGGAATCCCTTGAAAGCCACCAGGTTCCGGCAATGGCCAGAAGCCCGAACACGAATGCGAGGATCGAGACGCCGGCCTGACCGGCGACCGCGGCGACGGGAAGGATCATCGCCAGGGTGCCGCCGATCGCCGAGCCGCCGGCGACGCCGATCACGTACGGATCTGCCAGCGGATTCTTCAGGATGGCCTGAAAGGCCAGCCCGGCTGCGGCAAGCGAGGCGCCGACAGAGGCCCCGAGAATTGTTCGGGGCAGGCGTTCCCTCAGGAGTATGGCCTTGTCGGCGGCATCGTGACTGGTTCCCGACAGTATCCCGAATATGTCGATGCTGGATGCGCCGAAAAGGATCGAAAGAATCATCGAGCCAATCAGCAGGATCAGCATTGACGAAAGCATCAACGGCCTTGGAATCTTCACTTCCCGGCACCTCCGCGCAAGGCCGCCCTCACGGCATCGCCCAGCCGTGCAGCGGCCCCGAGGGCTCCTGGCGACGGCAGGAGTATGGCGTCGTCGGGCATCCGCACCACCGATGCATTGACCCCGGCATCGGAAAGCAGGTCGGCGGAAGGTTCTCCACCGGCGATTCCGTCGATGATCACGTCGGGGGCCGCCCGGATGACCTGCTCGAGCGACCATGTGGGAAAACCGCCCCTGCTGGAAACAACCACGTTCTGAAGCCCCATGGCTTCAAGCAGTTCGCCCTGGAATGACAGATCGGAGGCCACCACCAGCGGCTTGGTTCCGACAACGAAAAGCACCCTGACCGGGTTCCCTGGCTGTCGCAGGCCTTTCAGATCCTCGTCAAATCGCGCCAGCAGCCGGCTTGCCTCGTTCTGCCTGCCGACGGCCGCACCGATATCCGCAATGCCGCGACGGACATCGTCAAGATTTTCAAAATCGAGCGGCAGCAACCGGGCACCGGCAGCCGAGCACAGATCGGCCAGACGCCCCTTCAGGACTGCGGGGGAACCTATTACCAGGGTTGGCCTCAAGGCAACCACCGCCTCGGCCGACACGTCCAGAATGCCACCCACCCGAGGCAGATCCGCCAACGCCGCAGGCAGCCTGCAGTATCGCGTCGCACCCGCCAGATCCGAACCTGCGCCCAGATCCAGCAGTATGGACGTCGCGCTGGGAATCAACGATACAACCCTGGCCGTCGAGCTGGAAGGCGCGATTGAAGGCGGTGATGCCGGATCCTTCCCGCAGCCGGCGACGAACGCCATCGCCACGCACGCAATCACGACTGGACCGGGGCGTTGTCGGCGGTTCATTTTATCTCCAGGATGTCCGGATCATCCATGCGAACCCTGACCACGGAAGAGGACTTCAGGCAGGTAAGCCAGATTTCGATTGAGTCCCCGACAATCCCGCCGTCAAGTTCCCACGGATTGCAGTTGACCGGCAAGCCCGTCCTTCGCACAGGTTCATCCCCGGAAGGGTCGATGACTGCCAGGCTGTTGTCACCGGAGCACACGACGTGAAGCTTGCCGCCAATCATCTTCATCCTGTTGGGAACGACCAGTCCGGCGGCCACTTCGGTCACCCCGCCCGCCGGCCCTGTCGCGGCATCGATGGACACAATCCGGCCGGCCATCCCAAGCAGAAGGAATATCCTGCCGCCGGCGTCATCAATCTCGACATCCAGGATTCCATCCAGCTGGCCTTCCATTCCGACACTGGCTGGAGCCCAGGGATCGTCCAGTACGCGACCGTCGATCCGGTCGATGAGCATGACCGTGTCCTGGTTGAACAAGGCTGCCACCATTGTGCCGGCCGGGCCGCGACCGATGGAGACCGTATTCTGCCCGGAATCCGAAGAAATCATTATCGGATCCCCAGCCCCGCGAAGAAGCCGGCCTTCCCCGAGATCGGCAAGGAACAACGAGGCGGACGTGCCGCTTCCAAGCCATGCCCTGCCTTCATCAACCAGCATTCCGGATGGATACCCGACTATCGAACCTTCTGATGATGGGATCGGTATCAGAACACCTGGCTCAGACGCGGAATCAATACCGTCCAGTTCAATCCCGGCGAGACCGCCCGATTCGGAAATCGTGACCAGGGAGGATACAGGATCGAACGTGGTTGATCCGGAACATAGAACCCACAAGCGGCCACCGTATATGGCCATCTCCTGGGGATTTGGAAAAGGAACCGGAATACGGTTGACGACGCTGCCGGTCGATGAGTCGATAACCGTTATAAATCCGGCCTTGAAGACCAGGCTTGCCCCCTGGTACGCAAAATTTGCATTGGCAACAAAAACCCTGTCATTCCAAACAATTATACCTTCCGGAGACGCCATATTAGTATCCGGGAGCGACAGCCCTGAATCGTCCGGCAACATGGATGAATCGGACGAACCGACGTTTCCATCGATGCACCCCGACAGGCCGACGGCAACAAGAAGCCCTGCGGCGAAAAATCTGATGCAACCGAAAATCATATTTCAATCCTTACGGACGCGAAGGCCGAAAAACCCGGCAGCGGCTGCTGCACGAAATCGATCGAATCCTTCTTGTCGGTGACATTGAGAAAATCAACGGCAATTACCACGAACGGCCGTGGCCGTATCTCCAGCCCCAGATCCAGCCTGAAGCGATCCTCCTCACGAACCGACTGGTACGTGTCCAGGAAGAAGCCGGACTGCCACGAAGGTGCCAGGAACAACCTGAACGGCCCCTTCCTGAATCCGGCAAGTCCCGAAAACACGTGTTCCGGACGGGCCGGCATCCGGGCACCGGTCGATTCGAGCCTGGAATAAAGCCAGGTGTAGTTGGCCGAAAGTTCAAGCCACTTCCATTCGACCCGGGCCGACGTCTCGACGCCGCGGAGCGTGGCGGATCCGGAATTTGCCGCCCTTATCACGAAGGCCGATTCCGGGGCGAACATGATCATGTTGAATCCGTGGTTTTCGAAATATGACGCCTTGAAATTCCACCATTTGTCCCGGCCGACCTCGATTCCGATGTCCCATGTTATCGAGTCCTCCGGCTCAAGCTCCGGATTGCCCCGAACATATCCGGTGTCGAAGTACAGCTCTTCCAGCGTTGGAAGGCGGCACGACCGGCCGACATTCGCCGACAGCCGGACCAGCCTGTGCGGCTCATACCAGGCCCCAAGCCCCGGAACGGCAAGGAAACCTGCGCCGCCGGCGTACTCAAGCCTGACATCGACGCCGACACCCCAGTTGTCCGAAGGTGCCCCGCCCTGCAGACCCGCAACGGCGGCCACGTTCCCCCGCCCGGGCCGGTAATCCGCCTGACCTACCCTGCGAACCTGCCCGGAAACCCACCCCCCCTCGAGTCCGAGTCTTATCGCAAGCCTTGGGATCGGGGCTGAAAGCGTGAAGGCGGACGCGCCGAAACCGTTCGACATCAAGGCGGTGTCAACCGGGGGGCCGAACTGCGGCGCTTCGTCGGAATATTCGAAGATCAGGCTTCGAAACCAAATGCTCGCGTTCGATGATCCGCGAACACCGAACATCCGCGGGCCACGCCAAGAAAGGCCGGCAATCGCCCTGGTATCGACCTGTCCCGCCGTCTCCGACGGAAACTGTTCCAGGCCGGCGATCTGCCTGTGAGCCCTGAAGAACTCCACCACGGCATCCAGGCGGTGGCCGGGGGCCGGCTCCGACTCGACCTTCGCCATTGCCTCGACGGCCGTTGACGCGTTGTGCGTCCTTTCACGCAGCCGGCCGTTCGAGTCGATGAACGCAAACCCGCCGCCGGAATGTGCGACGCCGGCTGAGGCCATCAAGCCGACCGGCACCCTGGATTCGAATAACCGGGCGTGCGCGGCCTTCATCCTGAACGTGCCGAATGAACCGGCCAGCACTGCCGCCCTGGTAAATCCGCTCGCGTCAAGAATCGATGGCGTCCCGACATCGACCGTTCCACCGGTCGAATCGCTTCCACGAAGGGAGCCCTGGCCGCCACGGGTGGTGGATATCGAGTCCAGGGTTGCCAGCGTCATCGAATTCAGATCGGCACCGCCAAGGAAGGGCGAGTTGAGCGGGATTCCGTCCAGCGATACAAGCGTTGATCTTGGATCCGAACCTCGTATGCTGATCGACACGGCTTGCCCCGGGGCCCCGCTTTCCCTTGCAAGGACGGACGGCCCGGACATCGCGGCCGCGGCAGGCCCCCTGGGGGATTCGATTGCCGATCGGTCAACCACCACATCCGATGCGGCGCTGTCACGAACAGGGACCTTGTCCGGAACCGGGTCGGCGCTGACGTCGATTTCCGGCACTTCAACCAGTTCCGGCAGGCCTTCCGCGGCATACGCATGCCCCGAAAACAACAGCATTACAGTTGGGCCGACAAGAATGATCGGATGGCGTGGCGACTTCACTCCCTGTCCTCGAGGAGTTCGGACAACGGCCTTCCGGGCAGGTCTCCTGGCTTGGGGGGTTCGGCTGGCGCCTGGAGCCCTTCCGCCTTCCCGGCAAGCAGCCAGTGGCGAATGGAAGGGCCCCGGAAATTCCTCCCCCTTCACAGTGGCGGGACCGCGCGGGATTCGCACCCGCTTCCCTCTCCGGGACGCTCTGCGTCCACCCGGAAAGAACGGCCTGAAGGTGTCACGTTACGGTGTTTTCGTCAAGGACGGGGGTGACGGCAGATGGGATTACGGGCAGGGACAGGCCTGGTTGCAGGTCTTGGTAACGCCGTCAACGGAGGGGCAGTTGGCCAGCCAGCACTGATTCTTGTAGGTGTTTCCGTCCGAGCCGCAGACCGCCACGTTCGCAAGCGGATTTTCGGGATCGTTGTCGAATTCCTCGCACGCCGGGCACGTCACGACACACTTGCCGAACGAACCGATGTGCTCGTCGTAGCCGGCGTCGCAGTTCTTCGCGGTCTTAAGGGCGCAGAGATCGGCGTACTCGGTCTTTCCGTCAACGCCACAGACTTCCTTGCACTGCTCGATGTCCCGGGAAAGCCTTTCGCACTCGGTCTGAAGGTTGCAGGGACAGACGTCGCAGGCGGTCATGCGCTTGATGAAATTTTCAGGCTTCCCCTGGCAGGCAATCGCGCCGGTGCAGGACGGACAATTCGCCGGATCCGGCGCGCAAAGCGAACACGCCGCGCACTGGGGGCTGGTGAAAGTCACATCGTTGACACCGCAGACCGGTTCGTTGACATTGGTGTCGCACGGACAAAAATCGATGACCTGAATATCCTCGGACGTTTCTTCCACACCGTCCGGGACGACGTCCGGCACAATGTCATCCTCGACTTCCTTCGCATCGACCGGCGGCAGTTCCGGTTCAACGTCAAGTTCGACTTCCGGCCTGGTGTCCGGTTCAACGTCAATCCCCACATCCGGGGTGCCGTTATCCTGGATGGTGTCCGGATTGGCCACATCGTATTCGACGTCGGTGCCCTGATCGAACTGCGGCACGCCGCCGCCACCGCACGCCACCGCAAAAAGGGCTGTCACAACCACAAGAATGGAAGCAAAAGCTTTTCTGGACATTCAATCCTCCGGAAACGCTTGAAAGATAACCGAGAACACCCCCGGGACTGTCCGGACCGAACCTATCTGGATAATCCACGCAACAGTTTATTGTAATAACGGTTTCAGGGCAAGAAGACTCGAACGGTCGTCTGAAGATAAAATCCGTGCTTATCGAGGACATCGTGCGCGTAACCGACGTCAACAGCGACGGCCTTCGAAACGTAGCCGACACCAAGCGAAAGCCGGACCTCGTCCTTGAATTTGTCGTCGTCCGGAACGAAATGACCGACCCGATCCCAGGCAACGCCGCCCCGCAGGGAAACCACGTTCTTGATCATGAATTCCATTCCGGCCAGCAGGCTTGGCGTCGTATCCGAGCCTCCCCTGCCATCGGTGTCCGTGGTGAAATCCACGTCGCAGTCGATGCCCATGTTGAAAATCGAATAGGAAAAGCCAACGCCGACCGCCAGCTTCCTGGGTGCAAGGTTCCAGTACTGACGAGGCTTGTCGAGCTCGACCTGCGCGAGGTTCTTCTTGGGCTGGGCCGCGTCCTGAACCAGGTTCTTCCCGGTAATGCCGATCGAAAAGACCTTCATTATTCCAAGAAGGGCGCCGATGTCGGTATCCACGTACCAGGTCGATTTGCTGCGATCCGAACTGAGGTTCATGATTCGCATCCCGACCCCGAACCCGATGAACACTTTGTCCGTGGCATACTTGGTTCCCAGAGCGACCCTTATGTCGTGCGTCATCGTGTCGCCGGCCTTGTCCGCATAACCGAAGGTGTACGCCAGCCCGCCGGTAAGCCACTTGTTGGTCTGCGAATCCACGAATGAAGCCGAAGCCTGGTGCCACTGGTTGATGTTCGCGTATCCGTACCCGATGTTGACCGAATACTGCGTCACCTGGCCGATGGCCCCGGGATTGACGAACAGTCCGTCCGTCCCCATCCCGATCGCGGTCACCGCGTCCCCCATTGCAAGCGAACGGGCCGACGGGCTGTCCGTCCTGCAAAGGGCCGCGGCCGGCGCAAGAACAAGTGAAATGAACACGGCCGCAAAAATTGTCGTCTTCTTCATTGGAACCGCCACAGACAGAAGGCTTCCGCGAAAGTCGCGCACGGACGCACTAACGGTATTGATGCGTGCCGAAACTGTCAAGAAATCGACGGCTGGCCCTTCACGTCGGGGCGTGATAGGCTGGACGGCACCGGCTGTTGAACCAATCGGAGGTCTGTAATGTCGGAAAAGAGGATCGTGGTCGTCGTTCCCACGTACAACGAAGCCCAGAACGTCAGGAACATCGTGCCCCAGATTCTTTCGGCGCTGCCTTCGGCCGACGTGCTCGTGGTCGATGACTCGTCACCGGACGGCACGGGACAGATCGTCGCTGAGATGTCGGCATCGGAACCGCGCCTGAAGCTCCTGACCCGCAAGGGAAAGGAAGGGCTTGGAAAGGCTTACGTAGCCGGCTTCAAACACTGCCTGGACCTTGGATACGACATCATCTTCCAGATGGACTGCGACTTCTCGCACCAGCCGTCCCACCTGAAGGATTTCATGGCGAAGATCGCTGATTACGACCTGGTGCTCGGCTCCCGGTACATCCCGGGCGGCGCCACGACCGACTGGGGATTCCACCGCAAGTTCCTGTCGCGCGGCGGAAATCTTTACGCAAGAACTATCCTGGGGGTTCCCGTGTCGGATCTGACCGGCGGCTTCAAGTGCTGGCGAAGGGAAGTGCTGCTGGCAATCGACCTGGACTCAATCGCCGCCGCCGGTTACGCATTCCAGATGGAGATGACGTTCCGAACCATCAAGAAGGGATTCAAGGTCGCCGAAATTCCAATCATATTCCCCGACAGAACCCAGGGGGAGTCGAAGCTTGTCGGTGGCATATTCTGGGAAAGCCTTGGAATTCCGTGGAGGATAAGGTTCGGCAAGAACCGCGCCCGCTAGACCAGAATCAACGATTCCTGCTCCGGTCCGGTAACCTCGACGCTTCCGTCCTTCCTGATGAACACGTCGATTTCCGACCTGACGGCCATCCTTCCGGCCAGGTAGATGCCCGGTTCGACCGAGAAGCAGATCCCCGGAACCAGCATGCGCAGGTCGCGGGTTTCAAGGTTATCGATGTTCACGCCGTTGCCGTGCACGTTCACGCCGATGGAATGGCCGGTCCGATGGATGAAGCAATCACCCCATCCGGAGGCCTGAACCACCGAACGGCAAGCGTCATCGACCTCGTACCCGAAACACTTCTGGTGCCTGGCGAACCTTTCGCGCACGAAGGAAACGGCGGCCTTGCGCGCATCGCGGACGGTCTCGAAAATCCTGACGTATTCGTCGGGCGGATTGGTGCCCACGAATCCGCACCACGTGATGTCGTAAAAGATGGAACCCGGTTTCGCGAACTTGGCCCACAGGTCGATGAGGACTGTATCGCCCTCGCGAATGACCACCGTGTTTTCCGGGGTCGGTTCGAAATGCGGATCGGAAGGATGGCCGTTGACGCCGACGATTGGCACCTCGCCCATGCAATCGAGCCCTTCCTCGTCAAAGCGCCTGAGGATGAAGCGCTGGACTTCATATTCCGTGATGTCCCGGCCGGATCTGACGTGTTCGCCAATAAGGGCGAACGCCTGATCCTTGATCGCGTGGATGATGCGCCCTGCTTCGATATGACTGCGGTAACCGTCCTCGCCGATAACCGCTTCAAAAACCTGAACCAGGTCGGCGGACGACGCGACCCTTGCCCCGGCCGCCTTCACCAGTTCGACCATGCCGGCATCGACGATGCTGATGTACGGTATCGAATCCTCGGGTGAGTACTGCATGGCGACCAGCCTTCCCGAAAGCATTCTTTCCAGTTCTTCCGACAGGTCTCGCCACGAAAGATAGGTCCGCTTCTCTCCGGGCAGCGTGTCAAGCCTTGAAGGCTCGACCTTGCTGACCAGACGAATCGGCTCGCCCGAGGACGGCACCAGATAGAACCAGCGCCGCGACGTGTACTTCTGGAAATCGAGGCCGAGTATCCTGTACGCCAGCGCGTCCCTGTTGTTGAAATCACAGAACAGCCAGCCATCGAAACCGGCCTCGCCAACCGCCTTCTGAATCGCCCTGATGTCCATTGGTATCTCCTTAACTGAAGGAAGGGCATTATCGCCCCGAGTCCGCCGGCACACAAGCGGCACATTCCGGATCGACTTCCCTCACATGTCCCTGGACGGCAAGCGCCCTGACGAAAAGGGTTACGCGCGCACCCGGAAGGGGCTCGCCGGGGAAAGCGGACGCCCATTGCTCAGATATCTGTCCGACCGTTTTCCTTCCGTCAATCCGTGCCCAGACGAACGAACCGGTTCGATCCAGCCTGATATTGAAAAAAGGCTTGCGCAACCGCGGCATCAGGAACCGCCCCAGTATGGCTCCGTCGAACCTTGGAACCTGTAAGACGCAGGTTCCGTCGTCCGCGTCGATGGACTCGCGGGCCCGCTCAAACACGCGGTCACGCATGTCCGCGACGAGCCTGCCGACGCCCTCGGACTCGGCAGGGACTTCGCGGGAATCGACCTTTTCCATTGCTTCCACTGAATACCTTCCGACGCCGAAGAGCTCAGTCAAGGCCGGCGACGTCCCTGATGAACGAACGCAGACCGTCCGGATCAACGTTGAACGAATGGCGGGACAGCCCGCTGTATTCGATCCATCCCAGGCCGGGCAGCCACTTCTCGTTTTCGGCGAACCGGGGAAGACGACGGCCGTGCCAAGTCCTTGAAACCGCGATCCTTATCCTGAGACCGTAACGGAGCGGAATCAGCGAAGGCGCCGTTGAAACATGCACCATCGTTCCTTCCAGCCAGCCGCTTGCCGAACCGCACTCGAAAACCGTTTCCGGCCTGGTGACCTCAAAACCGCATTCCTTAAGGGCTTCGATTGCGGCAAGCAGGT
Organism: Deltaproteobacteria bacterium; assembly: GCA_029555025.1. Lineage (GTDB taxonomy): Bacteria > Myxococcota_A > UBA9042 > DTJE01 > DTJE01 > JAGOFO01. Next base: position 31,610 of record JAKPTZ010000095.1, read on the forward strand.
TTTCCCGGGGCTTGAACACGAATCGGTACCAGAACGAATCGGGCCTGGGAAGAACCACAAGACTGGATCCGAAGAAGGCAAATGCGGCGATTGCCGAAAGGTAAAGGGAAACAAGGGGAACCGGGGCCAGGAAACTCAGATCTATTTCCTGCTCGGCAAGCATCATCACAACTATCAGCGAGCCGGTCTGAACCGTTGCCAGAACTCCGGCGCGACCGCGGAAGTCAGGCCCATAGACCAGCATTCCGACAAGGGAAACCATCGCGAGGACGTGCGGAAGGGCAAGCCAGGCGAACCGGCCGGTAACGATGTCGATGCCCGACATCTCGACCCACGAATGACCCCAGTCGACCAGCAGGAGAAGGACGACGGCAACCTGCAGGAAAACGGCCGCATGCGACATCAGGCCGGCGGCGCGCGCGCCGTCACGGATGACCCAGATCATCCCGGCGACGCCGGCGAAAAGACATACGACTCCGCAAAGCAGTTCAAGCACGTGGCACCCCGGCTTAAACGGCGCCTGAGACGGCCGTAAGGAAGAACGGCCTACCAGACCCCCGTCCGCAGGTATTCGTTTATAGATTCGGCGGCGCGCCTGCCGTCGCCCATGGCCAGAATCACGGTGGCGCCCCCGCGCACGATGTCCCCGCCCGCCCAGACGCCCTTCATGGATGTCCTTCCGGTAACCGGGTCGGCAACGATATTGCCCCACTTGCCCGTTTCGATTGCCGGCGTGGCTTCCGTAAGAATCGGGTTGGCTCCGTTTCCGATGGCGCAGATGACGACCGAACACGGCATGACGAACTCGCTTCCCGGAATCGGAACCGGGCGTGGCCGGCCGCTCCTGTCCGGTTCGCCGAGGGCCATCTTCTGGCACGTGACGCCGGTCACCCATCCGGCTTCATCAGCCACGATCTCGACCGCATCCTGAAGAAGCTCGAACCTGACGCCCTCTTCCTGCGCGTGATGAATCTCCTCAATCCTGGCGGGCATCTCGGCAAGGGATCTCCGATACACGATGATCGACTCGTCGGCCCCAAGGCGCAGGGCCGTCCTCGCCGCATCCATCGCCACGTTCCCGCCGCCGAAGGTGACGACCGTCTTGCCGCGCATGATCGGCGTGTCGGAGCCGTCCCCGAACCTGTACGCATCCATCAGGTTGGCCCGCGTCAGATACTCGTTGGCGGAATAGACCCCCAGCGAATCCTCGCCCGGGATGTTCTTGAACCATGGAAGGCCGGCGCCGGTCGCGATGAAGATGGCATCGAAACCCTCGGCGAAAAGGTCATCTACGGACTTGGATTTGCCGATCGCGACGTTGGTGACAATATTGACGCCGCGCCTGACAAGACCTTCAACCTCGAACTCGACGATGTCCTTGGGAAGCCTGAACTCTGGAATGCCGTAAACCAGAACGCCGCCAGTCCTGTGCAGCGCCTCGAAAATCGTGACTTCATGACCGGCGTCGGCAAGATCCCCGGCCGCGGTCAGGCCCCCGGGGCCCGAACCGATGATCGCGACCTTCCTGCCGGTCGGCTTGACCGCCCTGTCCCCATCGCCATCAACCGGATGCTCGCGATCCCAGTCGGCGACAAAGCGCTCGAGCTTGCCGATCTGGACGCTCATCGCCTGATCCTTGTGGGACTTCGCAACGGTGCATACCGCCTGGCACTGCTCTTCCTGTGGGCACACCCTGCCGCATACCGCCGGAAGACAGTTCGTCTTCCTGATCAGTTCGGCTGCCTGGTTGAAAAGTCCCTGCGACACCAGATCGATGAAGCCGGGAATATCGACCGCCACGGGACACCCCTCGATGCAGGGCTTGTTCCTGCACAGAAGGCACCGGCTGGCTTCAAGCATGGCCTCTTCGGGGGAATAGCCGAAAGGGACTTCCCGGATGTTGCGGCGCCTTTCCAGGGGATCCTGTTCCCTCATTGGGACCGGTGGAATCGCGAGCCTCTGCCTCGGAGTAAGTTTTTCAGCCACGTTTCAGCTCCCGGATTCTTTCTTCAAGCCTGCATCCGTGTTCTTTCAGGAAGGCCTGGTACGAGACTTTCTCATCGGCCGAATACATCCGCTGGCGGCGCATCATCCCGTCAAAATCGACGCCGTGGCCGTCAAATTCCGGGCCATCGACACAGACGAATTTCGTCTTGCCGCCAACCGTCACCCGACACCCGCCGCACATTCCGGTGCCATCTATCATGACGGTGTTCAGGCTTACAAACGTCTTGACGCCGTATGGCCTCGTAAGTTCTGAAACCGCCTTCATCATCACTGGCGGCCCGATTGCGACCACAAGGTTGACCGGCGCCGAAGGATCATCCAGCAAATCCTTCAGGGCATCCGTGACAAGCCCCTTTCTTCCATAACTGCCGTCGTCGGTGACGCAGATTACGTCATCCGAAGCCAGGCGCATCTCCCTTTCCATGATGATCAGGTCGGCGGTCCGGGCGCCGAGGATCGAAATTACTCGGTTCCCGGCGCTCTTCATGGCCTGGGCAATGGGATGCGACGGGGCAACGCCGATACCGCCGCCAACGCAGACGACCGTCCCGAAATTCTCGACATGCGTCGGCTTGCCGAGAGGCCCGGCCACATCCCCGAGATCGCCGCCGGCCGGAAGCAGGGCCATCTCTGCCGTTGTGCGCCCGACCACCTGATAAACCAGCGTGATGGTTCCGGCGACCGGATCCGCGTCCGCGATGGTAAGTGGAATCCTTTCCCGACCGCCCGAAGGATGGACGATGACGAACTGGCCCGCCCTGCGGTATTTCGCGATGTCGGGGGCCTCGACTTCCATCCTGAAGACGGAAGGCGCGATGGGATCATTCGATCGAATACGGAATGAAGACATTGTGCCCTCCGGGGGGATTGATCAGTTGTTCTGGGTTTCTTCGCCGCCCGCATTCGCGGAATCGGCAGGCGCGGTTCCGGAAACGGCCTGTTCAAGGGCCTTTTCCTCGTCGGCGATCATCTTTGCAAGAAGTTCCTTTTCAACCAGTTCGCCCGAGGATGCGGCACCGGCGCGCAGGGCATCGAACCAGTCCCGCCAGACGGCGACACGCTTGAAAAGGGCGAGTTCCGAAGCGACCAGGTCGATTTCCTCCCGGGTCGGCTCCTGAACCTTCACTTCACCGGCAAGCCTGACCACGAAAACGCCGGTTCCGCCCTCCGGCTTCAGCGGCTGCTGCAGAAGCCTGGATTCGTTGGTAAGGCCTTCAAGGGCGGTCGTGATGGACTTGCCCTTTCCGATGCCCCTGTACGTGTCCGGTTCCCACATGAACAATCCCATGACCGAAGGCGGAAGCTTGCGAACCTCGCCGGTCTCTCCGACCCTTACGGGCGAATGCGGCGCGTATTTCGCGTTCAGTTCGGCCGCCACTTCGGCCAGGGGCCTTTCCGGGGCTGCGTTGAGGGCGGCGATGGCGGCCGTCGAAAGGGCTTCCATCTCGGCCGCGGCCTTCTGTTCTCCGAAAAGCCTGCGTCCGATGACCTCGGCCGCTTCCTCGAACACCGGTTCAACCTGTGGGCGACGCGCGTCGAGCATCAGCAGGAAATACCCGCCCGCGGACTTGACGACCGGCGAAAGTTCCAATTCGGTCAGCTTCTGCGCGGCATCGGCCACTTCCTGCCCGTAAAGGCTGGCGATGGCACCGACCGACAGCGCTGCCTGCGAACGGCCGCCAATCTCGTTCGTGACCTTGTCCTCCGAAGTCGGGGCCAGGGCGGTCATCGCATCGCGAAGTTCCTCGCCCTTCAGATCCTTCAAGCCTTCGAAGACCTCGGTGGCGCGGGCCTGGTCGGAATACTTGAGAACGTGGAAATCAAGTCCGGCTTCCTGAGCGAATTCCGACTTATTGGCATCGAAATACTCACGCACCGCCTTCTGGTTGGCCTTCTGCCACGCGGCAAGTTCCTTCTGGTTTCCCGCAAGGGCCGCACCCAGAAGAGCTGGTGATATTTCCAGGAATTCATAACTGCGGGCGTTCTTGCGCAGGCCGGCAACGTACTTCGCCTCGCGCTCGGGAACTGCGACCGCCGATGTGACCAGGGAGATCATCTTTTCGCGCTCGATTTCGCGCGCCACGAAGTCCTCGAACCTGGGCATCGTCGTCCTTATCTGGTAACGAACCCAGTTCTCGTAATAACTGCGCTTGAATTCGCCGGTTGTCGGATCCCGGAAACGCTTGAGTATGCGTTCCCTGACCTCGTCCGGAGTCGCGACCAGGCCGTTCTTCCTGGCTTCCTCGGACACCAGCCAGGTCTCGACCAGATCTTCCTTGACCTTCCGCGACTTGATTGAAGCGACGCCCATCGGATCCTGACCGAAGATGGCCATCGACGGGTCGCCGGGGAAATCATGGAATCGGTACTGCCGATACGCCCTTTCCTGGCGCTCCGATTCCGCGGTGCGCTCCTTCCCGGGCAGCGGCGCGTCCGTCGTCAGTCGCAGCCCCATCTCGAGATCGACCACGTCAATCCTGGAATCCCCCACGACGACGAGTTCGGCGTTTTCGTACTGACGTCCATAGCCGACGGAGGAATCCCTGCGACGACTGCTCATGTTGAACGTGAACACGAACACTACGATGATGATGCCGAACAGCACGTAGATAATTACCGATTTGGAATGTTTCCTGAGCTCAGCCAGCATTCAATGACTCCTGGAAAACGCAAGGCGGGCGGTAGTGTACTTCAAGTAAGTGCCCTGTGCAACACAGGTATCCTGATTCGCCGAAGGCCGGTTCCCCGACGGGCCTGAACGTGTCGCCAGCCGTACCGGGCTAGACCTTCTCCAGAAGGTGTCCCATCCTGGATTTCTTCGTTTCCAGGTAGTGCCGATCCCTGTCGCTCCTGGGCGAAAGTTCAATCTGGACGCGCTCGACAACCTCGAGCCCGAATCCGGAAAGCCCGACCATCTTTCTCGGGTTGTTGGTAAGAAGCCTCAGTTTCCGAAGTCCAAGGTGGGCCAGGATCTGGGCACCGGTTCCGTAATCCCGCAGATCCGGCGCGAACCCGAGGCTGGTGTTCGCATCGACCGTGTCCAGGCCGCGATCCTGCAGGGCGTATGCCTTCACCTTGTTCCCGATGCCGATGCCGCGTCCTTCCTGACGGAGATACAGAAGCACGCCGCCTTCCGATGCAATCCGGCGCATCGATGCGTCAAGCTGCAGCCCGCAGTCGCAACGCAGGGAATGAAAAACATCCCCGGTGAGGCATTCCGAATGAACCCGGACGAGGGTGGGCCCGGGGCCCGGCTCGCCCATGACCATCGCAACGTGGGCCGCCCTGCGGATGGTATCTTCATAGACAACCGACTTGAACCGGCCCCACTCGGTATCGACCATGGTGGAACCGACCGCCCTGACAAGCAGATCCTTCTGCATCCTCCAGGCAATCACGTCGGCAACGGCAACGACCGGAATCCCGTTCGCGCGTCCAAGTTCCAGCAGTTGTTTAAGGCCAGCAATGGAACCGTCTTCACCAAGAACCTGGCTGATGACGGCGGCCGGCTTGCGGCCAGCCATCCGCACCAGATCGACCGCCGCCTCGGTCTGGCCGGCCCGGTTCAACACGCCACCCGGCAGCGCCCGCAGCGGAAACACGTGTCCGGGCACCACGAAATCCTGCATCGACGCGTCTTCGGCGCAGAGATCCTCGATCGTTCTCGCGCGGTCAAATGCGGAGATGCCGGTGGTGGTCCCGAGCCTTGAATCGACCGAAACCGTGAAGGCTGATCCGAAATGGGCGCTGCTGTTGCTGGCCATCATCGGTATTCCGATGCGATCGACCATGTCGTGAGTCATCGCGACGCACACAAGCCCGCCGGCAATCTTCGTCATCCGGTTTACCGCCTCGGGCGTGACCATGTCCGCCGCCAGCACCAGGTCGCCTTCGTTGCAGCGCGACTGGTCGTCAACGATGATGACCATTCCGCCAAGCCGCAGCGAATCGACCGCATCGGCAACCGCCGCCGTGACCGGATGCGGGATCGAACTGGATTCAACCATCGAATCACCAAGAAAAAAGATCCTGTAACAACGGGCGGTTACCTTGAGGCTCCCGGCCACGCGGCAACGTTGCCGGCCGCGGTCGAATAATGACAGCACCGCTTCATCAAGTCAACGAACGTCCAGCCATCGCGCCGCAACGAACCCGTGTGCGCCGGTTTCAGGTCTTATGACCACAAATGCTATAATCCGGCCGGCTTTTCCCGTTTCGGAGGGTGCGATGGAACCCGGCGCCGCAGAGTCTTTTGGAATCAACGTGTTTCAGCAGGTGCTGGCATCAAGGGGCATGGTTCTGATGGTTCTGCTGCTGCTGATCGCCATGTCCCTGGTCTGCTGGTTCATCATCGGCGTCAAATTCTGGTCTTTCAGAAAGATTCGCAGGCAGACCGAGGAATTCATCAAGGCGTTCTGGCATTCCAGCAACCTTGAAGAGGTGCGCGAGGCATCCAGGCAGCTTTCGGATTCGCCTGTGGCCAGGATGTTCTCGGCGGCATACACCGAAATGAAGCGGAACCAGGAAGGACAGGGCACGACCGGGCCTGTCGGACAGGGCTCCGACTACGGCTTCGAGAATATCGAGCGCACCCTTCGGCGGGCCGTGCAGGAACAGACGACCAGGCTTGAGAAGCTGACGCCGTTTCTGGCTACAACCGGGTCGGCGGCCCCGTTCATCGGCCTGTTCGGCACTGTCTGGGGCATCATGAACGCGTTCGCGTACATCTCGCCCGACAGGCCGATCCTCGAAACGGTCACGCCCCACATCGCCCAGGCGCTTGTGGCCACCGCCATCGGGCTGCTGGCCGCCATTCCGGCCGTCATGGCCTTCAATTACTTCAATTCCAAGATCCGGGTGTTCGTGGTCGAGATGGACAACTTCTCCATCGACTTCCTGAACATCCTCAAACGGCACTTCTTCAGGGATCGCTGATTCGCGGACCGGCCGCGCCGGGGAGGTTCCAATGGGCATGAGCGGTTCAAGCGGCTCGAACCGGGGCATGATGGCGGAAATCAACGTCACGCCCCTTGTCGATGTGATGCTGGTTCTTCTGATCATTTTCATGATCTCGTCGTCGATCGAGACGATCCAGGTGCAGCAGGAAAAACAGCGAATCGAAAAGACCAGCGAGACCGCGAACCTGAACCAGAAGGTTCCGGTGAACCTGCCGCGGACCGATGCGGAGCCGGTCAACCTGTCGGAAGAACAGAAACTGGTCCTGTCGATAACCCCGGACGTCAAATTTTTCGTTGGGGAAACCATGATTCTCGACTGCCTTTCAATCGCGCCGGCCATCAAGGCCACGGTGACGGGCGACAGCCGCAGGATCTGGTCAGTCAAGGACGACGCTGCGTTCGGGCCGTGCCTGGATCAGATCGTCGCGAAGCTGGGAACGAACGCAAAGCTTCAAAACGACAAGGAACTGTATCTCAGGGCCGACAGGAGCCTTCCTTACGGCCTGACACTTAAGGTGATGGCCAGGATCCGATCGTCCGGCGTGGGAAAATTCGGCCTGGTTTCCGAGGCCGAGGGTGGCAACGAGGGCGGCTGATGCGTGATGTGACGGCTGGAATGTCCTGATGCGGATTTCTGACTACATAGCCCAGGCACTCGGCGTTTCCGACAGGAGGCCTGTCCAGGCCGGGCTGGCGGTCACGGCGCTGGTGCACGTCGCGATCGTCGTCATGCTGGCGACCGCTGGCGGCAATGCCGCTCTTCCGCCAAAACCCGGGATGCCGGGAACCGGATCGATGTGCGACGGAATCCGGTGCGCCGAGCCGCCTTTCATGTCCGACAGGCGCGGGGCCGACTCGATGGACACGATGGACGCCGGCATCATCGAGGCGTCAATCATCCCGAAACTTGGTCTTGCCAAACCGGTTCCCGGCCAGCTACCGCGTTTCCTCAAATATGAACAGGCTGAAAAGATTGAAGAATCAATAAATATCTCCAAAGACAACCAGAAAACCGAACAGCCGTTGAAGAAGGACGTACGGCCGAAAAAGGCGCAGACGGACTCCAGGCGCAAGAAGACCGACCTCGGGGACATCCTTGGCGATGCCCCGGACGATGATGATCCCCGCGCCAGGGCGGTCGCCCTCGATCGGATCGTCGGTCACGCGGAGGGTTCGACTTCCGGAACCGGAACCGAAGCCAGGGAAGGTAGCATTTATGCCGCCAAGGTCGGGGAGGCCATAAGGGCCCAGTTCACCGTCCCCCCCTTCCTGAAGCCGGCCCAGTTGAAGGTTCTTCGGGTCAGGATAAGAATCACCAGGATTGACGCGGCCGGCCAGATCCTGGATTTCGATGTTCTTTCAAGGTCGGGCGAAGAAAGCTTCAACAACGCGGCTCTCTTCGCAATAAGACGGTTCTCCAGGAAGGACGGCGGCAACGTATACCTGCCATCGCCGGACTCAAAGACGCTGGAGCTTGTGAACAAGCGTGGTATCGTCGTCGATCTCGACGGTTCACTGTTTCGGAAGTAGGCCACGATTGACCCGTGAAGTACCAGCTTCGGCCCGACAGACTGCCGCCATGACGGTCACGGCGTTCGTCGTCCTGACCTGCTGCGGGCGCGCCTACGGCCAATGGCCCCGGTTTGATGCCGGGGCCCAGTCCGAGCCCGACGTGGAAATCGAAAGCCTTCTGCCGGGGCAGGCTCCCCGGCCCAGACCTGCGACGCAGCCCCCGCGGCCCGGACTGGTTCCCGAAGCCATCGATCAGCGCTGTGGAAAGTTCGGCTGGTCCCTGGCGGAACCGGTGATGATACCGGTCGCTTTTCCGCTGGTGCTCGATCTGACGCTTTACGGCGAACTGGAACCCGACGCGGTCAGGATGGCTGACGCGATGGCCGAACAACTTGCCGCGACGGGCATCTTCATGGTGAACAACCGCGATATTGCACCGGCAGGCGGTGCAATCACCTGGGCATCCCCGGTCGCCTTTGATTACCTCGGCTGGCGAAGCGCCGGCAACTGGATGGTGGTCACGGCCACCATTGCTCCGCCGTCCGGCGATACGACCGATAAGGAAAAACTGACCGTCTCCCTGTCGGCATGGCTGACGGAAGAGGGGAACTCCCTGCAGGTTTCCAGTTCGACCGCGACCGTCAGGAAAGATGAACTCATATCTTTCTGCGGACGCTTCGTCGATGCCGTCGGCCAGTGCGTTTCAGGCATTCCATCGGCCGCATCCAGCCGCATCGCCTATTCGAAAAGGACGCCACCGCACGGCGTGAAGGAAATCTGGGTCACCCGCGTCGGATCGGCCGAACAGACAAGGATCAGTTCCGACGGCAAGCTGGCCATGCTGCCGGCATGGGCGCCGGGCGGTTCGCTGGCATGGACGGGCTACCGGAACGACAACCCGGATCTTTATGTTGACGGCGTCAGGTTCGGCAACCGGCCCGGAATGAACACCGGAATCGCCTGGGCCCCCGACGGCGGCAGGGCTGCGGTAACATGGGCCGACGAAGGCGCGTCGGACATCTACCTGGTAAACCCGGCAAGCGGCGAAATCATCTCAAGGCTGACCTCCTGGCCGGGCATCGAGACAAGCCCTTCCTGGTCACCCGATTCGAAGCAGATCGCCTTCGTTTCCGACCGTGGCGGCAGTCCGGGCATCTTCGTGATGAACGCCGATGGATCCGGTGCCCGGCCGCTTCCGCTTGACGGCGACTACAACACGGGGCCCGACTGGTCTCCCGACGGAAAGACCATCCTTTACCAGTCACGCGGCGCCGGTTCCCGATTCTCGATCCATGCGTTCGACGTCCTTTCGGGAACTTCGAAAAGGCTTTCGACCGACAATTTCAACAACGAGGAGCCTTCGTGGTCGCCGGACGGAAGGTTCATCGCCTACACATCGACACGGGACGGCAGGAAGAAGCTGTTCATAATGAACCGGGACGGTTCCGGGGTTCGACAGGTCTTCAAGGACGGCGACGAATATTTCACCCCGGCCTGGGAGCGGGTGATTCCGAAAAAGTAACCTTTGGGAACGGGATGGAGGCTTGCATGGCCGGTACCTTCGGTCAATCGAGACGGGCGGTTCGCGGAGCCCGGGTCAGAAGTGCGCTGGACAGGCTCGAGGCGGGAAGGGGTGAAAATCCGCATCCGGCTGTTGCGGATCGCTTCCCGATGGTTATCGGGTCGGCCAGGGGCGCAAGGGTGAAGGACGCCGACGGCAACAGGTACATCGACATGACGTCGTTCTTCGGCGTGGCCCTTGCCGGTCACAGGAACCCGGCCGTCATGTCCGCCGTCAGGGTGGCCCAGGGACACCTGGTTTCGTCGATGGGCGACGTGCATCCCGACCCTGGCCGTGCCGGCCTCCTGCAACTGCTTGCGGGGATGATGCCGGCCGAAGGATACCGCGGCGTCCTTTCGCAGAACGGGGCTGACGCCGTCGAAACCGCACTGAAATTCGCGGCTGCCGCAACCGGCAGGCCCGGCATCGTATCTTTTGAAGGGGCTTACCACGGACTTTCCGCGGGGGCGCTTGAAGCGACATGGCGACCCTCCTTCAGGAAACCCTTCGAAGCCATGCTTTCCGGAAGGGCCGTTTTCGCGCCATGGCCGGAACCGGATGGAAGCAATCTGGAACTGGTTCTTTCGACCGTCGAGAGGCTGGCATCTTCGCCGATCATCAACAGGTTCGGGGCGGACATCGGCCGGCCGGGCGCGCTGATAGTGGAACCGATCCAGGGCCGAGGAGGCGTCAGGGTACCACCGCCCTCTTTCCTGTCGCGACTGGCCTCGATCTGCGACCGGAACGGGATTGTTCTGATAACGGATGAAATCTATTGCGGGACTTGGCGGACGGGCACTTTCCTTGCCAGCGAACCTGAAGCTGTCGTTCCCGATATCGTTTGCCTTGGAAAGGCGCTTGGCGGGGGCTTTCCGATATCGGTCGCAATGATGCGCCCGGCAGTCGCGGACGCCGTCCTGCCCGACCACGGCGAGGCCGTCCACACGTCGACATTCATGGGCTGGCCGGTTTCCTGCGCCGCGGCAATCGCGACCATCGCCGCGATCAAGCGGATGGAACCGCAGGAAGCGGCCACAAGGATCGAACGCGCCGTTACCGCCGCCGCCAGATCCTGGGCGGGGAAATTCGATTTCGTCCGGGGTGTCGCCGGGCGCGGCGCGATGATGGGAGTGTCGCTGGCCGGCACCAGGGGCATGAGCGCTTCCGAAGTGACACGGAAGGTTGTGTCGGAGGCTCTTTCAAGAGGTGTCCTGCTGCTTGCCGAGGGATCCGACTCCGACGTCCTGGCGCTGATGCCGCCTCTGGTTATTGGCGACGATGATTTGGGAACGGCGTTGCGCATAATCGGCGATTCCCTGGCAAAGGTGGCCGAATGATTGATAAATCCCTGGTTGACGCGGTAATGACGATGATTGGCGATTCCGTCCGCGGCCATTCCGGAATCGACGACGAGGGCTTCGAATCCCTGGCCGTCGAGATTGCAGCCGCTCAGGGCCGCCTGCGACGAACTTCGCCGCTTTCCGCAAACCTTCGTGGACTGGACAAGATCGAGCCGCTTCCGGAGACGGCCTTCAAGATGATGACCGTGGCCCAGTTTCCGCCGTCCGAAGCGGTTGCTGAATTCAGAACCTCGGGCACGTCTTCAGAAAACCGTGGCCGCCTGCCCGTGCTCGACATGGAAATATACAAGGCATCGGCACTGGCCGGCTTCGAACTGTTCTGCATGCACGACGACCCGCCGACACGTTTCATGAGCCTTATCCCGCCGGCCTCGGCAAGGCCCGACTCCTCGCTTTCATGGATGGCCACCTTCCTGGTCGAAAAATTCGACGATGGACTGGGGGGCTTCGTCGCCGGCACCCAGGGCCTGGATCCGGATGGCATGCTGTCCATCCTTTCTCGATCCGTTTCGGACGGTAGTCGCGTTTTCCTGCTGGGCACATCGCTGGACTTCCTGTCGCTTTTCGAGTTCCTGGTGATGAACGCGACCCCGATCCCGCTTCCTGCCGGAAGCAGGCTGATGCACACGGGCGGGCCGAAGGCGTCGGGTCGCAGCATCACTCCGCGTCAGCTTGCCGCCGACGCCGGAAGGCTGCTGGGAATCGCCCCGCAGGACGTCATCGAGGAATTCGGAATGACCGAGTTGTTTTCACAGGCTTACGATTCGCCGCGAATCAGCGGTGTTCCGGGAAGACTGATCCCGGTTCCATGGATGAGGACAAGGGTTATTGATCCACGGACAATGAAGGACGTGCCCGACGGCGAACGCGGCCTGCTTGTCCACTACGACCTTGCCTGCTGCCACACATGCGTCGCAATCATGGCCGCCGACACCGCGACCAGATCCGGAAACGGATTCTGCGATATCCGCAGGGCCGCCGGTGCCGCGGCAAGGGGATGCTCCCGCAACGCGGCCCCCCGACCGGGAGGCGCGTGAACAGGAATCGGCAGACGGTGTATCATTCGTAACGGCAAGACACCGGTGACGCCATGGAAATGAACGAAACCAGAAGCCTGCTTGTGACGATCAGGGATCGCTGGCTTGCCTCGGCAGGCCCGGATGGCCTGGTTCCCGGCCCGTTTCTTGACGCCCGTGACATTTCCGACCTTGCCGCCTCCACAGGATGGGCCGGAATGCACCTTGCAAGGGCCATCAGGCTGGCATTCGAACCGTTTGACGACGAAAGCATCGACCGGCTGTTCGTTCCGACCAGGGCTCCAAGGTTTCGCGGCCGCACTCCGCACAGGGCCGATCTGCTTGCGATTCTTGCCGGCCGGATACCGGCCCTCGCCGCCAAAGTTCTGTTCCATGGCCTGGCCGGCGGAATGAGGGTGATCCTGAAGCCGTCGTCGGCCGAGACCGTATTTCCGGCACTGCTTGTGAATTCGATCATGCTCCTGGAACGGGATGCCCCGGTTTCGGTGGCGCCTGGACGCGGGCCCGCGCTGGACGCGATGATCCGGTCGGCAACCGCTTGCGTCGCATACGGTTCGGACATGACCGTGGAAGCGATCGCTGCCGCCAGGCGCGGACGTCCGACATTCCCCGGAAGGCACATGGAATCGTTCGAAACGGTTTTTGCCGATGCCATCGAATCGAATGACGAAGCAAGGGCCGTGGCGGAAAAGATCGCATTTGACACGGCGATTTATGATCAATCCGGGTGTCTGTCCCCAACCGTCGTGTTCGTTCAGGAAGGCGGCGGCGTCAGCGCAAGAGCGTTTGCGGGAATGCTCCTCGAAGCCCTGTCCGGATCCCAGCTGGCCATGGGTCCGATGGAAATCGACGACCTTGCGGCGGTCAGGATCTTCATTCAGGAGGCTGCAATCGGCCGGATCAAGGATCCGGTATTTTCACGTGAGGACGTGATTCCGCCGGCGGTGGTTCTTTGCGACCGGGTCAGGCCGTCGCCGGGACTGCGCACCCTGCAGGTTGTTCCGTTCGACTCGCCGGTGCCCGACCTTTCCCGTCACATGCCGGATCTGGCCGATCGCATCCAGGGAATGGCCTGCGCCGGTTCCGACGGGGAAGTCGGATGGCTGCTGCGCAAGAATCCACGATTCAGGGCAAACCACATCTGCGCGCCGGGAGAATTGCAGAACCCTCCGGCCCTGTGGCGCGAAAACGGCATCGTGCTTGCCCACGAACTGCTTGGAATTCAGTAAGGAAAGTCACATTCCCAGACCGGCGGTCTCGGGCTCCTCGGGCGGAACCGCTGCCTTTTCCTCCGGCTGGTCGGTCTCGGTGGAATCGTCGGTAATCGGGGTGCACATGACCAGGCTGAAATAGTCGCTTTCCCAGTGAACCGTCTCCACCTTCCAGGATCTGATCGAATCGAAACCTTCCGCGCCCGCCTCGCGAAGGCTCTTCGTCTCCTTGTCCAGCGACGACTTCAGGCTGGAAGATCGATTCGGCTGGGTCAGGGCGAAAAACCTCTTTCCGCGGTTCAGATCCTTCAGATACGGCTTCAACTGGTTGGCCTTCATCAACGGCTTGATCTCGCTGTGCGTGAAGTAAGTCTCGCCGCGCCATGTGATAAGCCACGCGACCACATCTTCCCTGCACACGCGCTTGTTGAAATACCCCAGCGAATCGGGGATGAACCCAAGCCCGATCTTCTTCAGCGCGGGCGTGTACGTACTGTTGACGTCCTCGCTGTTTTCCATCAGCTCGCACCGCTTGAAGTAATCCTCGAAGATGTATCGCTGGGACCATGCCGGCGACAGGGTCGGCATGTAGAAATTCAGGCCCCACCATGCAAGGGCCAAAGATATTCCCCAGAGCGCCGCGAGCCCCCCCTTCCTGAAGCGCCCGCCAAAGATCATCAGCAGGAAGCAGATTGACGCCACGACAAGGAAAGCCGTAAGGAACGTCTTGTACTGAAGGGCAGGCGCCTGGATGATTTTCTGCACCACGGGGCTGGTGAATTCATAGAACGTCGATTCCTTCCAGGTCATCGAGGTGCCGTCCGCGACCGGCGCGTCCGGATCGTTCGGCAGCCTGGTCGGCAGCGGCCTGTCGTACTTGTAGGTGAACATCTGCCTGAAGACCTGCATGTCGCTGCGGATGTAGAGCCCGACCGACAGCATGATCCCGAGTCCGACGATCGCCACGAACCTTCCGATCCAGCCGCGATCCTCGAAGAAATCCTTCACCAGCAGCGCGACCAGGAAAACGGTCGGGAAGACGGCCGGGAAGATATAGTGGTGATACTTGGTGGCCGACAGCGTGAAAAGCACGTATGCGAAGAAGGCCCAGACGTACATCAGGAGCTTCATTCTGGAGCGCGGATCGGGATCCTTCAGCCTGAGCCTTGTGATACCCCAGATCACCAGCGGAATGAACGCAATCCACGGGAAGGTTCCGACCGAAAGCCAGCGCATGAAGTGCTCGAATGTGCCGGTATCGATCTGGTGAACCCCGGCGCCAAGCCTGTTGAAATGATCATGAACCAGGAAGCGGTTGTAAAACCCCATTCCATGGCGGCAGAACATGCCGACGTACCATGGAAGCATGACAAGCGCGAAAAAGAGCAGGCCGCGACCAAGGTCGAACCGCCTCAGCATCTTCCATTCGCCGGTGAGCAGGAAGTAAAGGAAGAGCATGGCTCCGGGCAGGCAGAACCCGAGCAGTCCCTTTCCAAGGGTCGCGTACCCGAAGAACATGTAGGCGGTCCAGAGCATGAAGCGACGGACCCACAGGTCCTTGCCTTCGTCCGAAAAGAGGATCCCGGCCCTGTACTGGCGCCACATCGGGACAAGCACCCAGGCAAGCAGCGCGCCGGAAGCGGCGAAATACATCAGTGAATGAATCCAGCCGCTTTTCTGGAACATGAAACCAATGCGGTTCAAGCCGGTAAGGCGCTGATAGTTCCCCTCGGGGAAGAGATCCAGCCAGGTGTTCACGAACTGGGGAACGGCCGTCAGCAGAAAGAGGGCCAGAACCGCGACAAGCCGAACCACGAGCCCACGATTGGATACCGGGTAGCGCGGCGCGAACATCGCCGAGGACATGAAGAGCATGCCTATCGCCATCGTCCCGGCATACGGCAGGTCGGTGATGGCCTGTCGGGAAAGGAAGAAGAAAAGCGGGGCCGTCATAAGCATTCCCGCGGCGAGCAGCCCCGTCCGACGGTTGAATATCAATGAAAAATGGACGTACGCGAAAAGCACCACAAGACTGCCGAGAAGGGCCCACGGCAAGCGGATCGCCCAGTCGCCGAACCCGACCAGGTGCATGCCGATGATGTCACCGTACATGATGAGGACAGGCTTCGAAAAGAACCATTCACCGGTCGGGGATTCGTTGCCGATCTTGTCCTTGTAACCCCACCACGGCGACAGGGTGTCGTGATTTTCGAACATGTACCTTGCGGTTTCGCCGTAATGCGTTTCCCAGCAATCCCACAGGCCGAACGAACCGGCGCCAATGAAAAAAAGCAGGGCCGCGGCGACGAAAACCCCAACCCTGACCAGCCCCTCTCGCGATCGGCCGGCGACCGCCGGGACGTTCTGGAAGTCATCGCACAGAAGGGGTGAAACGCATGTTCCGCGTGCATTGTCGTCG
The DNA here is from genome assembly GCA_029555025.1 of Deltaproteobacteria bacterium. Classification (GTDB taxonomy): domain Bacteria; phylum Myxococcota_A; class UBA9042; order DTJE01; family DTJE01; genus JAGOFO01. Next base: position 47,676 of record JAKPTZ010000095.1, read on the forward strand.
TTGATATTCACTGGCCAAGCACCACCAAAGAGTCAAATCGCCCGGATTTTAACGGTTTGGGCGAGATTTGCAAGGAACGTCCTTTACGTATCGGCCCCTTTGCCCCTTGACCTGTCCGACCGCGATGCACACTTATCCTGCCCGTCGCGTGCGCGTGCGAATCCGGGTCATCGGGAATAGCTCGAACCCGGGCGTTGTTCATCGGGGGTCGATGGCGCCGCGCGGTGCCGGAAAGGCTGTTTTCGGGCCCTTTTTGCCCGGGAGGACTCATAAATGGAACAGGACGTTCGCATACTGACAGAGATGGTTCGGAAGGAAAGCGCGTTCGTTGACAGGCTCACTGCCGAAGTCGGGCGCGTGATTGTCGGACAGAAGGAACTGATCGACCGCATTCTGATTGCCCTGCTGTGCCGCGGTCATGTCCTTATCGAAGGCGTGCCGGGACTGGCGAAGACGTTGACGGTCAAGACGGTCGCCGATGCGCTGGACGCCACATTTTCGCGCGTGCAGTTCACGCCGGACCTCCTGCCGGCGGATCTGACCGGCACCCAGATCTACAACCAGCAGACCGGAGCCTTCTCGGTCAAGAAGGGGCCGATTTTCGCGGGAATCGTGCTTGCGGACGAAATCAACCGTGCTCCGGCAAAAGTTCAGAGCGCGCTTCTGGAAGCGATGCAGGAACGGCAGGTCACCATCAGCGACAAAGCTTTCCCGCTGCCGGAACCATTCCTGGTCCTTGCGACCCAGAACCCGATCGAGCAGGAAGGAACCTATCCCCTTCCCGAGGCACAGATCGATCGGTTCATGCTCATGGTCAGGGTGTCGTACCCGACGCGCGACGAGGAACTCCAGATCATGGATCGGATGGCCCTTTCGGTGCCGACGAAGGTTGACAAGGTCATTTCGCTTGACGACCTGCAGCGCGCAAGATCGATGATGTCGGAAATCTACATGGATCAGAAGGTCAAGCAGTACATCGTTGACCTTGTATTCGCGACACGGCGGCCGGACGAAGCCGGGATTCCGGATCTTGCCGACTACATCAGGTACGGGGCGTCGCCCAGGGCGACCATCGCGCTTTCCGAGGCGGCCAGGGCCCACGCGTTCCTGCGGCACCGGGGCTACGTGATTCCCGAGGACGTGAAGTCCATCGGCCTGGACGTGCTTCGTCACAGACTGATTCCGTCGTACGAGGCCGAGGCGGAGAACATGACTGCCGAGGACATCCTGAACAGGATCTTTGATTCGGTTCAGGTTCCGTAGCACCAGGCGGAATGAATATGAAGACGGAAGACACGGACAACGTCAAGTCACTGCTCGCCAGGGTTCGCAGGATCGAGATCACGGCCCAGAGGCTGGTCAACGAGCAGCTCTCGGGGCGGTACCACTCGGTCTTCAAGGGCCGCGGCATGAGTTTCGACGAGGTACGGCCGTACACTCCGGGCGACGAAGTCCGGCTGATCGACTGGAACGTGACCGCCCGCACGGGAGATGCGTTCATCAAACGTTTCGTCGAGGAGCGCGAACTGACCGTCATTATCATGGCGGATGCGTCCCTTTCCATGAATTTCGGGCTGTCGAGCTGCTCTGTCACCCAGAGACAGAAGACGACTGAAATCCACGACACGAAAAGGGAACTTGCAGCCCAGATTGCGGCCGCGATCGTGCTTTCGGCCCAGATGAACAACGACCGGGTCGGTCTGATAACGTTCGGCGAAACCGTTACCAACTTCATCCCGCCCGGCAAGGGCCGCCGTCACGCGCTCAGGGTCATCCGCGAAGTCCTTGCGATGGAGGCCGCCGGCAGCAGGACCGACCTGGCCGGCGCGCTTGCATATCTTGGAAGAATACTGAAACGGCGCACCGCCGTATTCATCCTTTCCGACTTCGAGGTTCCCGATTTCGAAAGGGAGCTTCGCGTGGCCGCCAGGCGCCACGACATCCACGGATTGATGGTGCGGGATCACTTCGAGGACAACCTTTTCGAAGGGGGCATCGTCACCCTGAGGGATCTGGAGACCGGTCTGGTCAGACCGTTCTTCACCGGGGCCGGATTCCTTCAAAGGTACCGGTCAAGCGTTCAGGCGGGCATCAGGGAGGCTTCCGGCCAGTTCCAGAAGATGAAGCTTCCGTTTTCGCGCTTTTCAACATCGGAGCCTTACGACCGGACGCTCTCCGGTCATTTTGCAAGGCTTAAGGGCAAGGCCCTGTAACCGGGATTGCGGATATGAAAACTTCATTTCTGCCACTTCTTGCCGTGCTGCTGACCGTGTCCGCAGGCGCGCAGCGGGCGGTCGCCCAGACGGACGTCACGAACGAGGACGTTGTGGCCGGGGCTGGGGCCGAAGCCGATGCCCCGCCCGGAGGTCCGCGCGGCGGGGAAGCCTCCGTGACGGTAACGATGGATCCCACGAACGAGCCGGTTCAGATCGGCAGGCCGTTTCATGTGGAAATCCGCTTCGGATACCCCGTCGGCACCAGAATCTATTTCCCTGACGCGCCGGACACGAAGCCCCTGACCCTTGTTTCAGTGAAGTCGGAAGATCGCACGGTACTCGGAACCTCGACCTCGGAAAGCCACAAACTTATCCTGCTTGCGATCAAGACGGGTGAGGCGATCCTGAAGCCGTTCGAGGTTCCGGTGGTGCTCCCCGACGGTCACGCGGCATCGGTCATGACTCCGGAACTTCGCATCAACGTATCCGGTTCGCTTGGCAACGAGGAGGCCCCCGAACTGGCACCGCCAGGTGAAACGCGCCCGGTGATCGTGCGCAACGACCTGCTGATATGGATTCTGGTCGCTCTGGCGGCCGCGGCCGTGGCTTCACTGACGGCTATAATGGTTTATCGCAGATGGCGCGCCTGGGCAGACGCCCACAGACCGCCGCCCCCGCCAGTGCCGCCCCATGAACGCGCAAGGGCCAGGCTTGCCGAAATCGAGGCAATGGGACTGGTCGAACAACGCGACTTCAAGACCCTGGCACTGCTGGTATCCGAGGTCATCCGCGAATTCCTTGGTGCCGTGCTCCGCTTCCCGGGAACCGATTCCACGACCTGGGAGACGCTTGAGTCGGTGCGGCGTGCCTCCGGCGGGAACGCGGTTGGAAAGATGAGCCTGATGGAACTCGAGGACTTCCTGGCCCTGTGCGACCTCATCAAGTTCGCGAAGTTCGAGCCGTCGGTCGGGGACGCACAGGCCCTTGTCCGCAGAAGCCACGAACTGGTTGACATGGTCATGTGCGGGCCGACTGACCAGGCCGGCCGTGACGGTGACGGGGGTGCGTCATGAGATTCGAATCCCCGTGGATGTTCCTTCTTCTGGTTCCAGTGGCCGGAATGGTCGCTTTCGGACTGTACTCGCTGCTTCGGAAACCGGCGCACCTGGACATTCCGACCGTGCGGCACGCGACGGCCGCCGGATCCGGATTCCGCGGACGGATGGCCCACCTTCCGGCCGTTCTGACCGGAATCGCGGCAGTTCTGGCGGTCGTGGCGCTCGCAAGGCCCCAGGTACAGGATCACGAGGAACTGGTCGGAGAAGGCGCCGATTTCGTCATCGCACTCGACATGTCGGCATCGATGAACGCCGTCGATATGCCGGCCGAAGACATCCTTTCCAACCAGGCGGCCGGGCATGAACCACCGAACAGGTTCGAGTCCGCGAGACAGATTCTGAAAAAATTCATCTCGTCCAGAGACATGGATCGTGTCGGCCTGGTCATTTTCGCCTCGAAGGCCTACGTGAAGTTTCCACTGACACTGGACAGGGACGCGATGACCAGGATCCTTGACGGGCTGGTTCTTGACGACCGGATGCGCAGCCAGGATGGAAACTGCGTCAACGGATGCACGATAACCGGCGAGCAGACGGCCATCGGCGACGCCCTGGCCCGGGCTTTCAAGAGAATCGAGGACTCGAAGACGAAAAGCCGCAACATCATCCTGATAACGGACGGTGACAACAACGCCGGGATGGCCGCCCCGACTGAAATCGCGGATTTCATCGCGCGCGAGTCGGGCGCGAACCCGGTTCGGGTATTCACGTTCCTGGTCGGTGGCGGCAAGGACACATGGATGCCGGCTTTCAACGGTTTTTCCGGCGATCTCCTGAAAGCCGGCAACGGCATGCAGGTCTATGAGCCTGTCAAGGATCAGGCGCCCGTGAAGCCGGATCTGCTGCGTGAAATCGCCGAAAAGACTGGCGGACGTTTCTTTGCCGCTCCTTCGGAAAGCGACTTCCGCAAGGAATTTTCCGACCTGGAAAAGACGGAATTTTCGGCCCCCGCGCTGCAGGCATTCAGGGAAGCGTACGCGTGGCCGCTGGCTGCTGCGCTTGTGCTTTACGTGGCCGGACTGGCGCTCGGAACGACCATCTGGCGCCGCTGGCCGTGACGGCAGGAGAATGGAAGTGTTCCAGTTTGAATCAATCAGATGGGGTAACCCGGATCTGTGGTGGCTGCTCCTGCTGCCAGCCATGCTGGTTCCCGCGTGGGTCTGGCAGGAGCTTTCGTTCAGGAAGATTCTCGGTTCCTTCCCGGGCACCAGGCTCGTCCCGTCAATGGTTCACGGTTCCGGAACCGGCAGGCGCCTGGCGACATTCCTTTGCGCCGTCGTCGCCCTTGAACTGCTTGGCGTCGCGGCCATGAGGCCCCGATACGGATTGAAGGACTACGCGGTCAAGGGGATCGGTGTCGATGTAGCAATCGTTCTCGATGCCAGCCGATCCATGAAGGTCTCCGACGTCGCCCCGGACAGGCTCGGCAAGTCGATCATCGAAATTTCCAGACTCCTGCGTGCTTCCGGCGGCAACCGTGTCGCCCTTGTCCCGTTCGCCGGAATTTCGTTCATCCAGAGCCCGCTTACGGTGGATCACGAGGTGATACGGCAGTACCTGAACGATCTGCGCGTTACGGACATCCCCGTCCCGGGAACCGCGCTGGGAAGGGCCCTTAACACCGCCGGCAGGGCGCTTGGCATCGATCAGGCAGGCTTCAGGGGATCGGCGCACAAGGCCATCGTCGTGTTCACCGACGGCGAGAACCACGAAGGTGAACCGGCTGAAGTGGCAAGGAACCTGGCGCAGAAAGGCGTCCGAATCTTTACCGTCGGTGTCGGTACACCGGAAGGCAAGCCAATCCCGCGCCTGAACGACAAGGGTGTCGTGACAGGGTTGACCCGGGCCGACGACGGGGTTTCCCCGGTTCTTTCAAAACTTGACGAGGCGCTGCTGAAGGAAGTTGCCGAGGTGACAGGGGGAAAGTACTTCCAGCTTTCCGGTCTGGCCGCCGGCGCAAGCGTTTCCGAACAGCTCATGAAGGAGATCGATTCGCTTCAGAAGGCCGAGTACATGTCGGCGGTCGAACGACTGCTGGAGGACAGGTTCCAATACCCCCTCGCGGCCGCCATCGTGTTCATGCTGCTGCCGTTCCTCTGGGCCGGCGTCCGACGAAGGCCCGGCCCTGCCCGCGTCGGCGCGGCGGGTGCCGCCATGATGGTGGCGGTGCTGGCGCTGTCGATGCCCGCCAGTGCGGAACCTTTCGAACACCCGATTCTTGCCAGACTGTTCAACACCAGCCACGGAGGCGTTGACGACGCCACGGAACTGATTCAGGAAAACAGGCACTCCGAGGCCCTGACGCTTCTTAAGGAACTGGCCACCAGAATCCCGCCGTCGCCGGCGCTTGACCTTGACCTGGCGCTTGCCGCATTCGGATCCGGCGACTTCGGCGCGGCCGTGGAGTACGCCGAAGGCGCCATCAGGAAGAACGATGCCCTGCCCGAGGGTTCCCCGATCAGGCTCAGTCCCGCTTCGCTTCATCATGCGAAGGGAACCATGCTGGCAGCCAGAGCCCGCGCAATGTCCGTCGAAAAGAAGCCGCCGCGGGAAGTCCGAAAGGTTTACAGGCAGGCGGTCGATTCCCTTGTGGCCGCCCTGCTGCTCGATCCGGAAAACCCGGCCACCAGGCGCAACCTTGAAATAGTGGCGACGGCGGCGTACCCACCCTGCTCCAGCCTGGACGATGCAAGGGAACCCAACAACACCCGCGCTGACGCCGCCTTCCTGACCCCGGATCCGAGTACCCTGGAGGCCGCCGAGACTCTGCTCCTGTGCCCGGCCGACACCGACTGGTTCAAACTTCCAGTCAACCAGGGGGAAACCCTTTTCGTTTCGGTTCAGAAGCCGCCCGAGGCCGCCGCGGCGCCAGGTGGAGATCCGTCTGCCCCGGCGCAACAGCAGAAACCGGAACCGGCCGACGTCGATCTGTCCCTTGAAGGAGATGACGGCACCCTGATTGCTGATGGGGTCAAACAGGCAAGGTGGACCGCGCCGGACGACGCGGGCTCGACCATGCTGATGAAGGTGACCGGCCCGCAGGTTGAGGACGGTGTCGATTACTTCCTGTCGGCCAGGATCGTTCCACCTTGTCCGTCCGGGGACGACCAGATGGAACCGAACGATTCCAGGGAAGCAACGAAGGCCATCCAGGAAGGCGAGATGGCCCTTCGCTCCTGTCCTCTCAACGACGACTGGTTCCAGTTTGTCGAGCAACAGGGACAGGCAAAGGAGGTTCGTCTGACATCGTCAAACTCCGACGATCCGGTCGATCTTCAGGTATTCAGCGCGGACGGGGCCTCGATGGACGTCAGGACAGACATCGGGCCGGATGGAACGGTGCGATCCGTCCTTCTTCCAAAGGCGGAGCAGGAGGCCCCGTTCACGATCCTGGTTTCATCCGGCGCCGGACAGGCCTTCTATACCCTTTCAATCCAGGATCCTGAAGGCGGACAGAACGATCGGCAGAATGACGACCAGCAGAATAACGAGCAGAAGCCCGATGAACAGGAAGGGAAGGATCGGCAGCAGGAACAAAAATCACAGGGATCGCGTACAATGCGCGAGCTCATTGACGCGATTGACAGCAACGACCGGAACCTCGAGGCCCAGGAGGCCGCAAGGAACAACCCGATGGGCGACTCGAGTCCGGACAAGGACTGGTAAGGCAGATGAAAGGCGTGCAGACCGGATCATGCCGTACCTTCGGCGCCGCGTTGTCGGCCTTCGTGGCGGCAACCATGATGCTGCCGGCGGCTTTTGCATCGACCTCGGTATCGATGCGCGCCGACAGCAGGGAAATCGCCTGGGACGGAACCGTGACGATCGAAATCGTGATGGAAGGCGAATTCGACGAGGCGCGCGGACCGGACATGCCTGACTTCAAGGTGGTCGGTCGCTCCTCCGGAAGTTCGGTCTCGATCGTCAACGGAACGGTCAGTCGGCAGCAGAGGGTCACCCTTGCGCTTGCACCGCTGCGGGAAGGCGAACTCGCAATCGGAAAGATCGAACTTGTGCGCGAAGGGCGCGTGGTCGCGACCTCGGGTGCCCTGAAAATCAAGGTGTCCGGCGGTGGGGGTCAATCCCCGTCGCCTGCCGGTTCGCCGCCGGTCCAGCCAATGCCGGAAGACGAGCCGGAACCCGGGGCCGCGCAGGCCGCCGATGAGCCGGAAGCGGCGACGGCCTCGCCGCCAGGTTCAGTCGGGCGCGGGCAGGTGCCGGCGGAGATGGCGGGCAGGCAGGCATTCATCCTGCCAAGGGTTCCGGATCGACCGGTCTATGCGGGTGAGCCGATTTATGTCGAATACGCCCTCTACACAAGGTCGGACGTACCTCTGTCCGGTCTGGCCTTAAACAGCGTTCCCGAACTGAAAGGCTTCATCATCGACAACCCATCCCAGGATTCGGAGTCGGTTCGACGGGTCGCTATCGGCGGACGCCGCTTTGAGGAAAGAATCATATGGAGGGCTGCCGTCACGGCAATCGACCCGGGGAAAAAGACTTTCGATCCGATTTCAATCGACCTGGTCACCGGAGGCATGTTTTCGTCCAGAAGGCATAAACTGGCGAGCGAGCCGCTTGATGTCACCTTCGCGGAAGTCCCCCTTCAGGGGCGGCCGGCCGATTTCATCCCCGGCACCATCGGTCAGTACATCGTCAACTCTTCGCTGGACAAGCCGATCGTTAAGATCGGGGAATCGGCGATCCTGACGGTTGAAATCACGGGATCCGGCAATCTCAGGGCTTTGAAGCCGCCAAGGATTGTCGAGCCCGACGGCGTCAGGGTCGATCGGGTTCCATCGTCCGACCTCGACGAACTGCGCATCGACCGCGGCGGCATATCGGGACGCAAGGTCTTCCAGTTCCTGCTGACCCCTGAAAGGGAAGGAACTTTTGAACTTGGAAGGATCGACGTGCCGTTCTTCAGCAGCCTGACCGGCAAGTACGAGCGGGCAAGATCCGACAGGATTGTCCTGACCGGAGCCGGATTTGCCGCCGGCGGAAAGGTCATGGAGGCCAGGCGCGACAACCCGCCGCTGGGGATCATTGGAGAAAGCGATCTCAAGGTTCCGGAACCGGCAGTTGACGACGAAATCAACTCCGGCCTGCTGGCGGCGGTCATGGCGGCGCCGGTTCTTTTCTTCGGGGTCGCCGAAACACTGGCCCGGCGAAGGGCGTTCCTGGTCGCGAACGGCCGGGCGCTCCGTGGAAGGCGCGCGCTGGCGGCTGCCCGCGCCGGGCTGCGCCGCCTGCGGGAATCGAACACCGGGGGCCAGGAATTCTGGACCGGCCTGGAAGGCCTTATTCGGGTATTCCTGGACGCGCGCTTCGGGCTCAACACCCAGGCCTTGACGGCCCAGGAGATTGCCACGGCCCTGGCGGCCGCAGGCGCATCTCCCGACGACATTTCAAGCCTGGCCGGCGAGCTCGAATCCTGCGCCTTCGCGCGCTTCGCACCGGCCAGCGCACTTCAGGGCGACCGGTCGGCGGCCATCGATCGCGTCGAAAGGTGCCTTTCCGGACTGGACGGTTCGCAGGGGGGGGAGCCGGGATGAAACGGATCCTTCCATGCCTGCTTCTGGCCCTCATCCTCCCGTTGTCCGTCCGGGGCGAAACGGTGCCCCAGCTTTTTGACGCCGGCGTATCCGAATACAGACAGGGAAACTTCGACCGGTCTGCCGGCATCTTTCTTGATCTTGTGGAAAAATACGACGTTGTTTCCCCCGACGTGCTGGCGAACCTCGGCTCGGCCGAATTCGCCGCCGGCCGTGCCGGCGATGCCATGCTCCACCTCATGATGGCCGCAAGACTGGATCCCGATGGAAGGGCCGGCCAGACCGCCGCCGTCAACCTGGACAGGATCCGATCGCTGCTGAACGAGCGGCAGGAAGGCAGATCTGGTTCCGCATACGTTTTCGGCGGGTACACGGACCCCTGGATGGCCCTTTTCTCGTGGCTTCCACCACAAGCCGCCCTGATCGCCTTCCTGGCATGCTGGGCTTCCTTCTTCGTTTCCCTGGCCGTCAGGCGCATGCTTCGGCCCGAAAGCGCAAGGACTCTTGCGGCCATCGCACTTGCTCTTACGGTCGCCACCGGATTCATGGCCTATGCCACAAGCAGGATATCCGGATACCGAACGGGAGTCGTCCTGACCGAATCGACTCCACTGATGACGTCGATTGCATCCACGGAACCGTCGGCAACCCTGCCGGAGGGCCTGGAATTCCGGGTAATGGAACGTCGGGGGGCGTGGGTGAGGATAAGGCTCTCTTCCGGACTGACGGGCTGGATCCCCGAATCTGAAGCCGGCATCCCTTAACCGGCCGTCACGCAGCCTGCAACATCCCGCGTTGCAACAATTTTTGGTCGGCGTGTTGGTTCCTGAACGTTCTGTCGATAAAATAAAGCCCTTCAAGTTTGAAAACACCCGGGGTGGAACATGGATCTTCTCGCTATCCAGATTAACGCGGCGTCCCACGTAGCCGTTCCGGTCAGGAAGGCATTGCTCGAGCCGGGGCCGGCCGACGCGACTTTCACCCTTCTGTACGCGGCCCACAGACTGCTGCGCCTGGCTTGCGCATTCGGCGGCTACGACGCCGACGCGCAGGGGGCTGGCAGGTTCGACCGAATGATTCCATTCGTTGCCGACATGATTTCGCGCGGAACCCTGGATCTGAAGGAAACCGGTGTATCGACGGCCCTTTCCGACCTCCAGGTCGCGGCCGACGAACTGGTGACGGTGGACGCGTATGCCGAAAGAACCTCCAGGGAATGGCAGCCGGCACTTGAATTGACGATGTCCTGCCTTGGCGGGCTTCGCCCGCTGGCGCTGTTCCTGAGGACGGCTGCCGGCGATCGCGACGGAATGATGCACCTTGCGGTCGGAAGCGGCCTTCCGGCAGTCAGGAGAGTCTCCCAGCAGGGCTCGCAGGTCACCTCAATCCTGCTGCCGGATGACTCGCTGAAGGAAACCGGACCGGCAATGCGGACCGGGGACGGCATTGTCGAACCGCTGATACCATGGACCGGATGGGCCGGCTCATTCGAGACAATCGATGGAAGAATCGTTGACGGGGCGGGGGCTGCAACCATTCCGGTGGCGCCGTTCGTTCCGGCGTCCGCCCTCGGGCGACTGGCCGCATTTCACGCCGGCGGTTCGGGCGCGCCTGCGGCCCGCATCGGACGGACCGCACCGGGTCAGTCGGCAGCCGAATACCTGATAATTTCGACGTTCGGCGGGGATGACTGGAAGACCCCTGCCGGCATCCAGGCCATCTTCGATTTCGTGATCGACAACGGTGATGCGCGCCTCCAGCAGGCCGTAACCCATGCCGCTGCCGTCGCGATCGGCCGGATGGTGGAATCCCTCTCGACTTCGGATGACGCCGGCGCGCTGGCCGAGGCCCTGATTTCCCTTCAGCAGTTCCAGGAAGGCGCGGCGAGGACGGCGACCTTGCGCCGTGCCTCCAACCTGTACCTGGAAAAGGTCGGGGACAAGACCGCGGCGCAACTCTGCCTGCTGAAGGCAATCGAATCGGCGCCTGGCGACACGCACCAGCTTGCCGACCTTCTGGAACTGGCTTCCGAAATGCCGGCCGGTGATCAGGCCTGGGGCGAGGCGGCGGCAGAGATGGCCGGCGACCTGGTGAAACTTGGAAAGGGCCTGTCCGGTCGCCCCGAGGCGGCTCCAGTCCTGAAAACCGCGGCGGATCTGTACGACATCGCCGGCAGGGAGGAAGCGGCGGCGCAGGCCCACGCCTGCGTCCTTGAAGCGGATCCCAACGCTGTCGTAAGCATCGAAAGGGTGATCGCCTCAATTCTGGAACCGGTTGAACTTGAGCGTGAATGCAGGGCCAGGCTGAAGCGGGCATGGGACTCGACTGCCCGGGGAAAAATCCTGTCCGCACTTGCCCGTGCCCTGGCCGCCCTCGGCCGCGCATCCGAGGCCGCCGAATCCATCAAGGAAGCTCTGGCGCTGCTTCCTGAATCAAACGACCTGCTTCAGTCGGCAAGGAGCATCCTGCTTGATGCCGCCGACTGGCCTTCCCTTTCGGGCGTCATGAACCGGCTGCTCGCGGTCGCCCCGGACGCCCAGGCCAGAACCGACGCCGCAATCGACATGGCCGCGATTGCGGTGGATCGCATGAAATCACCCGCGATTGCTCTTGCCTGGCTTGAAAAGGTCGATGACGGAAAGAATGCCGCCATCGCCACGCGGCTTCAGCAGGTGCACGCCGAACTCGGCATGTGGAAGGAAGCCGCCGACGACCTTCAAAGGGTCTTGTCGGATTCGAACTCGGTTCAGGACTGGATCGCGCTGGCCAGGATTTTCAGGGATCGGCTGGGAAACCAGTCCGAAGCCGCACGGTCGTTCCGAAATGCCCTCGAGCGACTTGAAGGACAGGAACTCGTCGCCATCGCTCTTGAGTACGCCGAGCTTCCGGGACTCAAGGATGTGGACGGTTTCGTGGCCACTACCCTTAACCGGGCCATCGACGCTGCCGATGACGACATCGTCAAGGCCAGCCTGTTCAAACTGCTTGGGCGTTTCAACTCTGCGGGCGATACTGCCGGTTCTGATTCCGTCCAGCATCTCGAAGAGGCTCTGAAGCTCAACCCTGTTGACTGCGAATGTGCGTTGAAACTGGCTGGAATATACCTTGCCAGGGATCAGGCGGAAAAGGCGTTCTCGATGTTGGAAGCCCCGGCCAGGGCCGCGGCCAGGGCCGGTGACACGGAAACCGAAATCCGTCTGCGGGAGATTTCGGCCGGTGCGGCAGTCCGCTGCTTCGATCACAAGGGCGCCGCAAGGAACCTGGAACGCATACTCGAACTGCAGCCTGCAAACATCGACGCCGCAAGAAGGCTGGCCGGGGTGCGCGCAGCGCTTGGCAACGTCGATGGCGCGATCGAAGTCCTTAATTCCCGGGCCACCCCGGATGGAAAGCCGGCGGTTTCGGACGCGCCGCTGCTGCGCGAACTCGCCCGGGCCCTTTCATCCCAGAAAAGATATGCCGAGGCTCTCGCCAGGCTGCAGGAAGCCTGGGCAATCGACTCCACGCCATCCGAGGAGGTCTTCCGGGAACTTGTGGAAGCGGCGTCGGCGGCAGGCGACAGGGATGCCATGATCGACTGGCTCAAGCGCCTGGTCAACCTGGAACAGCCTTCGGAACGCAGGTTTACCGACCTGATACGCCTCGGCGACGCCATGAAGGCTCAAGGCGACCTCGACGGCGCGACCGAATGGTACATGGTGGCGGCGCGCGAGGAGTACTCCCGAAAGGTGGCGCTGCACAAGGCCCTGGAATCGTCCATCGAGGCCCGCCAGTTCGGACGGGCCCGCAACATACTGATGAGCATCGTTGAAGAAGAACAGGACGACCTGAAGAAGTCCGACTACCTCCTGGCTGCAGCGCTGATTGCCCGCGACGACCTGAACGACCTGAACCAGGCCGCTTCCATCCTGAAGGAGGCCCTGGTCAGGAACCCGTTCAACGAACAAGCCGCCGCGGCATCGGATCAGCTTCTGCTGAAGCTGGAAAGACTGGACGAGCTTGCGGAATCACTGTCCCTTCGTGCCAGGCACTACAGGGTTTCGGGCGATTCCGCGGTACTTGTCGATACGTTGAGGAAGCTTGGCGATGTCTATGAAAACGGCCTCCACAACAGCATGAAGGCGGCCGAGGTCTTCCGACAGATCCTGACCGTCACGCCGGACGATACGGCGGCGCAAAAGCATCTGGCATACTGCCTTACCAGGATTCCGGGATCCGAATCCGAGGCGCTTGAAACCCTTCGAAGGGTGGTTTCCGGGGATCCGACGTCGATAGAATCCTACCGCGCCATACGGGATCTGAGCATTCTGACCAGCGATCAGGATCTGGCGACAAGGGCCTCCAGCGCGCTTATCGTCCTGGGCCAGGGTGACGAATCCGACTTCCACATGGCGGCCCGCAACAGATCCGCCTCGCTGCGGCTGAAGCGCGACCAGATCCCGCCGGACGCGTTCATGCGCTTCATCGCCGGCGGCCTGGATACCAGAACGGCGAGGATATTCGCGATTCTGTACAACCCCATCCTGAAGATCGTGCCATTCAAGACACCCGAGGAAGCCGGGCTGGGCAATGTCAATCGAATCATGATGGATGAAGATGGCCTTTTCCAGAACATGGCCGATGCGGTCGGTCGCGTGTTCGACATGGAACTGCCGGTATTCTGGCATGCGAGGGGGTCGCGCGGTCTTGCCAAGGCTCCCTTTGCCGGCAGGGCGGTCGTTGTCGGCGATGATCTTGTTTCTACAAGGCGTGGAAAGGACTTGAGGTTTGCCCTTGCAAGGGCCGTGGTGTCGTTCATGCCCGGCGCGGAATTGTGCGGCGTGGTCGATGCCGCTTCCCTGCGACTTTTCTTCCTGGCCGCGCTGAAGATGAGCTTCCCTGATTACCCGCTTCCAGCCGATGGGGCCGGCGCGGCAGATTTCGTGCCCCTTCTGGGCAAGCTGCTGAAGGAACCGGAGAAGGACGAGATCCGGCGCATCCTTGTCAACTTCCGGAAGCTGCAGAAGCCGGTCGATCTGCCCGGATTCATGAGATCGATTGACAACATCTCGGCGCGGGCGGGCCTCTTCATGGCGGCCGACCTTGAAGTCGCGGCTTCCAGGACAATGGAGGCGGACATGATCCTTTCCGACATGGAACCGGAAGACCGCCTTGTCGAACTGGCATCCTGGTGCGTATCCGCGGATTATTCCGAATTGAAAAAGCTGATGATCCAGTCCTGAAGCCGGCTAGTAGTCAACTGTCCCGCCAAGGTCGTAATCGACGGTATCCGGAAAAATCGAATCGTAGAGCTTCGCCCGCGGGCCGGGCTCAATGTATATCGCGCCGTAACGGACAAGGTGTTCGGCGACCTTCCTGCAGTAATTACGCCCCTCGTTGTACGGGATCATCTCGACCATCTCGTCCAGTTCAAGACCCCGGTTGGCCTTCATGAACCGACGAATCGCCGGGGCGCCAGAATTGTATGCCGCCGACGCGAACACAATCTGACCCTTGAAATCGGAAAGCAGATCCGCCAGGTAGCGGGTGCCGAACAGGATATTCCGGCCGGGCTCGAAGAAGGTATCCACCTCCCACTCGACACCGACCCGCCTTCCGACGATTCGGGCCGTGGCGGCGATCATCTGCATGACGCCAAGTGCCGCTGTGTGGCTGACCTGACCTGGATCGTACCTGCTCTCCTGCCTCATTATGGAATAAACCCACAGTTCGGGAATCCCGGTCTGCCGAGATGCGGCACCGACCAGCAACCTGTATGCCTTCGGGTACCTGGCGGCCCAGAACAGCCCGGTGTCCCTTGACGGCGTCCTGCCGAGCCTGCCGCCAAACACCTTGCCCGAAGCCTTGAAAAGCCTGCTGTACTGCTCGGTCACATCGGCCATCGTCAGCATGAACCTGGCCCTGTCGCGTCCGGCCAGCCGCTTCTCCGCGGCATCCGCGTGCGGGCGCCAGACACGCCAGGCCTCGGCCGGACGGCCCGCGGCGAACAGACCAGCGGAAACCTTTGCCGCCTCGGACGCCAGACGCCCGATCCGGGGCGAGTCGAACATCGGTTCGTAATCGCCAGCCAGGGCGGCCGGGGCAGTCATCCAGCCGGGAAGCGGTGTCCTGTACCACTGCTTGAGCCTTTTTGCGGCAAGCACTGAATACCATGTCAGAGGATACCTGGAGATCACTTCGTTCATCCAGACCCTGGCGCCCTTGTGATCACCAAGCCTGTGCAAGGCAACGCCACCCCAGTACATGGCCTTGCCGGCCACCAGGTTGTTCCCGAGTTTCTTCATGGATTCAAAAACGGAAATCGCCTCGCGGTATTGCTTCAACCGGAAAAGCGACCAGCCCTTGAACCAGATCATGTAGCTGTACCGGCCGCTGCTCCTGTATTCCTTCAGGAACCTGTCCATCAGGGGCAGCGCGCGTTCGTATTCGCCGTGATCGTATGGCAGCCAGGCAAGATAATACGACGAAAGCATCCGCTTGGCCTTCGCGCCGGTCGCAAGATACTCCCTGAAGCATTTTTCGGCGGCGCCATAGTCCTCCAGCTTCGCGTGAATGCGTCCAAGCAGGAAGGTTCCCTCCGGATCAACGCACACGCCACGCTCCCTCGCAAAGAGCATCATCCGCAACGCCTCTTCCGGGTCGTCGCGCACATGGACGATGTGGGATCTCGCGATTTTGCACGCCAGTTCAGGAGATCTGTCGCCACGCTGCCAGAGCTTCCGAAGAGCCGCCTGGTAATTGACGAAATCGAAGGCATCGAAGAAATTCGCCGCGCGCCTTCGCAGCGCGTCGTTGTCAAGGGAATCTTCGGAAATCCCGGCACTTGAAGCTGCGACCGTGTCCGGCATCGCGACGAACAGATCGGTCAACGCACTGGTCCTGCCCGGTTCGGGAAGCGTGCCGGCGACCAACAGCCACGCCATGGCCTTCAGGCCGCGCCCGGCCGAACCTGTCCGCACCATGGCGGCCAGTTCGGCGGCCTCCCGATTTCGCCCCTCCTGCAGAAGGAACCTGGCAACCACGAGCCTGGCCTCGGACGCATCGACGTGGTCAGGAAAACGATCCAGAAAAAGCCGCAGGCAGTTCACGCCCGATCCGGAATTGGCCAGTTCCCTGCCCCTTTCATACATGACATGGGCCGCCAGTTCGGGCAGATCCGGCAGGACGCCGCAATCGCGGGCGCTTCCGGCTGAAAGACCGGGAAGGCCTGCCGCTGCGGCATCAACCAGGGCGGATATTCGACTATTCTTTTTCGACCTGAACACGGTCGAAGCCTTGAGCGCATCTGCCGCCGCGTCCCGAAAGCCAAGCCGCCTCAATGCAGAAACATGAGCCAGTTCCATCAATGGATCGCGGTGTGCGGTCGAGGCATTACCGCCTTCGGCCTGAACCGGGCAAAGCGGCACCGATACCGCCAGGATCACCACCCATGCCGCGTGCGTCGTATTCATCAATCACCCGGCCGCCGGTCCGTCATACAGCCTTACCAGTTCGACCGGCAGGAATTCGCGGCCAAACAGGGAAGAAATCCATTCATGAAGCTTCTCGGCCGGCCTGGCCGCCCTTGATGGCCAGACGACCGAAAATACGATTTCCCCCGGCTTCGAAAACGACGGGTTCAGGAAACTCGCCCCTGGCAGGCTGTCAAAGTCCGCCACCGGGCCTGCGGAAAGCTCGCCCAGCAGCTTCGCGGCGGTGTCAGCGTCAACCGGACACCTGAACGCGAACGTCGGCGGCCGTGGCGGGCCCTTCCGCTGGATCGGCGAACCGATGGATACAAAATGAAGGCCGTCGATCGAATGCCGGTTGAGCATCCCGATGTCAGGCATCACGGTGCCGGCAATCCTGGCCTCAAGCCACTCGCCGATTGACTGGTGACCGACCGGCATCGGATCGCAATAGGTGAAACGAGGCATCGGATGGAATCCGCCGGAAAAGACCGGCTCGTATCCGGCGCGCTTGAAGATGCGCGGTATGTGCTTGACCAGATCAATCTGCGAAAGCCATGCCGAGGCCCCGGCACGCGCATATCCGACATGCCAGGAAGACGTCCCTTCAGGCACGATCCAGGGGGGCGGAGCCTGCAACGACCGGCCGGCCTCGGCGACGCGGCCCCTTGCCGCCGCGGTGCCGCGCGGGTCGCAGCCAACGCCGCAGGCATGGCAGACAACCCCGGCAGCAAAAGACTCCGGTTCAGGATACCCCGATGACGGCTTCTCGCAGGGTGGCGTCAACTTTCCCTGAAGCGCCCGTTCCATTTCGCTTTCAAGGAATCCAGGTTCGATCAGCATGTCAATCACGTCCCAGGGAAGGCGCGCCCCGGCCGGAACCGGGCCAAGGTAATCCTGCATGTCGATGCCCGAATCCACGAACGCGCGCGCCCACTCATCGGCCTTGAAGGTTTCAGTCCAGTTGTCGAACCTGCAGCCGGCCCGGTAGGCACGAATCACCACGTCGGCAAGGCGGCGGTCGCCCCTCGCCATCGCGCATTCAAGCCTGCTGACATGCTGATCCGGATACTTGAAGGATACGCCCCGGCGGTTCGATGCTTCCCGAAGGATCCGCTGGCGGGCGGAAATCTGTTCGACGGTCGCCATTCCCAGCCGCTGGAAAGGAGTGTGCGGCCTTGGCACGAAAACGCCCACGGACGCGTTGACCTCTGCCCTGCCGATGCCGCGCCCCATCCTCAGAACCTTGCCGGCAAGCTCGACGATTGCCGAGACGTCCTCGTCCGTCTCGGTCGGCAGACCGATCATGAAATAAAGCTTCAGCCGCTGCCAGCCGGCCGAAAAGGCCCGCCGGGCGGCCGAAATCATGTCATCCTCGGTGACGTTCTTGTTGATTATGTCGCGCAACCGCTGCGTCCCGGCTTCCGGCGCAAGGGTCAGTCCTGCCGTCCTGACGGCCTTCATGTCTTTAAGGACGCTGTCGGAAAGACCATACGCGCGAAGAGAGGAAACCGAGAGCGTGACGTTTCTGGGCGTCGCGCAAGATGACAACGCGGATACCAGCCCGGGCAGCGCCGGGTAATCCGCCGGAGAAAGCGCGCCGAGTGAAAGCTCCTCGTAACCGCAGAACGCGATCGCATCAAGGCTGTCCTTCAAGACCCCGGCCGGATCACGGTCGCGCAGCGGCCGGTATGAAAAACCGGCTTCGCAGAACCTGCAGCCTTCCGAACAGCCGCGGGCGACCTCGACCGACACCCGATCGAATACTGCCCTGTTCCACGGCATGATCGACCTGGCAGGAATCCTGTAAGCGTCAAGATCCGGCACAAACACGCGGCTGACCCTTTCGGGAACCGAACGGCCTGCCGGAACGGGCACGAGCCATCCCGTTGACCGATCCGGTTCCGTCCGGTACAGCGATGGAACATAAACGCCGGGAACGCGGGACATCGCTTCAAGGATCCCCTGCCTGGGCGTGCCGGCCCTTCTCAGGCCGCCGACCAGGCCGACCAGGTCACCGATCGCACCTTCGGCCTCGCCAATGAACATCGCGTCAAAAAACGGGGCAACCGGTTCGGCGTGCGAGGCGCAGGGACCGCCGGCCAGTATCACCGGATCGCCATCGCCGCGATCCGACGCCATCAGCGGGACTTCCGACAGTTCCAGGGCTGCAAGGACATTCGTGTAACAAAGTTCGTGCTGAAGCGAGAATCCAAGCACGTCGAATCCGCCAAGCGGACTCCAGGTCTCCAGGGACACCAGCGGAAGTTTTCGAGACCTCAGTTCGGTCTCGAGATCCGGCCAGGGTGAAAAGGCCCTTTCGACCCTGATATCCGGGCGCGCCGAAAGGATTGAATAAAGAATCTGCGTTCCCAGGTGGGACATCCCGACTTCATACACGTCGGGAAAGACAAGGGCGATCGAGTTGGGGGCCGATTCGTTCGCGCACGACCCGAATTCCTGTCCGACATACCGCGACGGCTGCCTGACCATGTGAAGAAACGATATCCACGGGTGCATCGCCATGTCGCGACGATTCGCTTCACAAAACTTGTGTTCCAAGAAAACCTCTCTCATGTTGCGCCGGCCACGGAACGGAACCGGGACGAAAGCCCCGCCGAGCGTCCTGTCATGCCGGAGTCAATGTCGCACTGTCCCGACGGGGATCGACGTCGCGCACCACCAGGCGCAGCCGCGCCCCAGGCTGGGCCGCGCCGGCTGAAACCGGCAGCACCAGACCCGTATCGTCAAGTTCCACCAGTACCCTGCCGCCAATCCGGGCAACCACCTCGCCCTCGACCTGGCGGCCGCAGAAACCGTCAAGATATCTCAGGATCCAGTATCTTCGAGACTCGCGTTCCACCCTTGTGACAATCTCAACGCGTGATTCCAGTTCCGCAAAAAGGTTCATCAGGCGATCCGCGTCGATCGGCCATTTACCATCCGTAAGAAAACCCTTGATCTGGACATGGGCCAGCAAGTCCTGGAAACGCCTCAGCGGCGAGGTCACCTGCGTGTAGCCGGCGACCCCGAGCGAATGATGATAACCCGGAACCGTTGAAAGCTCGCCGCGCTTCAAGGTTCTGAGCATGTTGTAGTACCAGGCCCGGGATCCCGGCTGCAGGCCCGTCAGGCGCTCGGCCGCGTCCCTGTCGGGCGGATCCTGGCGCCTGTAGACAACCGGAATGCCGTTGTTCCGCGCGAAACGGCCGGCAAGGGAACACGCAAGTATCATGAACTCAGCTACCATGCGCCTTGACGGCGACGCGTACGGAACGCGCCGGACCGACACCACGCCATCGATGACCTTGACGTGGTACTCGTCCTTTTCAAGCATCACCGCGCCTGCGGCCACGCGCCGCAAGCGGAGGGCTTCGGCCAGCATCGCCAGTATCCTGAGCCGTTCGTCGGCCCCGGTCGCCTGGCCTGACAGCATCAGATCCGCGCCGTCGTAGGTCATCCTGGACTCGATTCGGCCGTAAGCCGGAACAATCCGGAAGTCGATGACATTGCCGTCGGCCGCCAGAACGACAGAAAAATCGAGCATCGGCCGACCGCCGTCGGCGGACAGGGAAAGCGCCCCCTCGGAAAGGACACGGGGCAGCATCGGGAAGGTGCCTGTCGGCGCGTAAAGGCTGGACGCCCTTGCAAGCCCCGCCCGGCCTACGTGGGAATCAAGCGTTACAAAAGACGCCGGATCCGCAATCAGCACATGCACTTCGAAACCGCCTTCGATCGCCTTGACCATCAAGGCGTCATCGACGTCCTTCGTTGATTCGTCATCAATCGCAATCGGACCGTGGCCGGCTTGCCACGAAAAGGTTTCCTGCCGCGAACACTCGGCAACCGCCGCGACAATCCTTCCGGCTTCCTTCTCGACGGCCGGGTCGAACGGCGCGTCAATCCGGTTTGCACGAATCGAGACAATCTCGTCGGGATCGCAGACGCCAAGCCGCACAAGCGTCTCGAATGCGGCCATCCCGGGTTCGGAGGGGCTGGCGCCGCGAAGCATCCCGAGCAGCCCGATTCCCCTTCGACCATCGCGGCCCTCCGGCCCGTCGTAAACAAGACTGGAAAGCCAGCCCACGCCTGCGGCCACGTCGTGATCCGACATGACGGCCGCCCGTCCGGAATCAAGCAGTCCGGCAATCGCCCGATGAACCCTGTCAAGAACTTCGGCTTCCCTGGCGCTTGCGGCCCTCTCGCGAAGCTGCGAAGTCACCGCGGCCTCTGAAGCGGGCGCATACCTGCCCGCGGCAATCATCTTGAAATGAATCGAATCCTTCTCGACCGCCCAGGCTGCGGCGGCCTGCTCCTCCGATCCGTCGGCGGAAAAGAGCAGATCGGCCAGTTCATCGGCCCCGACATCGGCCCTGCCTCCAAGCAGTTCCCACGCGCCGGCAAGGTCGGCCGATTCGGCCATGACACTTATCCGCTGCACGAACGCCTCGACAGCCGCCGCCGCATGCTGGGCCGAACCTGACGAAATCCTGACGCCCGAAAAAAAGAAAACGCGTGACGCGACCCATGACTCGCGGACACCCGCGACAGTCAGGACGCCGAGCTTGCCCGCCCTGGATTCGACGACCACGCCCGCCACCGGCCCGGAATCGGACCTGGCCAGGACGACGGTTCCCTGATCACCTGACGCCATCATCCTCCGCTTCCGACAACTCCGGTTCGGTCCCCGTCATGTCGATGCCGCGACCGCGGTTCTTCAGATAGAGCACCAGGCCGATCAAGAAGAGCGGAATTCCAACAAACTGCGATGTGGAAAGGCCGAACATCTCGCCGCGATCGTCGGCGCGCAGGAATTCAACGGCAAACCGCGCGACCGCGTACGACATGCAGAACAGGAAGAAAAGCTGGCCCGAGAAACGCTTCCGGGGCCGGACGATGAAGTACAGCCACAAAAAGATCAGAAGACAGGCCGCGGCCTCGTAAAGCTGGGTCGGGTGCACCGGAAGCGAGCCCGCCGCCGTCTTTCCGATCAGGCCGCCGTCAACGTGAAGCTGCCACGCCGGACTGCCCCTTGGAAACGAAACCCCGGGCGGGGATGCGCATGTTGTTCCAAAGCAGCAGCCGGCAAGGAAGCAGCCGATGCGGCCGAAGACCAGGCCAAGCGGAATAGCGTACCCGGCGAGATCGCCGATCTCCCACAGCGGCTGCCTTTTTTTCCTGATATAGATGATGCCCGCAAGCGCGGCCAGCCCGAGCCCCCCGTAAAACGTCAGTCCCCCGTACCAGAACTTGAACGCCCGCAGGCAGTCCCTTTCCTGGTGGCACGTGCCCTTTTCTGGATGGCACAGCTCGCCCTTCTTCGCGGCAACGCATTCCGCGGCCGTTGCGCACTTCCTTTCGCCCGGCA
>JAKPTZ010000156.1 GCA_029555025.1 Deltaproteobacteria bacterium
TCGTCAACCAGGCCTGGGGGCGTATCGGGTTCGAGTTCCTTCAGCCGTATCTTGACGTGCTGGCCGTAAACTTCGGCGCCGGCCTGCGGCTGATGGACTTTACGAACGACCCGGACGGCAGCCGTGTCGTCATCAACGACTGGGTCGCAGAGCAGACAAGGGATCGTATTCCTGACCTGCTTCCGGAAGGCAGCATCTCGCCGGCGACCGCGCTGGTCCTGACGAATGCGATTTACTTCAAGGCGAGCTGGCGAAACAAGTTCGACAAGGAAGACACCGTTGACGACGAGTTCACGCGCCTGGACGGAGCCACCGTCGGCGTGAAGATGATGAAGGCTTACGACGAGCTTCGGCATTTCGTGGGCGACGGGTACGAATACCTGGAAATCCCGTACGTTGGCGACAAGGTTGTCATGGCACTGATTCTTCCCGACGCCGGAAGGTTCGACGAGGTCGAGGCCGGCCTCTCCGGGGACGCCTTCGCATCGATGGTTCAGGGTTCGGTGGATGCCGCCGGCTATTTGAGACTGCCGCGCTTCACGTTTGAGTTTGAATCGTCCTTGAACGATTCGCTGAAGGCGATGGGAATGACTGCCGCCTTTTCTGCCGGGGGCGCCGATTTTTCGGGAATCGACGGCATTCCCGGAAACCTTTTCATCAGCCTGGTGCAGCACAAGAGCTTCGTCGCCGTCGATGAGGAAGGAACCGAGGCCGCGGCGGCCACCGCCGTGGTGATGGATGAAACGTCCGCGCCCATGGATACGTTCGACATGACGTTTGATCGTCCATTCATGTTCGCGATTGTCGATCAGTTGACTGGCGCCGTCCTCTTCGTGGGGCGTGTGGTCGATCCGTCGGCATGACAAATCTCGCTGATTTCCAGCATTCGGCAGTTGACATAGTTTTCGGGCAGTCACAGAATCCGCCCAACTCTTGATTGCCGGGTTGTGCGATGTTTTGTGCAACAAGTCCACGCCATTCGTACATGGCTATTTCGGAATTCCTTTTCATTGGGGCCTTTGCGGCCATTGTCGGCGTGCCATCCGCGGCAGAAGCCCAGGATCCCACCCATCAGAACGAGCAACTTCAGGAATTCGATCTCAATTATCCCGAAGACGGAACGGCCCCTGAACGTCGCTATCAGATGAAGCCTTACGAGGAGTACCACGAACCGACACAGAATCCGGCCGCCGATGCCAACCGGGCGAGGATGCTTGATCGGCTGACGAAGATTGGCTCCGAACTGCATCAGGCCAAGCGCCTTGAAAAGATTGGCTGGCCATTGTTCGCCATTTTGACCCCGATTGCGGGCGCCTGCCTTGGTGCTGGCGTGGCATACGATTTCATCGCCGCCGATGGCGTTGCGGAGGGCATTGGATCCCTCTTGGGTCTTGGTATCGGCGGGCTTATAATCGGGTCGATTGGTTCGGCTCGCGCCAATCGGCTGAAGCGTGAGCAGAAGAAGATTCTTTCCGAAATCAATCCGGACGGGGGCAGATCGGCTGGTTCGGACTCGTCCGATGTCGGCGAAGCGGCCTGGTGAGACTTGATGCTGGATCATCTGAACCTGGGTTGTTCGATTCAACGATTCACTGCTTCCCTTTGGCCGTCCAGATCCCTGATGGCGGTCACCTCATGCATGATCGTTTGCATCGGATTGTCTTCTATGGCTCTGGCCCAGGATGAGGGAGGGCTGACAAGTCCGACAATCCTGGTGCATTCCTTCAAGGATCCCGACCGCAAGTTGAAGCCGGCCAGCAGGCTGATACTGGAAGACTACCTGCGTTCCCAGATTTCAAGCTTTGGGAAATTCACGGTTATCGCGACCGCGGAGGTTGAAAGAGCCCTGTCCCAAATCCGCGTCGAATCGCACCGGGACTGTGTCGATGATCGTTGCCAGATTGAGCTTGGCGAGATTCTTTCGGCAAGCCAGGCTCTTTCAATTACTGTGATGGCGCTTGATAAGAACTGCGGCATCATTGCCCATATGAACGACGTCAAGCGTTCCGCCATGAGCGGTTCGGCCGAAGCCATGGATGTTTCCTGTGACCGGGTTGGATTGATGAAAGGGCTTCGAATGGTCGCCGCGAAGCTCAGCGGCCAGCCGGTTCCGCCCGATGTGCTGCCACCGCCCCCGCCGCCCGTCGAGCCGATTCAACGGATCCAGTCTGTTCAACCGGTTCAGCAGGCGCCGGTGGTCGCGCGGCCGCCATCCCGTCTTCATATCAGTTCGGTGCGGGTATCGTCCGAACTGCCGTCCCCGAAGAATTACAACGCCGCGCGCAATGCCATTGATGGACGCCCCGACACGTGGTGGGGGGAAGGCGCCGGCGGCGACGGCATCGGCGAGTGGATTGAGGCGTCCCTGGGGCGCCAGGCCGAGATTCGCGAGGTCAGGCTGATTCCCGGATATCAGAAAAGTCTGCCCGACAAGTTCGGCGATCGGTGGCCGCTTAACAACCGGTTGCGCAAGGTTCGAGTTGAACTGGACGACGGGTCGTCCTTCGTCGCCGAGCTTTCAGATCGAAAGGGCTTTCATTCGATAGCAATTCCGTCCGGAAACTTCAGCCGATCGGTAAGGATTGTCATTCTTGAGGTCTTTCCCGGATACAACCAGAAGGGCGAAAGGATCCAGGACTCGGGAATCGCCGAGATCCAGATACTGGGTGTCGAGTGATTGATTTCAAGCCCAGGCTTGCCGCCGCGTTGATAATTGCCGTCTGCGGCATGTCCGTGGTGCCGCAGGTTGCCCCGGGCGCCGACGGCGACTTCTTCCGGGATTCGATTGTTGCCGATCTTCATTGTGACGCGCTTTTTCAGCTTTCGCGAAAGGATCGGAAGGTCAAGCCGGGCGACCTGATGTGTGGCCCCGATCGTCTTGCCGCCGGAAATGTCGATGCCCAGGTCTTCGTGATCTGGGTTCCCCCGGATTCGGCCGATCCGAAGGCCGTCGCCGCCGATCAGGTCAGGGCGTTTCGAAATGTCCTGCTTTCCCGGAAGGGGCGGCTCGAGCAGGCAAGGACGTCCGAGGATGTCAGGAGGATCTCGAGCCGGGGAAAAATCGCCGCCATGCTCGGTCTTGAAGGTTGCACGCCACTTGGCGGGGAGCCGGACGCTCTGGCCGAATTTGCGAGCCAGGGCATCGTGTATGTATCCCTGACCTGGAACGAAACGAACGATTTCGGCCAGGGCAATTCTGGCAGGAAACCGGCCGGAATTACCGCCAGGGGCCGCAGGCTTGTTGAACTTGCGAACAGCCTTCGCGTGATTCCGGATGTTTCTCACGCATCGCCATCGACTTTCTGGGGCGTCATGACCACAAGCACGCGTCCCGTCATTGCCAGTCATTCCAACTCGGCATCCGTTTTCAGGCATGCCAGGAACATTGATGACGCCCAGCTCTGGGCAATCGCGGAGTCAGGCGGACTGGTCGGGCTGAACCTTTTTTCGCGATTCATTTCGGATACAGAGCCCGTTGCATCGATGGCGGATCTTCTGCGGCATGCAAACCATGTCAAGGCGGTTGTCGGCGCGTCCCATCTTGCGATTGGAAGCGATTTCGACGGGGCCAGGTATTTCGTTGCCGGCCTGGAAGATTCTTCACGGATGGGGAATCTTGCCGCCGCACTTCTGGAAGCCGGCTGGTCGAAGGCGGATGTCCAGGCCGTCCTTGGCGGGAATTTTCTTCGGGTGCTGGATGCGACGGCCTCGGGTGAGCCGTCGCCTTCGGTCACGCACATGCCTGCCCAGGTCATTTCTGTCACGACGGATCATCAGGGCGGCCCCGTGTGGGCGGTTGCGGATTCCGACACGACAACGGCCTGGATTCCCGAAGGCCCGGGGGATCACTCGGTCACGATCAGCGCCGAAGGTCCGGGGGTTGATCGCGTTTCCGTGTGCGGTGCCAGCCCCGGAATCGCGGCCGTCGGTTATGAGCTTTCCGTGCAGGCGTTGTGCGAAGGCCAGCCTGTCGGGCAATCTGGTATGATCGCGGTCGGTGACGCCGTGCGGCCTTTCAGGCTTGATCTTCCGGAACTGAAGGACTGCAGGTCGCCATCGGTTCGCCTGGGTCTTCCGATTCCGAAGCCCGACCGGGTTCCTGCCAGGCTGTCCGAGGTCGTGCTGGAGCGGCGGGTTCGGTGATGTATTGCGGCTTGCAGATGGTGAAGTCTTGATCCTGTCGTCGCCACGGTTCCTGAAAGGCGCTTGTGTGTCAACCCTTGTCGCCTTGGCCTGCTTTGTCGTCGCTTCGGCCATCCCGGTTCCGGCCGATGCCGCCCGAGTCAGGTGCAACCAGAAGACGCTCCCGAAGCTGATGAAGAACGAGGGCTTTTCCGCACCGCCCAACTTCAAGGCCGTTGTGCTGAAGGTCAAGTTCAACAACGCCAGGAACAAGGTCGTTTCCTGGACCGCATACGATTACAACGGGACGTCGGATGACCGCACCTGGAACGCGGCGTCTTCAATCAAGTTCATGGCTGCCATCGGCGCCCTGCAAAGGACAAGATCCCTTGGTTTCGCACCCTCGGCGGAAGTCACATTCCGGGGCAAAAAGAAGGTTGTCACGACGGTCAGGAAGCTGGTCGAGGACGCGATCATCGACAGCAACAACATCGCCTACAACAGGCTTGTCCAGCTTGCCGGCTTTGACCGCCTGCACTCAAAGGTGCTTGTTTCCCGTTACGGAATTGCGGACACGTCACTTATGAAGGCTTACCAGCAGGGTGACTGGACGGCCGCCGGTGAAAGCATCCAGCTTCGCGAGGCCCCTGAAATTCAGCTTCGGCAGGGAAAGAAGAAGCGGACTATTCCCGCGTCCATCGGCAAGCTGAAACGAAACTGCCATTCTTCGGTCTGCACCGATCTGCGCGACATCGCCGAAGCCGTCATGACGCTGATGATCCAGGAGCAGGTTCCGGCCGGCCGGTCGTTCGGCCTGCACAGAACGGATCTTGATTTGATTCGGAAGGCGATGATGGAGGATCGGTCCCGCGGAAACGAGTTTGTTGACAACCTGCGCAGGGGCCTGGATCTGAAGCAGGCCAGGTTTTTCAGCAAGCCCGGGTATTCGGAAAACTGGTACAGCAGCGTTTCATACATTTACATCAAGGGTCGTCCCGAGGCGTGGGTTGTCGCCATGGCCGGGAAACCTGATCGCGATGCCTTGAATTCGGCCGCCAGGATTGTGGGAAAGTTGATACGAAACAGGCGGCTGTAATTCGTCAATGGATACGGTGTCTTCAGAACCCGGAAATCGAGAAGTGCATCAGATCCCTTGTGCCGCCAGGGATATCGCCACCCCATTTCCAGAAGTCCGAGAATGCCTTGACGACGATTGAATCGTCCGTGATAGTCCTTCGCGGATTTGCCGACGGATCCCACTTCCCGCCGATCGAGAGTCGGCATTTGCCGTGTCCCGTCTTCTTGAAATCCGTTCGCGTACAGTTCTTGTAAAGGCCGTTGTGCGCTGGATTGATATCGATGGCGGTTCCGAATGAGTGGTTGCTCAGGACAGTCCTGAAGCCGTCCTTGATCGGTCCGCGGGTTCGTCCCGGACGGTACCCGACGATCTCAGCGGCTTCAAATGAACCGGATTTGGCGATTCTGGCAAGGGCGTCGCGAACCCTTCGTTCGAACACGCGACATACCATGAACGGCTTGACCCCCGGCATTCCAAGGGTGGCCGGGTCGAGCCGAACCTGATCTTTCCGGCACACGGTGCATCGCGGTTCAAGCGGGTCGCGTTCGTCCGGCGTGACTTCGGTACATGGCTTGCGAACAGGCTCGGCGGCTTCGGTCCGACCGCGCGCGGAATTCCAGTTGTAGAGACGGTATTCGCAGATGCAGTCGTTATCGGCTTTGTCCGTCGTTTCTTCATCCTGACGGCCATCCGAAGGCGCTTCCGGGCGACTGCGGGTATCTGCCTGGGCGTCGTATCCGTGACGTGCGGCTTCAATCCCGGCGTTCGACATGTCGCCCGCGACGGCCGACGATGCAAAGGCAAGCATGACCGCGGCTGCCACAAGCAGGATTGATATCCTGATGGATTTGTTCAATCGACAAACTCCGCTTCCACCCGACGGTCGGCACGGATCCCTGAACCGGACTATCTTACAGACTTTTTGTCGGGATCGGTCTCGATGGTCACAAGCTGCACTTCATCGGACTTGCGGATTGCACCGCGTCGGAACATGTCCCTGGTTCGGCGAACTTTTCCCGATTCGAGCCATTTCAGAAGGTTTGTTGCTTTCTGCTGGACATAACGGTAATCGCCGTTGGACTTCTTCGCCGCAAGTGTACGAAGTATCATCGAGGTGTCGTCGTACGGCAGGCTTTGAAGGTTATTCATGTACTGGGATCCATATGCCCAGTAATCTTCAACGTTCGAAAGGTAAAGAGCCCTGACGGGAACCCCGAGTCTCCTGGAAGCCTCTCCAATATTTTTGATTCCACCGTCTGCAAGAAGATTTGCCTGAACCGCAACGGCACGTCCCGTCATCACAAGGTTTCTGACGTGGTCGTATGTCGCCGCGTCGTTCAGGTAGAAGGCTACCCCGGCCTTTCTCATCAGGCTTATCGATTGCATCAGCCGCCTGATGATGTGGGCCCTGAATTTTGCATACAGTTCAAGGGCCGACTCGGCGGCCGGCTCGAACGACACGCGTCGTTTTATGACTTCCCTTGCTTCGGCCGCACCTTCCGCCGACCACAGGTGAAGGAAGCGCTCGAAGTTCTCGGCTTCCATGAAAAAGACGCGGTACAGGCCGTGAATCCTGATGACCAGCGGGTCGTAATCAAGCATCCACCCGATTTCCGAACGCGCCCATCCCATGAATATATAAGCCTGATCGGTGCCGACCCCGGCGTATGCGCCGCCGATTCCACGGATCGCCGGTTCGAACAGGTGAAGGTTCAATTCGTCGCATGTCGTGAAGTGCTGGCCTTCATTTTCCTTGCGGTACGCGTTCCTTACTTCCGGCTCCGGGTCGCCCTTGATACCCCAGACGATATCGTGCTGTTCCGGGGTCAGGTGGTGGAGAACGGGCGCCCGGCCGGCCTGGGCATCGGCAGCGCTGGCAGGGGAGTCTGAATCGGCAGCCATGGCATCGGCAGCGCCGGCAGGCGAATCGGAATTCACGTCGGACGCCATGGCCGTGGCGGAACTGGCAATGAACAACGCAAGCATAATGGCCGGTCGAAGCAGGGACATACAAGACCTTCATCAAAAGTCCATCGGGCGATCAATCTATCCCGGTGCGCGCTGGCCGTCAAAGTTTCGGCCGGGGCTGCCTTGACGTCGCGCAGTGGCCGCTTGCGGACGGGCCTGTGCGGTGCTATCAATGGCGTCAAGTCTTCGAATGGTGGATTCCAGACATGGTCGGGCGCAGCCGGTGCATCGTGCTTTTTGTCGGAGCCTGCCTATTGGCGGCTCCGGTCGTGGGTCAGGTTCAGGCCGCGAATCCGGGACAGCCGCCGCGCGGCGCGTCGAACCCGGCTTCTTCGCTCGAGCGGGCCGGGGATTCCCCCGCGCTGCCTGCGGTCGCCGATTGCGGCGAAGTTCCGTCGGGGATGGCGTGCGTTCCCGGCGGGTTCTTTGTTCGCGGATCCGACGATGGGCCGGCGGATTCGCGGCCGGCATCGAAAGTCTGGGTGCAGACCTTCCTGATGGATATCGACGAAGTCACGGTCCGGGACTTTTTCGCGTGCGTCAAGAGCCGCAAATGTCCGAAGGCCGGGCCCCTTTATCGCGGATTCAGCGAGCCCGACATGCCGATAAACGGGATAAGCTGGTTCGACGCCGACAATTACTGCAAGGTGCGGGGCAAGCGCCTGCCGACCGAGGCCGAATGGGAAAAGGCGGCCCGTGGCGTTGATGGGCGAACCTGGCCGTGGGGCGACAGCAAGGCCACATGCGACCTGGCAATCATTGAAGATGCAAGCGGGAAGGGGTGCGGCCGGAAAAAGCCGGGCGATCATCCCGAAAAGGGT
The DNA here is from genome assembly GCA_029555025.1 of Deltaproteobacteria bacterium. Taxonomy (GTDB): domain Bacteria; phylum Myxococcota_A; class UBA9042; order DTJE01; family DTJE01; genus JAGOFO01. The sequence goes on from JAKPTZ010000156.1 coordinate 7,990, forward strand.
CGGCCCTGGGCTGTCGGATCACGTCCCGCCACCCAGTACGGTTTACGCGACATGGCCGGAAACAGTTACGAGTGGGTTGCCGACTGGTATTCGCCAAGCTGGGGCGAGTGCGGTTCCGAGTGCTCCGGAGTCGATCCGAAGGGGCCGTGCGGCGGCGCCGCGAAGTGTCCCGGCCACAAGCGCAAGTCGGTCAGGGGCGGTTCATGGTACTGGCCGTCCGAAAACGCGCGGACGTTCCACCGAAGGTCGTATATCCCTTCCAACAAGCCCGCCCATCACTTCGGGTTCAGGTGCGCTTCGTCAGTTTCGAAATGACGGCCCGCGGGTTAAGCAGATCCCCGTACATCAGCAGGAAGAATGCGGCGACTCCGGCAAGGAAAATCCTGATGTCATCAATGGCGATCATCGCCGAAATCGAACCGCCCGCCAGAAGGTAGATGATCGCGGTCCACGGGTATCCCCAGACCTTTGAGGTCGGGCGGATGCACAGCTTCCGGTGGAAGACGAAGATCGTCGAGACGGTCAGGCAGGAAAGGACGATCATCACGCCTCCGGTGACGGTGATCAGCATCGTGAAACTTCCGGAAAGCACCAGGACAGACGCGATTACGGCCTGCATCACAAGTGCTCGCTGGGGTGTCTCCCTGGCCCCCGAACGGTGCGCCAGCCCCCTCCAGACCTGATTCGTTTCGGCCATGGCCACCGAAATTCTGGAACCGGCCATAACGGTTGCGTTGAGGCCCGCGACGATAGCCATCGCCAGCAGCAGGCCGAAGATGTCCCTTCCAGGATCGCCGAAGATCGACGTGGCGACGGCGACCCCCGCGTTCTGGGTCGCCGCGAGCCTGGGAAGCGGAATCACGGAAAGAAACGACAGGTTCAGGATCAGGAAGATGACGGTCGTAATCGAAATCGCCGCGACGATGACCCGCGGGATGTTCAGCTTCGGGCGGTGGATTTCCCCGCCAAGATAGGTGATCACGTTCCAGCCCGAGAACGTGAAGAAAACGGCGCACAACGCCGTGGTCACCAGCGAGATGTTCGGAACCACGTTGTTTGGTTGCGATGCCTGGCCGCCAAAGGAACTGCCGGTCGCGAAAATGCCGGCAACCACGAAGGTGAGGATCGGGACAAGCGTTACCAGGAGTTGCGTCCGGCCGCTGATCGAAAGGCCGGACACGTTGACCGCCGTGGATATCCAGATGAGTGCCAGGCCGACGAAGGTCGCCGGCGTGATGTGGATGCCGTGAAACGAAAGAAGCTGGTTGTTCAGGAAGAACCCCATCGAGGTTTCGGAAAGGGTGACTGTGACGCCGACCGCGAGCGTCGCGATGGACGCGGGGAAGCATCCGAATACAGACATCCAGCCCCAGGCCCTGGCCGGCCTTGGTCCATACGCTTCGAACAGAAATCGGTAGTCGCCGCCGGCTTTCGGGAACAGAACGCCGAGTTCGGCATAGACCTGGGCGCCCGCGATTGCCATCAGCGTTCCCACCAGCCAGATCCCGACGAAAGTCAGCATGTCCGGCGAAGCCCTGGCAACCTCGGCCGGAGTAAGGAATATGCCGATTCCGACCATGTTGCCGACGACCACGGCGATCGATGAAATCAGGCCCAGCTTTTTTTCATCGCTGGTCGTTCCCTCGGCGATGATTTCCTGAATTGAATTCAGCGTCATTGATGCAGCGCAATTCCTGACGTTGCGATCATAAATCCGTTGTGCGGGAATGCTAAGAAAACGGCAGTGTCGCCACGTCAGCGGCTTGCCGGATCGTCGTCATCGTGACGGCGTTGCTGCAATCGTGTAACATTGTCATCTGATTGCGAAACGAGGTGTCGATATGTCCGTGAAGATGGCCGGAACAATCGTTTGCTTATTGTCCGTTCTTGGTGTGGCGGTCCCGGCACTTGCGGCCGATTCGGAATCGGATGCGTCCGCAAAGCCGGTGGTCGCCGTGTTCAAGTTCAAGCAGAACCAGATAACCCTGAAGCAGGATCAGGTGGATTTTCTTTTCCAGCAGCTTCGTGACCAGCTTCTGGGTCAGGGCGTGTTTCAGGTGGCGCCGGAATCGGCGGTTGCCGAGGCGGTCGCATCGGTGGATTCCGGGAACGATTCGGATTGCATGGGCGATGAATGCAGGCTTCAGGCCGGCCTGAAGATGAAGGCGGACAAGCGTCTGGATATCACGATCTGGAAAGGCCGGAAAAACTGCACCGTGTCCGGCGTGCTCTACGACGCACGGCGTGCCGTTACCGAGGCCGCGGCGCAGGCCGACGAGGTTCCGTGCGCCCAGGATGGCCTGGCCGGAGGGCTTGCCCAGGTCGTTGCCAGCATCAGCGCGACCCATCGAACGGTCGGGGCCGACAAGAATGCCTTGAAGGGCGTCGATGCGGTGTCGGAATCACCGATTCGTCGCTGCACGGACTGCTATATGGCGGGAATCCAGCCTGGCGAAAGGGCCACCGCCGTTCCGTCCGGTTCGACGGCCCTGGTTGGCGGGAATGTCTCGAGCGTGCCCGGTGCGGATGGCATGGCCGAAATCGAGGTGATTGGCGTGCGCGCATCGTCCGAGATGCCGTCGAACAACAGTTTCCACGCCGCGCAGAACGTGCTTGACGGCAAGGCGGATACCTGGTGGGGCGAGGGCGTTGATGGCGACGGTGTCGGAGAGTGGATCGAACTGGAACTGAAGGTTCCTGCCGAGATCCGTGAAGTCCGCGTGGTTGGCGGGTGCCAGGGCGGCGGCGAGGCCGGCGACTGGTCCAGGCACAACAGGATCCGCAAGGTTCGCATCGACATCGCCGGCGCCGGGGCATACGAGGCCGACCTTGAGGACCGCGCCGGGTATCAGGCCATCGCGATACCCGATGGAAACACCGGTACCGCGGTGCGGATCACGATCATGGCGGTATTCCCCGCGGTGGATGCCCACATGGGCGGTACGACCGGGATTGCGGAAGTCCAGTTGCTCGGGGTTCGCTGACCGGTTTTTCCGCGCTTGAAGGCAGTCGCTGACGCGACGCGACAAAATGTTCTTCCAGTCCCGCTTCCCCCCTTGCAAACAGCGGCGTTTGTGACAGACTTTTTCGGAAAGTCCACTTGTTCATTTGCACCGTTAACGGTCAATCATTGTCGGAGGTGCCACAAATGCCACTGACCAGGGAAGACAGGGTCAAACTTTACAGGCAGGCCAAACAGCTTCGTCACGACATCGTGAATATCACGAACTTCTCGGGCGGGGCCCATGCCGGCGGCGGCCTGAGCGCGATCGACGTGCTCACGCTGCTTTACTTTCACTATATGAAGTTGAACCCGGCGGAACCGAAGTGGGCCGACCGCGACCGGTTCGTCCTGTCGAAGGGTCATTCGGCGATTGCGTACGTGCCGACTCTGGCCCGGCGCGGGTTTTTTGATTTTGAACTGGTTCGCACGTTCAACAAGTTCGGGAGTCCGTTCGGGATGCATCCCGATTCGAACAGGATTCCCGGATGCGACGCCTCGACCGGTTCGCTTGGCCACGGACTTCCCATGGCTGTCGGAATGGCCCTGGCCGGACGCCTGCAGGGCAAGACTTTCAAGACGTTCTGCCTTCTTGGCGACGGAGAATGCAACGAAGGCGTCATCTGGGAGGCCTTGATGGCCGCAAGCCATTACCGCCTGACCAACCTTATCACCATTGTCGATCGCAACCATCTGATGATCGACGGCCAGACTGAAGATGTAATGGGGTTGGATCCGCTGGACAAGAAGTTCGAGGCGTTCGGGTTCGAGGTTCATGTGGTTGACGGGCACGACCTGGATCAGCTTGCGGCCGCGATTGAACGCGCCATGGCCGTGGCCGACGCGGACCTGGCGAAGACGGCGGGCCAGCGGCCGCATGCCGAGATACGGGCGGTCGGCGGCAAGCCTGTCGCAATCATCGCCGACACGGTCAAGGGCAAGGGCGTCGATTTCATGGAAAACAAGGTCGAATGGCATTACGGCGCGGTTGACTCGAAGCTCCTGGCCGACGCGCTTGCTTCGATTGATCGGATGTACGATGCAATTTTCGCACGTGAAGGAGTCCAGCCATGAGCGAAATCACCGGAACCACATGGACCTGCTACGACGCGACGACGATGACGGCCCGCGAAATCTATGGGCGCGTTCTGGCCGAGCTTTCCGACCAGGATCCGCGCATAGTCGGCCTTTCCGCCGACCTGGCGAAGTCAACGGCCATCAGCATTTTCGAGAAGCGCCATCCCGAAAGGTTCTTCAACGTCGGCATCGCGGAACAGAACCTGATGGGCGTCGCCGCGGGAATGGCCAAGACCGGCCTGATTCCATTCGCAAGCACCTTTGCGGCCTTCGCGTCGATGCGTGCGTGCGAGCAGGTGCGAACCGATATCTGTTACCAGAACCTGCCGGTGAAGATCATCGCGACGCACGGCGGGATGTCTTTCGGGGCCGCCGGGACGACCCATCACTGCACCGAGGACCTGGCCATCATGCGCAGCTTCGCGAACATGACCGTGATCGTGCCTGCCGACGGGATCGAAACCGCCAACGCGGTCCGGGCCGTCAAGGATCTTCCCGGTCCCGCCTATATCCGCATCGGCCGCGGTTTCGAGCCGCCGTTCTATGAAACCGAGGATTACGGCTTCCAGATCGGCCGGGCCAGGGAGATTCATCCCGGCACCGACCTGACCATCATTTCGTGCGGAATCGGCGTGCTTCAGTCCTTCGAGGCGGCGCGCATGCTGAAGGAGTCGGACGGTCTTTCCGTCCGCGTCCTGAACATGCACACAATCAAGCCGATCGATCGTGAAGCAATACTTTCGGCGGTCATGGAGACCAGGCGCATCCTGACTGTCGAGGAGCATAACGTCCTTGGCGGGCTTGGATCGGCTGTCGCGGACGTGATCGCTGAATCGGGCAAGGGATGCGCCTTCGCGAAGATCGGCCTTCCGGACTCGTATGCCGTCATGGGATATCCCGAGGATCTTTACGCGCATTACGGGCTTGACGCCAATGGCATCATGGAAGCGGTGCGCAAGCTGCTGAAGGTGGAGTTCGAGGAAGACGAAGACTGGAATGATGAGGTCTGACATGGACCAGGAATTGATGACGGCGCGTCTTTTCTTCAGGGCCGCGTTTCCGGTCATGAAGGTGCCGCTGGCGGACGACCCGGCGATTGCAAAGGCTTTCAAGGGCGTGCGCGCGCACGTCCAGTTTTCGGCCGACTGCGATCCGGCACTGACGCCCGACGGAAGCGGTCGGGTGGGGGCCTGCCTGCATTTTGACGACGGTGAATTGACCGTTGTCGAGGAACTTTTCGAAACCCCGGATCTTGTCCTGCATTTTCCAAGCCTGAAGGCGATGAACACGCTTCTTCGCGGTGGCCTTGCAATGCCGCGGATCCGCGGCGGCCTGAAGAATTTCGGGCTTCTGGTCAAGATGCTGACACTGCTGATGCGCCTGACGCTGATGCTGCCGACGAACCGTCCAAAGGATCCGTTGAAGCGCTATCTGAAGGTGAAAATGTCGATCTACATGATCACCACGGCGCTTTCCAACTTCAACCGACTGGGCAACCCGCGGATGCGTGAATGGACCGCGAAGCAGCCCGACCGGATTTATCAGTTCAGCGTCGGCGGCGGGGAGTTCGGGGATTTCGCGGCGTATCTGAGGGTGCGCGGGGGCCAGACGAAGGCGGGGCGCGGGCTTTACGCCAGGCGGCGTCCGTTCGTGCATTTCAGGTTCACCAGCGTTGACGGGGCCCTGGCCGTGCTGCTGAAGGAAGTTGCGTTCGTCGAGGGCGTCGACAAGGGTTGCGTGTCGATTGACGGCAGCCCGGAGTACGCCGCGCAGCTTAACGACCTGATGGCTGTCCTGCAGGGAATGTTGACCTGACGGAGGGTGCGATGATTGACCAGTCGGTTAAGGCGAGGGTGAACCTGTACGGGCTGTTCAAGGCGCTTGAGCTGCTTGCGCAGGTTGATAAAGAGGCCGCGGCGGCGATTGCCGGACGCCGGCTTGCGATTGAATTCCGTGTGCGCGGTGTCGGTCGCGCCAGGCTTCACCTGAATGACGGTCAGGTGCGACTTCAGCCGCCGTGCGGTCGGGAATCGGATGGCGGCAGGATGGAAGGCGGGGCCGACATCATCTTGTGGTTCAAGGGGCCGGAACATTTCAACGCGATGATCGACGGTCGCGGTCAGCCGATTCCGTTGAAGGGATTCGGTCATCTGAAGTTCCTGACCGGTTCGTTCCAGGTCTTCATGGGACGGCTTGCGTATTACCTGCTGCCGACTCCCGAACTGCTTCAGGATCCTGAATTTTTTGCCGCCAACACACGCATGACCGCCTACGTGGCGTTCCATGCGCTTTCCGAAATCGCCAATTACGACGAAGAAGGGATGCACAGCGCGCATTACATACCGGACGGAATCCTGCAGGTGGAAGTCGTCGATGACATCGCGCTTTACATGGTCTGCCAGGGAGGGCGTCTTGCAACGTATCCCGGCAGGCACGAGTCGCCGCGTTGCGTCCTGTGGTTTGCCGATATCGCCGCCTTGAACGATTTGCTGACGGGCAGGGTGCATACCTTTGACGCCGTCGCGCTGGGGCGCATGGGAATGAACGGTTTCGTGCCGATGATTGATTACCTGAATCCCGTGCTGGGCAGGCTTCCGGCATACCTGAAATAGTCGCCATTGGGCACCGCATGGAGAACGCACCATGGATGGAAATTCGATGAAGCGCCAGGAAAACACGGCAAGCCGTCAGATGTTCGAAAGGGCGCTGAAGGTGATTCCGACCGGGATCCCGGGCCATCTGGGCCCGGTCAATTCGCAGTTCATACCGGTCAGTGCTTACCCGTTTTACGTCGATCACGTCCAGGACTCGTATTTCTGGGACATCGATGGGAACAGGTATATCGATTACATGTGCGCGTATGGACCGAACGTGCTCGGATACAACAACCGCGTGGTCGAGGCGGCCGTTCAGGCCCAGCGTGCCAGGGGCGACTGCATGGCGCTTCCGTCGGCCAGGCAGGTCGAACTGGCCGAGCTGCTGGTTGAAACGATAACGATTGCCGACTGGGCATTCTTCGCGAAGAACGGCAACGACGTCACGACGCTGGCCGCCATGACTTCGCGCGCGGCGACCGGGCGCAAGAAGATCCTGATGGTCAAGGGCGGTTATCACGGGGCGGCGCCGTGGACCCAGAAGGCGGGAAGGCCGGGCGTAACCGACGAGGATGTCGCGAACAATCTGTATGTCGAATGGAACAACCTGAAGGAGTTCGAACAGATAGTCAGCGATAACCGTGGCCAGATCGCCATGTTCATCTCGACGCCGTATCACCATCCCGTGTTTACCGATAACGTCCTTCCGGCCGAAGGCTGGTGGACGGGGGTCGAAAAGATCTGCCGTGAAAACGGCATCGTTCTTGCGATTGATGACATTCGTGCCGGATTCCGCTGCGCGCTTGGCGGATCGGCCGACTATTTCGGCTTCAAGCCCGACCTGGCGTGTTACTGCAAGGCCATTGCCAACGGCCAGACGATTTCGGCCCTTGTGGGTACCAACGCGCTTCGCAACGCGGTATCCGACGTGTTCTTCACCGGAAGTTACTGGTCCGGCAGCGTCGCGATGGCCGGGGCGATCGCGACGATTAAGGAACTTCACAGGCTTGACGGCGCCAACATGATGATCGATAAGGGACGCCGCCTTACCGACGGAATGGTCAAGGCGGCGGCTGACTGTCGCCTGAACTTGAAGGTTTCCGGGATGCCATCGATGTTCTATATCCGGATTACCGATGACGACAGCCTGATGATGACCCAGGAATTTACCGCCGAGTGCACCCGGCGTGGGGCTTTCCTTGTCAGTCACCATAATCACTTCATCAATTGCAGTCTTACCGACACGGACATCGCCGAAACAATCGAAATCGCCCACGAAGCGTTCAGGGTCGTCGCGAAAAGGCACGGCAGGCTGGACTGAACGGTGTGCGGGAATATCCATGAT
>JAKPTZ010000119.1 GCA_029555025.1 Deltaproteobacteria bacterium
CGCCCAGTCGCCGAACGATGTCCAGTATCTCCTGTCCATGCTCCTTCAACCTGACTTCACCGATACCTTCGATTTCACCCAGGGCGGCAAGGGTGGCCGGCATTGCCCGGGAAACTGCGGCAAGCTGCCGATTCGTCAGGATCATGTATCCGGCAACCCCCAAGGCAACAGCCTTTGCATTGCGCCATTCGCGAAGACCGTCGTAAACGACACATTCGCCCGCGGACAACTCTTCCCTGGGGTCGCGCCTGCCACTCTGTTCGCCGGCAGATCGACCCACGACAAAACCCGGAACAGTCCGGGCTTCCCGATACGTTGTGGCGGCAAACATTGTCGGAACCCCATCGATCTGACAGAAATTGACCGAGATTGAAACCAGTTCCCTGTCGGTGAAGAATTCTTGCAGACTTCGATCGTCCATCACCTGCTCTTCCGGATCCCAGCGAATTGTGAACACCTTTGCTTTCATAAAATTCTCCTGCACAACCTGCCGGAAATTCTTGCCTGCCGGATACCGCCAAGTCTTCAAAAAGCCGAAATAACGTTAAACATTCGAACTGTTGGCTTCCAGCAAACCGACAGCGAACGGCACCGTGCCCGTTCGCGGCGGGCGGATGTAATCCGCCCGTACAAGGCAGGGCACTCGACCCGTAAGGGCGAATGAAAATTCGCCCGCCCGCAAAAAATCGGGCGGCGCCCGGTCTGGTGCGGCGATGCTTTCGGGGCCATGGCCCTTGCGGGCCGCCCCGACGCCTTCGCCGCCCCATCCCGGGCGCAAGGCCACAGGAACATTCGAACCGCCTGACGGCGCACTGCTAAAGGTAAAAGGGTTAAAGGGTTAAAGGGTTAAAGGTTATCGGACAGACCTGGCGGGGCGCAGGCCGAGGCCGGAGTTGCGGGAGCCGGGGACGTCGTTGAGGCGAAAGGCAGCGCGAACGATCCCGGCGAAGCCGCGCCACGAGCCGCCGCGAAGAACCCGGTAGGAGCCCGATGAAGGACCGGTCGGATCCGTCACCGAACCGCCTGAATAATTGTCCTTCCAGTCGTCGCACCATTCCAAGACATTGCCAAGCATGTCATACAAACCCCACTGATTCGGCCGTTTGCCACCCACTGGATGCGTGCCGCAACTTGACGACGAATACTGCTTCGCCGGCCAGCCCGAACAATCATACCCACCTGAATAGCTGACGCCGCTGTTGCCGCCGTACCACGCAATCGGATCAAGTTCCGGGCCGTTGTTATCACCACGAATCGTCAATCCACCCGTGTAAAGGGCCGTGGTCGTCCCCGCGCGCGCCGCGTATTCCCATTCCGCTTCGGTCGGAAGACGATACCCACCACACGACGGCCCTTTCGATACAACCGTCGTGCCGTTTATCCGATAACACTGTTCCAGGCCTTCACGCGACGATAACCGGTTGCAGAACTCGACCGCATCGAACCAGCTTACATTCTCAACCGGACAGTTATCGCCGCAGTTCTTGAAACTGGATGGGGATGTCCCCATCACAGCCTTCCACTCGCCCTGCGTCACCTCGGTTGCCTTCAACAGAAATGATCTGCTTATAGTCACACGCGTCTGCGGCCCTTCATCGTCGTACCGGCCAGACTCGCTGGACGGCGAACCCATCACGAACGTCCCCGCCGGTATCCGCACCCAGCCCGCCATCCCGGCAAAACCACGCTTCAGTTCCACCGACTGGCGAACCGTCGCGCCGCCCGCGACCTCGAACGTCTGTTCATACTTTTCGTATCCGTCGCGTTCCACCACAAGGCGGCACTGGCCTCGCGGCACGGATACGGTCCACGGACTTGCGGGCGCCGGAAGCCCGAAATCACGCACAAATCCCTTCTGACATTCCAGGCGGCTTTTTGCGCCGTCCGGCTTGCCCGATATCTGGATCTGGCCAGACGACAACATCAGATCAAACTTCACAATTTCCGTCGCATCGGCATATACCCGCACCGACTTTTCTTCCGTGTCGTAGCCCGTCATGCTGACAGATACGCGGTATTCACCGGCAGGCACCGGAATTGGACGCAGCGGAAGCGACGTCGCAGACTTGCCGTTTGACCCAAATTCCTTCGGCCCGCTGATATCGACCCGCGCACCCTTCGGAGTACCTTCAACAGACAGGTACCCGGCCTCGGCCTTCACCGGTGGCGGCGCGTCACCACCACCGAAGCCGCCACCGCCACCCTGAACTTCCGGAGGCGGCGGAAGCGCCCCGGGCATTTCAGTCGGCCCTGACGGCGTTGGCCCCTTCCGCCCGCTTAACTGCGCGGCAAAGCGGGCGATACCGGCCTTCAGGCCTTCCTCGTCGCAATTCAGGTCGGCGACTTCGGCGGCCTCCTCGGACGCGGCGGCACGCAAATCGTAAAGCGCGCCTATAATCGAG
>JAKPTZ010000013.1 GCA_029555025.1 Deltaproteobacteria bacterium
GCCTCGACACCGACAAGCATGGCGGACCGCCCCAGAATCGACTCCCTGTACTCGGCAGGCTGCTGCATGAACAAGGTTACCGACGGCACGCTGACAAGCCTGACCTTCAACCCGGCTGCCTCGATTGATGGAATCGCCGCGAAGCAGATCTGAACCTCGGAACCGCTGGCCAGCATGACCACGTCCGGGGTGCCGTCGCAATCCCGAAGCACATACCCGCCCAGGCGGACGCATTCCGGCCCGACCGCTTCGGGCCGCGGGAACGCCGGCACGTTCTGTCTTGTGGTCGCAACGGCTATCGGCCCACGATCCCGTTCCAGGATCATCGACCAGCACCCGGCCATTTCAACCGGATCCGCCGGACGCAGAACCGTGAATCCCGGAATCGCCCGCAGCATTGCAAGTTGCTCGACCGGCTGGTGGGTCGGACCGTCCTCGCCGACCCGGAAGCTGTCGTGCGAAAATACGAAGGTCGATGGCACGCGCATCAACGCTGCAAGCCTGGCGGCAGGCTTCAGATAGTCCGAGAAGATAAGGAACGTGGCGCAGAACGGACGGAAGGCGCCGTGCAGCGCGATTCCATTGGTGATCGCGCCCATTGCGTGTTCGCGAATGCCGAAATGCAGGTTGGCACCGGAATAATCGCCTCGTCGAACATCACCACCGCCCTTGATCACGGTATTGTTGGACGGCCCAAGGTCGGCAGATCCACCGACAAGGTTTGGAACGGATTTGAAGGCCTCCTGCAGGGAAGCCCCGAATACCACGCGTGTCGCCTTGCCGGCGGCGGACATGGCGGAATCCAGGATGCGATCGATGACCGACGCGTCCGGACTGGCCGGATCGAAACATCCGTTCCACGCGGCCTGCCTGTCCGGGTTGGAATCCACGAAACGCGCGAAGTCCCGATCCCACTGGCGGTGAAGCTCGGTGCCGGCACGACCGACCCCGGAAAAGAACTCCGCCACGTCCGCCGGAACATGGAATGTCGGTTCAAGCGGCCAGCCCAGGGCCAGCTTCGTCGCCTTGACTTCAGCGGCGCCAAGCGGCGCGCCGTGGGTTTCATGCGAACCCTCCATCGTTGCCGCGCCGCGTCCGATGAAGGTGTTGCAGATGATAAGGCTGGGCTTGTCGGCAACGCCGACGGCAGCGTCGATCGCATCGTGTATCTGCTGGTGATCATGGCCGTCAACCGTACGGACGTCCCAGCCCTGGGCAACGAAGCGTCCAGCCACGTCCTCGCCAAAGGCGAGATCGGTCGAACCCTCGATCGTGATGCGGTTCGAGTCGTATAGGCAGACCAGGTTGCCAAGCCCCAGATGTCCGGCCAGCGACGCGGCCTCGTACGTGACACCTTCCATCATGTCCCCGTCGCCGCACAGCACGAAAACCCTGGATCCGACCGGACCGCCGTCGGCCGTATTGACGCGCGCGGCCAGCATCCTTGAAGCCAGCGCCATGCCGACACCGTGCGCGAACCCCTGCCCAAGCGGCCCTGTCGTGACCTCGACACCGTCCAGGAAGCCGTATTCCGGATGACCGGCAGCGCGGCTGCCCCATTGCCTGAACTGACGGATTTCATCCAGCTTCAGGTCGTAACCGGTCAGGTGCATCAGGGAGTACTGAAGCATCGAGGCATGCCCGATGGACAGGATGAAGCGGTCACGATCCTTCCAGGCGGGATCCTTCGGGTCAAAGCGAAGGAAACCGGTCCAAAGTACAAAGGCGATGTCGGCCGCGCCCATCGGCGCGCCGGGATGACCCGACTTCGCCGCCTCGATCGCATCGACCGAAAGCATCTTGATGGTGTTGATGCACCTGGAACGCAATTCCGGGGAAATGTCCGATGGTTTCATTTGTTGACCTCTCATGCCTCGTTCACATGGGCGGGCGAATTTTCATTCGCCCCTGCGGATGCCTCGTTCACATGGGCTGGGGCGCCCAGACGCAATCCACCAGCCTGTTGTCAATCAACCGCGTCGCTCCGAACCTGACGGCGGTCACCAGCAGCACCTGCGTGGACTCCGCCCCGATTCGATTCAGATCGTCAAGCGTGACGGGATCACAGACATTAAAATACTCGACTTCGCCGCCGGCTTCCCGAATCTGCTGCCCCGCCCTCTTCACAATCGCCGCCGGCTGATGCTCCCCCTCACGAATCCATGCCTCGGAATCGACCAGGGTTCGGTTGATGACGGTGGCAGCCTCCCTCTGTTCCCGCGTCAGATAGACGTTCCTCGAAGACATGGCCAGACCGTCCGGCTCACGGACGATGGGATGCCGCACGATCCGGATATCCAGGTTCAAATCGGCGACCATCTGCTCGATCACCCTGACCTGCTGGAAGTCCTTCTGGCCGAAGACCGCGACATCAGGCTTGCAGATATTAAAAAGCTTCAGGACAACCTGGGCGACCCCGGCGAAGTGGTTCAACCTTGTAAGCCCGCACAGGTGCGCGGGAAGCCGGGTCAATTCCACCCTCGTCTGAAATCCGGAAGGATACATTTCGCCTGGGTTCGGAAAGAAGACGGCATCCACGCCGATATCGGCAAGCTTTGCCAGATCTCCTTCCAGGTCGCGCGGATATCTTGAAAAGTCCTCTGACGGACCAAACTGAGTCGGATTGACGAAAATGCTGACAACGACCCTGTCGCATTGCCTTCGGGCTTCAACAACAAGATCAAGATGCCCTTTATGCAGGGCCCCCATCGTCGGAACAAGCCCGACGGCAAGCCCTTCGGAATGCCAGCCGCGGGACAAGGCCTGCATGCCCGCGGCCTGCCTGATTACCGTGATATCACCCGCGTCCATCAGGATTCACCGCCACCCTTCCGGGCATCCACCGCGCCGGACGAACCGGCGGTGGCAGACGAGTAAAGGCCTTCGCCCGAAAAGGAATGCTGCGGCCCGGGAAATGCCCCGCCACGCACTTCATCGCCGAAGGTATCGACCGCGCCACGGATTACCGACGCCAAATCAGCGTATTTCTTCAGGAACCTCGGATTGAAATCCGGATTCATCCCAAGCATGTCATAAAGAACCAGAACCTGACCGTCGCAATTCGCCGACGCGCCGATCCCGATTGTCGGAATGCCAACCGTTTCGGTAATCCTTGCGGCCAGCGACGCGGGAATGCCCTCCAGCACAATCGAATATGCCCCGGCCTCGGCGACAGCGACCGCGTCTTCCAGGATCGCCGCGGCGGCCCCGGCATCACGCCCCTGGATCTTGAAGCCGCCCATCTCATTGAACGACTGGGGCGTTAACCCGACATGCCCCATCACCGGGATTCCGGCCTGAACCAGCCTTGAAATCGTCTCGGCGACGCGCACGCCGCCTTCCAGCTTCACGGCGTTCGCCCTTCCGACCGAAAGCAGCATCCCGGCGTTGCGCATCGCCTCCTGGGTACTGACCTGGAACGTCATGAAAGGCATGTCGGCAATGATGTGGGCGTCCTGGCCGGCGCCACGCCGCACGCACCTTGTATGATAAATGACGTCGTCCAGCGTAACTTCCAGCGTGTCCGAACGTCCCTGAATTACGTTTCCAAGCGAATCGCCGACCAGTATCGCATCGATGGACGTCTTGGAAATCAGACTGGCAAATGTCGCGTCATAGCAAGTCAGGACGACCAGTTTTCCCTGGCCCTTCTTGGACTTGAAAGATTGAGCTGTCAAATTTCGCATCGGTTGCCCCAGTGTTTCTCGACCCCGCGGATTGAACCGTGACGGTGGCCGGAATGTGGGCCAAGGGTATCGCACCATTCCCCCGGGGGCAATAGCCCGGAATAAATCACCGGCGCCGCCGTTAGGTTCATCAAGGTTGACTTGAACGACCGATTGTCCGAATATTGCGCGGACGTTTTTTTCCCGTCCCGGCCGGATGACCTGTCGCGACGGTCGGTTCTCGGAATCGTTTCCAAACTGGAGGAATCCCGGATGAATTTCCGTAATGCCTGTGCTCTTGTCGCTGTTGCCGTTGTGATGGCTTTTTCGGTGCCCGTTATGGCCCAGACCGTCAAGATTGGCGTGATCAACATGCAGAAGGCCCTGTCCCAGACGATTGAAGGCAAGGCCGCGCTGAAGAAGCTTGAAGACATGCAGAAGCGCATGGAAAAGGAACTGAAGGCGAAGCAGGACGAAATCGTCAGGCTGGAAGAAGACCTGAAGAGCCAGGTTCCCCTGATGAACGACGACATGAAGCGCCAGAAGCTGGGTGAATTCCAGAAGAAGGCCGCCGACTTCCAGGAAGCCTACCAGAACAGTGCCAAAAAGATCGGCGAGGAACAGCAGAAGCTGATGGCCCCGATCCTGGCCCGTTTTGAAAAGATCGTCACGAAGCTTGGCAAGGACGAAAACTTCACCGCGATTCTTCACGGCGAAGTCGTCCTTTATTCATCGGCGTCGATCGACCTGACTGACCGCATTTCCAAGATGTACGATTCGGGCGCCGGCAAGTAAGCGCCCCACCTGTCCAGGAGCATTAACGTGCGCCGCGGATTTCCAGGATTGCGGCGATTCTTTCCCAAGCCCACGCGGGCCGTCGGGATCATCCTTTTCGCCTGCATCGCCATTCACGTCGTATTCCTTCTGTCGATCAAGCACGCGCCCATCTGGGCAATGAGAATGCTCGAGTACGGCGCGCTGACGCCGGCGACCGTCCTTCATCGTCCGTGGACCATCATCACGATGGCCTTCCTGCACGATCCCCACAGCCTGATGCACATCATCTTCAACATGATGGCCCTGTGGAGCATCGGTCCGTGGCTCGAGCGCGCGCTGGGCACCCGCCGCTTTTCCATTTTGTACGCCATCTCGCTGCTGGCCGGATCGCTTGTCTTCGTTCTGAAGGGCTTTGTTTCCGGGGGAGTGTCAGGCCCGGCAATCGGGGCTTCCGGGGCCATCATGGGTGTGGTGGTCGGCTTCGGGTTCGTTTTCCCGGAAGTCGAGTTGCGTCTTTTCGGCGTGGCGCCGCTGAAGGCGAAGAACATCTTCTGGGCGGCCATCCTTGTTGACACAATCATGGTCATCATGAATGTGCCAATCGCGGTGTCCGTGCATATCGGTGGCATGCTCGGGTCATGGCTTTACCTGAGGCGACCCTGGAATCCGCGCTACCGGATGTGGCTGTCGAATCGTATCCGCAATAAAATCAACTGGCTTCGAATCAAATACCGCCTGTGGAAAGCGAGCAGACCGTGAATGAAACCAGACTGAAGTTCGCCGGATGCCTGATCATCGCGGCCGCCGCCGTGGCCGCATATTTTCCGGTCTTTTCGAACTCGTTCGCCTGGGATGACGAATACCTGGTTCTGAAAAACCCGGCCATCCATGACCTTTCCAGCATCCCGGGCTTCTTCACGGATTCCTGGGCCGGCGGCGTCGATTACGAACTCGGCCAGGCCCAGAACAAGCCGTATTTCAGACCGATGGCGCTGACTTCGATGACCCTGGACTGGGCCGTTGCCGGACCGGATCCGGTCGTCTTTCATGCGACGAACCTGATGATCCACATTGTGGCGGCCTGGTGCCTGTTCCTGTGGCTGCTGAAGGTATTTTCGGATACGCCACGTAACGCCAGCGGGACGTTCCGCCGCATTCCGACGCCCGTGCTGGCTGCCTTCGTCGGCGCCATCGGCTGGGCGGTTCATCCTGTTTCGACCGAGGCCGTCAACCTGGTTTCGTATCGCACCAGCCTGATTTCAGGCCTGACCATCTTCGCGGGGCTGATGCTTCTTACGCCAAGATCCCGGGCCGACGAACCGGGGCGAAGCGGCATTGCGGCCGTCATTGGCGCAACGCTCCTGTACGCCGTCGGACTGCTGTCAAAAGAAACCACGCTTGTGATGCCGGGACTTCTTTTCGTCATGGATATCGCGGCCGGACGTCTGCGCTTCCGTCAAAAGGGGGAAAAGGGTCGCCGCCTTTTGTCGGGCCCGACCGCGATGCGCATCGCCAGGGTCTATGTACCGCTTGCGATTGTGGCGATTGTCTGGCTTGGTCTTCGATCCCGGTTCACGGGCGAAGGCGTTTACACGTACTTCGACGGCCTGACGTTCGGCCAGTCGATCCTGATGTTCGGCCGCATCTTTTACCTTTACGTCAGGCTGGCCGTGGCGCCCTGGCCGCTTTGCCCCTTCTATGACTGGGGCATCCTCGGCGTCCCGAAGTCGATTCTGGAACCCGACATCGCCGCAGGCTTCATACTGTTCGCGCTGATCTTCGGCGGGGCGGTCAGGTTCGTCCGACGAAACGTGCTCGCTTCGGCCGGATTGTTCTTCTTCCTGGTCGCGCTGCTTCCCGTGTCCCACATCATCCCGTTCTTTGACGCCGCGGGCGACCGATTCATGTACGTTCCCCTGGCCGGTCTGGCCCTGGCAGCAGGTGGGGCCGCGATAAGTTCGAATTCCGCCCGCAGGTTCCAGGTTCCGTTGAAGATCGTGTCTTTTCTGGTTATTGCCGTCTTCATGCTGCTTTCAGCCGCCCGTTCCGCCCAGTGGAAGGACAGCGAAACAATGCTGCGCGTAACCACGCGGGACTTCCCGACATCGATTTCAGCACACCTCGGACTTGGGCGCCTGCTGCTGGAAAAGAGCCGTCCAACCGAAGCCGTGGTTCCGTTGAAGCACGTCACCGACATCGCGCCGAACCTGGCGATCGGTCACGCACTTCTGGCCGTGGCGCATGCCCGCAACGGCGACATCGCCGCCGCCCGACTGACCCTGCGAAACTCGCCGATGCCTCCTTCCGGAGAAGTCTCGGCCATCCAACTTGCCCGCAGTGAACTGATCAAATCAGGCAATGAAAGGCTGGCCATGCGCCTTGGCCTGATGAGTCCTTGACAGACCGGAAGAAGAGTCTTTCCAATTACACTTCGATCTCCGCACGCTTCCGACCTTTCTCCATTGCACCGGATGCATCCTGCCAACGAGTCCTGCCCGCATATAAGCAATTTGCGACACAGGCGCCGGTTGTTTGACACCAGGTTCAATCGCGTGGCAGACTTCCTCCGATTGCAACCGAGGATTTTCGATGAAACGTGCGAATCGCCTGCGCATCCTGACGACGCCCCTTGCCGTGATTCTTCCGCTGCTGGTGCTTTCCGCATGCGGTCAAGACCACGCTGACGTCAACGTCCCATGGGAATCATTCACACCTACGACCGTTGCCACGATGGTCGCGCGCCTGCCCGGCGCCGACAGCCCATCCGGCACCATCAGAATCGTCGGGGAAGCCACAATCAACGGGCGCACATTCCAATCCTACAAAGTCGCCCTGGATCCCGAACATCCCCAGAACGGCATCGAACTGTGGATCGAGAAGGAAGACGAAAATACTTTCACCTTCCAGGGTTACGAAGAACCGGGAGTGATGTCGGTCGTGGCGAATCAGCCCCACACGATTCACACGGACGGCCCCGAAGGCGTCCCGGAGATTGTAACCTTCAACGCGACATCCACCACTTTCGAGTCGGGCGAATCACTTCCTGGAACCGCGGTCATCGAGTACGTGAAAGTGTCTGACGACGAGACGATCGATACCGCCTTCGGCACTCTGTCCGGGGTCAAGCACTTCTCGGGAACGGTCACGCTGCAGGGAGAAGCCGCCCCGGCCCTGGTCGCAGGAACGCCCCTGGACGTCGAAATCTGGTACCACCCATCGTTCGGCCTGGTCAAGGGGGACATGCCGCTTCTGGGCGTGGGTCTTGACATGGCGGGCGAGGATGATTGCGGCGACCCGTTGACGCCAGGTTTCAACACCATCCGCAAGGTTGGCGTGGTTCAGCCCGGTGGCGAGCCATTCCGGCTTTCGACGTACGACTGCTCCGGCAAATTCAACGCCGACAAGAACACACACGCCAAGATGCTGCTGGAACTGCGATTCGCCGACGATGAGATGGCCCGGACAACCACACCACCGCCCGTTTTCGAAACTTTCGGGACGATCCTGGGCTATTTCCCGGAGTATCTGACGCCTTCCTCGCTCAGCATCTTCCACCCCGAAGAAAACGGCCAGGGTTACACATTCTGGTATGCACTGGTTGACCAGGCCGCGAAAAACATCGATGGGGACGACGGCATCTCTTACCGAATCGAAGTCGAACCGGCCGATTACATGACGAATGCCGTGCGCGCGACCGCCCGCATCTTCTACAAGGTGATTCCCGTGCCGTGACGGCCGATCGGGCCGATCCACTGAAGAATTGACAACAGAACGAAGCCACGGGAACGCCTGTGTGCGCCAGGCTCGGGAATCCGGTCAGGAACATACATGGTCAGCACATACGCCGCTTACGCAGTCATTCGAATCGAAGCACTTGCGGCCTGAACCGCATGGCGGACACGACCCGCCGCAATCCAGGTCGCGTTCATCAGCGTTCTCCATTTCGTCCACGCAGTGAGCCGGGAAACACAGGCTGTTTATGCAGGTCAACTGAGCGTCATCGCAGTCGGCCGCCTTCAGGCACTCGACGCATACGCCCTTCCCGTCACACACGTTGCCGCCGCTCTGCGTACACGGCGTACCCGGCGGTACCGGCGGGTTGCTCAACTGGCCTTCCAGGCAGACGTCCTGAGTGCATTCCTTCCCGTCCACCGGCAGGTCGGTGTCGTAAACCGCGTCCGGCACTATGTTTCCCATTCCGTCACACTGGGCCGACCTGCAATCCCCGACCTGGGGATTGGCAACCGTGATTCCAGCCTGCACGAAGTTCGCACCGCATATGCCGGCAAGGCACAGGAATTCAAGGCAAGGTGTACTGACTCCGCAGTCCGATCCGACCATGCACTGAACACAATTGCCATCGCCGTCGCATTGCATGCCGCCGTTCTGAGCGCAAGGCGTTCCCGGCGGTAACGGCGGATTGCTCAACTGGCCGTCCAGGCAGACATCCTGGGTGCATACCTTGCCGTCCACAGGCAAGTCCTGGTCGTCCGGGGCGTCAGACACGATGTTCCCATTTCCGTCACACTGGGCCGACCTGCAATCCCCGACCACCGGGTTGACCACGACTTCGCCCTCGGGCGTAAGGATCTCGCCACAGAAGCCCGCGTTGCACACGACCTGCCGGCAGGCGTTGTCCACCCCGCATTCGGATGCCACCTGACACTGGATGCACGCTCCACTGCCGTCACATTTCGTGCCGCCACCCTGCGTACACGGAGTACCCGGATCCAACGGATGGTTTGATGCAACGCCGGCCATGCAGGAGTCCACAGTACACTCCTTCCCGTCCACTGGAAGGTCGGTATCGTCAGGAACGAGCCCAATCCCGCCGGAGCCGTCGCACACGGCCCGACTGCAATCGCCGGCGTCCTGATCCTGTATCTGCGTTCCGGCCGGCTCGGCCACAAAACCGCATACCAGACCATCACAGGTTCGATGACCACATTCCGTGTCCTTGCCAGGGCAGTCGTCCGCGGTAGCGCATCCGGTGCACGCCCCGTTGTCGTCGCAGGTCAAACCGTCACCGCAGCCTGTCCCGACTTCCACCGACTCATGATTGGGCTGCCCGTCAAGGCACAGGTCAACCGTACAGGGATTTTCGTCATCCGGCACGTCTTCGTCGTAACTGACATTGGTCACGCCGCCATTGCCGTCGCAAATCAGCACCTGACAGTCACCGGGAACCTGTTCAAGGGGCTGGAAATCGACTGGCAACGGTACGGCCACACACTCGCCGTCATCACACGACGGCATGGTGCATGGATTTCCCGTCGCGGGGCACTGCGAGCTGTCGGTGCAAGGGCCCGCGTCCGCATCCTCGGCGACTTCATCGACATCATCAAGGACATCCTCGACGTCTTCGCCGACTTCCGCTGCATCTTCGATGATATCCGCTGCATCCTCGCCGACTTCCGCTGCATCCTCGACGGTGTCCGCAGCGTCCTCGCCGACATCCGGGATGACATCGTTCAACACAGCCTGATCGGGCCCGATATCCGCTCCCTCTCCCGCATCCGCACCTGCATCGGCCGCGTCATGATCCTGGCCATCCGGGACTTCCACCTGGTCCGATACCAGGTCTTCATTCTCAACATCGGCAACCGTGTCACCGGTCCCGCACCCCATGGTCGCCGCGATCAGGCCGATAAAGATAAGCGCCACAAAATTCCTTAAAAAGGTCATGGTATCTTCCCGAATCGTGAATTGGGGATAGTCTCTGTCGAATCTCGCCATCAGTCAATCTCGACAGGTTTTGTCTTGTCCCCCGAAGGTGGTTGACATTTTTGCGGCGGGTTAATGGCCCGTATCCCCCTCACTCCACCCTGTCGGGGGTGACGGCGCGGGTGGCTTCCATGATGGGGATGTTGGCTTCGGTGGGGATATATACGATTGTCTTGTTGTCTTCGGACAGCGTCTGAATCCACAGGTAATGCAGGTAATCCTGGTTGCCTTTCAGGCTGTCGGCGATGATGCGGTTGGCCTGGGCGACGCCCTTGGCCCGGGTGACTTCGGCTTCGGCCCGCGCGGCAGCCTCGATCTTGATCGTGTCACGGCTGTATTCGGCCTCAGCTTTCTGTGCCCGGCCGTGCATTTCGGCCGACCACACCCGATATGTCGGGACGCCCCACATGAATATGCCGAAAAGCCCGGCCAGAAACAAAGCCCAGACAAACAATTTTCCTTTCATCACAGGTTCCTTTGTTGGTTTCTGTTTTGTTGCCATATCTTTCGCACCCGGGATGACCGGCATACCGCGCCCCGGGCCGTTTCCATACACTTCGCGCGATGTTAATCCTAACTTTACAAACTTGAAAGCGGCAGACAGGCAGGTAAGATGCGGAATAATGACCTGCCCCCCAAAAACGTGACGGTTCAAACCTGGGACAGTATGGAAACCCGACCTCACGCCAGGTTACAACGGCGCTTGCGCCGGTAAGCTCTTGGCGCACGGGCGCGCGTATTTACGCGCTTCATGCTGACGCACGGGCACGCGTGTTTGCGCGCTTCATGGACCTCTTGAATGCCATCGAGAGATCAACGGCATGATTTCGGGGAGTTGCGGGACATTTCGCAGCCCGCCACGGGAATTGTTACGAAATTTCGCGAAGTTGCGACGGCTTACCATCCCCGCACATTCTCTGGCACTTCAGCTTATCTTGCCTTGACCGGAATTCTGGATAATAATACCTATTGGCAGACGCAGCGATTGGTAATATTTGCCATGAGCCCCACACAAAAACAGACTCGAGCCGAGGAAAACGCGGTACAGATCATTCGGGATCGAGGCGGTGTGGTTCGTACGTCTGAAGCTGTCCGCGCCGGAATCCACCCGCGCACAATCTACTCGCTTCGGGATTCGGGGGAACTGGAGCAACTTTCAAGAGGTGTCTTCAGACTTTCTGATAAGGGCTCGATATCCCAACCGGACCTTGTCATTGTGGCCACCAGGATTCCCCAGGCCGTCGTGTGCCTTACCTCCGCCCTGGTATTTCATGAGATCACCACCCAGATACCTGACAAGATTTTCATCGCACTTCCGAAAGGCGCCGAGCAGCCACGGCTTGATTTTCCGCCACTGTCCATTCACCGCTTTTCCGGTCCAGCCCTTGTGGAAGGTATCGAGATCCACGATATCGATGGTGTCAAAGTCAGGGTTTATTGTCCGGAAAAGACCCTGGCCGACTGTTTTAGATTCAGAAACAGAATTGGCATGGATATCGTACTTGAGGCGCTGAAGCTGTACCGGGCACGTCGTCGCTTCAATCTGTCAGAGCTTGTTCGATACGCCCGACTCTGCCGGGTTGAAACAGTCATGCGCCCGTACCTGGAGGCTCTCTTGTGAAACAGCTTAAAAATGTTTCAGCTTCGGTGCGGCAACGCCTGCTGAACCATTCCCGCGAAAGACATCAGCCCTTCGGTCAGGTGGTTCAGTACTACGCAATGGAGCGCTTTCTGTACAGGCTTGGCAGATCCGCGCTGGTGGACCGCTTCATTCTCAAAGGCGCCCTGATGCTCCAGGTGTGGCACTCGCCGCAATCCCGCCCGACCATGGACATCGACATGCTCGGCAGAACCAGCAACGACGAAGCCGCCGTTGTGGCCCAGATTCGGGAAATCATCTCCACCGACGTGGAGCCGGACGGAATTCAGTTCGACCCGGATTCGATCCGCACGGAAGACATAACCAGGGAAGCCGATTACGACGGGATCAGGATACGTTTTCAAGGCAAACTGGATTCAGTCAGAATCAACATGCAAATCGATATCGGATTTGGCGATCCGGTATTCCCCGGCCCCGAGATGGCAGAACTCCCGACGCTGCTGGACTCGCCGACGCCGAGGCTTTTTTGCTACAGCCGGGAAAGCGCCATAGCCGAAAAATTTCATGCAATGGTGATTCGTGGCCACCTCAACAGTCGCATGAAAGACTTTTTTGACATCTGGCTGTTATCCAGGTCCTTCGCCTTTGACAGTGAAAAACTGGCCAAGGCCGTGCGGCTGACATTTGACTATCGTCACACAGCGGTGCCGGAAAATCTCGAAGTGTTTGACCCAGCTTTTGTCGCGTCAAAAACAGGGCAATGGACAGCGTTCAGAAAGAAATTCAGTCATCTGCACATACCCGAATCGTTCGACGTCATCGTGCTGGATATCAGCGATTTTCTACGTCCGGTAATAGCGGGCGGCGATGCGTCATCATCGCCAAAACACTGGGAACCACAAGGTCCCTGGCGCGATTGAACCTCTGCTTCCAAACGACGTTACTTCAACGAATACCACACCTGCGCGTCACCCGGCCGTCCAGACTTGTACACACGAAGTGGCGAGGCGTTCGACAGCCCCATACCCTGCCGCCATGAAAATCAGAACCATTTCAAAATTTGCCGTCTTATCAATCAGTTACCTTCGTTCCTGGTTCCGTTTCAGAAACGACTGGCCATGGAAAACCTGGCGCAGAGGCAACAGTTGGCGATGTTCAAGCAGGCTCGGCCCCGGCCGATGCCGACGGATGCCGACCGTGTCTTCTGGGTTCTGCTGCGGGAAATGTGGGCGAAGTGGAGCGACACGCTGATCGTGGTGACACCGGACACGATTGTACGGTGGCACCGGGAAGGGTTCCGGCGGTACTGGAATGCCTTTCCGAAACCCAGGAAGTCAAATTTTTCGTCGACAACCTGATCAAAAATGATATCGCATTTTGGTAAAATGGCCTCCGATCCAATTTTGGCGAGGGACTGGACAGTACGATGGTGAAGATCAAATGGACAATGATGATTGCAACAGCCTTGACGTCGGCACTGATATTAACGATGGGGTGTGGCGATGACACGCATGGAGTCAACGATACGGACGACGTAGTTGATGCGGCGGATGCCGAAGATGCGACAGGGCTCGACGGGATGATGTTCGTCCCTTCCGGTTCATTCTGGATGGGTTGTAACGACGCAGCAGCCAACAATTGTAATCCTCAGGAAAGGCCTTATCACCTGGTCACCTTAGACAGCTTCTATGTGGACAGGACTGAAGTGACGATCAAGGATTTCCAGGTTTGCGTGGACGCCGGCGTGTGCAGCCATCACCTGGACGACCAGACATGTTTTTACATAATTCTCGAAAACGGCGATCTGGCACAAAGCGGAATATGGCCAGCATTTCGCGGCACCAACCAACCGATGGTCTGCGTCGACTGGGAACAAGCGAAACAGTATTGCGAATGGGCTGGCAAGCGTCTGCCGACAGAGGCCCAGTGGGAAAAGGCCGCCCGAGGAACTGATGGACGCGTGTATCCGTGGGGAAACGACAATCCAGACTGCAATAACGCGGTCACGTATGTTGACGATGGCTCCGAATGCGCTCCAGAAGTTACCGCCGATGTCTGCAACAAGTCACCGGCTGGTGACAGTCCTTACGGTCTGTGTGACATGGCCGGAAACGTCAGGGAGTGGGTCGCAGACTGGTACGACTCCAACTACTATGACACAAGCCCGACCACTAATCCCAAAGGCCCAGACACCGGATTGTATAGAACCATTCGTGGCAGTAGTTTCTATCCGGGAAATGATCTCACCAACTCTGGCCGGCTTGGTGCAGAGGCATCCAAGGCATTCGTCGATCGCGGGTTTCGCTGTGTTTGGTCAGCAGAGAGTTCAAATCAATGAAGACGCCGCCCTGGTCAGAACATGCTCGCTATCTTGTGGCTGAATCGGACACCTCCCCAAACCCGCCCATGGAAGACGGAATTCTGTCTCCATTTTCGTCTGCCAGTGGCCGAATTTTGGTGATTTTCCATTGAACGAAGGGCAAAAAACGTAAAGAAATCAAAGGGTCTCTGGTGGAGGTAGACGGAATCGAAACACGACTGTCCGCCAAATGACAACGGCGCTTGCGCCGGTAAGCGCCTGACGCACGGGCGCGCGCGTTTACGCGCTTCATGGACCTCTTGAATGCCATCGAGAGATCAACGGTATCATTTCGGGACGTTACAAAACAAAGCGCAGCACACAGCGAAGATTATCACGAAATTTCAGGGAGTTATGGCGGATTACCGTTTTCCGCCCTATTTCGTCGCCCAGAACACGCTGTTTTTCCAGTCAACTGGAATTCCCATGGCTTTGCGCCACCTGGGCTCGGCATCCCAACGCCCCAGAAGGCCAACTATCTGCCGTCTCCATTTATCTCCGCAGGGCTCATCAATCGACAGATGTCTTAAGATGCACAACACCCCGTATACCTTTTTGGGATCAGGTATCGCAGGCGGTTTCCACGCTGCCTCATAGGGAAATTTCGGCGCAACCGACAATTCCCGGTTCCAGAGGCGGGAGTGGTGGGCGCAAATGTTTCTGACAAACGCCAGTGTGTGTAGCCACGACTGAACGACAACCTTGTTGACGCCAAAGGGTCTGGCAAGTACAGCCTGATCGGAACCGTTCAGACCCTTGTACATGAATGAAAGTGTTCCAAACGACATCACTTCCGCAGCCACCCAGACCGGCAGCTTCGGATACTCGATGTAATCGTTCCTGAAATGCTCTACGAACTTTTCCTTGCTGCGTTCGGTTTCGGCGTGAAGACCTTGCAGCCATTCCGAATGGCCAAAGGCCTGGTAGAAATTCCGTGCGTCCTCATGGCAATAGGTCCCATACGTCAACGCCAGGTAATTCGAGATGCTGCAGCGAATCCCCACCTCAACATGCTCAAGCATGTCCATGATAGCAAGGCGCAATTCACGGTCAAACTGGTAAAACTCGATGGCCTTTTCAAACGACGCATCGGACTTGAACGTATCGTCGGGATTCTTGAATGGATGCCAGTAGCCGGAGAGTCGGTAGTACTTGATCCTTCTGAGAAGTTGCAGAGCACTGGCCCGGTCGTCAACCTTCAATCCACGGGCCATCAAAAGATCGATCTGTTCTTCATAGGTCTTTGGCGGTTTGCTGAAGTGTTGCTTCAAAACGCTGCCCGGAAAAAAAGAAACCCGCCGGTTACGCATCAGTTGCCGAAGCAACGCTAGGCGCGGCGGGTCTGTTGCTAACAATACTAAGGCCTCTACCGCCGAAGTCAAGGAAATTATTGGCCGCCAGCGGCTCTCTTTCCTTGGCTGAAGTGATTTGACCTGCGTCAGAGCTTACACCAGAACTTACATCACAGCTTGCATCAGAGGTTGCAGGCGAACTTGTAGCCGGGGTTCTAGCCAAGGTTGTCGCCTGAGTTGCCACAACCGAGGCTCGCACCAAACTACGCCAAGGAGCACGTCCATCACCGGCAGGCGTCACCACACTGCCCGCCCTTTTCCCGGTGTACGGGATTTGCGCTTTTGGGGGCATTACCTGATAAAATCGCCCGTCTGGGGGGGCTTTGAACCTGCGGGGTATGCACGATGAAGATTCTGGGCATCAACTTCAGTAACGACGCGGCGGCCAGCATGGTCGTCGATGACCGGGTGACGATGGCAGTGCAGGAAGAACGCTTCCGGCGCGAAAAGCACTTCTCGGGCTTCCCGGACCAGGCCATCTCGGCGTGCCTGAAATCGGGCGGCGCGCCGAAACTGACCGACATCGACTCGGTCGCCTTCTTCTGGAACCCCGCCATCCACGCGACCACGCCCAACTGGCGCATGTCCACGATGCCGCGCCACCACCTGGAATTCCTGTACGACGTCCCGAACAACCTGCTGCCAAAGGTCGGCCCGGTCCCGGAAGTCATGGAACAGGTCTTCCACCTGGAAGGCGGCAAAAAGTTCCGGGTAAACTACGTCACCCACCACCTGGCCCACGCGGCCGGCGCCCTGTTCACGTCGCCCCACACCGAGGCCGCCATCCTTACGGTGGACGGCTATGGCGAACGCGACTCGACGGTCATCTGGTCGGGCCGGGGAACCGAACTCAAGCGCCTGTGGACCCGCGAGTTCCCACACTCGCTGGGCGCCATGTATGCCGCCGTCACCCAGTTCCTGGGCTTCAAGGCGAATTCCGGCGAAGGCAAGGTCATGGGCCTGGCATCGTACGGAAAGCCGGTCTATATGGACGAGTTCCACAAGATGTGCCGCCTGACCGACGACGGATACGAGCTGGACCTGACGTGGTTCCAATTCTTCGCCGAGCGCCCGACCCGTTACAGCGACAAGTTCATCACTGCATTCGGCGCGCCCCGCAAGGCCGAATCCGAAATCACGAAGCGCGACGAAGACATCGCGGCCAGCCTGCAGGAAATGCTTGAACTGGCCATCCTGCACCTGGCCCGCCTGGCCCACAAAAAGACCGGCATGAAGACCCTGTGCATGGCGGGCGGCGTCACGCTGAACTGCTCGGCCAACGGACGCCTTCTGCGCGAAGGCCCGTTCGAAAATTACTTCTTCCAGCCCGCTTCCGGGGATGCCGGCACCAGCCTTGGCGCCGCCCTTTACGTCAACCATGTCATGGAAGGCCGCCCGCGCGACAGCGCCAGGATGTTGCTGGAATACCTGGGACCGCGCCACACGATGGACGAAGTCCTGGACACGCTTGAAAAAGGCGGCATCCCTTACCTGAAGCCGGCCGACCCGTGGGAAACAGCTGGCCAGCTTCTGGCCAGGGGCTGCATCGGCAGTGTCTTCCAGGGAGCCGCCGAATTCGGGCCGCGCGCGCTTGGCAACCGCAGTACCCTGTCCGACCCGCGCCCCGCCGAAATGAAGGACCGCCTGAACGCCAGCGTGAAGTTCCGCGAGGCTTTCCGCCCGTTCGCGCCTTCCATTCACGCACACCGCGCCAACGAGTACTTCGAGGGATGCGACTTCTCGCCGTTCATGCTGCGGGTCTTCCCGACGCGACCAGAAAAGCTGGACGAAGCCCGCGCGGTCACACACGTCGATGGCGGCGCGCGCGTCCAGACCGTCACGCGCGAACAGAACCCCAATTATTTCCGGCTGATCGAGTCGTTCGAAAAGCAGACCGGCACGCCGATGGTCTTGAACACCAGCTTCAACATCCGCGGCGAACCGATCGTCAACAGCCCGTCCGACGCGGTCAAGTGCTACCTGACCACGGGGATGGATTTCCTGGTGCTTGAAGACGTGCTTCTGGTCAAGAATCCTTCCATTATCCAGTCCTGAAGCGCCATTCCGTGCTGGAAAACCGACGTTCGACGTTGTATATGAATAATTCTGTCAAATCAGGTCGCATAGTCCTGGAGGCCTTGCATGGGAAGTTCGGTTCGGGAATGGGAATTGCTGGACGAAATCGGTCGCGGCGGCATGGGCATCGTCTATCGCGCCCGCCACCAGATACTGCCGGGTGAATGGGCCATCAAGGTCATCCGGCCGGAACTGAGCCAGGATCGTGAGCTGCGTCAGCGCTTCCTGTCGGAAATCATGGTCCTGAAGGCGCTTCGCCACCCGAACATCATCGAAATCGAGACCCCGTTCGAAGAGTCGGGGCAGCTTTTCATGCCGATGGAATTTCTTTCCGGCGAATCGCTTGAGGTTCTGTGCCAGCAGCATCAGGGCCCATGGGAACCCGCGACGGCAATCAACATCATCGGCCAGGCGGCGGCCGGCCTTGGATATGCACACCAGCGCACGCCACAGGTTCTTCACCGGGATGTCAAGCCTGCGAACATCCAGGTTCTGTCCGATGGCAGGATCAAGGTCCTGGACTTCGGCCTGGCAAGAACAATCGGGGATCGCTCGCTGACCGGAACCGGGATGGGGGTTGGGACCCCGGCGTACATGTCGCCGGAAGTCCTGGAAGGCCGCAGGGCCACGCCGCAGTCCGACGTCTTCTCGCTTGGCGTCGTCCTTTTCCGCCTTCTGGCGGGACGGCTTCCACATGACATGCCGCCCGAGGACGCCACGCTGCATGCGGTCCTTCTGGCGGTGGCCAGGTCGATTGAACGTGGAATCCGCGATGTGCGCACGTTCGTGCCAGGCATTCCGGATCAACTGGCCGACATCACGATGAATACCCTGGCGGTCGATCCTGCCACGCGACCGGCCGACTGCGCCGAACTTTCGCGGATGCTTCAGTCCCTTACAAGCGCCCCCGACCCATCTTCGTTCACGGGGCGGGAATTTTCCGCGGACAGCACGCACATCGGAATCGACCTCGGGTCGATCCGGGGAAAGGCATCAACCGGCTCAATCGCGCCGGGACAAGCGACATCGGCCCCGGCGGTCCGGCCGTTGAACCCGCCGGTGCGAACCGACCGCCAGCCACGCCCCTCGCCCAGCCCTTTGCCACGCCCTTCGCCCAGCCCCGGCCCCGAAGTGCGGGATGCGATGATTAATACCCCCCGCCCTGCCGGCACTTCAAGGACGCCCCTGTTTGTCGCAATCGGAATGGCGGTGGCGGTTCTTATTGGAATACTCGCCTTCCTTGCCATCGATCGTTCGACGGGATCTGGAAATGACTCGACCACAGGCCGGCATGAAACAGGCAAGACATCGGTCACAGCATCTTCCGGACAGAGATCTTCCGAACCGGAGTCGCCATCGTCCGGGGCCGCGCCTTCCGAAGGCTCTGGCAGCACCGGTTCCACCTCACGAGCCGGCGGTGCTTCGGATTCCGCGCGCCCCATGATCGACTGGGTTCCCATCGAGGGCGGCTCGTTCATGATGGGAAACGACTCCGGCCAGGCGGACGAACGTCCCGTGCATCATGTGACGGTACCTTCATTCCAGATTGCCCGGACTGAAGTGACGGTCAGGCAATACATGAAGTGCGTCAGCGGCGGTGTCTGCACGATGCCACACTGGGACGACGGGTCCTGTCGCGTCTTCAACGGGGCTGACTGGCCGGCCGCTGTCCTTCCCGAATACATGCGCGGCCTGGACCAGCCGGTTCTGTGCGTCGATTATTCCCAGGCAGCCACATTCTCGGCCTGGGTCGGCGGGCGCCTTCCGTCCGAAGCGGAATGGGAATTCGCCGCCAGAAGCCGCGGTGCCAACACGACCTGGCCGTGGGGAACAACCCATCCGAACTGCAACCTCGCGGTGATGGATTACGGCGCCCGCGGTTGCGGAACATCCAGGACGCTTGACGTATGCTCAAGAACGGCCGGGAACTCGGCCCAGGGAGTCTGCGACCTGATTGGAAACGCATGGGAAATCGTCGCCGACAACTACAACGCCACCTACAACGGGGTGCCTTCGGACGGAAGCGCCTATCAGAACAGCGCGCGCAGATTCCGCGTCGTTCGCGGCGGCTCGTGGTTCGATCCGGCGGGGATCACGCTGCGTTCGACGGATCGTTTCAGCGTGTCCGGAACCTACAAGAGCTCGGCGATGGGCTTCCGGCCGGTCAGGTAGGATGCCCTTGTTTTACAGGCCGGCCAGACCGCCGGTCGGGGGGCCTGGAAGTAAGGTTTGCAATGAAAAAATCAATTTTCACGGTTCTTGCTTTTGTCGCCGTGACAGTCCTTTATGCAGCCGGCAGTGAATGCATTCCCAGGACGCAGGTCGTGACCACCGAGGAAGCAAAGACCGGATCCGCGAAGACAGAAGCGATAAAGACAAAAGCGACAAAGACAGAGGACGCAAAAACCGAAGCCGCGAAGATCGTTGGCGCCGGCGAAGTCGATAAACCGACCTCGACCGATGTCACGCCCACACACCTGAAGGACGGCATCGACACGCTGGCGGCACGCCACAAATTCAAGCGGGTCAAGGCTGCCATGTACGGCGTCGGCGCCGATCGATACTTCATATTCGAACCCGAATCGGCGGGCAACGCGCCGCTTCCACTTGTACTTTTCGTACACGGCTGGGGTGGAATGAATCCGGTAAACTACGGCCCCTGGATTGAACACCTGGTGCTGCAGGGCTTCATCGTCGTGTTCCCGATTTATCAGGTCGAACTGTCGGATCCGCCAAAAGGGGTCACTAAGCACGCCACGTCCGCGTTCAAGGACGCGCTGAACCGCCTTGGAAAGGACGGCCACGCGACCGCCGACCTGGATCGTGTCGTCGCGATTGGGTACTCGATGGGCGCCACGATTTCGGCCAACATGGCCGCTGCGGCCCGAAAGCTGGGTCTGCCACGGATTCGCGGCCTGCTTCTTGCGAACCCGGGCGATGCGCGTCACGTGGCGAAGGGCGACCTGGCAAAGTCCATAATCGGCAAGCTTTCGACACTTCCGGCCGACACCCTGGTCGTCACAATCGTGGGCGATTCGGACAAGCTGGTCAAAGACAGGACCGCAATCGATATCGGCAAGGCCATCTGCGGCATTTCACCGGCGAACCGGCGGATGTACGTCCTGCATTCCGCAAGCCACGGGGCCTGGGCGGCGACCGCGGGACACGGGGCACCCGGGGCGCCGGATCCACGCTACGACTTCGGGGATGACGGCAGCGGCTTCAAGCCGTCCATTCCGCCGGCGCCGTGGCCGACAATATCAAAATCAGTCAACAACTTCGACGTGTTCGCATACTGGCCGCTGGCTGACGACCTTATTGACCGGGTCGTTCGAAACAGAAAGGTGTCACGCAAGGATTCGGGGAAAAAGCTGTTCATGGGAAAATGGCCTGACGGCAAGCCGTTCCCGCGGGCCTCGATCGCGCCCGATCCGTGCCTTCCTGAAATCGAATCGAACTAGGGCATCCTTCCCGTCAGCCACTTGATGACAATCTTTGCAATCGCCTTTCCACCCTCATCCGAAAGGTGTATTCCGTCGGCTGCCCTCATCTTGACCATGCGGCCCTTTGCGTCCTGCAACTGGCTTGCATAGCTGCCGTCCGGCATGCTGACGGCGGGGCTGGACTCCACGTAGTCAATGGTTGGAAATTCTTCCAGC
Source organism: Deltaproteobacteria bacterium (assembly GCA_029555025.1). Classification (GTDB taxonomy): domain Bacteria; phylum Myxococcota_A; class UBA9042; order DTJE01; family DTJE01; genus JAGOFO01. The sequence goes on from JAKPTZ010000013.1 coordinate 21,213, forward strand.
ACTTTTTTAACCAGTGAATTGACGTGCTGAATCTTCTTCCTGAAGGATTCGGCCCTCATTACCGGCAATCCGACCCACAAGGTGCGTGTCTGCCCCTTCGAGAACAACTTGGCCATTTCACGGACCCTGGCGCGGTACAGGTCGTCCCATTCCGGCGTTCCGAACTTAAGGACTTTTCCGTTGTAACGCACGTTCTGCGCGTCGTTTCCGCCCATGGCGCATACGACGAAATCGGGACGGTATTCCGCAAGAATCGCGCTGTAGGCTTCGGGCCAACTGTAGATTTCGGGACGGGACAGGCCGGTTGCGGATTTGTGTCCGCGAACGACATTGAACCGACCGTCCTTTTCAAGCGACCTTACCAGCGATGGTGCAAGACCGACAGCCATCATGGAATCCCCGACCAGGATGACTGTCCGCTTGTCGGATGCGGGGGCCTTTGAAGCGGCTTCAGGGGCCGCGATGGCAACGGCAACAGGTTCCGGGGCGGCCGGGTCGGCCTGGACGGGACTGGATTCGACCGTCCCGGCGGCACCGCACGTCCGCGATACACCGCCGCCACCTGCCCCGGCCATTGCTGCCCCGCCCCCGTCGCCGACGGGCGCCTGGTCGTGATGACGCTTTACGATCCGGTCCATGTCAACCATGTCACCGGAAGCGGCGGAATCCGCGGCGACGAAATGCATCGATGAACCCACCGTGTCGGCCAGCGAGATCAACGCCTTTCTTGGCCACGTCAGTCCGACCGCATCAAGCCCGCTTTCCAGCGGCTCCAGAACCGCCAGCCAGCGATCCTGGGCCGGGCCGGCCTCCAGACGCGAGGCCCATGTCACCAGGCCACCCCCTTCAAGCAGCAGCAGACAAAGAGCGAAGCTTGAAGTAACTATCGCCAGATCCCGGGTCCCGTAAAACCTGCGTTCCGTCGCGATTCCGCCATCAATCGAAGTCCGGACCATCATCACACCTCAGAACTGGAAGTAAATGAACGGGGCAATCCCCGACGGACCAAGGGCATCAATCAGCAGGACGGCAAGCGCCAGCAGGAAGCCCTGCATGACAAGCGGGCGCCTGGAAAATCCTGCCTCGACATATTCACGCACCCGGACCGGCAGGCCCTGGGCCAGCACGCCGGCGACAATCGCGATAAGAATGCCGCCGGTGAACCACGGACCGACCGTCCACGCGTTTGAAAGGGATTTAAGTATCTGCCACGAATGCTGCCAGGTCGGGGCCCTGAAGAACACCCAGCCAAAGCAGACGAAGTGGAAGCAGATGACGCGGGCCAGGAAGGGCCACGCCCTGCCCGCCCTGATCTTGCGGATGAACGGCAAGCTGGAATCGGACCACAGGCGGTGAACAACCAGCGCCCCGCCATGAAGGGCGCCCCAGAACACGAAATTCCAGGCGGCTCCGTGCCACAGGCCGCCAAGCAGCATCGTGATCATAAGGTTTACATGGATGCGCACCGGGCCCTTGCGACTCCCGCCAAGCGGAATGTACAGGTAATCGCGCAACCACGATGAAAGCGAGATATGCCAGCGATGCCAGAATTCCTGGGGACTTGCGGCAATGTAGGGTGAATCGAAGTTCTTCGGGAACTGGTACCCAAGAAGAAGCGCGCATCCGATGGCGATGTCGGTGTATCCCGAAAAGTCGCAGTAAATCTGGGCCGCGTATCCGTAGATTCCAAGCAGCACCTCGAGCCCGGATCTCGCGACCGGCGTCTCGAAAACGTGATCGACGATTGCGGTTGCAAGGTGGTTGGCAATCAGCACCTTTTTGACCAGTCCGATGACGATCAGGATCATCCCGCGGGAAACGTCGATCGAGCCGGGATCGCGTTGAACACGAAGTTGCGGCAGGAAGCTGGCTGCCCGCAGGATCGGGCCGGCCACAAGCTGCGGGAAGAAGGCGATGTAAAGCAGGGAATCAAGGAATGGCGCCTTCCTGTCCAGTTTCGCGCGATACCCGTCCATCATCAGGGAAATCCCATGAAAGACGAAGAAGGAGACGCCGACCGGCAGGGCGATTTCGGGAAGAATCGGGCTCCAGTGGATACCGATGGCCGCCAGGGCGTTGACGACGATCCCGGTCGCGAACCCGAGGTACTTGAAAAACGCCAGGATAAGCAGCGACACAGTCACGCCGATTCCAAGCCTGACCTTCCTGCTTCGAACGTCGTCGGTGGCCTGCAGCGCCCTGGTCGATACCCAGGCGATTACGGAAATGACAATCAGAAGCGGAAGGAATCGCCAGTCCCAGAATCCGTAGAAGAAGTAACTGGCAAGAAGCAGAAATACCTTGTGGGTTGCCAGCCACCGCCTGGAGAGCCAGGCAACCAGCAGGACCGGAAGAAAGAAAAGCACGTACTCGGCGGTTGGGAAAAGCATGTCCCGAATCTCCCTGGAAGGGAGATCTCTATCACGGGTTCAGGACGGCTGCCAAAACCACGGCGCAATTAACCAGCAGACCATTTCCAGCGGTTAAACCCATACAGGCATCACCAGCATGTTCGACGGCGACGGAAGCGGATTGCGGCGTATCAGATGAACCGGCCCTCGGTGAAGCTGTACTCCCAGAAGGCACCACGGGCCGAAGGCGGCTGGATCGTGGGGGGGTCGATTCCCAGCACCTTTGTAAGGAACTTCACGACTGGCTCGATTTCCCCGGGCGCCCTCAAGCGTAGCCACCTCACCCCGAAGCCCCGGATCGGATCCTGCGCGCCCTCCCCAGTGGCGATACGGGTGACCTCGGCCGCAATCTGGATATCGAAGGCCGTCGAATCCGGCCTCTTGAAGGCAACCACGATTCGATGACCGACAACGGGTATCTCGCGGGCGTTGATGAAACCCCCGCCGGGGCTGACATCGGACGCGGTCGCCGAAACCGACTGTCCGGCGGACATCAGCCTTACCCCGAGTAACTTGGGCATGCGCCTGGTCTTGCGCCGATCCCTGGAGGACATCGCGACCGTCATCGGCCTGACCGTCGCCCCGGACGAGGCCGGCCTGGGGGTCGGACGATTCGGTCTGTCCTGGGCCGCAACATCTTCAAACGGATTTGTCATTGCCCTTGTGGGCACCGTATCGCGGCGGGACGGGTCTGCCGGGCCTGGTTCCGGCGACGGCGCGGAGTGGATTCCCGACACTTGCGAGGTCGCCCGACGATCGAACGCCGCATGCATAAGATCACGAAATTCCACGTCATCGGTCGGTCTGGCCTCGATCCGCGGATCGACTGTCCGCGCGATGAAATCGACCATTCCCGGCGGAAATCCGGCTTCCGGCAGAACCTGGTCGATGCGCGGCGGAACATCCTTGACCTTCCTGACGCCGATCTCGATCGGGGTTCTTCCGTTTATGGGCAACTTGCCGGTAAGCAGTTCGTACATCACGACCCCAAGCGAATACAGGTCGGTCCTTGCATCAAGCGACTTTCCCATCAACTGCTCGGGACTCATGTATGAAGGCGTCCCGAAGACCTTGCCGGCCATCGTTCCGGCGTGCGTGGGCCCGCCGATAATCTTGGCCACGCCGAAATCCAGCACCTTCACGAAGACTTCGCGAATCGAACGATCCATTACGAAGATATTTTCCGGCTTCAGATCCCGGTGCAGGATTCCAGCCGAATGGGCTTCGGAAAGCGAATCAAGCACCTGATCGGCGATTTCGACAACCAGACGGGGTTCGATCGGGCCCCTTTCCTTCAGGTAGGTCGAAAGTGGCCGGCCCTCCAGGAATTCCATGGCCAGGAACATGTTTCCCTGTTCGTCTTCGCCGAAATCAAAGACGGTCACGGTGTGCGGACTTTTCAGCCTGCTGACGGCGGCCGCCTCGACCCGGAAACGATCCCGCGCTTCCTTGTCGCCGGCCTTGTCCGGATTCAGAATCTTTATGGCCACGTCACGATCGATTGACGTCTGCCTGGCCAGGAACACCATTCCCATTCCACCGCTCGCGATCATGCGCGTCAGCCTGAACCGCCCCGCAAGCAGCTTGGCCTCGGACGCCGAGGGCTTCGAGCCGGCCTTCTTTCCCGCATCCCCTTCGGCGGCCGCGCCAAATCCGGCAACCGCCGTCTGTCCCTTGAATCCCATTGTTAACCACCACAATTGAACCGAGTCGCCATCAGTCGATTCGCCTTCATGCGATTATTCGCATTGTCGAAACCATGAACTGATGTTTGCGCAAATATGGTGATTTAACGAACCGACGTCAATATCGTCAGCCAGAAAACCTGTCTAATAAGCGGCGAACCGAGCGTTATCAAATGATGACTTTTGCGATATCCTTCGCGCCATGGCTGGCGCCCCCACACCATCGATGCAGCAGTACCTGAAGGCCAAGGCGGAACACCCCGACTGCATGGTGCTTTTCAGGATGGGCGACTTCTATGAAACCTTTTACGAGGACGCCCGCGATGCCGCCAGGATCCTGGACATCGCGCTGACTTCACGGAACAGGGACGCCGAGGATCCGGTTCCGATGGCCGGGGTGCCATGGCACTCGGTTTCCGGTTACATCCAGAAGCTGATCGATGCCGGCAAAAAGATTGCCATCTGCGAGCAGATGGAAGATCCAAAGCTGGCAAAAGGAATAGTGCGGCGCGACGTTGTCCGGGTGATAACCCCGGGCGTCCTTCTGGACACCGAACTCACGGATCCGTCGGAATCAAACCATCTTCTGTGCCTCTTAAGGGACGACCGTGGCTGGGCCGCGGCGGCCCTGGACGCGTCAACCGGGGATTTCTTCGGAACTTTCACTACGTCCGACAACGATCTCCGGCTGTTCCTGGACCGCCTGATTCCGCGGGAAGCCCTGGTCTATCTTCCGGACGACGCACTGCTTGCGATGCTTCCGCAATCCATCAGACTGACGACATCGCTGACGCCGGCCGACACCGATTTGGGCCGGCTGGACGCCGACCGGATGGCGCTGTTCGCCAACTTCGATCCGTCCGGGCTGCTTGGATCGGCCGCCGCCTCGATTCTTTCGTACGTCAACCGGACGCACCCGGCCCTTTTGCCGACTATCCGGCCATTCAGGGACACCGTCGCATCGGAAACGATGTCCCTTCCCAACACGACGGTTCGCAACCTTGAACTGCTTTCCACCACTTCGGGTGATCGATCGCGCGGTTGCCTGTTCGCCTTTCTGAACCGAACCAGAACGGGAATGGGGGCCCGGCTTCTGCGCCAGTGGATGCTTGCCCCGCTTTCCGACGCCGACGGGATACGTGCCCGCCAGGACCGGATCAGGACGCTGTTTGACGCCCCGACCGAACGACAGCGCATAAGGGATGCGCTTACGGGCATCCCGGACATCGAACGCCTGCTGACAAGGCTTGCCGGCGGAAGCTGCTCGGCCCGCGACCTGAAGTCGCTGGCGGCCGGAATCGAAGGCATGCGCAAGGCGGCCTGGGTAATACGGGAAACCCCGCTTGACGCGCTTGTGGATCTTGCCGATGTTCCGCCTGCCCTGCTGGATCTGGCGACGACCATTGACAGGATTTTCGTCCAGGACGCGCCATCGACCGTCAAGGATGGCCAGATGATCGCCCGCGGGGTTTCGGACGAGTTGGATCGCGCCATGGACATGGCGGAAAACGGGCGCCGTTACATCGCGATGTACGAAGCGGAAGAAAGGACGCGCTCGGGCATCCCCAAACTGCGCGTGAAATACAACCGGGTTTTCGGTTACACGATTGAAATCCCGACCTCCAGCGCGTCACGGGTTCCAGCCGACTTCGTGAGGCGCCAGACCCTGGCGAACGCGGAACGGTTCACCACGGCCAGACTTTCCGAGCTTGAGCACCAGGTGATGACCGCCGAGGAAACTTCAAAGGAGTTGCAGTTCCAGATGTTCGAGCAGTGGCGCCTGGCCACGCTTGGACTGCGTACCGGACTCCAGCAGCTTGCGGACGGCATCGCGACGCTTGACGTGATTTCGACGCTTGCCGAAGTGGCCCATTCCAACGGCTGGACCAGGCCATCGATCGCCGAATCCAGGGTCATCTCAATCATCGACGGACGTCACCCGATCGTCGAGGCATCCATCCCCGACGGAACGTTCGTTCCGAACGACTTCGTTCTCGACGGCACCACGACCAGCATGGTGATCATCACCGGGCCCAACATGTCCGGAAAGTCGACCATCATGCGGCAGGTGGCGATCATCGTCCTGCTGGCCCACATGGGCAGCTTCGTGCCCGCAAGGCAGGCCGACATCGGCATCACCGACGCCATTTATACCCGGGTCGGCGCCATGGACGACATTGCGGCCGGACGCAGCACGTTCATGGTTGAAATGTCCGAGGCGGCCGAGATGCTGTCGCGTGCCACGGAACGCAGCCTTCTGATTCTGGACGAGATCGGGCGCGGCACATCGACCTTCGACGGTGTCGCCATCGCATGGGCCATCGCGGAGTACATCCAGGACAGGATTCGTTGTCGAACCATGTTCGCGACCCATTACCACGAGCTTACCGACCTGGTGCGAAGCATTCCGGCGGCCAGGAACCAGAGCGTGGCCGTCAAGGAGTGGGGAAATGAAGTGCTGTTCCTTCGCAAGCTGATCGACGGCCCGGCCAGCCGTTCCTATGGAATTCAGGTTGCAAGGCTGGCTGGACTTCCGGACGATATTATCATCAGATCCAGGGAAGTCCTTGCAAACCTTGAAAATTCGGAACTCGACGCGGTCGGGCGCCCTATGCTGGCCAGATCAAGAAGGCGCGCGGGCCCGACGGAAAGCACTTCACAGCTCGACCTTTTCGGGGCAAGCTGTGCATCCCAGCCAGACCCGCTGGTGCTGGAACTGGCCGATATCGACACCGACAGGTTGACTCCGATCGACGCGCTGGCCAGGCTGGCCACGCTGGCCCAGGCCGCAAGGGAACGAAAACGCTGACCGGAAGCTTTGAATATTGCAGGAAACCGACATGCTCTCAACGATTGAAAACGCCATCAGTTATCTGAAGGCCGGCCGGATGATAATTCTGGTCGATGACGAGGATCGCGAAAACGAGGGCGACCTTGTCGTCGCCGCTGAACTGACCACGCCGGAGCACATCGCCTTCATGGCTAAAAAGGCCCGGGGCCTGATCTGTCTCGCGATGGACGGTCCGCTTTGCGACAGGCTTGGCCTGGAAATGATGGTGCGCCACAACACCGCGCCGCTCGGAACCGCTTTTACGGTTTCGCTTGACGCCCGTGACGGCGTTAGAACCGGAATAACCGCGGCCGACCGGGCCGCGACAATCCTGAAGGCGGTTCAGGACGATTCGACCAGGGCCGACTTTGTTTTTCCAGGTTCCGTCTTCCCGCTGCGCGCCGTGCCCGGCGGGGTTCTGTCAAGAACGGGCCAGACGGAAGGCTCGGTTGATCTTGCAAGGCTTGCCGGGCTGAAGCCGGCGGGGGTAATCTGCGAAATCCTTGACGAAGACGGCACCATGATGCGTCTTCCGTCGCTCATGAAGTTCGGCGCGAAGTACGACATTCCGGTGGTATCGGTGGCCGACATCATCGCGTTCCGACTGCGCCACGAGCAGCAGGTCCGCGAAGATGCACGGGCGGAACTGCCGACCGAATTCGGCACATTCACGGTCATTTCATTTTCAACCACGCTTGACAGCCGAACGCACCTGGCGCTTGTGATGGGCGACGTGACAACCCCGGAACCTGTCCTTACGCGTGTCCACCGGGCAAACTTTCCCGGCGACGTCTTTCCGTTCATTGACGGGCAGGGTCGCGAGGAAGTGGCCGCGGCACTGCGGATTATTGCCGCCGAAGGCAGGGGCATCCTGCTTTACCTGAACCGCGAGGAGACGGGCGAGGATCTTCTTGGCACCTTGCAGCGGCTTGACGCTGAAAAGGACGGGGAACACGTTCTTCGCAAGGCGGTCGGCCTGGAATCCGAGATGACCTTCCGTGACTTCGGCATCGGGGCGCAGATTCTGCGTACCCTTTCAGTCCGCAACCTGTGCGTCATTACACGAAATCCACGGCGCTATTCGGGACTTGCGGGATTCGGCCTGAATGTTGACGCGTTCCGGGAGCTGGTTGAAAATCCATGACGTAAGTTCCCTGAACTATGAGGTGGTGAGCATGTCCGACTGTCAGCGAAAGGAACAGAATGCCGCCAGGTGCACATGTTCATACCCCGGCTGCCCGCGCCACGCGGTCTGCTGCGAGTGCCTGCAATACCACTGGTCGAAAAAACAGGTGCCCGGCTGCATGTTTCCGCCCGATGCCGAGGCCACCTGGGATCGCAGCCTTTCCCATTTCATAAGGGTCTGGCAGGAAAAGGGTTTCTGACCCGCGAAGGATGAACGATGGACAGTGAATCGAACCGGGCCTCAAGGGATTTGCCCTGCCCGAACTGGCTTGCCAGGTGGATCGCATTTTCCGTTTCCCGGCCAAGACTTGTGCTCGCCTCTGCCGCGCTTGTTTTCGCGCTGTCGGTGTTTTTCGCGTCGAAGCTGGAACTGAAGACGGATCTGGTCGAGCTTCTTCCAACCGATGCCCCTTCGGTCGTGAACCTGGAAACGATGCGCACTCGAGTTGCGGTTCACCAGAACCTTGCGGTGGCCATCGAATGCCCCGACCTGAAGGCGGCCCAGAAATTTTCCGACGATATCACTACATTGATCCGGGCACTTCCGCCCGAGGAAGTCCTTGCGGTTGATAACAACATCAAGGAAATCAAGGACTACTACACCCGGAACAAGTACCTGTTCGCGGATCTGGAAGACCTTGTCGAGGTCCGCGACAAGATCGCCCAGCGCATCCAGGAGGAGACTGAAGGCGCCCTGGTCGAATCGCTGGACGACGAACCGGCGCCCAGAACAGATCTGAAATTCGACAGGCTTCGCGAGAAATACGAATCCAAGGTAAAGATTCAGGAAAGGTACGTTGACGGATACTACACGAACCCGGATCGCAACCTGGTCGCGGTCTTCATTTACCCTCCGTCAAGTTCGCTGGACACGGCCAGCAACCAGAAGCTTGTCGATAAGGTTCAAGGCTTCATCAGAAGCCTGAATCCCGCCGCTTATCATCCGGAAATGAAGGTTGGCCTGACCGGTGAAATCAAGACCGGTCTTGAGGAACGCGAGGCTCTGAAGTCCGACATGACGTTCGTGTCGCTTCTGTGTCTGGGACTGATAGCCCTGCTGATCGTCGTTTATTACCGCAGCATACGAATCACGGCGGTCATCGGGGTGCCGATGCTGCTTGGCCTGGCTGCGGCTCTTGCGGTCACGACCTTCGCCATCGGGTACCTGAATACTGCCACCGCCTTCCTGGCCGCGATCATCGCCGGCAACGGCATCAATTTCATGTTGATGTTCACGGCCAGGTTCTTCGAGGAAGCCCGATCCAACCCGGATTCGACGGTATCCCAGGATCTTACGACGTCGGCGTGGAGCACTCTTCGCGGAACCCTGATTGCGGGTCTGGGAGCATCCATCGCATACGGTTCGCTGGTATTTGCCGGCTTCCGGGGCTTCCGGCAGTTCGGCATCATCGGGGGCATCGGCATGATCCTGTGCTGGCTGGCCACCTTCCTGGTCGGACCGGCCCTGATCGCCATCATGCATCGGCGCAAACCGATGCGGGATCGCCAGGGCAGCCCATCCCGGTTCGCCCCGGGACGCTTCTTCGCGATGCTGGTCGAAAGATGGCCAAGATTCATCCTGGCTTTTGCCCTGATTTCCACGGCGGCATCAATCCTGGTGATTCTTCCGTGGTCTTTCGACCCGTTTGAATACGACTTCAGGAAGCTTCGAAACGTCGCCGGTTACGCAGGTGGCTCCGCCGCGCTTTCGAAGAAGGTTGACAAGATTTTCGACCTGCCGCAGAGCCCCACCCCGGTCGTGACGGATCGCGCCTCGGACGTTCCGGGAATGAAGGCGGCGATTCTTGCCAGCCCGTCTTCGCGCGCAATCATCGGCGGGGTCAAGACACTGCAGGATTCGGTGCCGGATCGGCAGGCCGAAAAGCTGGAAGTGCTGGCCGAAATCAGGCGGATGATCGATTCGAAGATGGACTTCCTGTCCCCGGCGGATCGTGAAAAGGTCATGGAGTACAGACCGACCGACGACCTGGGGATCATTGGCCTGGACGATGTCCCGGCGTCCCTTGCCCGGCCGTTCCAGGAATCCGACGGAAGCCGAGGCCGCATCCTTTACGTCTATGGACGCAAAGGTGACAGCCTGCTTGACGGAAAGTATCTTCTGAAGTTTGCCCGCTTCATACGCGGGGTGAAATATGAAGATGGAGTCAAGGCCATTCCGGTCGGCCAGCCGATGGTCTTCGCCGACATGATTGATTCGATCCTGTCGGATGGGCTGAAGGTCACTGCCGCATCCTTTATCGGCGTGCTGCTGCTGCTGGTGGTCGCTTTCAGGAAAAGGCTGCCGGTATTCGCGGTCATGCTTCCGGTCGTAATCGGAACAATCTGGATGCTTGGCGTCGCGGCGCTGATGGGGGCAAAGCTGAACTTCCTGAACTTCGTCGTGATACCGATCACTCTTGGAATAAGCGTTGATTACGGTTCGAACATCATCAGCCGCTATCTTCAGGAGGGGCGCGGGAGCATGGGGCGAGTCGTTTCTTCGGCCGGCGGGGCCGTGATGCTTTGTGCGTTGACCACGATCATCGGGTACGCGACCCTTCTGACTTCGACCAACCTTGCACTGCGCAGCTTCGGCCTGCTTGCCGACGTCGGTGAAGTGGCCTGCATCCTTGCCGCCGAAGTCGTCATGACGGCATTCATCGTCTGGCATGAACGTTCGACAACAAAAATCCGGCAGCGCTGATATCCGCTTTTCAAATCGACTGTTTGGGGTATATTCGTTGCAAACGGATTTCGCGGGGGGGACCGTGAAGGAAGAACGACAGACCAGGGTAACCCGGGTCAACAGGCTGTTTACCGGCAATCTTGTCAGTTCGGTCTGTCTTGTCGAGATTTACGGGGCGAATCTGGGTCGCAAGTACGACTTCATGACGGAAGTGGTGACAATCGGTCGGGATCCCGACAACATAATCGTGCTTGAATCCGATTCGGTAAGCCGGAAGCATGCCAGGATTGAGAAGGCAAACCAGGACTGGTACATCGTTGACCTTGGAAGCACGAACGGCACGTACGTCAACGACATCCTGATTATGCCAAGGGCGCGACTGACGTCCGGGCAGTTCATCAAGATTGGCGACAGCATCTTCAAGTACCTTAACGGCGACAACCTTGAGTCGGCCTATCACGAGGAAATTTACCGTACCGTCGTCACGGACGGCCTTACACAGGTTGCGAACAAGCGCGCCCTTGGCGACTTCCTGGAACGCGAGCTGGCCCGTGCAAGGCGGCACAGGCGAACCCTGACGGTGCTGATGATGGATCTTGACCACTTCAAGCTGATCAACGACACGCACGGCCACCTGACCGGCGATGTGGTCCTGAAGGAAGTGGCGGGGATCGTCCGGACCCGCATCCGCAAGGACGAGCTTTTTGCCAGGTACGGCGGCGAGGAATTCGTTTGTGTTCTTCCCGAAACCAACCTTGAAGCGGCAAAGACCCTGGCCGAGGACATCCGTGCCGCGGTCGAGGGGCACGGCGTCAACTTCGAGGGCCAGGAAATATCGGTCACGGTAAGTATCGGCGCGGCCGAATTCGACGCGGAAAAACACCAGTCCACGACCGACCTCCTGATGGAGGCGGACAAGAACCTGTATATCGCAAAGAACAACGGCAGGAACTGCATACATGGCTGATCAGACAGACTTCGAAATCGGGCTGCACAAGGAAATCCAGGTATCGAATTTCTTCGAGGCAATCGACAGGCTTGCCGGCTTCAAGGCCGAGGCGATGCTGCCTTCGGGGCGCTCGGATCCGGTGCTGGCCCAGCGCATCAAGGAACTGGAACTGTACCGCGACGCCTTCCTGAAACAGGTTGCGCTGCGGCGGCCGGACTTCCGGGTGGTCGAGCAGAGCAAGGACGGCAGCCATCCGACCGTGGTCGAGATCGGATACAGTTCGGGCCTGGAATTTTATGAAGGGCTGTCTTTAAGCCTTAACCGGGGCGGGCTTTTCGTGAAGACCGAAGCGCTGCTGCCGATCGACAGCGTGCTTCGCCTGACGGTAAGGATCGAAAACCTGCACATCGAATTCAAGCTGACCGCCAAGGTCATCTGGATCAATCCACGGGAAACTTCGGCAAGGCCTGTCGGAATGGGACTGAAATTCCCGAAGCTTACGAACGAGCAGCGAGCCCTTCTTGAAGAATTCATGCAGGGTTCGGCACCCGCCGCGACCCTGGTTGAACTGAACGAATCCCCGTAAAAGGCTTGACGAGCCACTGCGAATTTTCACGCAGGCGGGCGAATTTTCATTCGTTTTTTCATGTACGGGCGGATTACATCCGCCCGCTGCGGATCGTGGGGGTGCTAGAACCTGGCCATGACCATGACGTTGAAACCGAACTTGTCGGGATTCTGGAACTGCCTTCCGACAACCCTCTGACCGCTTGAATCGTACTCGAGCCTGGTCTGGTTTTCATCCCTGGCGTACTGGAACGTTCCGACAACACTGAATATCTTTGACAGTTCCCACTCGGCGCCCACACGAAGCTGCCCAATCGGCTTTGCCCCGTATCCTTCCGGCAGCCGGTCACGCCTTGTCTGGTCGCGAATGACCTGAACCGTCCTGGGATTATCGGTGATGAACGTGGCCGGGACCTGAACGCCGCCGGTGATGAACGGCGTCACATGCGCGGAATCAAAGCGGTAGTCGATGGTCGCGGCGGCGAAGTATTCCGGCGTCGTCGATGTTCCTGCCTCGGGAATCGCCACAAACGGCGTAAGGCTTGGAACGTTCATCAGGATGTACTCAAGGTTGCGGATCAGCCCGACAAGCTGGATTCGCATGTAGTCGTACTTGAACTGGACCTGGACCGCCCCGGCCCACGCCGGCTGCAGCTTCGTCTTCGCGTACTGCTCGATGCTTTCAAGCTGCTGCCAGACATGGTTGTACTCTGCCGACACGCTCCAGGAAAACTTGTCCTTCTTGTAGGTTTCGCGGCTGGAACTGGCGTCCAGGGCATCGGGATGGTTCCTGTAGAGCTTGTAGTCGATCGATGTCTGGATCGGCAGGCCCTGACGAACGGTCAGGCGGGACGACAGGCCGAACGAAAAGACGGGCTGGCCAATCATCAAGGCGGTTCTTTCGAACTTGCCCTGCTGGAAATACCCGAAACCGGCATCCAGCCTGACCCAGTCGAACAGATCAACCCCGACGCCGCCAAGCACGCCGTAATTGGTTTCCTTGACGGAAATCTGCTCGACTTCCTGGCTTCCTTCCTGGACAACCTGCTTGATTCGGGCGGTCTTGAAGCCGACAAACGCGTCGGCAACGACATGCTTCATCTTTGCGTGCACGTCGAACTTCAACCCCGGGGCCAGGCCCGACCTGTTGTTGGTGAAGATGTTTCCACCGCCCCACGATATGTCGTACAGGTATCCCAGCCTGAAACGCTCGGTGCTGAACGGGAACAACGTCAACGCAAAGTACTTGTCATCCGGATTGTCGCGATCCCATGTATATGCGGCCCGCAGGTACGAACCGTCATCCTGCAGGACATCGGTCACGCCGGGATTATTGCCCTCGGTCAACGCGCCCATGTCCATCCGAAGAACCAGGGCCGCCTCGGTCGTCAGCCCCTTCAGGAAACCGGGCATCTTCTTGTAAAGAACCAGGTGCGTCAGGTTTTCACGACCGGACGTGCGGCTGTTCAGGTTATCCATGAACATCTCGTAACCCGGCCTGTCGCCGATGCCGACGATAGGACTGTCGGGGATGACCTCGCCCGCATTGGCCATCAGATCGTCATCACCGAACGTCCACGTCAGCCTTGTATCCATGAAGTCGCCGGCATATGCCGCGCGGCCGCCCGCCACAAGAGCCAGGGCAAGAACCGCGCCCGCCGCAAGTCGATTCCATCCACGCCCGATCGAAAGATTTCGCATCCTATTCTCCATCCTGGCTGCCAACACACGCCTGGGTTATGGGCTTCGGTTCCCCGGTCAGCACGATGTCGTCCTGGCACCGGGGTTCAATGATCCACGGATAAGGGTCAAGAAAGCTCAGATTGCGAAGGGTTCCCGTGATCGCGACAAGCTGTCTGGGAACATCCTCCGCCCATGGATCGAATTCAGGCACCGATTCACGGCTGTTGATCCACACCTTGACGCCCGACTCGCCGCCAAGCCTTGCCGGCCACTGCCCGAATTCGACGTACTGGTTGAACTCGACGCACAGAAGATCCTTGTCGCACTGTTCCCTGCAACTGCATTCATCGCTGCATTCGTTCGTGTCGTAATCACGGAAATCAACGGTGCCGTCCTTGTTGAAATCGCAATCCACGATGTCGTCCGCGGACCCCAGAACGATGTCGCTGACAGTGACAAGCCCGGCCTCGCTTCCTTCAAGCGCCTTCCCGCGGAAATCGGCGGCCATCAGGGCCCTGGGCGCCGGCATCGGACAAGGTCCGTCCGATTCCTTCCAGACCTGCGTGTCCCAGACCGGGAATGACATTTCGGTGAAGCCGTAGAACTCGGAAACACTGCCACCCACGAAGGTCAGTCTGTCGCATATCCGCACCGGAACCGGCCGGCCGTCATTGACACAGCCCAGATTGTCCTGCTCGTCGGCCTCGCAGACTGGAACCGTTGTTGGAGAGTTGTACGTAAACACGAAAAGGTGGTTGTACCCGCCCTGGTCCGATGCGTCCGTCACATACATGCCGTCCGTCGTGACCCTGGTCACCACCAGGTCACCCTTATCAACCGTTACTTCCTCGCCCGCGTAAGGGGACGCCCCGTTGAAGTCGGTCGTGACCCCGGCATAGAAGCCCTGAAGCTGGGCAATCGTCGGCGTGTCGAACATCACGGTCCTGCTGACGCCGGCCGCGCCTGAACCGGACTCCTCGCTGTCATCGGATGCTTCAAGGCACCCCGGATCAAGCGGCCAGTCCGTAAACCCGTCGCCATCATTATCCTTGCCGTCACCGCACGATGGGGTCACGCCAATCCTGGTTCTTGGCAGGTACCCGACATCCTCGGCCCACACCCTGGTCGGCCCGAAGACGTCCCACACGCGAACCTTGACGTTCGACGCGTGGCCCTTTTCCAGAAACACGTCATTGCCGACGTAACGATCCGCCGAAACCACCAGCAGCTTGCCAGGCCGAACGGACATGCGCACCCAGATGTCCTGCTGAAGGACCTGGCTGCCCTCGGCCGCCGCCAGCACATCGATGTCAACCTCGATGTCGATGCCGTTGGCCGAACCGGACGCGGGAAGCGGCAGGATCTGCTGTTCGCCTTCGTACGGATTGCCGCCGGCGGACGTCAGGCTGACCACCATGCCGGTCGTGCGGCCGCTCCAATCCACCTCGTTATCGAGGCCGCACCCGACCCCAAGAAGCGTCACGACGCAGGGGATAAATGCCCAATGGCAAAAACGCATCACTCACTCCATCAACGCGTCACGGCGCAAGCAACAGCAGACGCCCGTCTTCGGCGAATCCATTATTCCTGTCAACACAAGGGGTTGACTGACACTGAGCGTATGCCCTGGCCTTCTGAAGGCACATGCACTCCTCAAGTTCGGGACCACCGCCAAAGGCCACGCAATTGTCGCGGACAAAAAGATCCATCACGTCGTTGACGCAATTGGCCGGCACGCAGAACCCGGAATCCCCGGCGCACTCCCCGGCCTGGACGCAGGCGGCATCGACCTTGTTCCAGACGCTTCGTTCCTGGCATGAGCACATGTAACCCTTGTCGCAGCCACCCTCGCCTTCACCGTCACGGGTGCACGGCTGCAACCCCTTCAGGTCGGGACGCCACCCGCACGGGCGCCCCTGCCTGATCTGGTCGGTCAGCGCCTCGCGCAACGAAATTTCCGTATTCACCTTGGTCGTGTTGCGCTTGAGCATGGTGAAACCGGAACCGCCCGCCGCGATATAGTCGTTGGCGGCAAGCTGGTACTGGGCATCAAGTTTGACGCCCTGGCCGCCGATGACGATCTCGACCGCACACGCCCTGTCGGGGTCGGCATCCGGGAAGCCCGAGGCCGCCCGCCTGGCAACATCGCACCGCCCGCACTGAAGAACCGCGTTGACGCCGGCGACCTGGGCCTGGCTGCTGCATCCGCGGTCGGACGAACGACGCGCGATAAAATCAAACATTTCAACGACTTCACGCCCGGACAAATACATCGTGGTAATCGAGTTTTCAAACGGGAACACGTTGAACAGCCATTCAATCGTGATCGGCCCGGGATAGAAATCCGACCTGATTCCAAGCGAATTGGTGACCGCGAAATCGGTTTCGACACCACGCCGTCCCATCATTGCCTGGGCAACGACATTACCGATCGCCGAATCGCCGCCGGTCGCCCCGAACCTGCTGACGGTCGCGGGCGCGTACCCCAGGATCTGGTTCAACGGCACCGCCTGGTTCAACGCATCGACATAAGGTTCAAGCAGGCGCTCGATCAGCGGATCGGTGGGCACGGTCGAATCGACCGGAATGACGCGATACTTGAAGGATTCCAGATCCCAGTCGGACGAACGCTGGAATCCGTCGGTTGACTCGCTGTTGTCGAGCCTTGAATCCACGCATCCCGGATCCGCCATGTCCGTCTTGCCGTCGCCATCGTTGTCGATTCCGTCGGAACATGCCGAAACCTGCGCAAACACGACGTCCATCAGACCGACGTATTTCGCGAAAGCGCCGGAATGAGCAAGCGGAACCTTGCGGCGGGCCGGCTGGGTCCAGCCGAGCTGCCTGGGGACTTCGTAACACTTGAACGAAACCCATGCGTCCAGGTAATCGCTGACGGCGGCGGGATCGGCGGCCAGCGCCGGGGGAATCACGGCCGACTGATCAAGCGCGCCAACGCATGCATCCAGCAAGGCGCCGGGCTCGACCGGGGGCATAACGCGACCGGGTTCCTCCCGCAGGTTGGAAAACAGCTTTCGCGCGACTTCGGAAATGGTGTCGCAGGCATCAACCAGCCTCGACTCCACGACGGTTCCATCGTCATCGACCGCCTTGCGGAACGCCTTTTCGCACTGGTTCCTTAAGTGGTCGGTATTCCAGGAATAGAAACATTCACCGGCGTCCAGGATCTCCTTGGGTGGATTCAGCACGACATGATGATGCCCGCCCAGGACGATATCCGCCCCGGATATGCACGGGATGAGTTCTTCGTCCGATGTCAGCCCCAGATGCGATGCCACCACGATGACATCGACCTGGGGACGCAGCACGTCGATGTAAAACTGGGCCGTTTCGGCCGCCTCGAGCGGATTGATGCCCATCGAGTTGCCGGCTTCGTACAGCGAATTCATCGTCGACGTGTTGGCAAGCCCGATGACGCCGACGCGCAGCCCCTGCAGGTTGAATATCTGGTACGGATACACCAGGTCACGCAACGGCGGGACGGTCGATCCGCCAACCGGCTCGATAAGATAGTTCGCGCCCAGCATCGGATAAACCGCGAACCGCGATACCTTGTCCGCAAGATTCGGTTCACCGGAATCGAATTCATGGTTTCCAAGGACGCTGACATCCACGCCCATCGTCGAAAGCGACTTCAGTTCGACCTCGCCCTGGAACAGGTTGAAGATGGGAGCGCCCTGAAAGCTGTCGCCGGTATCGATGAAAAGCGACCGCTCGACCTTTGCCCTTTCGGTCTTGGCGATCCAGGCGATGCGGGAAATGCCTCCGAAAGGTCCCTTTTCCGGATCAAGGCCAAGCGTTTCATCGGTCCTGGTCACTTCCATCCGATACGGAATCAGGCGGGAATGGATGTCGGTCGTATGAAGAAACCTGACCGCGACCTCCTTGCCTTCAAGATCCGGCTGGTTGGTCGTCACCCCGCAACCGGCCAGTCCGGCGGCCAGGGCCGCGCAGATGAACAGAAACGGAATGAGTTGGGCGTTGTTTCGGGTTCCCGGTCTGGATTGGAAAGGCGTCATAAGGTCCCCGGTTCGAACCATCAAGAGTGCAGGCGATGACCGGCAGCCATCCTTCCTGGATGGCCCGAAGGGCCACACATGGCGACATTAGATTTCAGGTCAAACCTTGTCAACGATTATCAGGTCGCTGGTCAACAATACTGGCGACATACGGATGATGCATCTATAATGGCCACGTTCCCGGATGCGGCGGATTTCCGACATCCCGGATCATTCCAGGCTTCCCGGTGATTTCCGCCGGCATTATCAAGGTTCCTGCATGAAGACATTTGAATTCGCCAATGCTCACGGTCGCCTGGGGATGCTCATTGCCGGCCCCGAAAAGCCCCCGGTCTGGTACTGGAGCGGACGCGGGGATGTTCCGGAACAGATTCGCAAGGCGCTGACCGAAGGAATCCGGGACCCGGAAACGGGCAGCCGGGTTGCGGGCGACAAGCCCCAGGACTTCATTGAATGCCTTGAGTACGAGTTTGCAAAGGGTCAGCACCTGGTTGGTCGCAGGGGACGAAATATCGACGTGCTGCCACCGGGTGCCCGCCCGGTGCGATATACGCCCGGTGTCAGCGGACTTTTTGATTGAAAAGGGGGAACCCCGATGAAAAGGTTTTTCCTGGCGTGCATGACCATGGCCGTCGCCGTCGCCCTGACGGTTGCATCGGTTCAGGCTTCGGCACAGTCCGAGGCCGCGGATTACTTCCGCATCGGTGCACAGGAAATGGCCAGCGGTTATCCCGACCGCGCCATCGTTTCGCTTGAAAAGGGCGTCCAGCTTAAGCCCGAAAGCAAGGAAGGCTGGTACAACCTTGGTGTCGCGTACGGGGCAATCCGCCAGCACCAGAAGGAAGTCAACGCATACCTGAAGGCGCTTGAACTGGATCCGAACTACGCGAATGCGCTTCATAACCTTGGCCTTGCGTACCTTGACCTGGGAAAGAAGGACGAGGCCATCGATTCGTTGCAGAAGGTTCTGAAGATCGATCCGGCAGCCACTGACGCGTGGAACAACCTGTCGATCGCATTGATGGCGGCCGCAAGGTTCGACGAGGCGCTGGAGACTGCCGCAAAGGCCGTTGAAACCGCCCCGAAGGCCGCCGAGATCAAGTTCAACCACGCACTGGCCTTTTTCAAGAAGGCCGAATCGCTGGCATCGACCGCGGAACGCGAGCCTTTCCTGAAGCAGGCGCTTGCCGCATACGATCAGGTGCTTGAACTTGATCCGATGTTCTTCCTGGCACATTACAACAAGGCGGTCATTCACCACATGATGGGCCAGTCCGCCAGCGAAATCGCCGAATACAGGCTGGCACTGCATGCAAAGCCGGATTACACCCCGGCCCTTTACAACCTGGCCGCCGCGCTTTCCGCAACCGAGGAGTTCGACGCCGCCATCGAGGCCTGGGAAAAGTACGTCGCATCATCCCGGAACAAATCCGACGAAAAGCCCTTCGTCGAAAATGCCCGCAAGGAAATCGCCCGCCTCCGCGGCCTTTGACCACCACCATCCGCAGTCTGCCCCGAATCGTAGGGGCGAATGAAAATTCGCCCGTCGCGGCCCGGCAATTTTTTTCCATCGCGCCCGTCGGTTCCCTGCTACCCGATCCGTAGGGGCGAATGTAAATTCGCCCGTCCGAATCAGGATTCCCCCTGGGGCCCTTCGCTTCGCTCAGGGGTCGAGGAGCTGCCGTACGCCCCACGATATGTGCCGATGGGGGTCCTTCGGGGTTACCCGTCCCGGGAATCGCGGTCGCGCACGGGGCCAGCCCCGTGTCGCGCCGCTGCCTCTCGGCGCGCGACGGTCATTACGCCCCGCATGGTGTCGCGCGCCTGCGAGAGCTTCCCGGCTACGGGTACCCGCTCGGCCCCCA
>JAKPTZ010000079.1 GCA_029555025.1 Deltaproteobacteria bacterium
CGACCCACAAGGTGCTGAAGCTGGTGCGCATCCATGGGAGTTAAGCGTTTCGGCGACTGGGAAAAGGCGAAAGCGAAGCTGGCCGCCAATCCCGGAGCCCGGCTCGCCCTGGCGATCCGGCAGGCGACCATCAAGAACGCCATTCTCCTCGTCCGCGAGATCAAGCGGGGCATCCGCTCCCAGGCACCGGGCGGCAAGGCGTTCGTTAAGCTGGCCGAGAGCACCATCGCGCGCAAGGGCTCCAGCAAGGCCCTGATCGACACCGGCTTTCTGGTCAATTCGATCACTCAGCGCATCCTCGCCGACCGGGCGTTCGTGGGGCTACTGCGCGGCACGGTCAACAAGGACGGCGACGACCTGGTGAACATCGGCGCGGTAATGGAATACGGAGCCACCATCCAGCACCCCAACGGCGCGGTGATCGTCATCCCGCCCCGACCCTTCCTGCATCCCACCATGGAAAAGTACCGCGAGCAGGTCGTCGAGAACTACCGCCAGGCCATCCGCTCGGTGATTTGATGGGCGGTCCTTATTCCTTCTTACCGATTCCGCTCTTGATAAGTTTGTTCACCGATGAATGACCGGTCTGTTTGAGCAGAGTGTCCACATGCATGTCCGAGCGCACCCCGAAATCCCTATCGTACTGTTCTTCCAGCGTGCCCACGTGCTTGTCGTCGCGGGTGTCTCTGAGACGGCCATTCGTTTGATTTCGCGATCTGTTACCGCGCATTGAAGGATCATCTTTTGCCATTGGATATATACCTCTTCTTGGGTTATTGGTGCGATCATTGTCGCACTATATCGTCACCAAGTTTGGGTGACGGAATTCCCATAATGCTCAAATGCCCGGATCATCATGTCCGGGACCTGTGACCTTCCTGCCGCCCAATGAGGTCCGCAAAACGCGAGACGATCTTCTCGGTGATGTGCTTGGGATTCGACCGCCTAATGGCTTGAGCAAAAATCTCCGCCTCTTTGCCGGTGATTCCGCCGACCTTGTGAAGTTCGGCTACAAGTTCAAGCCCCCACAGCAACGAAACCCCTTCCTGTTTGCACAACCTCCGTAGATTCTTGTCGTTGGTCACGCAAGTGAAACCATGCCGTTTGGCCGTAAGCAAACACAGCCAGTCTTCGAACGATAACGGTCCGGATCGGCCGCCGGCGGCATATGCATCTTCGATTTCCGGCTCGATAATGATCAGCCCGAGGGCTACCAGCTCGTTTTCATGATCGATTTCGTTAACCTCGTCCACGACCGGGCTGGTCACGTGCAGCGGACCGATATGTTTCACCACGAGTTCCAGCACGGCCCGCTCCGCCTTGATGAAATCGATCAGCACGCATGCATCCATGATCATCAACCTGCGGGGAGCCGGGCGGCGTGTCACAGAATGACCTCCCAATTCTGGAGCAGGTCCTGCATCTCCTCAATACCGATCCGAAGCATCTCCGCGCCGCGGCTGAGCGATATTTTGTCTTTTTCCACCGCTTCCCTGGTCAGGCGTTTGAATCGGTCTTCATAGAAATCGAACCTTTGCATCCCGAACGGCTCCGCCGGATCGATGCCCATCGGTTCTTCCTTGAAGGAAAGCTTCCGGTTGAAGTGTTGCTGATAGGCCATGTTGAACTTCATCCAGATGGACTTGTCCACGGCCCCTTCTTCCAGGAGACGCGAGAGAACGGTTTTATAGCTGACCCGGAAAATGCGTTTGACCTTGAAGACCCTGTCGACGAAGTGCAATCCGGCCGCTTCATTCCATTCCTTTCGGAACCCCTCGTTCGGCATCAGAAAATGCCCGGCGAAACGGTCGGCTTCCTGTTCTTCCTCCTTGCTCTCATCGACCTTGGTGACGTCGTAGGCGTCGGGATGCAACATGAGGTGACCGAGTTCATGGGCGGCGCTGAAAATGCGCCTTTCCACCGAAATCCGTTCCCATACGTTCACCACCACCGCCGGCCCGCCGTCCTCCTCGCCCACGGAAAGGCCGAAAAAACTATCGGAAGCCATGGGGACGGGGAAAACCTTCACACCCGCGTGTTCGAGCAGGCCGCAGATGTCGTGGATGGGCTCGGTGACCTTCAGCCCCAGTTTTTTCCGGCAAAGTCCGGCCGCCTCGGCAAGGCGGCTTCTGGAGCATTGTCTCCGGACAGCGCCAAGGCTGAACGGCATCTTTTTTTTCAGACTCTCCTCGAGGAAATTGAAATCATCGAGCCACCTCGCCACCTCGGCCAGGACATTCTCGCGATTCTGCATCCGCTTCGCCGAACGGAACCGGACGGTGCGCAATTCCCGAACCGGCTGGAAAAGCTCCTGAAGCTTCACATCGAGGGCCTTGGCGATTGCCTGCATGGTCCTCATCCGCGGCTCGCTCTTTGCGAGTTCGAGACTCTTTATCGCCGGCAAGGAGAGACCCGCGTCGTCCGCCAGGGCGCTTTGGCTCAAGCGCTTCGCAGTCCTCAACCGCCTCACATTTTGGGCGAGTATCTGCAAATTCATGGTCGCCTCCTTTCTATGTTTTTCTAAAATATACCACTCACTAAAATTTTGTCAAGTGGTATTTTTTAGAGGAAAAAGGGGCTCCGACACTTCCCGTCCGCCTCCGGTAGGTATCCAGCGGAAACATTCGCTTGAACCGGAGGAACCTGACTTGGAAACCGTTCGCACAGTCGTTGAAAACCTGATCCGCCTGGTCAAGGCGGAGATCGACCCGGACGCGGTGCTCGTCGCCGCGGACGACGTCTTCGAGGTGCCCAACGTCCCGAGCTTGATTCTGCAAGGACCGACGCTGGCTGAAAACGGAGACCGACGCACCATGGCCCGTATGCAGGAAAAGGACATCCCGAACCTCGTTTATGAGGAGTGCCGGTATCCCCGGCTCTACCACCTCGACTTCGACGTCATCGTCACCGCCGGCCACGAAGGTGAACTGCTGGACCTCCAGGAAAGAGTGGCCCGTTTCTATCAGCTCCACCCGATCCTGGCCGTGGAAGACCGAGGCTTCCTCAACCTGACGGAGATCGTTCCCTTGGGCGGATTGCGACGGGTGAACCTGTCGAACCTGCGCCAGAGCAGCGGCCGCTGCCGGATCGAGGACTGTCCGGTTTACGACGGCCTCGTCGAAACGGGCCCGCTCATCAAAGACCGGCGGTTCGAGTTCCGGGACGGCGTCGAGGAGGATAGGCTCCATACCCCATGAAACAAGGAGGAACTACAGTGATCGAGATCAAAAATCTTCTGTTCCAACCGCTCACGTTCCACCTCGCGGGAGGCGGCCGGGGGCTTCATCTGAACCCCCGCGAGCGCAGAACGCTGGGTGAGGACGACATTTCCGCCGAGATCGATGCCGCGGCAAAGCGGGGCTTCGTGTCGCTGACGCCGGTGACGCCGACCGCCTCCGTACCCGAGACGCCGCGGGAAGAGCTGGTCGAGACCGAGACGGAGAACACCGGCGCAAACGGCGGCAAGCGTCGGAAACGGAGGTAACCCATGGGCACATATCTTTCACCGGGCATCTATACCCGCGAAGTCGACTTCAGTTTCTACGTCAAGCAGATATCCACCTCCTCCTGCGGCATGGTGGGCGTGGCCGAACGCGGCCCGATCAATAAGCCCGTGCTGGTCACGAGCTGGGAGCAGTTCATCAACAAATTCGGCTCCTACCTGCAGGCCGGATACCTCGCTTACGCCGCAAGGGCGTTCTTCGACAACGGCGGCTCCGTTCTTTACGTCAACCGCATCGCCCATCTGACCGACCCCACGGATCGGAACAGCCTGACCGCCCTGAAAGCCCAGGTTGTCCTCAAGGACCGGCGCGTGGCGGCGGCGTCACTCGTAACCGGAACCGTCGGCACGGATCGCATCGCTTGGCGGGCGATTCAGCCGGGGGCCGTGGGAAACGCCGTCTCCGTCGAACTCGTCGTTTCGGGAAACGATACGCCGCTCTCCGTCGAGGTCTTGGGACAAGCAATCACCGTCAACCTGGCGACCGACGGCGCGGGCGATCCGGTATCCACAGCGGACCAAGTGGTCGCGGCGGTCGTTGGGTCTCCGGAGGCCTCCGCGCGGGTAACTGCGGAAACGCAGGACGCGGGCATCGTCCAAGCCGCAGCCTCGGCAAACCTGTCTGGAGGACAAAACGCCCTGGACACGCTCAAGGTGCGGGCGGCCGACGAAGGAATCTGGGGTGAGCGGCTCTCCGTTCAGGTCGAAGACGGTTCTCTCGATCCGACCGGCGCGTTCAACCTGGTGGTCCGCCACAAGGGTGAGGTCGTTGAGGTCTTCAAGGACCTCTCGATGGACGAAGCGGCTCCGAACCATGTCGAGCTTGTCGTCAACGAACGGTCGGACT
This sequence comes from Deltaproteobacteria bacterium, assembly GCA_029555025.1. Classification (GTDB taxonomy): domain Bacteria; phylum Myxococcota_A; class UBA9042; order DTJE01; family DTJE01; genus JAGOFO01. The sequence continues at coordinate 4,350 of JAKPTZ010000079.1, forward strand.
TCATCACCGTCGAGGACCTTGGAACCGTATCCGGCCTTCCGTTGGACCGGCCGGTGATCGGGGTGTTCGATCTTTCAGGAGGAAACGACGGTCTTACGGGGCTGGACGACGCCGACTACTCCGGCGATCCCTCCCAGCACACAGGCTTCTACGCCTTCGACGAGATCGACGCGCTGAATCTGATCATGGTTCCGGGCGTCACGACTGCCGAGGTGATCCACGCCGGCATCACCTATGCGGAAAACCGCCAGGACCTCATGTTTCTGGCCGAAGCGCCCATCCACCTCGAACCCCTGGAAGCGGTGGATTTCCGCAAGGGCCAGGGAATGTATTCCCACGGGGCGTTCAACTCGTCTTATGCCGCGCTCTACTATCCCTGGATCGAGATCAACGACCCGGTGACCGGCAAGCGCAAGCTCGTTCCGCCCAGCGGAGCCGTGGCCGGGTGCTACGCCCGCAGCGACAAAAAGACCCATGTCTGGTACGCGCCCGCGGGCATCGACCGCGGCCGGGTCTTCAACGCCTTGTCCCTGGGCTACAAGACCAGCCGGGGCGAACGGGACGTCCTCTATCCCGAGGGCGTCAACGTGATCGC
>JAKPTZ010000086.1 GCA_029555025.1 Deltaproteobacteria bacterium
CGTCCCGGGAATCGCGGTCGCGCACGGGGCCAGCCCCGTGTCGCGCCGCTGCCTCTCGGCGCGCGACGGTCATTACGCCCCGCAAGGTGTCGCGCGCCTGCGAGAGCTTCCCGGCTACGGGTACCCGCTCGGCCCCCACGCCGCACGCTCACTGTTTCAGTCGTGAAGCCTCACGCCGCCCACTCGTTGCAAAGCAATTCTGCCTGCTCGAGCACGGTCCTGGTGGCTTGTTCCTGCTTGTCGGGCGGATACCCGTATCGGCGCAGGACGCGCTTGACGATGGTCCGCAGGTGGGCTCGGACGTTTTCGCGGATGGTCCAGTCGATGGTGACATTGGCGCGGACGGTCGTGACCAGTTCGCGGGCGATTGTGCGCAGGGTTTCGTCGCCCAGCACCTTCACCGCGCTGTCGTTCGTTTCCAGGGCGTCGTAAAACGCCAGTTCATCCTGGGTCAGGCCCAGCGCCTCGCCCCTGGCGTCGGCTGCCCGCATCTCTTTCGCCAGCGCGATCAATTCTTCGATGACCTGGGCGGTCTCGATGGCGCGGTTCTGGTAACGGCGCAGCGACTGTTCCAGCATTTCCGAAAACGCGCGGGACTGAACCGCATTGCGAGTCCGGCGCGTCCTGATTTCACCCATCAGCAGCTTCTGCAGCAACTCGACCGCGACGTTCTTGTACGGTATGTCCTTAACTTCCATCAGGAATTCGTCAGACAGAATGGAAATGTCCGGCTTGTCCAGCCCAACGGCCGCAAACACGTCCATCACGCCTTCAGGGGTGACCGCCCTGGAAATGATCTGCCGCACCGCGTGGTCCAGTTCCTCGTCGCTTTTCGAGTCCAGGTTCTTCAGCTTGTCCAGCACGCTGCGCACGTCCTGGAAGAACGCCAGATGGTCGGCAATCCGCATCGCCTGCGGGTGGGTCGGAATCAGTGAATGTGCCTTGTTCAGTTCGGCAACCGCCTTCTTCAGCCTTTCGCTGCCGCGCTCCTGGCCCAGGACGTGGTCTTTCGCCGCCAGAAGCAGTTTCATGAACCGCTTCCGATCGGTCCACTTGTATTCCGACCAGTCGAACCCAGGCACGAACTTCCCGTGATCGACATACGACCCGAACAGCCCCTGACAGACCTCGTACTTTTCCAGCATCGCCGCGACCGCGTCGTCCACGTCCAGTGCCGCCCTGCCCTGGCCACCGCTTTCCGTGTACGTCGCCAGCGCGCTTTTCAATTCCTGGGCCAGGCCGATGTAATCAACCACCAGGCCGCCGGGCTTGTCGCGGAACACCCGGTTGACGCGCGCAATCGCCTGCATCAGCCCGTGCCCGCGCATTGGCTTGTCGATGTACATGGTCTGCAGGCACGGCGCATCGAATCCCGTCAGCCACATATCGCGCACGATGACGATCCGGAAATGGTCGTCCGGGCGCCTGAAACGCTCGGCCAGCTTTTCCCGCCGGTCCTTGCTGCGGATATGCTGGCGCCAGTCGACCGGGTCCACCGCGGAACCCGTCATGATGACCTTGACGGCGCCCTGTTCGTCGCCATCACCGGCCCATTCCGGGCGTCTCTCAATCAGCGCCCGGTACATCTCGACGCAGATACGACGGCTCATGCAGACAATCATCACCTTGCCGTCCACCACCTGCGCCCTGGCATCCATGTGCGTCAGGATGTCGTCCGCAACCAGGTTCAGGCGACGCTCGGCGCCGACAATGGCCTCAAGCTGGGCCCAGCGGGATTTCAGGCGCTCCTTGCGCTCGACCTCCTCGCCCTCGGTCGCCTCTTCGAATCCCGTGTCGATGACCGGCATCTCGGCCGGGTCGAGCGCCAGCTTCGCCAGCCTGCTTTCGTAATAGATCGGCACGGTCGCGCCGTCGGCGACCGCCCGCTGGATGTCGTAAATGCTGATGTACGCGCCGAAAACACCCCGGGTGTTGGCGTCGGCCAGTTCAATCGGGGTGCCCGTGAACCCGATGAACGATGCTTTCGGCAAAGCGTCCCGCAGGTTGCGCGCCAGCCCGTCAACGAAGTCGTACTGGCTGCGATGGGCCTCGTCGGCGATGACGACGATGTTCCGGCGCTCGGACAGCATCGGATGCGCCTCGCCCTGTCCCGCCAGGAACTTCTGGATGGTGGTGAACACAACGCCGCCAGACGCCACGTTAAGAAGGCTGCGCATGTGCTCCCTGCTTTCCGCCTGGACCGGGGGCTGACGCAGCAGTTCCCGGCATTTCGCAAACGTCCCGAACAACTGGTCGTCAAGGTCGTTCCGATCGGTCAGCACAACGACCGTCGGGTTTTCCATGGCCGGCTCGCGGATGATGCGGCCCGCATAGAACGCCATCGTCAGGCTTTTGCCCGAGCCCTGCGTATGCCACACGACGCCGATTCGCCTGTCGCCCGGCCGGCCGCCTTCGACACCGCCAAACGTCTGGTACCTGCCAGTCCCGTCGCCACCGTCGGCCACTCCGACCGGCATCGTCAGGGACGCCCGGATCGTCTCGCCGACCGCCGCCAGGACTGCGTGATACTGGTGATAGCCGGCCATCTTCTTGACCAGGCTGCCGCCATCGTCCTCGAAGACGATAAAGTCCCGAATCATGTCCAGCAGACGTCGTGGCTGCAGTATGCCCAGCACCGACACCTGCAACTCGGGAATCCCAGTGTCGGCAAGGTTCCGCCCGTCGATGGTCGGCCACGGCTTCATCCATTCGCGGTTCGCGGTCAAGGTGCCCAGGCGGGCGCTTACGCCGTCCGAAGCCACGATAAGTTCGTTGAAGGCGAACAGGCCGGTCAGCTCGGTGCGATAGGTCTGCAACTGGGCAAATGCGTTCCAGACGGTGGCCGTCGCATCCACCGCGTTCTTCAGTTCAATGACGACGACCGGCAGTCCGTTGACGAACAGGATGATGTCCGGGCGCCGCTTATGGTGGTTTTCGACGATGGTGAACTGGTTGATCGCCAGCAGGTCGTTGTTTTCGGGATTGTCGAAGTCGATGACCCGGACCTGGGCCCCGCGAATGTTGCCGTCGGCCGCGCGGTACTCGACCGTTACCCCATCGACAAGCATCCTGTGCACGGCGCGGTTCCGCCGGACGGTGTCACTGCCCTCGGGATGGGTCAGCCGCCTGAACGCCTGTTGCAGCGCCTCGTGCGCCAGCCCGGGATTCAACCTTGCCAGCGCGTCCCGAAGCCGCCCACCCAGCACGACCTGGTCGTACGTTTCGCGCAGCGGCGCCCCGCCATCCGGCGCGGCCAAACCGGGCACGTGCTCGGCCCCGTTCAGGACCGTCCACCCGACACCTCCCAACCAGTCCAGGGCCGCTTCCTCGACGTCAGATTCCAGAAACCCGCCCACAAAACACCGTCAATTCATCGACTGCGCCAATGTTAGCAGGATATTCATGGAAAAGTTGAAGCAAATCACCGACCGGATTCACCGTTGATATCGACCTCAAGCCGTTCCAGTTCCTGGAAGATTTCATCCATGGTCGGCACTTCACCGAATAGTCTGACAGCCGTTTCGCCAAACAGTTCTTCTCGACCATGCCGCCGAACGATCTGAAGCACACCTTTTTCCACGCCGTCAATCATGAGGATGATTGTAGTTATGGTTAGAAAAATATCGAGTTTTTTCTAACTGAAAACTCCACGCTACGCTTACTTAACGTCATGTTTTATTAAAGTAATATGTACCAATAAAACTGGAATCGAATTTTGCATTGTTCACCACATGACGACAGGTCGGATCCGGATTCGTTTAATCGGCTTACACATGTCAATTCCGGCAGGAATCTTGCCGCCGGACTTTCTATGATGGGCGATGCCGCCGCCTGACTTCTGGACAGTCGGATGAATATGCTTGGGACGATCAAACACCTGATTCCAACCGCGTCGAATTCCAGCCGGTTTGAAAATTTGGATATCTTATGCGGCCTGAAGGCGATCTGTCATTGCGTGACGCATGAAACGCCTTTCGGCCAGGTTCGACATAAGACAGTCTTAAACAAACGCCTGCAAGTGAACCAGAAATCGACATTGATGTAAGATTGCGTTGAATTGTGCCGGGCAGCGATGGCCGGCATGCCGCCTTAGAGTGTAACGATGACAACGGACAGCAAATCACAATCAGTTCAGAAGGTGCCGGCCATGCCTGGACGCCAGCGCCTGGCGCTGCAATTGTTGAATGCTATTGGCGGCGCCGCCAGCAACCTGGATTTCCAGAAGCTGCTTTTCCTGTACTGTCAGGAAATCCGCCTTGATCCCCCATACGAATTTGTTCCATACAAATTTGGGGCCTTCTCGTTCACTTCGTACGCCGACCGCCGCAAATTGGTCGAACGCGGACTGCTTGAAGATGACGACCGCAACTGGAGGATCACCGCCGCCGGTCGCGACAGCGTTGGCCGCGCAATCGAAACGCATCTTTCATCGTTCGCGACGCGGACCGCCGGCATGCGCGGTAACGACCTGATTGCCCTTACCTATCGCCGATTTCCCTTTTTCGCCATCCACAGCGAAATCGCCGAAAAGGTCCTGAAAGGCGATCCGGACGCATATGAACGTGTCCTGGCATTGCGAGCCCGGCCAGACAAGCCCGAAATGTTCACAATCGGGTACGAGGGGCATTCGCTGGAAAGCTATCTGACCGCGCTGATTCGCAACGGCATCACGATTCTGTGCGACGTCAGGCGCAACCCGTTGAGCCGCAAATACGGCTTTTCAAAAAGCACACTCTCCAGGTGCTGTCTGGAAATCGGCATCAGATACGAACACATCCCTGAACTGGGAATCGCATCCGATCAAAGGCAGGAGCTTGACACTCAGGCAGACTACGACGCCTTGTTCGCCGAATACATGCGCAATTGGCTGCCGGGTCAGGCAACATCCCTGTCAAAGATCCGTGACTGGTTCGACGCCGGCGAACGTATCGCGTTGACTTGTTACGAACACTCCCCGGCCCAATGCCACCGTCATTGCGTCGCCGATGAGCTTGAATCGCGGTTCGGCCAGGCGCTTTGTGCCAGACATCTCTGAGGTTCGTCCATGGAGAAAGAACGCATACTGGTGACCGTCAAGACGTAACCAACCCTTTCAACCAAATATGGCGAAACCGTCTGCACCGCAGGGCTGCGCCCTGATGGAACGTGGGTCCGAATATATCCAGTGCCATTCCGACGCCTTGATCAGGAACAGCAATACAAGAAATTTGACTGGATTGAATGCCAACTCGTGCGGAACGCCAAAGACAGAAGACCGGAATCATTTCGTCCGTTTGACCAACTCGACTTGCAAACACCGGTTGGACACGTCGGAACCGACAACTGCTGGCGGGAACGGCGGCAGCGTATCCTGAAAATGGCACGGGTATACGATTCGCTTGATGAAATCATTGCTGGGGCAAAAGCCAATACGATGTCACTCGCGATATTCAAGCCCTCACAGATACTCGACTTTGTCTGGAAGGCAGAAGACCGCGAGTGGCCCACCGACAAAGTTATTCAGCTCCAAAACGCCGCAAATCAGCCCGATCTGTTTACTGACAATGCATGGCGCGACACATTCAAAATCGTCAATCGATTGCCTTACAGCTTTTCCTACCGGTTTAAGGATGCCAACGGTCGGAAAAGCAATCTTCAAATTATTGACTGGGAAACAGGCGCCCTTTACTGGAACTGCCTTCATGATGCTGATGGCGACGAGCAACAGGCCTTGAAGAAGGTCAGGCAGAAATACATGGATGAATTTCTGAAAACCGACCTACACTTCTTCATGGGAACCCTATTCCAATTCCACTCCGTATCTCCGAACCCCTGGCTAATTGTGGGCGTGCTGCCCATTCCGTTTGAAAAGCAGATCGATCTGTTCGACTGTTAGACGACCCTACCCGTCCCTGACAACAAGTTCAAACCCGGCAGAAATCTTGCCGCTGGTCACGCGACACTAGCCCTGAGGCTCGGCCTGTCCTAATCGACGTCGATAATAGACCCTAGCGAAGGTGTGCCATTTATTTGGCATCCAATTTCGTTTCCGCGGGACTTGGCGATCCTGGGCCAGTTGACGATGGAAGCGGTAATGGGCAAATTGGTTATGACCAGTCCATAAACAAGAATTGATGAGTAACAAGTTCTTTGCCGCTGGTAATAACATCGGACAGTGCTACGCTTCACTATCCGAAAAGGGGCCACACATCATGCCGAAACTTCTTTTATTGCTGATGGTTATACTTCTTGCTGGATGCGGTCAGGCGCAGATCAGTAACGACTGCCGTATTAACGGGCTCGGCCAAGGTTCCTGCAGTTTCACCAACACAGGAACCGGAAAAGGCAGCCTTTGTGTGATGCCGCAGATGGTTCGTACTGACGGACAAACCCTTGAATCCAGCCTGATTTGCTCGGGGAATCTGGAATCGTCCTCAACTTCAGTGGTCCAGTTTTTCATCACAGGCCTGATATCGTTCTGCACAAATGACGAATCGGGAAAAACGTGGACCGATTACTGCGAGCTTCAGATCATCCCAAGATCCGATTCGAAGCCACGAAGCGGATTTGCTCTTTCTTCAATCATTTCGGGCGACAATGACAAGATCCGGATGACCAAAGCCCAAATCAACACCATTCAAAACGCCCTTACGACATACTCACTGGACACCCCAATTCCAACAAACCTTCGAGCTATTACGGTTGGTTCGAACAGCATACTTTCGCCTTCCGCACTGATCGATCCATGGGGTTCAGAGTTCCTTTACAGATCCCCTTCCAGCAATACGAAACTTGAATACGACCTTTGCAGCGCAGGACCCGACATGGAATTTAGAACAAAGGACGATATCTGCAATGAATCTGACTGAACCCGGAAGTGGCCTGGACAATCTCATCGCCGAACAATCACGCGAAATCGCGGCCACGAGTCTTACCGAAAACGACATCGTCGAAGCCGTTTGCAGGTACATTCAAGCCCAGGGTATGACCATCGAAAGCAGATGTTCGACCAAGCAGCAGGGCTACGACATCGTCGCCATTCATCCGAAAACTGGCCGACGCCTGATCATCGAAGCCAAGGGGGCAACAAGCGCCTCCGAAACCAGCGCCAGATTCGGAAAGGGATTTTCCACCAACCAGGTTCGCTCGCACGTCGCACGCGCTTTCTATACCGCGGCATCGACCCTACAAAAGGAAGCCGGAAAAGCTGACGCCGCCATAGCCCTGCCTGACACCGAGAATCACCGCCATTTTGTGCAAAACATCGAATCATCACTGAAAAACCTTGGAATAGCAGTGTTCTGGGTAAATTCTAACGGCAGTATTGACGCCGAGAACTGGAATTCGTAGTATGACGCCGGGCCAGCTCAGGAGCACTTGCTCTCAGCAGCCAAAGAATTTTGTCCCTTAAAGATAAACGGGGTTCGGTAACGGATCTCGATTTTTGGAGATTGTGATGGGCATGGATTTCGTCCGTGACGAAAGCCTTGACGTCGATGATGTCAGGCAGATTGCCGACAGCGCGGGAATATCTGGAAAGGCCGGGGATGTGCTGGTCCGGGTTATCCTTGAGCCGGACTTCCTGGATTCGGCCCTTGGACGCGAACGTGACCGCAGCAACGATCTGGACTGGATTCAACGGTTCGTCAAAGCCTCTGCCGAGTGCTTCCGCTTCCAGAATCCTGACGCGAGCCTGCTGAACCTTCTGGCGGTCTTGGCGGGCTATCAAACCTCGGAATGGTTGCCAACACTGATTCCCGCATATTGCATCGCAAAGTGGAACAAAACCGCCTTGGGTCCGTTCCCACGGCCGGTGTGGTCTGACAAGCTCCTGACGGGCATCGATTCGATTGGCCCGGCGATGGTTGAAATCTGGACGGATACCCCTTCGAAGAATCTGTTCAAGTTCGCCGGGCTGCTGTCGGACACGATCAATGTTAAGAAGATGGCCATTCTCGACGCGATCAACACAGAAACGACACTGGCCAGCCTGAAAGATCCGGAATCCAGCGAACTGCCTTCGCCTGCGACGCCAATGTTCTGGTACCTGGCCTTCAATCAGCGTGGGGTATTGAATCTTAAAGGTGGCGAACCCCAGGCCGATACCCTGACAAAGCTTCTGCTTCAATGGGCCGATACTCAAGACAACGAAAACATGGGGATCATCTACCTTTCAATAATCGACGCGCTGATCGTGTGTACCAGGAAGTCGCCTGTTCAAGATCCAATGTCGAACGTAATTCTCGCCTTCCTTACCGGCGGAAATCACTTGCCCATGCTATCGACCAGAAAAATCGTTCTGGACCACTTCTCGATCTTGACCAGGCGTTTTCAAGATTCCGACAAAGGCAGTCGTGTGCTCCTTCTGGCCTGGCTCAAGACCGGCACATGGGTTGCCACCAGACTGCCGACGTCACCCCTACTGGCATCAAGAATTCTCAGTTCCGAGGCAACCCTCAGCATTAGCGACACCAACACGCATAACGAGGCCGCTAAGGCGCTGCTTGCCCACGCAGATCGACTTGTCGGCCACTCCCGAAAGGCCATTCGGGAAGGACAATCTGTCGACTGGCCAGCACTGGAATATTCAATCAAAATCCTGAACTGGCTCGGGTCACCGTGGCGGGCTCTTCGCGCCGTGACGCAGATGATGCTGTTGGCACCAGAACCTTGCACCAGCCCTGACCTCAGGTGGTGGACCGAAGAAGGCCTTCCAAATCCACCAATGCCGTGGGCGTACCTTGCCCAGTGGTTTTCATGGCTGATCCTCTGGTCTGATGTACATGCCGAGCAGGATCCGGATTTCAAACGCGGCCGCGAGGACTTTTCACTGTTCCTCCTTGATCGGCTGAAGGACCGCGATGAAGACGACAAATCACCCGACCAGAAAGGCTTCCGCGTGCCTGTTGAAAGCCGCCCGGAATGGCGTATAGCGATTTGTGAAGCCGCGATTGCTCTGCACGCGAATCCTAAAGGACGCGGTGACCATATCCTCTTTCAGGTGATGAACCACGACCCGGACGAAAATGTTCGCGCGGCTGCAGCGAGTGCCTACAAAAAGGTCCGTTACTACGAAGGTGACTCAAGCGGGCTGGTCGCACGCAACCTCTTCATGAAGGCTTTTTGGTGGCTGCGCCGGGCACAACGCCTATCGCTCGGCCTTGAAATTGACACGGCAGGTGCAACACGCACCGCAAACAAGGAGCTTGACAGGAACGCAGTAAATCAGTGGGTTTGACCAGGTTGCCTAGTAGCTAAGGCGTCGCGGGACATTTGTCCACCTGACATGGGGTCCGCCTTCAGTAAAAAGCGCTTGTTCGACGCAACCCTGTCTGCCAATATAGCGTGAGACAGATGGTTGAAAAAGTTTAGAGTAGCAGAGGCGGGAAGGAAGGCAGTGAGATGTCGAGAGATCAGCAGAAAGAGAAGCAGTCACAAGGTCCGCTGAGCGCTCCGGATGGGGAGGT
>JAKPTZ010000091.1 GCA_029555025.1 Deltaproteobacteria bacterium
AGTAATTAGCCTGCTCCGCACGCATCACTTCGTATGCGTCGTCGTGTCCTTCGCGAAGTAGGCTGCGGTTTTTCTTAAAAAATCCCGCTCCATCTGAAGATGCCTGTTCTCCCGCCGCAGACGCCTTAACTCTTCCCGCTCAGTCGTCGTCAGTTCACCTTCTGGGCCCCGACCTTCGTCGATGTCCGCCTGCTTCACCCATGACCGGAGACTGTTTTCACCCTGTCAGGAATGCCCTCTGGGCAATGACCGCTTTTATTTGTGGAAAACAGAACAGTCCATCACGTCAGCTCAGGACGCATCAGCTATCTGTTCAACGTCTGAGTTCATGTATATCGATTTTGAAGAACGATACGAAGTCGCACTTGATACCGGTACCTACCTAGCCTGCTCGCGTAATATGGATTATCAGAATGCGATGAACTGCGTTGATGTTCTGATAGCCGAAGGCATGATAACCACGCTCAACACCGAACACATGGGCTGGACCCCTGCCCTGTATTTGTCAGAACCTGGCGAAGCCCCCGTCCTGATTGACAACCCGATTCTGGCCACCTGTATAAGGCAATGACAAAATAATCGATTACAACGGTGGTTGTTATTCAGCAATCGGGTCAGGCCCCTGGTACAACCCGTGCTTTTTCAAAAGATTACGCAGATGTTTCCGGTCCAGGTCCGCGCAGCGTGCCGCGACCGTCAGGTTGCCACCGCATTTTTCCATAAGATCCGCCAGATATTCGCGTTCAAACCGGTTTATGCAGTCCTCGCGGGCGCTTGCCCAGGGACGCACGATGCGATCCAGCGGCGCCGTCGGCCCGTCGTTGTCCGGTTTCCGCCCCGGAAGCACCGCGTCCAGGATGTATGGCGGCAGGTCGGCCACGTCAACCACGCTTCCGGGACACAGCGAAGCCGCGCGCTCGAGTGCGTTGAACAGTTCCCGCACGTTTCCCGGCCAGTTCCATTGCGACAGGATCGAAAGCGCGCGATCGGACACGACCGGGCAGCTTCCATGAACGGCCTTTCGACGCGACGTGAAGGCAGAAACCAGCAGGGGAATGTCCTGGATCCGATCCTTCAGCGCGGGCAGAGTCACGCGAATGACGGCCAGCCTGAAGAACAGGTCAGCCCGGAACCTGCCGGCCGCGACTTCCGATTCCAGCCTGCGATTGGTTGCCGCGACCAGCCTGACCGACACCTTGCGGGCCTTCGACCCGCCCACGCGCCTGACCTCGCGGCTTTCCAGGATGCGCAGCAGCTTCGGCTGGACTTCGGGTGGAAGCTCGCCAACTTCGTCCAGGAACAGGGTTCCGCCGTCCGCCTGCTCGAAAAGGCCTTCCCGCGTCGTCACCGCACCGGTGAAGGCGCCGCGTTCGTGGCCGAACAGGATGCTTTCCACAAGGTCGCGAGGGGTGGCCCCGCAGTCGAATACGACGAACGGCCCCTGGGCACGACGGCTGGCATCGTGAATGCCGCGCGCGATGACTTCCTTTCCGGAACCGGTTTCGCCCTCGATCAGCACGGTCGCGTCGGTCTGGGACACGCGTTCAAGAAGCGAGAAAATTTCCCGCATTGCCTGGCTGCGCCCGACCGCATCACCGAAGCCCTCGCTTGCAGAGGCACTGACCGGGGCCATGTCGGAAACGGCCATGAATTCGATGGATGTCCGGCCGATGGTTATGGTCATGCCGGTCGAAAGCCAGGCCTCGACCACCCGAGCGCGTTCAACCATCGTACCGTTCGTGGATTTCAGGTCGCGAAGCAGCCAGCCTTCCGGTCGGCGGAGGATCTGAAAGTGAGTCCGGCTGACACCGGGATCATCGATGACAAGGTCGCATTCCCTGGCCGCACCGACCGTCACCGTGTCCGAATCAATCAGGAAGTCGGGCTGGCCCGCGATGCGAAGGCAAATACCGGAAAGCGTCACCGACCTGCTGATGCTGGTAACCGTTGTCCGGCTGCCGGATTCAATCATTGCAGGCCCCCTGGCACAAGACGGGCATCAGACCCGGAACGTGTGTCCCAGGCCAAGTTCCTTGGCGCCATACACGTAAAGGTGGCTTGCCACAAGCCGATCCCCGGCCGCGCGAAGCATGGCCCGATCCGCCTTGACGACCGCCGGCACCGCCCTGCGAACCAGGCCCCTGGCCGCATCCGGCACGACATCCTGGACGCCGGCCCAGCCGACGACCGGCGCGAGCAGGTGCCGCTTTTCAACGCGTTCAATCTTGAACACCCCGGCAAGGTCTTCCAGCATGTCCCCGGCATCGGGCAGCCCGACAAACCTGGACACCAGGGGCAGGCGCTCGATCGCGTTGATGATCCTGTCCCTGACGGTGACGAAGCCGGGAACGCGCACGGCCTTCTCGCTTACCTTCTCGAAAATCGGATCGACATAGCCGCGAATCTTTCCCATGGCCGGGCGCACCCGGATGCGCGCGAAGACCTTGCCGCCGGCACGCAACTCGCGGGCCGCCTTTTTCAAGACGACCAGGGGCTCGTTGTAACGGGAAAGAGCCGAATAAAAAATTGCCAGGTCGAAACCGCTTGAGGCAAATTCACGCTTCATGTAGTCGGACGCATAGAAGTTCAGGCGAATCATGAAGTGCTCGGCTTCGGCTGCGGCCCGGACCGGCTCGTGAAGCGACTCGTCCGGCTCGACAACGGTCACGAAGACACCGCGTCGCGCAAGTTCCAGCGCGATCCGGCCGCGATCTTCCAGGCCGACCACCAGCGCACGCCTGGCCGTCTCGCAACCCCAGGCCAGCATCTGGTCGATGGCGTCGCCCTCGATCTGGTCCGAAAGGCCTTCGTCCTGCAGGAACCTGTCCGTTCCGGGACCGGAAACCAGCATCACCCTCGCCTCTTCTTCAATTGAACGTCTGGTTCTTACCATCTGGTGAATCCCTTCAAATATGCATGGCCCGGATCGGGCCCGAAATCGGGCGAACCGCCGTGGCCGTCAGTCGGCGGCCCTGGTGGTGGCTTCGTTAACCATCCTTGCAGTGAATTCGTCCACTGGAAGCGCGTCAAGATTTTCGTTCTTCCTGGTCCGGACGCTGACGGTGCCGTTTTCGGCCTCGGCCGCGCCCACGACCACCTGGTAGTTGACGCGGGATAACTGGGCATCGCGAATCTTCCTGCCAAGCCTTTCGGACCGCAGATCGGCCTCGGCGCGCAGACCGGCGGCACAAAACTTCGCGACCACTTCCTTCGCGTAATCGTTGAACTGGTCGGAAACCGGCAGGACCTTCACCTGCACCGGGTTCAGCCACATCGGGAACTTGCCGGCGTAATTCTCGATCAGGATGCCGATGAAGCGTTCCAGCGAGCCAAGGATGGCGCGGTGAAGCATGACCGGGGTCTTGCGGGTGCCGTCTTCGGCCTCGTAAGTCGCGTGGAATCTTTCGGGCATCGAGAAATCGACCTGGATGGTGCCACACTGCCACGAACGGCCCATGCTGTCCTTGACGTGGAAGTCGATCTTCGGACCATAGAAAGCGCCGTCGCCCGGGTTCAACTTGTAATTGATTCCGCGCAGTTCAAGAGCATCCCGCAGACCGCCTTCGGCGTTGGCCCACATCTCGTCGGAACCGATCGAATTGTCCGGCCTGGTCGAAAGTTCGATGTGCACGTCGTTGAATCCGAACGTCTTGTAAATCTCGAACACCATGTCGATGATGGTCGCGACCTCGCTCTTGACCTGATCCGGGGTGCAGAACACGTGAGCGTCGTCCTGGGTGAAGGCGCGGACGCGGAACAGTCCGTGAAGGACGCCCGACATCTCGTGGCGGTGCACAAGCCCCAGTTCCGCGTTGCGCAGCGGAAATTCGCGGTAACTGTGCATGCGCGACTTATAGACCAGCAGCCCGCCGGGACAGTTCATCGGCTTGACGGCATACGGAATGTCGTCAATCGAGGTGAAGTACATGTTGTTACGGTAGTGATCGTAATGCCCCGACATCTCCCACAGCACCTTGTTCAGCATCTGCGGGGTCTGAATTTCGTTGTAACCATACCTCTTGTGAACGTTGCGCCAGTAATCGACCACGATGTTCTTCAGGACCATGCCGTTCGCGTGCCAGAACGGGAAGCCGGTTCCTTCGTCGTGGAAGGTGAAAAGTTCCATTTCCTGGCCAATTTTCCGGTGATCACGCGCAAGGGCTTCTTCAATCTTTTTCAGGTGTTCATCCAGCATTTCCTTGTTCGGGAAGCTGATTCCGTAAAGACGCTGAAGCTGCTCGCGGCTCTGGTCGGCGCGCCAGTATGCACCCGCGAACTTGGTCAGCTTGAATGCCTTCAGGTAGCCGGTTGAAGGAACGTGGGGGCCGCGGCACAAATCCATGAAAGCGGTTTCACCCTCGCCCTGCTTGTAGATGCTGATGGTGCCTTCCTGAAGATCATTAATCATTTCGACCTTGAACTTGTTGTCGGCAAACATTTCCAGGGCTTCCGCCCTGGTCACTTCCATGCGCCGGATCGGCAGGTTCGCCTTGACCAGCCTCTGCATCTCGGACTCGATCTTCTGCAGGTCTTCCGGGGTCAGGGGGTTCATCGCGAAATCATAGTAGAACCCTTCATCGACCACCGGACCGATCGTCGGCTTCGCGTCCGGATAAAGCTTCAGCAGCGCGTGCGCCATCAGGTGCGCGCTTGAATGCCGGAAGACCTCAAGGCCGGCCGGATCGGCGAAGGTCAGGAACTTCACGGTGGATCCATCGGTGGCCGTCGTTGACATGTCGCGAACCGCCGTGCCGGTGTCAACGGCAAGAACCGTATTGACATCCAGGTCTTTCGTCGCACGCGCAACGATGAACCAGTTGGAACCATCGGGAACTTCCACTACTCCGTGACCAGCAACTTCGACCTTTGCCATTTTCCGTTCTCCTGTGTGGCCCGAACCGCCTCACGCGGCCCGGATTTCCGGCGCAGTATTGTATCACTCCCGCCCCATGCGGACAAGGCCGCCGCCAGGCAGACAATCATGGCTGGAATGGAATGAAAAAACCCCGGAAAGGACGACTCAAAAAGATGGAATCACTTCATTGCGCGATATCGCGCGCACACCGGAATCCGTCCGCAATCCCCCGCATGTCAACGAAGTCCCAGTACCGCCATGACGACCGCAGACCCCAGGCGAAGTCGTTATAGCTGCCGCCCTTGAACACATGCATGCCGCAGTCGCCCCCGGTCATCCAGGCGGATCCATCGACCGGCGCCCCCGAGAAATCGGGATGCGAACAGTCTGCCGTCCACTCCTGCAGATTTCCAGCCATATCGTAAAGACCGAATGCATTGGGTTCCTTCTGCCCGGCCGGGTGTGGATGCAAGGTACCGTCGGCGATGGCGCTGTTATTTCGGTACCAGCCGATGTCGGCAAGGCATGCGCTGTCGTCGCCGCAATAGTAACGGGTCGTCGTTCCGGCACGCGCGGCATATTCCCATTCGGCCTCGCTGGGAAGGCGTCCCCCGACCGCTTCGCAGAACGCCGCGGCATCATGGTAATGATTCTTCATGTACTCGACCGGGCAGTCGCCGCACCGGGGGTGATACGACGGCATTTCGCCCGTCACCTTCCAGTACTGGTACTGCGTGGTTTCCGTCCGCGCCATCTCGAATGCCGGAACATCGACCCAGTGATACGGCCGCTCACCGATGGTCCAATCCTCCCTTACACATTCGGTGTCTTCCGGCGGACAGCCCATCAGGAATCCACCCGCCGGAATTGCGACCCATTCGATATCGTCGCCGGAAAGGGAAGCGTCGCAGCCGGATTCGAAAAGGAGTGCCAGTAACAAGAACGACATGAAGCGAAAATGAATACGCGAAGGTCTTTCAGACATGGGCAGCCCAACCGTGAAATTACCCGACATTTCGCCATGATATACCGGGAACGCCGCACGTTCAAACGAACGGTCTGACGGACGTCGCGGGCGTCAACGACTTCCGGATCGCGGGATTGTCTGAAACAGATGCCTGAAATGATGTCAGCCAGGGGCGCCGGCATGGGATGGACTGACTTCGGGGGCCGCTGAAAGGGACGCCGGCCTGAAATCCATCAACTGACTTCTGTCGCTTAACGACGCGGATTTCCGGGTGGTCGCCTTGACGATTGAAACCCGTAATGGACAGAATCGATCATCAGCGAAGGATTCGGCGAATGACCAACGAAGGCAGTTCACCGACAATCAGCCTTGGTTCCCTTGAAATCTTCAAGGGTGTGATGGACAACCTGGTCGAGGGTGTCTATGTCGTCGATACGCTGCGACGAATCGTCTATTGGAACGAAGGCGCCGCGAAAATCACCGGATACACCCGCAGCCAGGTTCTTGGATGCAGGTGCGGGCGCGATCTGCTGGCACACACGGATCCCCAGGGCATTCTTCTGTGCGAAAGGGATTGCCCGCTGGAAAAGGCGCTGCGCGACGGCATCCACACCGAATACGAGGCGATGATGCAGAACAGCGCCGGGTACCAGGTGCCCGTTCTGGTCGAAGTGATGCCGATTCGCAGCCGCCAGGGACGTATCGTCGGCGCCGCCCAGATCTTCCGGGATCACACGCGATTTCGCGAGACGGCCGACCGACTGTCGCAGATGAAGCGGGTCGCGATGGAAGACCCGGTCACGCACCTTGGGAACAGGCGCCGCGTGGAAACGGTTCTTCAGGCCCGGATCCGCGAGTTCGAGCGTTACGGTCTCTCGATGGGCGTCATCTTTGCCGACATCAACAACTTCAAGCTTATTAACGATACGTTCGGCCATGATGTGGGGGATCGCGTGCTGGAGGACGTAGCCTCGGCGTTTCGCCAGACGGTTCGAAAGATCGACACGATCGGGCGCTGGGGCGGGGATGAATTCGTCTGCGTGGTTCCCCATACCGACGGCGAGGAACTCGACGTGCTTGCCGAACGCCTGCGCGTCAACGTGCGGCGGCTGCAGATTGACCTGGATGAAAACAGAAGGATTCGACCGTCACTGTCAATCGGGACGGCGACAATAAGGCCCGGCGACACGACCGACAGCCTGATTGCCCGCGCGGATCTGGCGATGTACGAAAACAAGCGCCTGGTCAAGGCGGCCTGCTATGTGCGCGTGAACACCGATGCATGATTCGGATCCGCGAGGCCGCCGGGCAGGACGGCGCGGCTAGTATCCGGTCCAGACCCCACCTTCCTTCGAACAATTGTCGGCCGGATCGAAACCCTGGGCGGCGTAGTCAACGGTTGTGTAGAAGTAAAAGACCACCTCGGCATTTTCTCCCATCGACTCACTGCACGTTCCAAGGATATTTGAACGGCTGCAGCCCGAATCGCACCACTCCGATCCATTTGTAAAACCGCACATCGTCTTGAGCGACTGCCAGTCATCGGCCCAGTGGCTGCCGGTGTACTCCTCGCACCCGCGCCGCCAGTAGTATTCGGCAGGAACGTCGTTACATGCCGGAATGCCGGACGAACCGCACTTCATCGGGTCTTCACCCTGCGGCGGAGGTTCGTCGCAGGCAAGTCCCAGTTCAACCGTGATTCCGGTCTTTTCCATTGACCAGCCCGCCATCGCGACGACCATTTCGAAGGCGTGACCTTCCCAGGATCCAAAATCCTCGAACGTCATCGGACCTTCAATGGTCTGAACCAGGTCGCCATCCATCCCGAATGCGATGACGTCCTGACCGGCATCGCCCGAAACCGAGACGCTCAAGGTCGCCTTTCGGGGCGGATTCGGCACGTCCGTCGCCGTGACCCTTACGGCGCGGGCAGAAAAGGGATACACCGGATCCAGCTTCACCACAGTCTTCGACAACCCGCATTCCGCCATCGTGGCGGACACTTCACGAATCAAGCCCCACTGCCCCACCGTCACCCCGAAAAGCTCATCGGCCAGGCCGGTGGTCGTTTCGCCGGGGCGACCGAAAACGGATTCGGGACCATGTTCAAGGGCGCGCTGGATCAGGAAATCCGCATACATCTGTCGCAAATCGATCCCCGGCATCGCGGACTTGATGGCGGCGTCCAGGGCCTGGTGCACGGCGCGGATTCCCGGAACAATGCGCATCGCGTCGGCACCCGATTCCGTCGTCGCCCCGGACGTCAATGAATTGATGCCGTCCCGCATCGCCTGAAAAACGACTGGAAGCATGGCAATTGAGCCACCGGAATACCGGCGGGCCACAAAGGCGAAGAAATCCTGGTTTGAATACATGACGCCTGCCGCATCGGCCATCAGGAACCACGGCAGCCTGAAAACCTCGGCATCGTTGGCGGTCCTGACCCCGACCGTCCCGGTGTCGATCATCAATCCGGCCACCGTTGCGGTGCCTTCGTTAAGGCCATCGACGGAATCGACCAGGATTTCGTATCCCATCTGAACCGCGTGCAGCATCTCGTGGGCAACGGACGCCTTGACGGTGCCAAGAGCCGATGTCGCGTCATCCCCGATGCGGCTGGATCTTATATAGATGCGGCCGTACCGGCGGTCACCCGGACCAGTGGCTTCGTCGGGATCCTGCGATTTGTAATGGCTGCCACGACCGTCAATCAACTGGATCTCATACCGTGGGGTCGTCCCGAACACATCGCCGCATGCACCTTCCGGATCCGAAGACACGTAAAGCCAGGGGGCCCTTAATCCCAGGCCCTCGTAGGTGGCCTGGGCGACCCGGGCGGCAGCGGCGACCTTGTCAATCGCGGTCTGGGCAATCATCTGCGGAGTCGGATCCGATTCCATGTTGCCCGACTTCCTGACAGCCTCGCGAAGCTCGGCTGAGTCGTAGTCATGAATCACGCACCAGTCGCGACCGGGCCACGGCGGAAAGTCGGTCGCTTTCCAGGATCTTGGGGCCGCGACAGGGACGCTGCCCATCGCGACGGCCACGCGGGCCTGCCGGTGAATTACCGAAACGATGGCGCTGGGTGGAAGCCCGATGATCTGGACAGTCACGGTATGATTATCGACATCGACCACGCCATGAACGTCTGACGCAACATCCCGTTCCGGTTCATAAATCCTGACGAACGTGTTTGTCGAATCCTCGATCGCGCCGACCGGGAAACGGAACGGGCTGTAGGGTACCGTCAATGTGACAAACGAGCCTGGCGAAAGATTGAATCCGTCCCCTGAATCGATGAACCTGACGTCGCCATCGGCCGTGACCACGTTTTCTTCCGGCATGGTGATCGGAAAGTCGTCCGGAATAATGGTCTGGACGGACACTGACGGCTGGGAATCCAGGTTTGAACATGTGGAAACCTGTCCGGACGGGACGTCGATGACCAGGCCTTCCGCGCCCTGGATTTGTCCACCGTTCCAGGTTCCGCCGCATTCCGGGCGATCGACCTTGTACGGGGATTCCGGATTGCCTTCGGACTCGCCATCAGAGGTGCCGCAACCGTTAATCAAGGCTGCCAGAACGACCATCGACAGAACTGGAAATCTTTCACGCATCACATAACCCCCACCGTCCGAAATGCGCCATTTTGACCTCCCGATACCGGACGTCCCTATGAAACATGCCCCAACGTCCCGATGCCCCGATTGCCACAAGCTACTCTTGGCCCGCCCGGGGCGTCAAGTGGGGGCGTGCAACCTTTACATTCCATCCGCGACAAGACTGCCTGTCGGCGCCCGGCCGGTTGTTATGCGGGCCCAAAAGCAGTAACCTGACGGCAGTCAGGAGAACCAGGTAGTAACACGATGAAAATGATGAAAAATGTGGTTTCGGGCGCCGTCGTGCCGTTGCTGATGCTGTGGGGTCTTGGGTGCGGCCAGGGGGGCGTTGCTTCGGACACGGGCGACATCGGCCAGGACGCGATTCAGGCCGACACCACCGCGGATTCGAGCACGCCGGGCGACGCGGTTCTGGACGTGCGTGCCGACGCGCTGCCCGACGGTGTCGTGCCGGATTCATCGAAGGTCGATACCGGGACGGATGTAACAGCCAATGACGTCGTTGACGACGATGGAACCCCGGTTGACGACATTCCCGACACCAGCGAATGTCCGGAACCGCTTGCACTGGCATGCGGCGATTCGTTTGACCACGACACGGGCGTCCAGGGACGGGCCAACATTTGGGGCGGCTATTCCTGCACCGCCAGGGCACTTTCGGGACGTGAGACGGTTTACCTGCTTAAGACCGACGAACACGTCAACGTCACCGTGACCCTGACGAATCTTTCAGTCGATCTGGACGTAGCGCGCCTTTCGAAATGCGACCCGTTCAGTTGCCGCAACATCGCGTCGACACCGCTTGACATCCAGGACGACGAGCAGATCCAGTTCGAATCCGGGATTGGCCATCAGCAGTACATCGTCGTCGATGGATATGCCGGCGCCACGGGAACTTACACGATTGGCGTCACATGCGAACCGGTTCCCGAGCCTGAATGCCCGCCGCACCTTTCCAGGCTGGTCGAGTGCCCGTTCATCTGGGGCGAGCCGGGCAACGGGGCGGTCGCCTGCCCTTCCACGGCCGAATGTCTTGGGGTGCCTTGCGCCCAGGACGGCTTCTGCGCGCTGTACGCCGAGGAAGGCGGCGGCGACAAGTGCGTCATGGGCAATTGCGTGTATTGCTGGCAGGACAGCCAGTGCCCGCAGGGCGATGTCTGCCGGGCCGGGCGCTGCGTCGGGAAAACACCGGCCGAATGCCCCGAAGTCCCGGACTGCGCGGCCGCAGGCTGCCTGGAAATGATGCTGTCAGACACCAACTGCCCGACTTGCGTCTGTGACACCGAATTCTTCAACCAGTGCGAGATCGACGATGACTGCATGCCGATATCACACCACCTGTTCAGACGCTGCGTCTATGGGCGCTGCGCCGAATGCCGGTTCGACGACGACTGCGACAGCGGGGAATGCCTGCCCCCGGGCATCTGCTACTCGATGACAAAGCACCCGTCGGCCATTTTTGGCACCTGGCTGATCGGGTGGTACGGCGGCCTGGACCACTTCAGCTACTTCAGGTTTGAACCGGACGGAACCTTGCGGCGGGCCGGTTATGTTCCGGAAAGCACATTCGCGGACGACATCCTGACCGGGGGATGCGCTGCCGAAGCGGGCCAGTCGCTGCCGGGCATCGTGGGCACATGGGAACCTGAAGTGACCGAGTCCGGCTTCCTGGTCGTGCGCCTTGCATTCGTCAGCCCTTGCCAGGCCGGGACGAAGGTGTCGGAACGGTTCGCAATCACGATGGGTACTGACGGCGACAGCATGACGCTGAAAAGCGTGGAAAATCCCGACGCGGGCGACCTGACCGGGCTTCGGATCAACCCGCTTCTGTGCTCGGCGGACTTCACGACCTGTCCGTCACCGGTTAACCCACTTTTGTGAATTTCCCGGAAGCGTCTTCGGCTTCACGGCAGACGTTCCTTACATGGCCGGATGCAGTCCCGCTGCGACAACAATAGTCTGCAATTTCATCGCCTTAAGAGGGGCGCGGGACCGCACCCGACATCCAAGCCCTTGACATTCTTGATTTTTTGACTTACAGTCCTGACAACCGCAGGCGATTCCTCGGCGAGTTCGCGTAACACTTGATTTACGCCTCCGGGTTTCCGATCGATTGGAAGCCCCGATTTTGCTCGATCCAGGCCCCGTTTGCCGTCACACCTGAACGACATCAGGAAATGTAAAGGTATCCATGACTTTCGACGACCTCAATCTACACCCCACCCTTCTGAAGGCAGTTCACGACCAGGGCTATGACGTTCCGACCCCGATCCAGGAACAGGCCATTCCACTGGTCCTGACGGGCGGGGACCTGCTGGGCTGCGCCCAGACTGGCACCGGCAAGACGGCGGCATTCGCGCTGCCAATTCTTCAGAATCTTTCCCAGAATCGACCGCCGCTGGCAACCAGACAGGGCGGCGTGCGCCAGATCCGTTGCCTGGTTCTGGCCCCGACACGGGAACTGGCACTTCAAATTCACGAAAGCTTCTGCGCATACGGAAGATATACCGGCATGCGCTCGACCTACATCTTCGGGGGGGTCAGCCAGAACCCGCAGGTCAAGGCACTACAGCAGGGTGTCGATATCCTGGTTGCCACGCCGGGACGGCTGCTGGACCTGATCGGCCAGAACTTCATCAACCTGCGATACGTCGAGGTGTTCGTCCTGGACGAGGCCGACCGCATGCTGGACATGGGATTCATCAACGATATCCGAAAGGTGGTGGCCCAGTTGCCGAAAATGCGCCAGACGCTGCTGTTTTCGGCGACGCTGCAGCCCGAAATCCGCAACCTGGCGGCCGGCATGCTGCGCGACCCGGCAACGGTAAGCGTGGCCCCGCCCGCTTCGACGGTCGATCGCATCCAGCAGTCCATCCACTTCGTGGAAAAGGCGGAAAAGATTAACCTGCTGCTGCGGCTGCTTGAAAATTCCGATGTCGAGCGGGCGCTGGTGTTCACGCGCACGAAGCACGGCGCCGACAAGGTTGTCCGCAAGCTGACCCAGGCGGGCATCATGGCGGCGGCAATTCATGGCAACAAGTCGCAGAACAACCGCCAGGCAGCGCTTGACGCCTTCAAGGAAGGCCGCAGCCGGGTTCTTGTGGCGACTGATATCGCATCACGCGGTCTGGATATCGACGAAGTGTCGCACGTGTTCAACCTGGATCTGCCGATGGAGCCGGAAGCGTACGTGCACCGGATCGGTCGCACCGCACGTGCCGGACACGAGGGAATCGCGGTGGCGTTCTGCTCTTCGGATGAAAAGTCGCTGCTGACCCAGATCGAAAGGATGATCGGCAAGCGCATCCCTGCCGCCGGCGAGGGCAACAGGAGCCAGGCGGAAAGGCAGGCGCCGCGTTTCGCGGAACGTGTCGAAGGGGGCGACGGCCGCCGGATGCGGCCGTCCGAGCGCCCGCAGGTGGCGGCGGCCGGGCAAGGTCCGCGCGAGGGTGCCGACCAGCAACAGGGAACGCGGATGATGGGCGAAAAGTTTGGCGGGGTGCGCGTAACCACCGAAACAAGGACACCGAACCTTCACCCCGGAACCCACCAGGCCCTGCTGCGCGACCAGGACCCGAACGCGCCCGAGCGCCGTTCATCCGGCCGCACCGGCAACGCCCGTCCCCTGCCCCAGCGTTACCAGCCCCG
>JAKPTZ010000157.1 GCA_029555025.1 Deltaproteobacteria bacterium
ATTCAAGGCTTGGCCGCTCTCTGAAATCGTTCCGGACGATGAGGCGTTCTTCGCCTTTTTGCAGGAACGCTGGCCGCTATTTCTTTCCAGGCTCGGCAGCTCTCATCAGGTACGGGAGGATTCGCCGGAATACGGCCTCAAGTATCCCGGCCCTGACCGTCTGCCGTTCGACCATCAGGACATCAAGGTCTACATCGACAACTTGTTCCTGGAAGGGAAACTCAGCCCGGTTGAGGCCAAGGACATTGAAGTGGACGCCGGGTCGTGGGTACGAAGCGGCATCGCCACCTCCGGCGCGGACGATGACGAGCTGCGGATTTCCCGCCTGTTTGACCTTGTCGAGAAGGATCTGCCCACTGCGGAAGCGCGCTACTCGGACTGGACAGCCTTCGCATTGAAATGGGCCGAACTCTCTGCGCTGGTTCATTGCGGCAACAGCACCGAGCATCAGACCCGGCTCAGGGAAATCAGCGATGCATTAAACACGACCTTTGCCGGTTGGTTGGCCGATCACTACTCCAGCCTGATCAACCTTCCGCCGACCAATCCGGCCATGCTCCACCACGTGCCGCGCCGCCTGGCTCGGGATATTGAGGACTCCGGTAGCAGCCGTGCCGCGCTGATCGTGGTTGACGGCCTGGCCCTGGACCAGTGGGTAACCATTCGCCAGCTTCTGCAAAAGCGGGACGCCAATCTGGTCATGCGCGAATCCGCAACCTTCGCCTGGATTCCGACGCTGACCTCGGTATCGCGGCAATCGATCTTCTCGGGCAAGCCGCCACTCTATTTCCCGTCATCCATCAACTCGACCAACAGCGAAGAGAAACTCTGGAAACAATTCTGGGAAGGCCATGGCCTGTCCCGGCTGGATGTCGCCTACCAGCGCGGCCTTGGCGATGGTGATGCTGCGGGCGTCCTCGACTCCGCAATCCACCCCGGGAAGACCAAGGTGGTGGGGCTGGTCGTGGACAAGGTGGACAAAATCATGCACGGCATGCAACTCGGTGCGGCCGGGATGCACAACCAGATCAAGCAGTGGTGCCATGCAGGA
>JAKPTZ010000103.1 GCA_029555025.1 Deltaproteobacteria bacterium
AAACCATCGGCGTGATTTCACACCAGATCCTTTCCGCCAGCGACGCGGCGCTGTCCACTGTCAGGAAACCCCCATTTCGAGTCAGCGAAAGTCCTGCTTCCGGGCAATGGTTCGAACTGGCCGGATCTATTACCAAAGCGCCTTCTTGTTGAAGTGGGCTGTCGAATGATACCGAACTGCCATCCGGAGTCGAAATGCGGTCGGGGACATCGATCTTGACGAAAACCGGAGGCAGTCCGGCCACATTCCGAATCAGTCTGGCCGTCCTGGTCAATTCATGCGAGTCGACCTGGCGGTTGATAGCCCAGCCGGGAAGCATTGCCCTGGGAAGGACCTTGTCTTCAACGAGCGCCGCGATAGCGACGTGGTCCACCAGAAAGTTCCTGACGGGCATGGCCCGACGCGCGCAAAGAACCGGATCGAATGACGTGGCGTCAAGCACCGTCACGACCATGTCCGGTTTGAAGACAGGTGCCAGCCTTTCCAGTTCCCTGAGTTGCTCCTCGAGATTGAAACCGCAGAAACCGAGATTCAAGACCTTTACCCGCGCCGGTGCGAATTCATGATCTGCCAGCTTCTGCATTCGGCTGGCTATCGTCTGGTCGGATTCGATTCCCACGCCATAGACGTTCGAGCCCCCCAGCACCGCGATCGAAAATGCGGGCCGTTGATCGGGCAGATCCGATCTGATACCCAGGCTGTTGATCGAATGTGTGGTCGGTCTTCCGGCAATGCCTGCCGCGTACCAGGTTATGGCCGAGTCGGGACGAGGTCTGACGCAGTTCTTGTCACCGTGTACGAACATGAGCGGCACAAGTGGCGAAGTCGGCGCGAAGAGAAGTCGGAGCATGACTTCGCTCAGAAGAAGCGCGGCCAGCGTCACACCGGTGATGAAAAGCCAGTTGCGGCCCAGAAGGCCCGCGATTCGGAAACGTCGCTCGCCCATTGATGATTCCCGTGGCCGGGTCGGGCCGGTCGAGTCACTTGTCACAGTTGATGCCGATGAACCTCTCGCCGCCGATGGTCGGTTCGCCGCCCGAGATCAAAACGCCGCCCAGGATCTTGAACAGTTCGTCGGCCAGTATTCTGTGACCGCCCGCGTTGTAATGAAGCTCGTCCGCAAGGGAGGCGTCCAGTTCATCCTTGCTGAGCCTGGAAAACAGATCCACCAGCAGCAGGCCGTCGATGCCGGACGCCCAGGACATGATGCCAATCAGTTTCTCCTCGAAGAAGTTCGCCACCATCTCGGCGTACGAGCCGGTGCTCTGCATCCAGAGGTCGGATTCGGCGTAGTTCGGGTAGATCAACCAGACGATGTCGACATCCGGGTTCTGTTCGCGAATGGCATCGAAAATGGCTGTCAGGTTTGTCTCAACCGTCGTGATGGCCTCTTCGACGATATTCAGCAGATCCAGCAGTGTCGCTCCCTGCGGGGCATCGGACATTGAATGCATGATGTCGTTTCCGCCGAGCGAGATGAACACGACATCCGTTTCGCTGAGCTTTGGCAGCACTTTCGTCTGGAAGTTCGCCAGATCCGGAAGCCAGTGTGCCGATTCGGTGCCTGCGAAGGCCACGTTTTCGATCTCAATATCGCCAAAATCCTGAAGGTATTCAGCGACATAGTCAAAGAAATAATTGCCCTCGGTCGAGCCCATCCTGGGGATGCTGTCGCCCATCACCAGCATCTTCCAGCGGCCGTCGGCCAGCGCGATCGGCGTTCTTCTGGCGACATTGTGCGAGGTGACCCGGCATGGCGGGGCATCGATTCGAACGACCCTGACGCCGTCCGTGAACGTGGTGTCCGATTCGGGAGCGAAGTAGTGATATCCCTCTTCACAGGTCACACCGGCGTCTTCGTTCGGCGCCAGCATCACGACCGGCACTCCGGCGACCGGCGTGTCGACGTCCGTGCGGCTCTGCGCCAGGTCGGTTTTTGAACTGGCATTCGTGTCGTTGTAGACGTTAACCCTGATCACGGGTCCGGCAGGTTCCGGGAGGCACTCCACTGCATCCGGGGGCAGTTCCGATCCGCTGGAGTCTCCGGGCAGGTCTTCGACGTTGTCCTCGCTGGCGTCATCGCTGGTGTCTTCGACTCTGTCCACGGTCGTGTCATCGGCGGTGTCTTGACTGGAGTCTTCGATGACGTCGTCGCCAGCGGCATCCTCGTTGATCGAGACATCCTGATCGACCGGACCGTCATCGCCGCAGCCGGACATGACCGGGATGGCGGCAAAAAGGAATGCGGCGCAAAACAGTGCAAGCCTTGTGACAGTTACAGAGGACTTGGCTTTCACGGGCGGGACTCCGTTTCTGGTCAGCGGATTTTATAATGCGTGAATGGTAATCACAACGGGCAGTAATGTACGAAGGACCGTTCGGTTATTCGGCATCCCAGGGGAACTTGTACTGGGTCAGGCCGAGCTCGCGGCGCATGTCGTTGAAGTTCTTCATCAGGGGCGCGTTGACCGGAACGCCGCGATCCTTGCGGTACAGCCAGGCGTCGTGTTCCTTCTCGCCGGCCGTCCAGATGCGCTCCTGACCAGGAGCCTTCCTTGAATTCCGCAGTTCACGGCAGATGTTGCCGGCGATCTTCTTGAAGATGTCCAGGTTGACGAAGTGTTCGATGTCGATTGCGATGAAGAAGTGGCCCAGGTGGTAGGGGACCTTCTTTCCGTTTTCCACGCCGAGAAGCTGCTTCAAGTACGAGCCGTCCTGGAAGGCCGCGGACATGATCTCGACCACCGTAGCCCAGCCGTAACCCTTGTATCCGCCGCCGTCCTCGCCCAGGCCGCCCACGGGGGTCAGCGCCGCGGTGCCGGCGACCAGATCCTTCAGAGTCTGGGTCGGATCCGTACGGGTCTTGCCATCGTCGCCGATAACCCAGCCTTCCGGCATCGTCTTGCCGATTCGGTCGTACACCTCGATCTTGCCGCGCTGCGTAACGGATGTCGCGCAGTCGATCACGAACGGGAACTCCTCATCGGTCGGGAATCCGAAGGTCAACGGATTCGTGCCAAGCATGTTTTCGACGCCGAATGTCGGGGCGATCGAAGGACGCGCGTTGGTGCCGGTGAAGCCGGCCATGCCGGCCTTGATGGCCATCAGGGGGTAGTATCCGGCGATGCCGTAGTGCGTCGAGTTTCGGACCGCGACCATTCCGAGACCGTATTTCTTTGCCTTTTCGATCGCCATCTTCATTGATCTGTAAGCGATCACATGGCCCATTCCGTCGTGGCCGTCGATCAGCGCGGTACCCTCGCGGTCGCTCACCACCTCGAAGTTGGTGTTCGCGAACTGAATGCCTTCCTTGATGCGGTCGTAGTAGATCGGCTTCAGGCGGCCGATGCCGTGCGAGTCGATGCCTCGCTTGTCAGAGGTGATCAGGACGTCGGTGCAGATGGCGGCGTCTTCTTCCGGGACGCCCAGACCCATGAACACGTCCTTCATGAATGCTTCCATTTCCTTGAAGGGAACCCAGTAAATCTTGTCGGCCATTCGCATTTCTCCGTTCTTGGGTTACGTCCGGTCGAGCCCCGACCGTCCTGATGACAGCATATTTACCATCAAAGGTGACTGCCTGCCAGTATGAATGACGCATGGCGTTGAATCAACGGTGAAATATTTAACAACGACCGCCATCGTGGTTGGCAGGGATGATGAGGATGTGGGTTCGGGTGGTCCTGTAGTATCATCTGCGCGGATTTTTCCGGAGTCAGCCGTGCCTATTACCAGCCCGGGAGATGGAATCCTTGCGGGAGCGCCGGCCGTAGTGCTGGTGGAGCCCTCGAATCCCCAGAATATCGGGGCGGTCTGTCGCGCCATGATGAACTGTGGCTTGACCGACCTGAGGCTTGTGCGGCCATGTGCCGAGTGGAATGACGGCTCGGCCAGGGCAATGGCGGTGAGCGCCAAGGGCCTGCTGGAAAGCGCACGCGTGTTCGAGACTACCGCCGCGGCGATCGGCGACTGCACGCATGTTTTCGCGACCACGGCGCGTCCCCGCGACATGGTGATACCCGAGATGACGGCGCGGCGCGCGGCGGTCGAGATCAGGGCTCTGGCCTCATCTGGAGCGACGGTCGCGGTTATGTTCGGAGCCGAGCGCACCGGTCTTCAGAACGAGGACGTTGCGATGTCGAACTACGTGGTTACCATCCCGCTCAACCCCGGCCTGACTTCGCTGAACCTTGCCCAGGCGGTCCTGCTGGTCTCGTACGAATGGCTTCAGGCCGGCATGACGGACCCCGGCGAGGCGATCGATCCGACCGAGGGCCGGATGCCTGCCCGGAAGGAACAGCTTGATGCGTTTTTTGACCATATCGAGCAGGAACTGGGCCTGATAGGTTTTTTCCCCAATCAGGACATGCGTGGACACATGATGTCGGTGATCCGCGCCTGGGTGACACGCACGAAGCCAACCGATGCTGAACTGCGGATGCTTCACGGCGTCCTGTCAACCATCTCCGGACGCCGTCTGGGTGGAAAGCCTGCCCACGTTCCAGGCACGAAGGGCGGTCAGGGGTACAAGGCACGCAAAAGACGCAGTCTGTCGCCGTGCGTCCCGGAGGACTCAGCGCCCGCCGTCGATGAATCCGGAAAACCCGGAGAGGAACTTCGCCAGTCTGGCTGCCAGTCTCTCGTCAATCAGTCTTCCAGTGGCGTCGAAGACCTGGTCGGCAGGTCCGACGAACATCTGTGAACCGAACCACGGACGCGTGCCAAGCGAACGAAGCACGGGAAGCCAGGCCGCCTGGGCCAGACGGGTGCCAATCGGACCGGAACTGGCGCCGACGATGGCCACCGGCTTGTCGCCGAAGACCCTTGTGGCCTCGCCCGAGGGCCGCGTCAGCCAGTCAATGGCGTTTTTCAGCACTCCCGGAATCGAATGGTTGTATTCGGGCGTCGCGATGATAAGACCATCGGCCGCCACTATCCGTTCCTTCAGTGCGGAAACCGCGGCCGGAACACCGCTTTGATCCTCGTCGTCGCCGTTGTAGAGGGGGATGCCTTCCATGGACGCAATCTCGATCTCGACACCCTCCGGGGCAAGTTCCCTGGCCGCCCGCAACAGAGCGAGGTTGAAGGAACCCTTCCTGAGGCTGCCTGGCAGGGCAATTATCTTTTTCATTGGAAATACTCCAGTCGAATCAATGTTTAATTGAAAGAGGCGTATCAGAACGCCGCCCACATTGAAGCGTAATCATGTGAGCACCGCTTCGGAAGGGGGGATATCACAAGGCCCTGGTCCGTTGACGCTTGACGCGTCTGCGTCAAACGGTCAAACTGCCGACGTGATTCCCCGGAGGGTTCAGGCATGATGAAGGTATTTGATACACCCGAGAAGATGGTAGTCGACGGCAAGGCTCAGTATGGCCGCTACAATACGCCGTTTCGCGATGTCAACCTGCTGGACGCGCGCATCGATGTCTTCGGCGTGCCGGTGGTGAGGCCGCTTCGCACGCTCCGCCTGAAGGAGTGGTCGCACGTCGCCATCGTCGGTGCCGAGGTGACCATCGGCACGGCTGTCGTGGATGCCAAGTACATCTCGAACGCCTGGTTCTGGGCGGCGGATCGCAAGACGGGACGGTTCATCGAGCACGCCGCGCAGGCGGGTGGCGGGGCCATCAATACCAGCCAGCAGCTTTTCGATGGACGGACCGCGTTCCGGTCCGGGGGCTTTAAGGTCGATATCCACGACAATCTTGATCGGAATCAGCACGCCTATCACATCGAGATCGCCGCGAAGGGTGATCTGCCGGCCGTGCGGGCAGATTTCCTTCTTCAGTTCGACTGGCAGAAGAACACCCCTCTTGTGGTGGTTCTTCCCGCTGCCGAAGGGCGTCCCTTCTACACGCATAAGTGTGTCTGTCCCGTCACGGGCGTGGTCGCGGTCGGGAACCGCGTCTATCAGCTCGAGGCCGACAGGGATTTCGCGATGCTCGACGTGCAGAAAACCTACTATCCGTACAAGATTTTCTGGGAATGGGCGACCTTCGCCGGTCTGGACGGTAAGGGACGCCTTGTCGGCATCAACCTGTGTCACAACCTGATCAGCGATGATGAGACCTGGAACGAGAACTGCCTGTGGGTGGATGGCAAACTCACCAGTCTCGGACCGGCCCGTTTCGAGTACGATCCCTCCGATCACCTGAAGCCCTGGCATCTTAGAACGACGGATGGCACCGTGGACCTGGAGTTCCGTCCGGAGGGCAAGCGCGACGGCCTGATCGACGCGAAGATTCTGCTTTCGGATTACCATCAGCCATACGGCACCTTCCATGGTTTCGTGACCGCCGGCGATGGCGAGCGGATAGAGATTGACGGACTTCGCGGCGTCACCGAAGATCACAAGGCCAAGTTCTGATCATTGTATACAGCACGGTTTATGACCGCCCCGTCCCGGCGTGTGTCCAAGGTCACCGCGGGGTGCTGTTTACCGGTTTGCCTGGGAGGTAGCTATGTCGGTCTGGCTTATCTGGTTCATCGCGGGCCTCGGGCTCGGGGTGCTTGAAATGGTGGTCCCCGGCTTCATCATCATCTTCTTCGGGGCCGGTTGCATGGGAGCGGCGGTTGTCGCTGCTATTGCCCCCGGCGCCATCGCCATGCAGGCCCTGGTGTTCGTCCTGGTATCGGTCGGCTCCCTTCTGGCGTTGCGCAGGTTCGCGATGAAGATGTTCACCGGGCGCAGGGAATCCAGGTCGGGAGTCGGTGAGTCCAGCATCGAGAAGGGCACCAGGATCACCGTGGACAATGCCATCCCCGCCGGAGGCCGAGGTCGCGTCAGGTATCGCGGAACGTGGTGGGATGCCAGGACCGACGAAGGCGTGGACGCGGGCGCCGAGGCCGAGATAGTTGGAGTCGATGACATGAACAGGTCATGTCTGGTAATAAGGCAGATTTCCGCCGATAACGTCAGCGGCGGCGGGACAAGGGGGTAACGGACAATGGAATGGGCGATTGGTGGCGTGGCAGTTTTCGTGGTGATCCTGCTGATCAAGGGGGCGCGAATCGTTCCCCAGAAGACCGCGTGCATAGTCGAGAGGCTGGGTCGTTATCACAGCACCCTTGAGGCCGGCTTTCACATCATTATTCCTTTCGTGGACAGGGTGGCATACCGGTTCAGCCTGAAGGAGGCTGTCGTCGACATCCCCGCTCAGATTTGTATTACCAAGGATAACGTCAGCGTCGAGGTCGACGGTCTCATCTATCTTGAGGTTCAGGACGCCCACAAGGCGGCCTACGGTATCGACAACTACCTTCGCGCCGCGTCGCAGCTCGCCCAGACGACACTCAGGTCCGCAATCGGCAAGATCGACCTGGACAAGACCTTCGAGGAACGCGAGAAGATCAACGCCGAGGTGATCGACGCGATCGACCAGGCGGCCATGTCCTGGGGCGTGAAGGTGCTGCGGTACGAAATCAAGGACATCACCCCGCCGTTGTCGGTCAAGGCCGCGATGGAAGCGCAGATGACCGCCGAACGCGAGAAGCGCGCGAACATCGCCACTTCGGAAGGCGTGCGTCAGGCGATGATCAACCAGTCGGAAGGCGAGAAGCAGAAGAAGATAAACGAGGCCGAGGGAAGCGCCGCCCAGGTAAGGCTTGTCGCCGAGGCGGAGTCCGCCAGGATCGAGATGATCGCGAAGGCGACCGCCGAGGGTATTTCGTCCGTTGCCGCCTCACTGACCGGAAACGGCATGCAGGCTATGAACATGCGTCTGGCCGAACAGTACATCACGCAGTTCGGAAATCTCGCGAAGTCGACGAACACCGTAATCATGCCGAGCAATGTCGCCGATGTCGCCGGACTGATCGCCACCGCCATGTCCACCGTGAAGACAACCAGACCATGATCGCCGCATAGGCGCTGTTACGATTTTCACAATCCAACTGTCTTTCAACGCACCTGTTTGTTGACAAAAAATGTTCAATTTCGAGCATTTGGGGGATGGCCTTTTTGCCAGCCGGGAATATATTACCGACGCGCGGGAGGCGCGTCCTTCCGCTGTGGTCTATTATCCTGTTGGCCCGGTTGCCCTGTGGCCGGGCGAATCATTCCGGGGGTTCTCATGGCGGTTAGGAAAACCTTCAAGGGCGGTGTTCATCCCCACGAGTACAAGGAACTGGCGTGCTCGAAAGGGATTGTGGACATGCCGCCCCCTTCAAGGGTGGTCGTTTTGCTCCGTCAGCACCTCGGGGCTCCGGCACGCGCAGTCGTCAATGTTGGTGACCGCGTGGTCGAGGGTCAGGTGGTCGGCGAACCGGCTGGGTTCGTGTCCGCGCCTGTCCATGCCCCGATTTCCGGCGAGGTGACGGCCGTGGCGCGGCATCGGCATCCAGGTGGCTTCATCTGTGATGCTGTCGTGATCGAGGCGAAGGAACAGATTCCCGACGGTGATGGTGTGGTGTCGGAAGGCGCGCCCCACCGGCTTCCGGGCGCGACCCTCGACTACATGAATGCCAGTCCGGACGAACTGAAGGCGTTGATCCGCGATGCCGGTCTGGTAGGAATGGGGGGCGCCGCGTTTCCGACGCATGTGAAGCTTTCCCCGCCTCCGGCCAAACCGGTTGACATGCTGATCATCAACGGCGCCGAGTGTGAGCCTTTCCTGACCTGTGACCACCGTGTGATGCTCGAAGAAACCGAAAAGGTGGTGCACGGCGTCAAGATCCTGATGCGCGTGCTGGGTGTCGGCAGTGCCATCATCGGTATCGAGGATAACAAGCCCGATGCGATCGACGTCCTTACGCGGGCTTTTGCCGGCGTCGACGGCGTTACGGTTCAGGCCTGTCGCGTGAAATATCCACAGGGCGGCGAGAAGCAGCTCATCAAGGCATTGACCGGTCGCGAGGTTCCGCCTCCCCCAGGACTTCCGCTCGACGTGGGCTGCGTGGTCCAGAACGTGGGCACCGCGGCGCGCGTGGCCGAGGCCGTGATGGAAGGGAAGCCTTTCACGACCCGCGTGATCACGCTTTCTGGCACACAGGTCGCCAACCCGGGGAACTATCGGGTCAAGGTCGGCACGATGCTCAAGGACGTCATTGAGTTCGCCGGCGGTCTCAAATCGGACCTGTCCCGGGTTATCCAGGGCGGTCCGATGATGGGTATCGCCATGGCGGATCTCGACGTGCCCGTGGTCAAGGGGACCTCCGGCTTCGTATTCCTCGAAGCCGGCAATCCGGTCGACTACGAGGCGGCGGCGTGCGTGCGCTGCGGTCGCTGTGTTTCCGCATGCGCCCTGAGGCTTCAGCCGGTAGAGATCGCCAGGAAGATAGAGGCCGGCGACCTTGATGGCGCCGAGGCTCTTCACGTCATGGAATGTATGGAGTGCGGTTCGTGCAGCTTTGCCTGCCCGTCGAACCGCTGGCTGGTGCAACTCTTCCGCATCGCAAAGGGAAAGATCAATGAGCGCAGACGAAAAGCTTGATACCGGAAAAGCCCCGGAGGCTCCGGAACGTCTGATCGTCAGCCCTTCGCCTCATCTCAGGTCGAAGGACACGACTGCGTCGATAATGATGTGGGTTGCGATCGCCCTCGTTCCCGGAATTGCCGTTTCACTTTACTACTTCGGTCTCGAGGCCGCGCGCGTGATGGTTCTTGCCATCGTTTCGTGCCTTGCTTTCGAGTTCCTGAGCATGAAGCTTCTTGGCACAAAGGGCTCGCTGAAGGACATGTCCGCCCTTGTGACCGGAATGCTGCTGGGCATGAATCTCCCGCCGACCTCTCCGTGGTGGATGGTCGTCGCTGGCGGCCTGATCGCGATGTTTGTCGCGAAGCACCTGTTCGGCGGTCTCGGCGCCAACATCTTCAACCCGGCACTGACCGCCCGCGTATTCCTTCTGATTGCGTGGCCGGTTCACATGACGCGCTGGCTCACCCCCGGCGTCCGTGGTCTTGTGACACCGGATCAGCTTGAGTCCGTGACCGGCGCGACTCCACTGGGGCTGCTCAGCGAGAATGCGGCCTGGAAGGTCCAGGCCTTCAATCCAACCGATCTGCTGATGGGTAACGTGGGCGGCTCGGTCGGAGAGATCTCCGCGATTGCCCTGATCCTCGGCGGCGTGATCCTTCTCGCGAAAAAGATCATCACGTGGGAAATCCCGGTGTTCTTCATCGGGACGACATTCGCGGTGACCGGCGCGGCGTGGCTTTACAGCCCGTATGTGTTCGCGGATCCATTGACCCACATCCTGACCGGCGGCCTGATGCTGGGCGCCTTCTTCATGGCGACCGACATGGTCACATCTCCCATCACTTTCAGGGGCAGGGTGATCTTCGCCGTCGGTTGCGGGTTCCTGACCGGCCTCATCCGGTTGTTCGGCGGCTACCCCGAGGGCGTATCGTTCGCAATCCTGCTGATGAAC
>JAKPTZ010000127.1 GCA_029555025.1 Deltaproteobacteria bacterium
ACCCGTCCCGGGAATCGCGGTCGCGCACGGGGCCAGCCCCGTGTCGCGCCGCTGCCTCTCGGCGCGCGACGGTCATTACGCCCCGCATGGTGTCGCGCGCCTGCGAGAGCTTCCCGGCTACGGGTACCCGCTCGGCCCCCACGCTGCACGCGCTTTGCTTCAGTCGTGGATGCCAGGGGACATTTTCGGCCAGTCACCCGCCATCAAATTTGCCCGCGTCCGCATCAATCCACATTGCCCCATCCCACCGTTCTAGTCTATTCTTGGCCCGCACCTGAATTGGGGTTCCAGCCTTGTTCGAACAAGTTTTCAGAAACATTGACGACCTTCTGCGGAAGGAAGCCGGATGCACGACCGAACTGGATTACACCGAACAGACCAGCTGGCTGTTGTTCCTGAAGTACCTGGAAAGCCTTGAACGCGACCGCGAAAGCGTGGCGATCCTGGCCAACCGCCCGTATGCGCCCATCCTGGACCAGCAGTACCGCTGGGACCATTGGGCCGCGCCCCGTGGCGCCGACGGCAAGATTGACCACAACCGGGCCCTGGTCGGTGACGACCTGCGCGACTTCGTAAACCTGAAGCTGTTCCCGTACCTGCATGGATTCAAACAGCGTGCCGCCGGCCCGAACACCATCGAATACAAGATCGGCGAAATATTCGGCGAAATCAAAAACCGCATCCAGAGCGGGTACATCCTGCGCGACATCATCGACCAGATGGACGAACTGCAGTTCGGCCGCCAGACCGACAAGCACGAGCTTTCCCAGATATACGAAGAAAAGATCCAGCGCATGGGCAACGCCGGGCGCAACGGCGGCGAATACTACACGCCCCGCCCCCTTATCCGCGCCATGGTCCGCGTGGTCAATCCCCAGATCGGCGAAACGGTTTACGACGGCGCGGTCGGCAGTGCCGGCTTCCTGTGCGAGGCGCTTGCCCACATGCGCGCGCGCCCCGACCTGACCGTCGATGAACTGAAGACCCTGCAGGAACGAACCTTTTACGGCAAGGAAAAGAAGTCGCTGGCGTACGTCATCGCCATCATGAACCTTATCCTGCACGGCATCGAGGCCCCGAACATCCTGCACACGAACACGCTGGCCGAAAACCTGGCCGACATCCAGGAACGCGACCGCCATGACGTCATCCTGGCCAATCCCCCGTTCGGCGGCAAGGAACGCGCCGAGGTCCAGCAGAACTTCCAGATCCACACCGGCGAAACGGCGTTCCTGTTCCTTCAACACTTCATCAAGATGCTTCGGGCCGGCGGCCGCGCGGGC
>JAKPTZ010000134.1 GCA_029555025.1 Deltaproteobacteria bacterium
CGCGAACTTGTGACGATACTCTTTGATCGAGGTTTGTATGCCAAACGGAATCGTGAATGTTCCCATGCCGAAGAATGAACCGGTGCGCGATTACGCGCCAGGTTCCGCGCAGAAGGCGTCGCTGAAGGCCAAGCTGAACGAGATGCTGTCCCAGGAGATTGAAATTCCCCTGATCATCGGCGGCAAGGAAGTCAGGACGGGAAAGACTGCAAAGGCTGTCTGTCCACATGACCATCGGCACGTGCTCGCGACGTATCACATGGCCGGCCAGGCCGAAGTCGATATGGCGATCAAGGCGGCCGACGAGGCATGGAAGGACTGGTCCGAGACCCCCTGGGAAGATCGCGCCGCCTGCATGCTGAAGGCTGCCGAACTCCTGGCCGGACCGTGGCGTGACACGCTGAACGCCGCCTGCATGTTGAACCAGTCGAAGAACGCCTATCAGGCCGAAATCGACGCGGCGTGCGAATTGATCGATTTCTACAGGTTCAATCCTTACTACATGCAGTTCATCTATGGTCAGCAGCCCGGAAGCTCGCCAGGGGTCTGGAACTACGTGGAATACAGGGCCCTCGAGGGCTTCGTTTTCGCGGTAACCCCGTTCAATTTCGCGTCGATCGCCGGTAACCTCCCGACCGCTCCGGCGTTGATGGGCAACACCGTCCTGTGGAAGCCGGCATCCTCGGCCGTCTTCACCGCGTACAACATCATGAAGCTTTTGAAGGCCGCCGGGTTCCCGGACGGCGTCATCAACTTCATTCCCGGTTCGGGCGGCCAGGTCGGCAACCCGGTCATGTCGTCGTCGTCGCTGACCGGCGTTCATTTCACCGGTTCCACCGGCGTGTTCAATAACATGTGGGCCCAGATCGCGGCCAACCTGAACCATGCAAAGACCTATCCGCGCATCGTCGGCGAGACCGGCGGCAAGGACTTCATCTTTGCCCATCCGTCCGCCAACGAGGAAGCCCTGGCTGTCGCCATGGTTCGCGGCGCGTTCGAATACCAGGGCCAGAAGTGCAGCGCGGCGTCGCGTGCGTACATCCCGCGTTCGTTGTGGCCGAAGGTTCGTGATCTGGTGGTTGACATGGTCGGCCAGATCAAGATGGGCAGTCCGATGGACTTCCGCAATTTCATGAACGCCGTCATCGACAAGGGCGCGTTCGCGGATCACAAGGGTTACATCGAATACGCAAAGGCGTCCCCGGAAGCCGAAATCCTGTGCGGCGGCAAGT
>JAKPTZ010000140.1 GCA_029555025.1 Deltaproteobacteria bacterium
AAAGGGCCGCGTTCGCGCCGGCCAGCAGACCAAGCGCCCCGGCCTCCTCGTATCCGGTCGTTCCCAGCACCTGGCCGGCCAGGAACAGCCCCGGCACCGAGCGAACCTGCAACGTGGCCCGACACTCGCGAGGATCGACAAAATCGTACTCGACCGCGTATCCAGACTGGCTGATGACCGCATTTTCAAAACCGGGAATCCGGCGGACGAACTCTTTCTGGACATCCAGCGGCAGTGACGTGGCCAGGCCGGCCGGATAGACTTCCGGCGAATCCAGGCCTTCCGGCTCGACAAAGACCTGATGGCGATCGTGATGCGCGAACCTGACAATCTTGTCTTCAATCGATGGGCAGTAACGAGGACCTCGGCCCCTGATCTGCCCCGAAAACAAAGGCGCCCTGTGCAGGTTACCGCGAATCGCGTCATGCGCGGCCGACGTTGTCCAGGTTATGTGGCACGGAATCTTCGGAAGGGGCGACTCGACCGTCCTTGCCGACAGAAATATGGCGGAGTCCTCGGATTCCTGGACTTCCATCTTCGAAAAGTCCAGGGAATCCCGAAGCAGCCGGGGGGGCGTGCCGGTCTTCAGGCGGCCGACCGACAGCCCCAGACCGCGCAGGCTGTCCGACAGCCCGTACGACGCGGCCTCGCCGACCCGGCCGCCCGCAACCTTTTCCTGGCCGAAGTGAAGCAGTCCGTCAAGGAAAGTTCCGCACGACAGCACCACCGCGCTTCCGTGGATTTCGCGTCCGTCTGAAAGACGCAACCCGACTGCCGCGCCTTCCCTGACAATCACATCGACGGCATCGCCCTGAACCACGGTAACGCCGGGACTCGAAAGAACAAAATCCCGAACAAAGCTGTTGTACAGCCGCCTGTCGCACTGGACGCGGGTGGCCTGAACCGCCGGGCCCTTCTGGGTGTTCAGCGTCCTGTACTGGATTGCGGTCGCGTCCGCCGCAATGCCCATCAACCCGCCAAGAGCATCGATTTCCCTGACCAGGTGGCTCTTGCCGATTCCACCAATCGACGGGTTGCAGGAAAGCCTGCCCAGGGCATCGACCTGCTGGGTCACCAGGCAGGCACGCACCCCGACACGCGCCGCGGCCAGAACGGCCTCGACACCGGCATGACCGCCGCCGGCCACAACCACGTCAAAAACGTCGTCCATCCCTTTCAATCGTCCTTGATTCCGGCGCCGCTGCGCGGATTGCGGGCCTCGCGGCCGGCCATGACCTGGTGCGCGAAGGCCTCGAGCCGGTTCGTGCTGTGGGTCGATTTCAAGCCTTCGAATACCAGGTTGCAGATCGGCATCGAATCGGTATCGCGCCTGATGGAGGCGGACAGGGAAGCGGTCACGTTGCCAAGCATGCAGTTGTGGCACATGGCATTGATCACGCCGTCGACCCCGGCCTGGTGGAATTCCTGGATCCTGTTGATGTTCATCGACAGGGCCTTGTCGATCCAGTAACTGACATACTTCGACGACGCCTGGTGGACTTCCTTGAAATGGCGCTCCTGCGGAGTCCTGATGCCGTCCGGGAAATGCCGGTCAACCATCGCCAGAGCGGCCTTCGCCGCGGGGGTTGCCGCCATGGCCGCCACAGCGGAGACCTTTTTGCCCTTGCGTAGCAGTTCCTGGTGAAGCTGCTCGCCGCCCAGAAGCGACGCATCGATCAGCGAACACGACGTCCAGACCTCGAACCCGAGGTCGTTAAGGCGGCGGTACAGGTGATCGTTTGAATGCTCGTTGACCCGGGTGTAGACGTCGCCGACTATGCCCACCACAGGACGCTGCCTTGAACCGGGCCGAAGCTCGACGGCCTTGAAACGCGCGACCGACTCGCGCAGGGCCTTGAAAAAATGCCCGGCCGCGAGCCCCTCCTGGATGGCTTCCATGTTCGCCTGGTGAACGGCGGCCACCTCGCCGGGATTCGCCTCGAAAGGCTCAATCTCGGTCTTCCACTTGAAGAGCCTGTCAATGGCGTAAATCCCAAGCGCCAGCCTTATCGGATAGCCCCTTCCAAGATCCTTCATCGTGGGCGGATCGGCGATGTTCATGACGGTCACGTCGCCAAGACCGGCTTTCTGCAGAATCAGGTGCAGCGCGACCAGATACTGCGGAAGCAGGCACGGCCCAAAATACGACGGCCCGAAATAGCACGCCTCGGCCGCCACGAAATCGGGGCGCCTGGCCGCCTTCAGCAGGTCGCCGGCAAACGATATGAAGGGATGGCATTCACGGCCGTATGCGTGCTGCAGACCGAGTTCCCAGCTTTCGTCATCGGTCGGCGGCAGCAGCACAACCCGGCACCCGGCCGCGCGCAATGCCCCCGCAAAGGCGTGCGAATGATCGACGAAAGACGGAATGTAGTATGTGTATTCCCGCAACGGACGCCGGGGCTCGCCGGGAACGCCCATCGACAACTCCGGCGGGGCGGCGTCGGACCGCCTGATCCTGAACGTGCGGGAAAAGGCTTCCAGCCTGGTGACCAGCCCGGCCTCGGCCTGATGGTCGTCAAGCTCCAGCGCGATGTGCGGGACGCCGGAAAGTTCGGTTTCCAGATACTGGTCAACGAACGAATCCGGCCCGCACCCGAAATTGGTCAGAATGACCGCACCAAGATTCGGATGGTCCTTCAACAGCCTTGCCGCCTGCAGCAGCTTGCGCCCGTATCCCCAGCGCACGCGGCCCCAGAGCGGTGGAAGCGGCGAATCGCCAAGCGGCATGAAGTCGAACGGTATCGGCTCGATGTCCAGCGCGGAAAGCCGCCTGGCAAGATTCAGGTTCACATGCCGATCGGTCGTGTTGTAGGGGCGTCCCAGAACGACGCAGCCACGACCACCTTCAACCTTAAGCCTGTCGATGATCTGGCGCCCCGCGTTCCGGCAAGCCTGGACGAACGCCGACTGGGCCTGGTCGGCCTGCCGCCACGCCTCGCGCACCAGGCCGACGTCAAGGCCAAGCTTCCTTGCGACATCCTTTATCCACCAGACGGTCTCGTCCTGCACCGGGTACTCCAGCGCCAGCACGTCCGCATCCGTGTTCTGCATGACAACGTACGGTGCGGCCTGGGTGTATGCACAGGCGTATCGCGAAACGCTCTCGCCGGGCGGCGTGAACATCCTCAGGTGCGGGATGAACAGCCTTTCGATGCCGCGGGCCATCAGCGAATGCACGTGGCCGAAAAGCACCTTGACCGGATAACAGAATTCACCGGGTACATGGGCCAGTCCCCATTCGACGATGTCGCGGCTGCTTGGCCCGGAAAGCACCGTCCGGAACCCGATGCGCCGCAGGAACGTGTTCCAGAACGGAAGGTAATCGGTCATGCTCAGGGCAAAAGGTATTCCAATGGTACCCAGCGGCGCCGGAGAATCGGCGCCGGATTCAATCGACGCATGGAAAAAGAGAAGCCGTTCCCTTTCGGCAAACGCATCCACCGGTTCGGAAGGCGTCTCCTCCCGGCGGTCGAAGCGCCCGCAGATGCTTCCAAAGAAGGCCCGACGCCCGTCCGCCAGCGTCACCCTGCGTATCTCGCAGATGTTCGCGCACGAACGGCATTCGAAAGTGTCGGTGACCGCCTCGCCCGGGGGAACCGCAAGGTCGAAATCCAGCCTTGCGCCCGGTTCCCGCATGGCCGCAAGTGCCGCACCGAATGCGCCCGAAACTTCCGGCATCGGATGGACCACGACCTTTCGTTTCAGCAGATTGGAAAAGACCGCGTGAACCGCCTGGTTACGGGCGACCCCGCCCTGGAAAAGCACGACGCTTCCAATCGGGCGCGATCCGACGACCTTCTCGAGATAGTTGGAGGCGATCGAGTATGCCAGTCCGGCGCAGATGTCGGCAGTCGGGGTGCCACGCTGGACGTGATGCACAAGGTCCGAATCCATGAAGACGGTGCACCTTGTGCCAAGCTTGACCGGGTTGTCCGACCGGAAGGCCATTTCGGCAAAATCACGACGGATGTCGATGCCAAGACGCCCCGACTGTTCCTGGAGGAAGGCGCCGGTTCCGGCCGCGCAGGCACGGTTCATCTGGAACCGCTCGACCCGGCCATTTGAAACCTTGATGTATTTCGAATCCTGGCCGCCAATCTCGATGATGGTATCGACGTCTTCAAAGAAGTGCGCAGCGCCCGCCGTCTGGGCCGAAATCTCGTCCATGACGGCCCCGCCGCCGACAAGAGCCGACGCAAGATACCGCCCGGAACCGGTACAGCAGACGGCCTGCATCCTGCATGCCTTGCCGCACGCGTCCCTCAACTCGCCCAGCACGGCCCTGACCGCCTCGACTGGACGACCGGACGTGGGAAGATATGACCGCGCGACACACCTTGCGGCGGAATCGACGACAACGCCCTTGGTGCTGACGGAACCGATGTCCAGGCCCAGGAAAAAGGGGCCTTCGCCAGGTTCGCCCTCGCACTCGAGAAACGTCGATTCAGGGCGCCGCAGTGGTTCCAGGCCGGATGGCTCGGGACCGGGGGCCGGAATCGCGCGAAGACGTTCGACCATCGATGCAAGCCCGATCGGGCCGCCCTCAAACGGCCTTGACCTCGAATGAACCGCGGCGCCGAAAGCACCCATGACGTCGTGGTCGGGCGGCACGACCAGCGCCTGATCGTCAAGGGCCAGGATTTCCCGGAACGCCCTGACCACGCCGGCATTCGAGGCGACCCCACCCTGGAAGAGTATCGGCGGCTGGGGATGCCGCCCCCTGCACAAGGTCGCAAGGTAGTTCCTGGCCAGCGCGAAACACAGGCCGGCGGCGATCTCGCCGACAGGCGTGGCCTTCTGCTGAAGATGGATCATGTCGGACTTGGCAAACACCGAGCAACGCCCGGAAAGCCTTGCCGGCCGGGCGGCCGCGGCGGCCTGGGTCGAAAACGTGTCCAGGTCAAGCCCAAGCCGGGCAGCCTGCTGATCTAGAAACGCGCCGGTGCCGGCGGCGCACAACTCGTTAAATGCGTGATCCTTAAGATAATGGGATCCGCCGGCGTCCCTGCCGACCTGGATGAACTTGGAATCCTGGCCGCCGATTTCGATGATGCTCGCGACGTCCGGCCTTATCGTCCAGGCGCCCGTCGCATGGGCCACAATCTCGTTGATTACGACCGCGCCGATCGAACCGGAAACCAGATCCTTGCCCGAACCGGTCACGGCCGCGCCCTGGAAATGGATATCCCCCGCCTGCTCAAGAAGCGCTGACAGTGCATCGACCGCCGCCTGGATCGGACGCCCCATGGTTCTGACGTACCGACGCACCAGCACCTGGCGGGACTCGTCCATAACCACGACGTTGAGACTAACGGAACCGACGTCGATTCCAAGATACCTTGCCATGTCAGCCTCTACTCGTCTTCGGTGCGGTCATTGCGTTCCCGCATGCGCCATTCGCGATCTTCCCGCTGGCGGCGCTCCCAGTCGTTTTCGCCGCCTTCAAGTCCATCGTCACGCCAGTCATCGCCGCCATCATCCTGATCGGCTCCGTCCAGATCGCCTGCCGCCGGCACCGGAACCGGCTGCGGAATCGGTGGATTGACAATCGGCGCAAGGCCGAGCGCATCCATGGACGGCACGTCCGGAACCCCGACGATCGCCGGCTGCGCGTAAATCCCATCGGACTCGTACCAGAACACCGGAATCCATGGATAGGCATCGACGTATTCACGCTCGGAAATCTGGCTCATCTCGCCCCACAGCCTCTTCAGGATGCCTTCAAGCCGCTCGACCCACCACTTGCCCATCTGTCTCTTTTCATAAACATTGAACGCGGACTTTGGATTCGGCTTCGTCGCCATAATGAAAGCCGCTTCCAGCGGCGTCAGTTCCATCGGCGTCTTGTTGAAATAGACCTCGGCTGCCCGACGGATCCCGTATATGTTCAGGCCGAATTCGATGCAGTTCAGGTACAGTTCAAGGGTGCGTTCCTTCGGGATTTCACGCTCAAGCGCCCAGACGATGATCGCTTCCTCCAGCTTGCGGGCCATGGTCTTTTCCCTTGAAAGGAAAAGATTCTTCACCAGTTGCTGCGTGATGGTGCTTCCGCCATAGACGTACCAGCCCTTGTCCATGTTCAGCAGTATCGCCCTTTTGATCAGTCCGGGGGCGAACCCGCGGTGCTTGAAGAACCTCATGTCCTCGGTGGCAAGCGCGGCCTGCTGGACATGAACCGGAATCTTGTCCAGCGGGACGAAGCTGCTGCTCCCCGGGCCGGTGTAAATCACCACCGTTCGGCCGTCACGATCCTGCTCGACAACCTTGTGAACGTACGAATCGGACATCAGCCTTCGCAGGTTGACGGCCTTGCCCAGGGTCTGAACCCTGCAATCGTCAAGATCGGCATCGACCTTGAAGACCGACTGTCTTCCCGGCATCGCTTCGAACTTGATACCGAAGGACATCTGTCCCGACGCCTTCGCGCCGATCAGACGTGGAACCATCGCGGGCGGGATGGCTTCGAACACGGCCTGGCAGTCCTGCCGCGGAATGGTCAGCGTCGTCTTGACGCTTGGCTGCGCGTGCATGAACTCGTACTCAAGCGATGCGGAAAGTTCCATCGATCCGATCTTGAACGCATCAACCGAAACGTTGATCACCTTCTCGGAAACCGACGCCAGCAAATCGAAATCGGTTTCGAACGAAACCCCGGTAATCGGCACAAGGCACAACCGGGGAACAAAATACGACAGGTTCGATGCCCTGGCATGACCCTTCATCTTCCAGAACTGGCCGTCGTTTATCACATCAACGTCCAGTCCCAGCGAAGGCGCGCCCCATGGCAGCAGCCGGTTGTGGAATATGGACAGGACGACGATCGGAAGGCTTCCATCAACCTTCAGGTGACCATCGATGAACGCAAGCTCGCGTGAAAAACGGCCGGTCAGCGAAACGGCTGAGAAGTCATCTTCCCGAGTTCCGGCAAGCCCGGAAAAATCAACGACCCAGAACGGGGCGCCGGCTTCGCCCGCAGGCTCACTGGCGGCCTCCGTCGAGACGGGGGTCATCGTAAGTCCGATGTCGCGCGCATTGATGGTCTTGCCATCCTGGAAGCGGGCGGAAAACCTGGCCCCCGAAAGGGAAAGGTTCACAAGATCCGAAACCGAAACGGTCGACAAATGTCGGATGTCGGCCAATTTCAACTCGATTCCGGCCGAGTCCATCCCGAGTTCGCCCTCAAGCTGAAGCCTGCCATGACTGGCCTTATCGACGAACTGCCCCAGGCCACCCACGGAAAGATCCCCAAGCGAAGCCGACAGCCTGCCGGCTGCAACGTCCATCCTGACCTCGAGCGAACCGAGCGACATCACGGCAGGCAGGCGGCGATTCCTGGGCGCGTAAAACGGGATTCCCGAGGACATCTTCAGGGAAAAACCACCATCCCCCTGCACCAGGCCGGACACTTCAAGGTCTGCCTCGTTTCCGCCCTGAACGGTTTCAAGGCCGGTCAACGTCATCCGGCCATCCAGGCTGAACCCGACGAGTCCGCCAGCGCCAGCACCGTAATCATGCGGGGCAACCTTCAGGCCGATCCCGGAAAGGCTGACAATCGTCTCACCGGTATCGCGATGAATCAGCCCGACGGACGAATCGTGAATGGTCAGCGAAGGAAGCTTCAAACGCGACGGGCCGCCATCTGCAGCCGTGACATCCGAAGGCCGGGATCGAATGTCATCAAGCCTGGCCTTCAACGGTTTCAATCCACCCCATTCGTCGAAGTCCGTATCCAGGATCACCGCCATCCGTTCGACGATCACGTA
Source organism: Deltaproteobacteria bacterium (assembly GCA_029555025.1). Taxonomy (GTDB): domain Bacteria; phylum Myxococcota_A; class UBA9042; order DTJE01; family DTJE01; genus JAGOFO01. The sequence goes on from JAKPTZ010000140.1 coordinate 7,767, forward strand.
TTCGGGGACACGCTGCCCGCCAATGACATCGATAGCTGAAAACCCCAGCCGGACTACCGGAATCTGCAGGACACTCCTTCCAGATACGACGAAGTTCAGGTCGTTCAGGATGATTTCCTGACCGCGGAAAGGTTCGATCCCGCCAACTGACAGCGAACTGTCGCCCGAAACCGAATTCAGGCGCCGGTTCAGGGTCTGGAGCACGGAATCCATCAGCACCGGAAAAATGACCAGGGAAAAGGCCACCCACAGGGCGCCTGCAACCGAAACGACGGCGCAGGATACCCGAAACCACCTTCTGGCGATTAATGCCTTCACAAAGGCAGGATTGAAGAACCGGGACATGGCCGAGCCCTTTCAGACCGGCGCATTTTATCACCAAACAGGCCTGACCTTAACGTTTCTGTGAAATGACGCTTCCCGGGGACACGTCCGAGGTCACCCATACGTTGCCGCCGATGACCGAGCCCTTGCCAATCGTGATGCGCCCGAGGATGGTGGCCCCGGAATAAATCACCACGTCGTCCTCGACAATCGGGTGACGCGGAATTCCCTTGATTGGATTGCCGTTTTCATCAAGCGGGAAGCTCTTGGCGCCAAGGGTGACGCCCTGGTAAATCCGGACATTGTTGCCGATTACGCATGTTTCGCCGATGACGACCCCGGTTCCATGGTCGATGAAGAACCCGTCGCCGATCGACGCGCCGGGGTGGATATCGATTCCGGTCATGGAATGGGCGTGCTCCGTGATGATTCTGGGAATCAGCGGCGCGCCCAGAATAAAAAGCTCATGGGCAATACGCTGGGAAATCACTGCCTGCAGTCCGGGATAGCAGAAAATCGCCTCGTCCGGGGAGTGAAGCGCCGGGTCGCCTTCAAAGGCAGCCTGGACGTCGGTGTTCAGACGACGCCGGATCTCGGGCAGCCTTTCCATGAAATCGCGGGCAATCGCCACCGACTTCTCGCGACATTCCGAGCAATCCCCGGTTCCGGTGCTGCCGCAGGCGTCCGCCGCCCTGCACATCAGGAAGCACTGTCCCCTGGTAAGCTGCTCGTGCAGAATCTGCATCGCCTCGTCCAGAGCCGCCCCGACATGGAACCTCATGGAATCCCGGGACATGTCGGCACTTCCGAAATACCCGGGGAAAAGAACCGCCCTGATCATATCGACAAAACGGATCAGGTCGTCGCGCGAGGGGAGGCGGCGCGGATCCGACCAGTCCGCCCTGGCCCAGCGGTTGCCCTCGACCTCGCAAAGGGCATCAACGATATTTCTTAACGACGTGCACGTCCTGCCTTCTTCGTGGCTGTCCATTGCCGACACCTTGATTCAAAGTACGTTACAAACTTATTATTCGTGACCCCGGCGTTGTCAACATCACGCCGGCAGGAAACACGGAGAGCGGACGGCAACGATGAAAAAAATCAACCTGGCCATACTCTGGCACATGCATCAGCCGCCGTACCTCGAGCCGTTTTCGCGCCAGAACCTTCTGCCGTGGGCATTCCTGCACGGCATGAAGGATTACCATGACATGGGGGCCACCGTCCTGCGGCACCCGGCCATGCGCATCAACGTCAACTTCACCGCCAGCCTGCTGGATCAACTTGAGGGATACGCAGATGGAACAACCGTCGAGCGAACCCTGCAGGTGATGTCCAGAAACCCGTCCGAACTGGCCGAGGCCGAACTGGAATACCTTTACAGGACATGTTTCGGCGGTACCGATCTGATGGCTGCCGGGCTGCCGGCCTTCGTGAGACTTCGCAACCTTTACCGGGCCGCCGTCGCTTCGGAAAACCGCGTTCCGCGACTCAAACCCAACGAAATCACTGACCTGACGGTTCTTTATCTTCTTTCATGGTGCGGACCGACGCTGTCGGCAACATCGACCGTACGTGCGCTGGTTGAAAAGGGCCAGGGCTTCAGTCCGGCCGATCGGGATCTGCTGATTGACGAAGCCAGGAAACTTATCAAGGCAACAAAGGGTCTTTACGGGGATCTGTCAAAATCCGGTATCGTTGAACTTTCAACCACGCCTGGAACACATCCCATCCTGCCTCTGCTGTGTTCAACGGCAGCGGCCGCCGAAGCCAGGGCGGATGTCGTCCTGCCGCCGTCGCAATTCGACTCGCCGGAAGAAGCCCGTCGCCAGGTGGAAACCGGACTTGCGCGTTTTGAGTCGTACTTCGGGTTCAGACCGGCCGGCATGTGGCCTGCCGAAGGCTCGGTATCGCCCCAGGCGGTCTCGATCATCGGATCTGCCGGAATCAGGTGGATCGCGACCGACGAAGCAATACTGGCGCGCTCATCCGCCGACGTTCCGGTCAGCCCGCGCCGGCCATGGACATACAACGGGGTCTCCATCTTCTTCCGCGACCATTTTCTTTCCGACCAGATTGGCTTCGTTTACAGCCGGCGGCCTGCCGAAAAGGCTGTCCAGGACTTTCTCGACGAAATGAAAGCCAGGGCGGCGACGGCCCGGTCGGAAGACGAACTCGTTGTAATTGCACTGGATGGCGAAAACGCCTGGGAGTACTACCAGGACGGAGGGTACCCGTTCCTGGACAGGCTTTACGGCGCAATCGTCGATTCGGACTTCATCAACCCGATTACCTTCGGCGAGTACATCGACAGGTTCGGGCCGGGCCGGCCCCTTCACCGGCTTGCCACCGGCTCGTGGATCGACGGTAACTTCGATACATGGATTGGGGAGCCGACAAAAAACCGGGCATGGGACATGCTGGCAACCGCCAGGCAAGCCGTCGCGGCATCCGATATGAAGGCACGGAATCGCGAAAGCGTTGAGGCCCACCTGTTGCGGGCCGAGGCATCCGACTGGTTCTGGTGGTTCGGACAAGGACATTCTTCCATCCACGAACGTGAATTCGACTTCCTGTTTCGGCGCAACCTGCGCGCGGTTTATGAGGACGCTGGCCTGCAGGCGCCGGCTTGCCTTGACAGGCCCGTATCGGAAGAATCGACCGGGCTGCCCGTTACGATGCCTTCGGCGATGATTTCACCCAGGATTACCGGCAGGCGCGACAGTTACTACAAGTGGCTGGGATCCGGGATCTGCAGCTTCAGCCACGGGCCAATCCACAGACTGCAACCGCTGATCGGGGCCGTCAGGTTCGGATTCGACCGGGAGTCCATCTTCCTGGCGGCAGAGAAGTTCGCCGGGGCCAACGGATTCATCCAGCCGGGATCGACGGTGCGCGTCGTGTTCGAATCGCCGCGCAAGCTGACCGTTTCCCTGATGCTGAACGAAAACGGAAACTTCTCGATTTCAGCGTTCGACGGCGATGGGAACGGGATTGACGCCGAAAAGGTGGCCGCAGCCTCTCTCGACGTCCTGGAAGTCCGGATTCCACAGTCACTGCTTTTTGAGCGCGATCGCGAGGGCGCAAAGGCTGTATCATTCTTTGTTGAAATCGAGTCCGGCGGCGTTGACCAGGAACGCTTTCCGTGGGACTCGTCGATCGAATTCGGGTGGGACTCCCGCACATTTGAACTGCAGGGCTGGTTCGTCTGACTGGAAGTCGACCCGCCTGGCGAGGGATCACTAATGCCGGAACTCAGACACGACCCGGTTCAGAAGCGCTGGGTCATCATCGCGACGGAAAGGGCCCGCAGGCCACAGGATTTCGTCTTCTCCCAGCCGATGGACAACGGGCACGACTGTCCATTCTGCGCTGGAAACGAAGACGCGACGCCACCTGAGCTCTGCCGGATCAATTATCCGGACGGAACATGGAAGGCGCGCTGCATCCCGAACAAATTCCCGGCTCTGCGCGTCGAGGGCGAACTCGAACGGGCCGCCGTCGGACAGTACGACAGGATGAACGGCATCGGCGCGCATGAAGTCATCGTTGAATCACCCGATCACAACAAGGACCTGCCGGATCTCGGCGTCGAGGAGATCGCGGCCGTCCTTCGGATCTACCGGGAACGACTGATTGATCTTTCCCGCGACATCCGCCTGAAGTACATCCTGATCTTCCGTAACCACGGCGCAAGAGCCGGCGCCTCTCTGGCGCATCCGCACTCGCAGCTTATCGCGACCCCGATAACGCCCCGCACGGTCGCGCTGGAACTGGAAAGCGCGCGTCAGCATTACCAGGTAAAGGAGCGTTGCATCTTCTGCGATATCATCGCCCAGGAGATGCAGGAACACAGGCGCCTGGTGCTGGTCGATCACGACTTCGTGACCTGGTGTCCGTACGCGTCCAGGTTCCCGTTTGAGATGATGCTTGCTCCCCGCCGGCACAACCACGATTTTTCGGCGCTGACGGACGCGGATCTCCTGAAGCTCGCCGGACACCTGCGGAACGTTCTCCGCCGCATGAAGGCCAGCCTCGAGGATCCGGCGTACAATTTCCTGATACACACCGCGCCGGCCTATCACATGCAGAACCAGCGATCCGGCTGGGGATCAACGATTACGCTGGACTGGCACTGGCACATCGAAATCCTGCCGAAACTTTCAAACGCGGCCGGATTCGAATGGGGAACCGGATTCTACATCAACCCGACTCCACCTGAAGACGCGGCGGCCTTCCTGCGGGAAGTCTGCCTGGACGAACGGGCGCAGTGCTGATTCTGCTTGCGGGGCGCGATGAAACGGCACGTTGACATAAAACTGCACTACGCGTGCAACAACAACTGCATCCACTGCGTGATTGCCGATCAGCGCAAGACCGTGCTTGAACGCGGCGACCGGGATTTCAGAACCACGGCCGAGGTCGTTGCGGAACTTGCCGATGCAAGGGCGCGCGGTTTCGATGTCGTGACCCTGACCGGGGGTGAACCCACAATCCGAAAGGATCTGCCTGCACTGGTAAAGGCCGCCACATCGCTTGGACTTGCGGTTGGACTTCAGACAAACGGCCGGATGCTGGCGTACCCCGAAGTCAGGGAAGGACTTCAGGGGCTTTCAATCCGTTTCGTAATCGCGCTTCACGGGCCGGATGCCTTCGTTCACGACGCCGTTACCAGGGCGCCCGGTTCGTTTGAACAGACCCTGGAAGGAATCCGGGCGCTTGCGGCAGCCGGTGAAAAGATCACTCTGAAGATCCTGATGTCGCGCATAAACGCCGACCGGCTTGAAGACCTTGCCAGGATCGGGTTCGCGGCCGGGGCGCGCGAATTCAACTTCACCTTTCCCCATGGCCTTGGAAACGCCGCCACTGAACATGCCGTTGCGATACCTTCATTCATGGAAATCATGCCGTCCCTGACCGCTGCCATGGAATTTCTCGATGCAAGCGGATGCACGTACGTCACCGAATCGGTTCCACTGTGCCATCTGGGCAGCCGGATGAACCACGCGTCGGAACTGATCTTCGCCGCACAGTTCAAATCCGAGGTTCGCCAGCTCGACCAGGCCGCCAGGGACTGGAGCCGGGATCGCGTTCAAGGCAAGACACACCCGCCCGAATGCGCCGGATGCAGGATGCTTTCCAGATGCGAAGGGATCTGGACGGAGTACTTCGACTTCAACCGGGATGCCGGGGTGACGCCGATCCGTTGATCGGCTGATCGGCTGATCGGCGCGAAAACCGGGGCCTGATGGCAACGTGCTGAACCGCAGCGGGCGGATGTAATCCGCCCGTACAAGGAACGCAGCGTACATCCAGCCACTGTACGGGCGAATGAAATCCAGCCACTGTACGGGCGAATGAAAATTCGCCCGCCGTAACGCCATTCCGCCGGCCCGCCTTCAAATTCGCCGCAGTTTCAGCGCAACGACCTCAGGATGGCTCCCGAGCCTCAGGGGCGGGCCCCAGAAACCGGCGCCGGACGAAACGTACAGGAACATGTCGCGTATCCGGTAAAGCCCTGCCCAGTAAGGATAAAAAAGCGGGGTAAAGAAGGTCGCGGGAGGGAACTGGCCATGATGCGTGTGGCCGGAAACCATCAAATCGACACCGGTTCCGGCCACGAAATCGACCATCACCGGCTGGTGCGAAAGCAGGACGAGAAAGGCGTCATCCGGAACGCCCGAAACCGCCCGGACGACTGCCGCATCGAACCCAACTCCATCTGGCAGCATCGCCGGGTCATCGACACCCGCGAGACAAAGCCCGGCGTCGTTGCATTCCGCCTGTTGGCGAAGCACCTGGATGCCGGCCTGCTGCAGACGCCCGACAACGGCGTCGCCGCCGGAATATCGCTCGTGATTGCCGGTAACGGCAAAGGCCCTGCCGGAACTTCCGAGCCGGCCCCAGGAGGCAAACCTTTCGAACGCCGAACCGTCACCACCGTTTTCCTCGTCCGTCAGATCACCCACGAACAGGATCACGTCAAACTGAACCGACTTGACCGCGGCCTCAATCCTGTCCAGATCGTCAACGCCGACCAGGCTGCCATGGTGAATGTCGGACAGGAAGAGCAGGGTACGTCCGTCAAGCGCCGCCGGGACGGCCGGGGAAGCTATGTCAACCTTCCTGACCGCGACCGGGCCGGTGGCCACCGCCATCGCGATCGTCGAAACAACGACTGCCGAGGCGACCGCAACCAGGAATGACACCTTCCGCGCTGCGACCAGGGCGCCCTGCGACAGGACAAGCCTGCGATTCCCGATACGGGCGGGCAGGGCAATCAACAGGTCCGTCGCAAAGATCGTCATGACCAGGACGGCCATGAAGCCCATCCAGTAGGAACCGGCCCCCTGGAACAAATGGACGGCCAGGTTCTCGCCGATCCTGGACAGCATCCTGGAGACTGGCCAGGATACCGCCATCAGGATCATAAGCGAACCAATCGTGAAGCGGATCGCGGGCGCCAGGCGAAGGCTCTCGCGCAGACGCACGAAAACATAGCGGTGCGCGGCAAGCCACGCCACGATAAGCACGGCAAAGAACACGAACTTCATCGGGATGAATCCCTCCGCATGCGGCGCGGCGCAAAAGGCGACGGCCAGTCGGCAAGGTTAGCACGCCACACCGCCGTTCAAGAAATACAACTTGATGATTTGATGAAATGAAAAGGAAAAAAAAAAGGGGCCGGCAACGACCTACTCTCCCACGCAGCTGCCCACGAAGTACCATCGGCCCTGGAGGGCTTAACTTCTGAGTTCGGGATGGAATCAGGTGTGGCCCCTCCGGTAAGGTCACCGGCCCCTTAATCCTTTGAACGCCCCCGAAGGGACGGTTCGTTCGAATAAAAGGGAATTGTCATTGCGATTACCTTGGCTTCAACATCAACTGTGAAAGTACGATGTCAAGCCTCACGGCCTATTAGTACCACTCGGCTGAACGTGTTACCACGCTTACACCTGTAGCCTATCAACGTCGTAGTCTCCGACGGGCCTTAAGGGGAATAAATCCCGGGATACCTAGTATTGAGGTCGGCTTCCCACTTAGATGCTTTCAGCGGT
>JAKPTZ010000143.1 GCA_029555025.1 Deltaproteobacteria bacterium
AAAACCTTCGCAACCTTTGATGTGGCATTCACGTTGCCCGCGATCGCCATTCCAAAAGTGAACATGGACTGGCTGCATTCCCAGACATGGATGCCCATCGTGACGAATTCGTCGTCATCCGAAAGAAAGGACACGAAAAACGGTATGCTGTCGTCCTTTTCAACGTTCTTCAGCGAGAAAACAAGGCTGTCTTCCGGACCGTCCTGGTGGGCGATTCCAATTTCATCAAGGGCTTTCACAAGGGCGTTTCGAATCTTTTTCACAGGTCACCTCCGGATTGGCGCCACGGCCAGGTTAAGTTGCGAAACGACGTCAAGCACGTCGCCGATTTCGAAGAAGTCGATGGTAACGAAGTTTGGAATGTGGTCGCGTTCCTGCCAGCAAGCCATCGCGCGATCCATGAAAAACGGGTTTTCGTTAATCTGGGCGGCCAGTTCCGGCAGTGCGGTCGGATCCGTCAGGAAATGGTTCAGGATGAAGAACGGGTTTTCGTCGCTTCCGCGATTGGTCGCACAGGAAAGGTCATCCGGAACCTTATTTGACCAGTGTGTTTCGAAGGCCCAATCCCAGACGGAAAGATATCCCGGAAAACCGCCGCCGCCGCTGTCGGTAAGAACCAGCATCCGTTTTCCGCCATCGATTGCCTGTGCGAGGGTTGGAAGGGGCTGGCCCGGCAAGGGATTCAAGAGCATTTCAGTGACGCCGGCCTGATCAAATGACGCAAGGGTGTGCGCGGCCGAAACATAGCTTTCGAAAATAATAACGACGAAATCATCGGGATTGTCCAGAAGGAAGGCCCTGATATCCGCAAGCGTCCCGGACAGAAGCCGCATCCCGAAAACACAGACGCCGTGACAAAGATAGACGTCGTCGGACGGCGGCGGATCCTGGGTGTTGTCGTACCAGGTGTCCAGCATGAAGGCGCGAACCCCGGCCTGCAACTGCCTCGTGACGGATGAATACTGGTTGGGGACTAAGAACGAGTCGTCCTGGTTCGCCATCGCGTTATGAGTGGTGACGAAGGCAATCTGATCCAGAGGCCGGTCGCACAGTTCGGGCATCCCGTTGCACGAGCGTGTGGGCGGTGGAGCATCCGCCGTGTCGCCGGCGTCGGGGGTATCGACCGTGTCGCCGGTGTCCGGCGCATCGCTGATTTCGCCCATGTCGGGCGTGTCGAACTGATAGCCGGCATCAACCACAAGCCCGGCGTCAGCCGTTTCGGTCGTGGATGTGGCGTCGGTCGTTTCCGTGGAATCACCCGTATCGCCGGCGACCACCGTATCGGTTATCCCAAAGGCGTCGGTGTCATCCGGATGGGTGCCGCCCGTGCTGGCGCAGGAAATCGGAATCAAGGACAGGATGGCCGCAAGCGTCTTCGCGAAACGCAAACCAGGGAAGCGGTCTGTCGAAGCCATCCTCACACCCGGCAAACTGGACGATTTTGCGAAATCCGTCCCTGAAAGGGAAATTCGCCTTGCGTATGGTATCCCGGTTTGTGCCACGCGCGGTCAATCAATTTTTTGTAACTGGCCGAACATGTGCGCTTGTACTAGACTGGCGCAGGCATCGACGGGTCGCAACCGGGCCGGGATTGTTTTGCATGGAACACCTTTTTCAATACCTTCTTTTCATTCCGATTGGTTTCATCGCGGGTGGACTTGGGACTTTTGTCGGTGCGGGAGGCGGCTTCCTTGTGGTGCCATTCCTGGCGTTCTGGGATCCTCAACTTGCCCCACAGACAATCACGGCCATCTCACTGGGCGTCATTTTCTTCAATTCCGCCTCCGGCAGCATCCGTTACGCGCGGACAAGGCGAATCGACTACGTGTCGGGAGTCACTTTCGCCGTTGCCACAATCCCCGGAGCTGCCCTTGGAGCCGCCATTTCCGGTTTGATTCCCCGTCAGGTCTTCAATGTCATGTTCGGGGTTTTCATGCTGGCCGTCGCCGTCTTTCTGATGTTGAAGCCGGGCAGGGCGGTAAGCGGGGCGAAGCCGGTGTCGGGGCAGTTCCGCAGGATAATGACCGACAGATCCGGTGCCGTTTACGACTTCAGCTATAGCCGATCGATCGGCGTGGCCAGCAGCGGTATCGTCGGGATTCTTTCCAGCCTGCTTGGGATCGGTGGCGGGATCATTCATGTGCCCGTGATGACCAGACTGCTGAATTTTCCGGTTCACCTGGCGACCGCCACGTCACATTTCATACTTGTGATTACCGCTTTGACGGGAGCCACGGTTCATCTGTTTTACGGGCGCTATTTTCAACCCGAAGCGGCCTTGATGCTGGTCGCCTTGACGATTGGCGTGATTCCGGGAGCCCAACTGGGCGCCCGCCTTTCGGAAAAGGCCAAGCCAACCTGGATTCTTCGCGGGCTTTCGTTCGTCATCCTGCTTGTGGCCCTGCGGCTGTTGATTGGATTCGGCGCTTCCTGAAATGGGCTCCTGTCCATTGTCTTGAACCTCCCGATGTGATAGAAATCCTGCGCCACGCAGCCGTGGCATAGGCGCGGCGGTCGACAGTGTCCCGCAGCTTGTTTCAAACTGTGGTTTCTGGAGGAAGTCATGAAGGTTCGCCATCTTTTAGCCATCAAGGATCTTGACAGGGAAGACCTGGACGAAATTTTCGCCCTTGCCGCCGACATGAAGGCAAATCCCGAGCGTTACGGCGACGCCCTGCACAACAAGACGATGGCGATGATTTTCGAAAAGTCGTCAACCCGCACCCGCGTTTCGTTTGAATGCGCGATGGCCCGCATGGGTGGTCACGCGCTGTTCCTGTCGCCGAAGGACACCCAGCTCGGCCGTGGCGAGACCGTTTCCGACACCGCCCAGGTTCTGGGCCGCATGGTCGATATCATCATGGCGCGTGTTTTCAAGCACGGCGACGTCGTGACGCTTGCCGAAAAGTCCGGCGTCCCGGTCATCAATGGCCTGTCCGATTACGCGCATCCCTGCCAGGCGCTGGCCGACTTCCTGACCATCCTGGAGCACAAGGGTAAGTTCGAGGGCCTGCGGGTCGTCTATGTCGGCGATTCCAACAACAACGTGACCCACAGCCTGATGGAATGCGGAGCGCTGCTTGGCGTGTCCGTCGATTGCGCCTGCCCGAAGGGCTACTACCCGGCCCCCGAGGTCGTGGAGTGGTGCCGTGAGGTCGGAAGGAAGACCGGCGCCACATTTAACGTCATCGAGGACCCGGTCGAGGCCGTCAAGGGCGCCGATGTCATTTACAGCGACGTCTGGGTTTCGATGGGCGTCGAGCACGAAAAGGAACAGCGCCTGATCGACCTGCACGATTACCAGGTCAACCTGGCCCTGTTCGAAAAGGCGAAGTCCGACTGCATATTCATGCACTGTCTGCCGGCGCACCGCGGCGAGGAAGTCACCGACGACGTCTGCGATCATCCGCGCAGCGTAATCTTCGACGAAGCCGAAAACCGCCTGCACGCCCAGGCCGCCCTGATCCTGTGCCTGTTCGCCGCGTGGAAATGAATGACCACATCCACCGAGCAGGTGCGGATTACTGCCGCCCGTGATCCCTTCGATGGTTAATGTCACCCGCCAGACCCCAAAGATGAATTGAAAGTCGCACTGGAGTCAGGGGCGTGCACCCATATTTGATTTTAACTAAACATTAAGTTACGCTTTACGTAACTTTTTGTTGAGTGCTTCATGCAGCCCGTTCGGAGATTGAAGCAGGGACTGGCAAAGCTGGCCACGCCGGAAAGATGCCTGTTCACGCCGTCGGACATGCGGGCGCTGGTTCCGGACATCAGCGACCAGTCATGGCGAGCGCTGCTGAGCCGATCGGCCCAGGAGATCGGGCTTGTCCGGCTTTGCCGGGGCCTGTACCTGTACCTGCCGGCCGAGCGGCCGGATGGGCTGCTGTTGTTCAGGGCGGCGGCCAGGCTTCGCGCCCGTGATTTCTACTACCTGTCGCTCGAAACTGTTCTCTCGGAAGCAGGGGTGATTTCCCAGGTGCAGCAGTGCTGGATATCGGTCATGACTTCGGGGCGGGGCGGAACCATTTCGTGCGGGCGCCGCGGGACAATCGAGTTCATTCACACCAGCCGGAAGCCGGACCAGCTTGCCCAACACCTGACCTATGACGATCGATACGGCATGTTGCGCGCCGATGTGACGCTGGCAATCCGCGACATGCGCGCGACCCGTCGCGATCTGGACCTTATTGACTGGAGTGTCGTAAATGAGCCTGCTTGACATCATGGTGGATCAGGCGCTGGCCAGCCGGCCTGAACTGGCCCAGCTTCGCGTCGCAGTTGAAAAGGAAATCCTTCACCAGGACATTCTTCGGATTCTGGGCGACGCCGGCTTCCTGAAGGGGCTCGTATTTATGGGCGGCACCTGCCTGCGTCTGTGCCACGGTTCAAACAGGCTCAGTGAAGACCTTGATTTCGCTGGAGGGCGCGGGTTTACCCGGCAGGCGGTCGTCGGCCTTGGTCGGGCCATAACGGACGGTCTTTCCCGGAAATACGGGCTTGCCGTAACGGTCAGCGAGCCAACCAGGGAAACCGGCGACACCGACACATGGCGAATCAGGATACAAACGCGGCCGGAGCGTCGCGACATTCCGGCCCAGCGAATCAACCTGGATATATGCGCGGTTCCGGGCCGTGATCCTCAGCCACAGATGATCCGCGACCTTTATGGCATTGCGACCGGCGCCCCGGGACTCGTGCTCCAGGCAGAGAGCAGGGGCGAGATATTCGTGGACAAGCTGATCGCGTTCGCGCTTCGTCGCGGGCGGATCAAGCACCGCGACATATGGGACATCGGCTGGATGGTGCAGCAGTCTGTCAAACCACGGATGGATCTGCTGACGTTGAAGCTGGACGATCACGGTTCAGGTGTTGATGCTTTCCTGCCTGCGTTCGATGAACGGGTCGCGAGTCTTTCAAATCCAGAGATGGCAAGCGGCTTCCGGGACGAGATGCAGCGTTTCCTTCCGTCCGCCTTTGTCGCCCGGACAGTTGATGATCCGCATTTCTGGACCTGGATGATCGGCGTGATGTCCGAACAGCGCGTCGGCGTCAGGAACACGCTTACCGGCGCTGCCGATCCAGCAGCGTTCCCGATGTGAATCGATATCGTGCCTGATTCAGTCGGAGGCTACTTCTTCGGGACGCAGCACATGCCGACTTGCTGGCTGTTGCAGCGGGCGGGCGGCTCTGGCTGTCCGCAGAAGTAGTTGTCGGGGTCGTTGCACGAGAAGGCACCCATCGCCCCCATGACACACAGGCCGAGATTGTCGCCGGCGCCAGCCGTGCAGCAATACGGATTGCCCATGCAGTTGATGCCCGCGGTTCCGCCCGAAACGCAGCCGAAACCTTCCTCACAGGTGTAATCGGGCGCTTCGCAGGGGGCTCCCTCACCGCCGGACTCCTGAAGGCAGCAGTATTTCAGCGGGTCGCAGGCGGAACTGTCGGTGCAGGAAAGACCGGCGCCGCACTGACCGACCGGATCGCAGGCATGCCCAAGCGTACCGACCTTCGTCGTATCGATACAGCAGTTGGGAAATCCCAGGGGACACTGGCCGCTGAAGGTGGAGCACTGAAGCGTGCCGGCGCAGACGTTACCCGCACCACACGGCTCGTAAAGGCCTGGCGCCGGGGTTCCCTGGTAACAGCAGTTGGTGTCGGGGATCAGGCACAGTTCGATTCCCTGGAAGTTCCCGTAACCGCA
>JAKPTZ010000149.1 GCA_029555025.1 Deltaproteobacteria bacterium
CGATGAACGCCGGGGACGGACGATTTACGTGTCGGCAACACCGGGCGACTTCGAAATGAAAAGATCCGGTGCTGTCGGCCCTGACGGCTCCCCGGATCCAAATTCCGAGTCCGGGCGGATCGCGCGGATGATCGTCCGCCCAACCGGGCTGCTCGACCCTGTAATCGATGTAAGGCCCGCGACGAACCAGGTCGATGACCTGCTGGACGAAATCCGGGCCGTGGTCGATCGCGGCCAGCGGGTCCTGGTAACCACGCTGACCAAGAAAATGGCCGAGCATCTGACCGAATACTTCACCGAGGCCGGACTGAAGGTCAATTATCTCCACAGCGACGTGCACACGCTTGAACGCATTCAGATCATCAAGGATCTGCGCGCCGGCGTCTTCGACGTCCTGGTTGGCATCAACCTGCTTCGAGAAGGTCTTGACCTTCCTGAAGTCGCCCTGGTCGCGATCCTGGACGCCGACAAGGAAGGTTTCCTGCGAAGCGAGCGATCCCTGATCCAGACGTTCGGCCGCGCAGCACGCAACACCGATGCCCTTGTCATCATGTACGCCGACACGGTCACGCGATCCATGCAGGCGGCCATGGACATCACGACGGCCAGGCGCCAGCGCCAGATCGAATTCAACGAAAAACACGGGATCACGCCGACAACGGTCGCCCGCCGCCTGTTCTTCGTCGAGGAGGCCGAACATGCTGCCGTGGTTGCCGGCGTAAAGGATCCAGACGCGCTTTCGGATCTGGTGATGGATCCGAAGTTGCTCGGTAAGACCTTGAATCAATTAAAAAAGCAGATGCTCGAGGCATCCGCGAAACTGGAATTTGAACGCGCGGCTGAAATACGCGACCGCATTCGAGCAATCCGCAATGTGATGGGAAATCTTTAACGGGCCTCTGGCCGGGGAGTTGTTGAAAGATGCTTGTCAGGAAGAAAGGAACAGCGGAGCACATTCCGGTCATGATGGCCGGAGCAAGCAAGGTGTCAAAACAGATCACGGTTGGCAGGGCCGATGGAACGCCCGCCTATTCGATGAGAATCTTCACCGTGGAGCCGGGTGGCCACACTCCATTTCACTCGCACCCGTTTGACCACGTCAACTTCGTTGTATCCGGAAGCGGGGTTCTGGTTTCCACAGAAGGACAGACGCCGGTCGAGGCTGGCGACAGCGCCCTGGTGCTGCCCGATGAGATGCACCAGTACCGCAACACCGGCAGTGAACCCTTTGTATTCATCTGCTTCGTTGACAAGGCATACGAATAGCCGGGCAACGCAACCGTCGCATGGGCGTACGGCGTGGCGGTGGTTGCAGGGTCAGAAAGAATCGGTTCGGGATCAATCTTCGCGGGGCTGATCGCAGTCGAGTTCGACCACCTGATCGCGGAAAAGGACCGTCATCGAATATTCCACGTCGTCACGGACAACGACGCCAAGGCCGTGGACCTTGTGGGTGATGACGTCGTCCTTGTGATAGCTGCGGTGCTTGTCATACACCTTCATTTTCATTGGACTGACATTGGCCGTGGCTTCGTCCCACAGGCGGCGCATTACAGCCTCCGGTCTTAAATCAGCGGCTGAAGTCTTTGCCGCGGCGGCGTCCTTTTTCGCCTTGGCCTCGGCCGCCGCGGGACCGCGCGTATGCTTCTCGGCGATTTTCATCGCCTTCTCGACCAGCTTGCGGTGCTTTTCCTGCAGGTCGGCCGGCGGCTTGAAGTCCTGGAAATGCATGCACGTGCGGCACTGAACCTTGGCCAGGGTACCGTCGGGGTTCATCGACGCGACCACGGCATCCAGGTTCAACCTGCAATAGCGGCAGTAGATGTCGATGAACTGGCCAAGCTTGTATGACGGATTATCGGACATTGAAGCCTCCTGGATGACGAATTTTCATTCGCCCCTACAGGCCCCGCAGCGGCTGAACCCAAACCTGGCGCGTGCGCGGCCCGTCGAACTCGGCAAAAAACACATGCTGCCACGTACCAAGGGACATCTTACCGCCAACTACAGGAATCGTCAGCGAATTCCCCATCATTATCGACCTGACGTGGGCATGGCTGTTGCCTTCGGCGTGAAGGTATTCCGTGCAGAACGGATAGATTCTTTCAAGGGTACTCTCGACATCCCTGACGACGTCGGGGTCGGCACCCTCGTTACAGAAGATACCGGCCGTCGTATGCGGACACCACACAAGAACCGCGCCCTGATCAATTCCAGAACCCGTCAAGACTTCGGCGACACGCTCCGTGATATCGATGGTCTGGATCGGACGAACCGTGCGGACTTCAAAACTGTTCACGACAAAACCCCAACGAACTTTCCGGCGCATGTTATCGCAAAACCGGACGCGGCGGTCAATCGCTTGCCACAACGACACGGTTTTGTGGTAAAAGATGCGCGTCACATTTTTCCGTTCAGGCGGGGGACCGACAGATGGCAGATGATCGCGCGACATCGGGTGTCACTGAAGCCGAAACCATCGATCTTGACAACATTCATACAGATCACACTCCATCCGACCTTTTCAAGGTCGGCTTCGTCTATGGGCTTGGTGGTGGCGGTGTGACCGCAATCATCGGCGTCAGATTCCTGGTTTTTGGCAACGGCGCACAGGAACACGCGGCCGGAATCATGTTCTTCGTCGTTTCAGCGTTGATGCTCTTCGCCGGTGTCTGGTGTCACGTGAAGCGATTCCGGATGCTCCGAAACAAGGCTTGATTAATTTCCTTCATCCTTCCCCGGATACGGAAAGGTCTCGAAAGTCTCCCGCCCGGCTTCAACCACAATCGTCCTGGAAAACGACGGCCTGTGCTCGTGCGTGAAAACCACCTTATAGGTTCCCGGATCAAGCCGAATCGGACCAACCGGCGTCCGACCGTAGTCGCGTCCGTTTATCGACACGTAAGCGTAAGGCTTGACGTTGACCACGTACGAACCAGGCCCGCGCCCTTCCGTGCCTGACAGGGCCGGGCCCGTGACGGACGCCGTTCCGGCGGCTTTCGACACTCCGCTGGAGTCGGGCCGGGAAGCCGGGGGTGCCTTGTCATCGGTCACCGAAGACGTCCCGGGGCGTTCTGGCGTCGGACTTCCGGCACCCGGCTTCGCAGAGGAAGCCTTGGAGGTTTTCAATCCAGCCTGGCGCCGAACACCCGATTCAATCCGGCTTGCCAGGATGAGCTCCGACGCACCGTTGGGCCGTTCGACCGGCAGGCCGGCAGCGGGCGCCGGTTTGCGGTGTTCAATCGCATAAGGGACAGGTGCGGACGCTGACGCCGGTGGTGTGTCATCCCCGACATCAGGTTCTGGAACCGGCGCATCTGTTGCAACGGCCCTGGCTCCCGCAGACTCGGACGAATGCGCGGCCCCTGCAGCAGCCGGCCCGGAAAATCCGGGCTCGGGTTCCCCAACGGCGGGCCCGCTTTCCGCGAGTTGGCCCGTCGGCGACGGATCGGCCGCCGCCCCGAATTGAACGCCGCCCAAATCATTAAGCCCGCGGACAACTGCAAACGCCCCGGCCGCGAGCGCCACCAGCGCCGCAAGCACCAGCAAAGCGGCTGGGGTGAACCCCCGCCGTCGGGCACGCAGCTGCGGGCGTTCTTCTTTCTTTTCGACGAGTTCGGCCGCGATGGGACTGAGATCCAGAGCATCGACAATCGAAGCGTCCGAACCGGCCGCGCCGACAGGCGTTGCAGTTGAGACGGGTGCCGGCACCGATTCGTCCCCTCTGGCACCCCGCACTTCAAGAACAGTCGGGCCATCTGACTGCTCCGCGGAAATCGCCGTTGACATGGCCTCGACCGCGTCGTGAAGCGCGTCGGCAAATCCGTCCATATCCGGAAAGCGATCCCCGGGCTCGGGCGA
>JAKPTZ010000011.1 GCA_029555025.1 Deltaproteobacteria bacterium
CGCCGTTTGTGGGGCCGGCTACCGGGAGCGAAGCGAAGATCGTCGGAATCAAAGAAACGGCTACCGGCAGCGGCCATACGACACCCGCCTTGGCAGTATGGAGCTTGACGTACCGAAGCTGCGTCACGGGAGTTACTTCCCCGAGTGGCTTCTGCAGCCGCGTCGCAGGACGGAGAAGGCCTTGGTGGCAGTGGTGACCGAGGCATACGTAAACGGAGTATCGACGCGACGTATGGAGAAGCTGGCCGAGGCGATGGGCATCAAGTCGCTGTCGAAGTCGCAGGTGTCGCCTGGCGACCCTGAATAACGCCAGGGAACGTTGGGGTGGCGAAGACTACATCTTCTTCAAGGAAAGAACTGCCTGGCCGAACATGACCCGCGAAACGCACAAGGCCTGCCGGAAGGCAGGTGTCTACGACATCGACTTCCACGGGCTGCGGCGTTCTGCCGGTGCCAGGTGGCTTGCAAACGGTATCGCCATCCAGGACGTTTCAGCCCTTCTGGGACACCAGGACATCTCGACGACCCTGAAGCACTACGCCGGTATCGCAGACAGTCACCTTTCTTCTTGCATGGATATGCTGGACAGGAAGGTCGCCGCACAAAACCGCCCGAATATCGTTCAGTTCCCGGCATCCGCGAAGGAAAGGATTCCCGCCTGAAGCGAAGAAAGAACCCTTCGGAAAAGTTGTGGTCAATTTTGTGGTCAGTGGCTTTCTGGAGGTTTTTGAATCGTGTAAGTGCTTGGAATTACAGAGCCAACGCGGGGAATCGAACCCCGGACCCCCTGATTACGAATCAAGTGCTCTGCCGACTGAGCTACGTTGGCCTTGCCGTAAGGCAGAGGGGATTTTCCCGGAAATCAGCGAAAAGTCAATAGTTGAAAGGAATACGGATGGGCGGCCACACGGCGTTAATACGCGTCGTACCTACAGGATCGGCTTGCACTCGCCGTCATACGCGATCGGCATGTCGGCCATGTACGCGAAGCAGTTGTTGTCGAACGTGGTGCCGTCGCAGCCGCAGACCGGGGCCCACAGGCGCGGGCAGTCTTCCGGCTTGACCTGGCAGAAACCGCCCGTGCCCTTGCAGTTGCCGACTTCCTTCAGGCAGAAACCGGACTTGCCGCAATCGTCCGGACCGTCACAGGCGACGCAGTCCTGGGCACAGGTCTGGATCGTCTCGCCAATGGCGATGTCGCACTTCCCGTCGCCGCAGAACTCCTTGTCACACACCGGGAAGCACATATTCTTCTGGCAGGTCCAGTACCCATAGCAGTCGGCCAGCCACTCCAGCCACATGCAGTCATAGACGGTTTCGCACCCGCCGACGGACACCTTCTCGCAATCGCATCCGGTGGTCAGGCTGTGCCTGCATTCACCATCAAAACCCTCGGACGTGGTGCACGCAACCTGCTCACAGGTCGGGTTGTACTTGTCCAGGCAGGGCTCGCGAACGATCGTCCCCGCGCATCCACAGGCATCCGCAGATACGCATTTGTCGTCAATCGTCCACTTCAGGCCGTCGTCACAAAGAACCGGCTTACAGGACGGATTCAACGCCAGACCGCAAGGATCGTTCGAAACGCCCTCGCAGACGCAACCGGAAATCAGGTCGCCGACACACAGGTCATTGATCGTGCCGGAGTCGCCATCATCGCAGCGGACCGGCTCGCAGCGCGGATTCAACACGTCACTGCACGGATCTGTAATTTCGGTTCCCATGCAGGTACATACCTCGCCCTTCAGCACGCATGAGTCGTTTTCAGTCAAATCGTCGCCGTCATCACACAGGCTGGGCTTGCACTCGGGGTTCAGAACGTCGCTGCAGGGATCGGTTATCTCGTCGCCGACGCAGATGCATCCTTCCTTCGTGAACTGGCAACGGTCGTTCGTCGTGTAAACCGACCTGTCGTCACACAGCACCTGCCTGCACTCCGGATTCAGTTCCTTGCCGCACGGATCGGTAATCGGGCTGCCGACGCAGTTGCAGTCGCGCGTACCATCGTTCGCGCACTTGTCGCGCCTGGTCGTCGGATCGCCGTCGTCACAGGCGACTGCCTCACAGGTCGGATTCAGGATTTCGGAACAGGGCGAAAGAACCGGCGTTCCCCTGCATTGGCACAGGGTGATTTCCCCGACCGTGACCAGCACGCATTTGTCGTTGATCGTCTGCGCGCTGCCGTCATCACACAGCACGGCGCTGCATTTCGGGTTGATTTCATCATCGCACGCGGACGTAATCGGTGTGCCGACACACAGACAATCGTCCTCGCTGGTAACGCAACGATCGCTGATGGTGTCGGGGTTGCCGTCGTCACAAAGATACGGCTTGCAGGAAGGATTGACGCCGTCCCAGCACGGATTGGTGACCGGGGTGCCGACGCACGAGCAGTTTCCGTCTTCATCCTCGGCACACAGGTCGTTGGTGGTCCACGCGTCGCCATCGTCACACTTGACCACCTTGCATTCCGGATTCAGGACGTCACCGCACGGATCGGTCACCGCGATCCCCTGACAGGTGCACGTCTCACCGACGAGCACGCACATGTCGTTGACTGTCAGGGCACTGCCGTCGTCGCACTTCTTATCCACACACTCGGGATTCAATACGCTGCTGCAGGGATCCTCGATTGCCGAACCCATGCACAGACAGATGTCGCCGAAAGTGACGCACTTGTCATCCATCGTCAGCACGCTGCCGTCGTCGCACGGATCGGGGTTGCATTCCGGATTCAAGCCGAAATCACACACATCCATAATCGGATCGCCACCGCACTCGCAGGTCATCGCCGCGTTCTGCATGCAACGATCGTTGGTTGTCAACGGATTGCCGTCGTCGCAGGTCACGGCCTCGCACGACGGGTTCAGATCCTTCTGGCAGGGATCCAGGTTCTGGATGCCGACGCAATCGCAGAACAGCCCGCCGGCGGCGTTCTCAACCCAGGCGCACTTGTCGTCAAAGGTTCCGTCGTTGTTGTCGTCGCAATCGTTGGCGACACACTCGGGATTCAAATCCTTGTGGCAGGGATCCTGTTCCTGAATCTCCTGACCGCAGACACAACCGGCCACCGGGTCCGGATCACAGACACCGTACGATCCGTCAGGCAGCCTGCACTTGTCCGGGTTGCATTCGGGATTCAAGGCCGGGCCGCACGGATTCTTTTCCTGGGGCGGGGCGGGCAGGCAGATGCAATCGGAACCGGCGGAAGGTGCCCCGCAGGCGCCGGCGTCTCCCTCGCCGGTAAGGCAGGCTGTGTACTCAC
Source organism: Deltaproteobacteria bacterium (assembly GCA_029555025.1). Taxonomy (GTDB): domain Bacteria; phylum Myxococcota_A; class UBA9042; order DTJE01; family DTJE01; genus JAGOFO01. Next base: position 3,266 of record JAKPTZ010000011.1, read on the forward strand.
ATTCCGGGTTTATCAGATCGATGCAAGGGTCGGCCACGATTTCCCTGCCCTTGCAGACGCAGGATTCGACACCGTCGTTGACCACCAGCCGGCAGGCATCCATCAGGGTGGCCCCGTCACCGTCGTCACATGCGCTTTCAACACACTGCGTATTGGCGGCGGTCGAACACGGATCCCAGGGAAGACACGAACAGTTCCCGTCGGGATCAACCTGGCAGGCACCCTGGCCGCCACCGAGGATTTCACACGCCTTTTCACTGCAATTCGGGTTCAGTACGGTCCCGCACGGGTCATCGACCACTTCCTGGTCGGCGTCGGGAACGACGTCCGGGGCAGTGTCCAAAGGAACCGTATCGGGCAGCGCATCGACCGGAACGTCCGCCGGGACATCGGGCGGAATCACGCCGTCCTCGATCCGATCAATCAAAGGAATGTCCGGCACGATGACGTCCGGATTGATTACGTCCTGCTCGGCCGTATCAACGAAACCGGTGTCGGGACCAAGATCCATCGTGGGAACGTTGTCCACCGGACCGCAACCGGCTGCCAGCAGAAGGGCCACCGACAACAACACAAACTTCGTGGCGCGCATGGGAAACCTCCGGATAAATTTACGACGGGTTCAAGTTTACATTACAAAGTCTTCAACTTCCAGATGTAAGGCGTCGGGCAGAAGGACGCAGGCGGTTTTGGACGATGGCTGGTGCGATTGGGTGTGGGCTGCTGCGGACGTGTGGGGGCCTGTGCGGACCTGTGGGGACGATGTGATCAGCGACCGTACTTCGCGCAGTCACCCAGGGACTCTTCGATGCGCAGAAGTTCGTTGTACTTCGCGATACGTTCCGAACGCGACATCGAGCCGGTCTTGATGAAGCCGGTGTTCATGGCAACGGCCAGGTGGGCAATCGTCACGTCCTCGGTTTCGCCCGAGCGGTGCGACACGATGGCCTTCATCTTGTTGGTGTGGGCCATGTTGATGGCGTCCAGGGTCTCGGTCAGGCTGCCGATCTGGTTCAGCTTGATAAGGATGCTGTTGGAGGCGCCCAGTTCGATGCCCTTGGCCAGCAGCTTCGGGTTGGTGACGTAAAGGTCGTCGCCGACGGTCATGACGCGGTCGCCGATACGATCGGTCAGCAGCTTGAAGCCTTCCCAGTCGAATTCGGCCAGGCCGTCCTCGATGGACGTGATTGGGAACTTCTTCGTCAACCCGACCAGGTAATCGACCATCTCGGGGGTGGTCAGCTTCGTGCCGTCCGCGCCCAGGGTGTAAAGCTTCGTCTCTTCGCTGTAGAACGTGCTGGATGCGACGTCCAGGCAGATGCTGATTTCTTCACCGGGCTTATAGCCGGCCTGCTCGATCGCCTGCACCAGGATGGCCAGGCCTTCTTCGTTGCTGCCCAGGTTCGGGGCGAAGCCGCCCTCGTCGCCGACGGCCGTGTTCAGGCCCTTGCCCTTCAGGATCTTCTTCAGTGTGTGGAACGTCTCGGAGGCCCAGCGCAGGCCTTCGCGGAAGTTCGGGGCGCCCTTCGGCAGGATCATGAATTCCTGGATGTCCAGGTTGTTGTCGGCGTGCTGGCCGCCGTTGATGACGTTAAGCATCGGCACCGGCAGGGTGCGGGCCGACATACCGCCGATGTAGCGGTACAGGTACTGGCCGTTGGCATCGGCTGCCGCGTGGGCGGCGGCGACGGACACGCCGAGAATGGCGTTGGCGCCAAGCTTCGTCTTGTCGGGGGTTCCGTCCAGTTCCAGCATGAACATGTCCAGTTCGCGCTGATCCTCGGCGTCCATGCCGACAACTTCCGGGGCGATGATGTCGTTGACGTTCTCAACGGCCTTCAGCGTACCCTTGCCCATGTAACGGGCCTTGTCGCCGTCACGCAGTTCCAGGGCCTCGCCGGCACCGGTGGAAGCGCCGGACGGGACGATGGCGCGGCCGTGGGCGCCGCATTCAAGTTCGACTTCGACTTCGACGGTCGGAAAACCACGCGAATCCAGAACTTCACGAGCAAAGACATCAATAATCGTGGTCATTGGGTAACTCCTTGATTTCTGTAAAAATAACAAGCATGGCGGTGGTTTGACCCGCCCTTGAACCGCCGGAATCATAAACCCGTGGGCCCGGTGGCGCAAGACCGAGCCGGGTTACACCGTGAATATTTTCACAAACGTAGGCCATTCAGGCGCGAATTACGCAACCATCAACTATTCTGCTAGGATTTGAAACGATGTCGCGTCCGAGCAGCCCGGCCCGTCCGAGCCGGCTCAACACGGGGTTCCCGATGAAGCAGACGGTCCTTCTGATCGCGCCAAGCCTTGGATTCGAAAGCATCTTCCCGCTTGGGCTTTCGACCATCGCATCGGCCCTGATGGCTGACGGGAAAGTCTGCATCGGGCTTGACGAACGTGCACGCCCCGGCTGCCTTGAAACCGCGCTTGCGGGAGTCGACCCGGACAGCCGGCCGATGGCCGCCGTCATCGAGGCATCCCCCCGCAACGTGAACCAGGCCCTTGACGCCGCGGCCAGGTGCGCCGCCGCCGACATTCCTGCAATTTTCGTCGGGCCGGCCGCCGCAACCGACGCGCGTGCCATGATGGATTCCAGTTGCGCGTTCGCGGCGGTCACCGGCGACCCCGAAACGGTCCTGTTACGGCTGCTTGATGAACTGGCAAACCCTGTTGGCGCCGAAATTCCGGGGGCGCGATTCCGGATCGCGGGGGGTGTCCTGACCGATTCACCCCCGGTCTTTGACATGGATCCCGCCGGGCTTGTCTATGACCGCACCGTTTTTCCGGTCTCCGATTACTGCGACCACCCCAGGCACCCGGAGTTCAGGCAGGCCGCCATAGAAACATCCCGGGGATGCACGCTCGACTGCACCTTCTGTCCCGTTCCGTGCAGATACGAACGAAAGTGGCGGGGCCGTCCGATCGCGGCGATCGTGCAGGAAATGTCGGGATTGCATCGGGATTACGGAATCACCGACTTCGTGATCGAGGACGACCAGCCGCTTGCCGACATCGAACGCTTCCAGACACTGATGAAGGCAATCCGGACGGCCCTTCCCGGCATCAGCATGGCCTTTTCCAACGGCCTGCGGCCAGAAATGCTGAACATTTCGACCCTTCAACTGATGGCCGCTGCCGGAACCCGCGACATCTCGCTTGGGATTGAGTCGGGAAGCAGCAAGGTTCGGGCGTCGCTGAACCGCCCGATCTCGACGGACCAGGTGCAGGGTATCATCACCGAAGCCCACAGGCTTAAGATGGTCGTGACCGGATACTTCATGCTTGGCCTGCCCGGCGAGACCGTCCCGCAGATGCTTGAAACGATAATGATGGCGAACCGTTTCCGGTTTGATTACGTGCACTTCATGGTTTATCACCCGTGGCACGTGACGACCGGGCCGGCAAGCCTTGCGTTCAATCACGTACGGACCGCCGCATACCTTGGCTCGTACTGCAACCCGATGCGCCTTGCCGGGCTGGCCCGTTCAGGCCACATCAGCCCGGGCCGGGCCCGCGCCGATGCATCCCGCCTGATCGAATGGATCATGGCCGGTCGAACGGGCGGCGGCACGTGGTAAGGTCGATTCAGGGGTGCGGCACGCCAAGCCATTCCATTGCGACGTCGGCGGAAAAGAAGGACATTCCACCGGGAAACAGCAAGTCGGCATCCAGGTATGCCGGCGCCAGGTCGTCTTCCGGGAAGCCGGGGATGGCGCAGGTGCGCATTCCGGCGGCCAGGCCGGCGCGGACGCCAAGGACGGCATCCTCGAAAACTGCGGCGTCCGCGGATTCAACGCCCAGGCGGCGGGCAGCTTCCAGAAAGATGTCCGGAAACGGCTTCGACCGGGGGACTTCGGATGCGGACACGACGGCGGAGAAATATGGCCGCAACCCGGTTTCAACCATCAAAGTGTCAAGAACCATCGGGGTCGAACCGCTTGCGACCGCCATGGGGATCCCGGCCGCATGCAGGGTGCGCACCAGGCGCAGCATCTGGGGATAAACGACGGTATTTCCAACGGCCTGCCGCAGATAAAATTCATCCTTGATGCGCACCAGTTCGGAAACCGGGGCAGCAATGCCGAACCTTTGCCGAAGCACCTGCATCATCTGCACGGCGCCAACCCCGATGAATTCCCGCTTCAGTTCTTCCGTCAGATCAATTCCGTATGAAAGCATCATGGCGCGGTCGGAAACGTAATAATTGGGCTCGCTGTCAACCAGCGTGCCGTCGAAATCAAAAATCACCGCCTTGACGGGACGGGGCGGGGTTTCCGGGGATTTCCTGATAAAGCTCGCGTTTCGACTTTCTGCATTCATCTGATGGCATCCATCGTGCTGGCAAAAGACCGACGGCCCGCATCGGGCGGAACCGACGCAATGATACAGCCATTGCGCCCGATTCCGCGCACCCGGCTGCGGAACCATATAAAAACCCCTTGATTTGACGCGATATTCAATCGGTTCTAACATAGTTGAATCGGTTCATTTGGGAACACGACACTTCGACAGGAGGTGTGCCATGAACGTGTTTCTTCGTATTGTCCCGATTGCGGCGGTTGCGGCGATCTGGACGGCTCCATCCACGGTGACCGCCGAACCTGACGAAGGCGGTCTGGCCGAGGCACCCGCCTGGGTCAGCGACTGCGCCGCCGAGCTTAAGAACCGCGGCGAAACGGGCCTGTGCGGGACCGGGGTCACGAACAGCACGCCCGACAGTTTCTTCTGCGAGTCGGACGCAAAGCAGCGCGCAAGGGATGATCTGGCAAAAAAGGTCGGCTCGCTGGTCTTCAAGGCCATCGACAAGTCAAAATGCTGGGCCGGCGAACTGGCGCCCGCGGTTGCCGTCATCAAGGTGTCCGAATCCGCGGTAAGCCTTGTCGGCCAGTGGAAGTCGAAGAACCAGCGATGCGCGGCAATGCTGAAGATGGATCTTGGCGGCTTCCAGAAGACGGTCTTCAAGACTTGCGGGATGCCGGACGGAAAGGACGGCGAAATTTACGGAGTCGCCAGGGAAGTCTGGGAATCCCACTTCGCGTCCGGACGGTGATAGTATCGGCCCGGAACCCCCAAATGGAGATTGACACGAATGAAGCGGAAATTGATGTATTCGGCGTCTGTGGCGGCCGCGTTGCTTATTGCCACAACGGCCGGGACGGCTCTTGCGCAGGGTTCGATGAAAAAGGCGCTGGATCGCGCAATCGAAAAGTCACCGTCAAAGACCACGGCGACACCGGCGGCCCCGGAATCGCAATCGCCCGCAAAGACTGATGCCGAGCCGGAGGCAAAAACCGAAGGCCAGCCGGAAAGCGCCACGGCCCCGGCGCCGGCAGCGACACCGGCGAAAGCCGCGGCCCGCCCGAAGCCGGCGTGGGTCGATGGTGGCTGCGATGATTTCCTGGCATACACCGGGCTGGACATCATGTGCGCCTCGGGAATGTCCCGGACAACTTCCAATCTGAACCTGTGCCGGGTTTCGGCAATGTCCGAGGCGCGGTCCCTGCTTTCCAGGACTGTCGTGGGTCACGTCCAGACGGCCATGAACAATGCGGGCTGCGCCACGAATAAGGATGTCGTTGACGAAACGACATCGGTCACGAAGTCGGACGGGACGAAAGTCACCGAATCAAAGGTGAAGCTCTCTCTCAGCGGCCTGACCGTAGGTGCGTCATGGGTTTCAACCGAAGAAGGCTGTCACACAATCGTAATCATGGATCGCTGGTCATTCGTGAATACCGTCTTTGCCGCCTGCGGGTCGGTCGCGAAGGACAAGAAGAAAATCGAAGAGATCGCCGGCGAGGTCTGGAACGCTGCCATCATGAAAAAGTGACCGACGGTTCTTGACAAGAAACCCCTTCCCCGCCATAATTTCGCGGCTTTCGGGCGTCATCCGCCCGATGTTCCTTGAGCGGTAACGGTGGCGAGTGTTCTGGGGCAGTCCCCGATCTATATCCGGATATGCGCCTGTAGCTCAGTCAGGATAGAGCAGCGGACTTCTAATCCGCGGGTCGGGGGTTCGATTCCCTCCAGGCGCGCTGCATCGCCGGTTCCGTTACTTTTTTCTGTGGTGCGTGTAGCGCAGCGGTAGCGCACCGGGTTGTGGCCCCGGTGGTCGTCGGTTCGAATCCGTCCACGCACCCTTTCACCGGGACGGCCGACGAGTCGGCCATTTTTCCCGGTGACTTGCGCCCCTTCGGGGGCGATTTCAAGCCGGGCCGTTGAAATCCGCGAGATTTCCGACCCGGCTTTATATTTTCGACGTGCCGCGACCGACAGCGTCGCGGATGTACTTGATATTAAGGTCCTTTTCCCTGCGCCTGTGGCTCAATGGATAGAGCATCGGACTTCGGATCCGACGGTTGGGGGTTCGAGTCCCTCCAGGCGCGCCACGCGATCCACAGATTCCTTAATGAATACGGGCAGTATTCCCCGATTGACATCCAAGCCCGTTTCGACTCGTTAACGGTCTTTTCACCTCGTTTCGATTTCTTCGGGTTACCAGCCGTATTCCCAAAAATGTGATTCAGGGCCAGAAAATATTGTCATCGTCCGCTCCATGACCAGGTACCGGGACTCCATTTCGCTTCAAGATCGCCTGCGAGCACAGGATCAAGGAAGGACTGCACCGCCCTCGTGACGTCGGCGAGCGTGGCCCAGGCCAGCTGATCCTCTTGCGCCATCGCCGCGTACGGGGTTTCCCACGCCGGTGGGGGCGCGGGCACCAACGACGGCAACGGGTGGGTATTGCGGAACGTGAAGGTCTGCTCGAGTGCGTCACGCAGAAGCTTGGCATCGATATCTTGTGCCGTCGCGAGCAGAGCCAGATCGGGGAGATCCTTTACCCGTGAGTTCGGACGCGAGCGGGGCATCGTGTACGCATGCAGTTTCTCGGCGATGTGGGTCGCGACCGGGTACAGCCGCAGCGTGGGCGGGACGATTCCGGCGAACGCCAGCACATCGTCTGCAACCGCTATCTCGGGCTCTCCGAGGATCGGATCGCCGAACGCAACATCGACTCCGAAGGGCTGACCGTAAACCTTTCCGGCGAGTCTGCACTCGGCTCGGAATCGGAGCCCGTCATACAGCATCCCGTCGTTCTGGATCTCGGGGTGATCGTCATCGGGGCCAACCTCGAAGGTCATGAAGTCGCCAAGGTTACGCCGTCCGGCATCCTGGAGCTTGGCAAGGATATCGTCGGGCGGGCCCATCAACCTCAGGTCGATGTCCTTCGTGGTGCGCGCCCGCTCGAGGCGAAGCTCCAGCACGAGGCCGCCTTTGAGCGTGGCGGCGTCGCCGAGCACGGCAACGATACGCGCAAGAAAACGATCGAAAACCAGAAGTTGCCGCCTGCGTGCGAATTCGCTGCCAGTCTCCGTCGCCGAGCGGAGGCGCTGCTCGAGCGCCTGTTTGAAGGCCTCGGGGGAGGAGTAAGTGCGAGCCGTCATACGCCAATTCCTCCGAAGGGGCGCAGGGCCTCGTCCGCGTCACGGAGTTCGGCCTTCACGACGAGTCCCCGGCGGACAGCCTGCTGCACAGCCTGCCGCAGCAAATCGGGAGCCATGCCTTCCCGGGCGCAGTCGTTCAGTGTGCGCCGGGGATTGGTGGTCGGAGCCGCGCCGAACCAGGCACGATCATCTGGCGGCACGTCCGCGTAATGGAGTGCGACCCCGGCCGGGACTCTGAACCGGCGACATCGCCAGGCTTGCGGCAGGGTCAGATGCACATTCGCCGGGAGCACATCCGAAAGTCCATAAAGAGCCAGCGCGGTCTGGTGCGAAATAACGCCGGCCCGCTCCGACCAGAGCCATGCGATGATCAGCTCTTCGTGCTCACCCGCGGGGAAGTGGACGAGACGGTAGATGCCTCGGCGGGTCCGCGCAACCCGCCCGGCTCGAATGTGTTTGAGCAGAAGCTGGGTCGAGTAGCCGACCTCTGCCGCTTGCCCGGTGGTGAAGTAGCCTTCCTGGGCGCTGGCTGTCTCGAACAGCAGGTCCCAGTCGGGCTTGTGGGGTCGATCGTTCATGCACGAATAGTAACCCAGGGTTACGTTTTGTGCAAACTACCCAAGGTCGGGCAGAATCACCACCTTTCGATCTTCTTCTGGTTACCAAACGGGTTACCAACCGGAAGGCACCGCAGCCTTGTCCATCGCCGTTTTCCCTGATATTTCTGTCCAGGAATTTCTGACTGGATTACCAATGGAATCCGCTGGGTCATCTCCTTGTCCGCTGCGTCGGCCTGATATACTCTGGCGCCGCCGCGTGGGCTGCGGCGTTGAAGCAGAGCGGACTGTCGGCAGAAGGCCAGCCAGGCCAGGCCAATCGGCCCCAATGGGAGGCGAACCATGTGGTGCTCGGTGAACGGATTGAAGGCAGTTGTTCCAATTCTCGTCTTCGTTACCGCGTGCGGCGTAAGCGATGACAACGCTGACACCGCCCCGGATTCGGACTCTGGGCCAGAGATCCTCGAAGACGCCGAACACGTCAGGATGATGACCTTCAACCTGCGCACGCCTTTCGCCGACGAGGGAGACCGTCTGTGGGAAAACCGGAAGGAGGCCGTGGTCGCTCAGATCGAGGACTACTCCCCGGACATCATGGTCGTCCAGGAGGCCCTGCTCGTCCCACAGTTGGAAGACCTCAAGAAGTCGATTCCGAGACTCGACTGGGTCGGCATGGACAACTCGGGAACCGTGTACTTCGACGAATATACGGCCATCTTTTTCGACCATTCGAAGTTCGTGGTACTGGACTGGAAGACCTTCGCGTTGAGCGAGACGCCGGACGTCCTGCCGAGCCAGATCAGCGACGAACAGAAGTTTCCCCGCGCCGCGACCTGGGGGCGCTTCCAGCGCATCGCCGACGGGTTCGAGTTCGACATTATCTCGACACACTGGGACCACGCGGAGGTCGATGGTATCCGTGAGGAAATGGCGCGCATCACCCTCCAGCAGATGGATATCCTGACGGAAGGAAGGCCTGCCCTGATCGGCGCGGACTTCAACTGCCCTTACGACTCGGTCCCCTACAACATCATGGTTGGGAAGGCTGAATGGAATGGCGTTTCCGGAGACCTCACCGACGTCTGGGTGGAACTCGGCTTGGAAGAAGAAGGCACCTATCATTCCTGGGATGGAGTGGCCAAACAGACCAGCAGGATCGACTGGCTGCTCCGCAACGATGGGTTCGTCGGTGTTTCCGCGGACGTCCTGACCTCCACGTACCTTGGCCTGATGACGTCGGACCATTTCCCGGTCGTGGCTGAATTCGCCATCCCGACGCCTTGACCATGTCAGCGCGTCGCGCTCGCGAATCGCGTGATGTTGACGCCCTATCCTGCGGCAGCAGGCGAGTAGATGCTCACATCGTCAACCCGTTCCCGGGAGGAAGACCGATGGAATCGACGACGGCTGTCCCGCATCGCTGCCCGTGGCGGATCCAGTGGGTCCTGGCCAGCCCGATCCGGGCGCTGAACGATGGCTAAGGGGTTCACCCGCGGTGTGTACTTCGCAAAGTCATCCCTGAACGAACGCCCCAGTTCGGCGTGCACCGCAAATGCATCCACCATCTTTCCGGTTTTACGATAACTGGCAACCGCTTCCGGCATGCCACCAACAAAGCTGTGCCGCCAGACTTCGCGCAAAAGACGTGGTTTTAGAAAATCAAGGTTCTTTTGACTATCTGCCATTAGAAAATCAGGGTTCTTTTGAAATACCGGTTTTATGGAAGGGGGTACCTCGCAAGCGCTCTTCACCGGCGACTTCACCTGCGAGCGGAAATGATCGGGTGACGGGCTGGGCCTTTCAAATTGGGCGTTGCCGCGGCTGGTTCGGTACAGCAGACAACGCGCTGTTTGCCAGAAAAACGGAATCAGTCGCCATCGTCACGGCGTTCGTGGTCTTCGTCCCGGTCCTGGTCACGACTGTCGTCGTCGCCATGATCGTCATCGTCGTCCGGGGAATCGTCGCCCTGATCATCATCGTCGTCGTCCGCACCGCCTGGAGGGTCGGACGAGACGTCGCCAGGGCATGTCCTGAAATCATCGACAAGCGGGTCGTAGGTTCCGTCGGCCCAGACCTGGCGGCAGACGACAGGCAGAGTCCTTTCCGGTTCGCAGCCGTCCTTATCAAGCATTCCATCCGTTTCGATCTGCAGGCAGTCGGGCGCCTGACACGAACGCCAGCCGAAACCGTATGAGGAGTGGTTGTACCTGACGGTCAGTCCTTTCAAGCGCAGCAGTATCCAGTCGTTATGATGGTGGCCGCCCCAGTTGTAGCTGGCCTCGACCGGCCGGACAAGCCCGCCATCGGATATCCAGGCACCAATCGTCTGGAACTGGCACAGGCCGGTGGCACTGCACTTGAACGGTGTCGTCTGGATGTAGAAGTATGCGTCGATTTCCCCGTAAACCAGGGTGCATACGTAATCGACGTCTTCGACGGTCAAGCCCGGGTCGATCTGGCGAGGCAAGGGCTTCCTGATTTCGAAACCGGTAAGGGGGTCCGCCTTGACGACGGCATCAACGCCGGCTGATTCATCGGCCTGGACGATGTCAGCGGTGGCAACTTCACCCGCATTTCCGTCGTTACAAACAGCATCGGTGCCGATTTCCGCGTCGTTATCGATGGCATCGGAACATGAAGATCCGCATTCCGTGCAGTCGTTTTCCGAAAACACGTCGCAAGTTCCGGGCCCACCGATGTTGCCGATCACGTCAAAAAGTTCACAGCCTGTGAACCCGATCGCAACCAGGGTGATCAAAACGACCCGCAACATATCGCCGCCACCTTAAAAACAACCGGCCCGAATTCCGTCAAGGAACTCGCCGATTGAATACTGTATGAAAAAACCGCCCGAAACGGGCGATTTTCAACGAAAATCCTTTACGCACCGAACGTTGAACTTCTGACTGCGGGATCCTTGAACCGGGTTTTCATGCACGTGTCCGGAAAAGAAATGAACCGCATATGCGGAAACCGGATCGGTCAGGCGCGGATTCGGGGTCGATGTCCAGAAGTACAACTGCTGGCTGCAGAACCGTCCCAGCGCATCGTCCCACTTGGCACAGGGGTCACCGGTTTCCGAATACGCCTTGCCGATGTGCATCGTCATGTCGATGATGGATACCAGTTCGTCGGATGTCGGCAGGCGCCATCCGGTTCCAAGACGCTGGCATGCCCGCAACCCCTCGGCCCATTCCATCGGCTGAAATGAAGAAACGTTCTGCCAGCCCAGCCCGGTCGCGCGGTCGAGCACGACCTGCTCAAAGGCCAGGTAACGGTCGGGCACGGGATCCGGTGGCGGCAAATCCCCACGGACGCAACGAACCCGGTTCAAACCGTCCAGCTCGCAGGCCTCGATATTGCCGCGGGGATGCAGCGTGCAGACGTTGGCCGTCATATACGCCTGGGTGGAAGACCAGAACATGCGATCCCCGGAACAACTATCGCCAAAAACGGGATCCCACATGCAGGTCGTCTGGCCGAAATCGATCAGCGAGAAAAGCTCCCTGATGGTTGGCAGCCGCCAACCGTCGCCGGGCAGATCGAAGTGATAAAAACAATGTTCAATCGCCAGTTCCATGCTTAACGGCGTGAAGGCATCCCTTTCCCATTCCAGGCCGGTTACCTGGTCGGTGACCGTTCCATCGCCGTTATCGACAAAAGACCGCGCGCCGGAAACAAGTTGAGCGTCCTGCCCCGACCAGGGGTATCCAGGCCGCAGTTCTTCGCAATCGACGAATCCACCTTCGGAAAGGCAGAGCCTGGAACCGGAAGAAGGAACGACGCACCGGCACGCCGACGCGGGGCCAAGTCCAGCCGGGCATGGCCCTTCCCAGCAGTCCGAACTGCACGAACCGCCTGAACAATACCCGTCTTCACAAGGGGTTCCGTCGGGCGCGGAATCCGTGACGCATTCCATTTTCACCGGATCCCAGAAGGAAACCAGGCATTCCCCGACGGGGGCCGCACAGACCGGATCGGGAATCACGACGACATCGGGCACATCGGACGCCGTATCTTCTTCCGAATCGACAACCGCCAGGTCGTCCGGCAGGTCGCCAGCCGTATCATCGGGCGGCGCGACTTCGTCCGAAACATCGCCGTCGTGCCCATTGTCACGCTCGCCACCGGCATCTTCTTCCGAATCGATGAACGAATCGGACACGACGACTTCACCATGGACATCGGGATGGTCAAGGTCGGTCATCCACGGAGGAAGCCGCGGATCCTGGCAACCTGCCACAACAAGGGGAATCAGCGCCGTAATCCATTCAATCCGCATAATTCAATTCCACATATCGCAAGATTACCGCGGCAGCACGAAGAACCACGAACAGATCGGAAGACCCGGGAGGCCTTCGTACCGAAGGATTGTATGGAAGAGACCTTGATCAAGGCAACAGAAATCTTTGAAATGAATTGTAAATCTGGCCTGATGCGCGCCATCGTGCCGGCATGGGCGATGCGCGGGAACCGCCCTGGGCTCGACCCCGAATTCAGACCGTATGGATCCGACACCTGTTTCCGTGTGATAATGCCCCTGACTTCCAGGCTTGTCGGGGGAAATCAAATGCGCAGAAGCTGGTTGCTGGGGACAGGATGCGTTGTGGCTGTGATGTTGACAGGCCTTGGTCAGGGGTGCGACGGGTGCGGGTGCCGCAAAACTGCCGAAGTCGCCGTCGCGACTCCGGAAAAGGCACCGGAGCATATTCCGGGCCTTCCGGTTCCGGATCCCGAACCTGTCCAGGTCGGCCCCGATTCGCCCGACGCGGATCTTGCCACGCATTTTGGAATCAGCGCGGACAGGATTGCGGAACTCAAGAAGGCACACGCGGCACTGCCAGGGATCAGCCGACCGGCCGGTCTTGTGGTCACGCCGGCCAAGCTTAAGCCGGTTCCGACCGATCAGGAGCGGGCAAAGGAAGAGGCGATCCCGGCCGAAGCTGAACCGGTTCTTTCGGGCCCGGAACGCGTCACAGGCTTGCCGGCGCTGAAGGTGATCCTGGGCCACGAATTCAAGGCGGCAAAAACAATCGATCCCGCCGAACTGGCAGCGGAATCGGTCAGATTGCGCAGACTTTTGTTCAACAGGAAGCTCCCGATCTTTGCCGATCCGATCCTGTTCATCGATTCGACCCTGGAAAGCGCCCAGTCGGAAGTAAATGTGACCATCGGCATACCGGTTCCGGAAGGGGTCGATGTTCCGCCCGGAATCAAGGTTCGCGAAGTCCGGGCCGGAAAGTGCCTTTTCGCAAGCAACATGAGGATCGATGAAGTTGCCCTGACCGAGGAATCGTGGAAGGCCATGACCTCGCCATCCATGCTTTCGCTGATTGGGTCACCGTGCAAACTGGCGGTTCTTGTCGATCTTGCCGGTTGGCCGAAACCCGGGGAACGATCCCGCGGCGAAGGCTATTTCTTCTGCATGTAGAAGGTGTTTCCATGAAGCGGGCCTTCCATCTGCTGCTGGCAACGATGGCCGTTGCCTGCGGCGCGGCATCCTGCGCCGAAGATGACAGCCGACCGGACTTCGGCCCATGCGAGCCCGTTTCGTGCGCCGACCGCGGACACGTGTGCGGAACCATTGAGGATGGCTGCGGCGGCCTTGTTTCATGCGGGACATGCCCGGACGGACAGGTCTGCAATCATGGCACGTGCATCGAACCTTGCGTACCTTCATGCGGAGACCAGTGTTCCGGGGAAAGCAACTGCCCGGGGGTGATGTGCGCCGACGACTGTCATCTGACCGGTCGCACGTGCGTCGTTGCCGACGGGGTCGGGACATGTTCCGGCGAATGCGTTCCCAGGACGTGCAAATCAATCGGGTACGATTGCGGCAAGGTCAACGACTGGTGCGGCAGCACGATTGACTGCGGCGATTGCCTTCCCGGGTCGGAATGCACGCTTGGGAAGTGTTCGGCTGTCGATGCCGTGGGTCTTGGGGTGAACTGCGAATACGATCAGGGTGCCTGCGGCGAAGTCTTTCCATCGTGCATGAAGCTTGCCGGACCCCCGGCCTTCTGCACGCGCGAATGCACCGGTGACGGACAGTGCGGCACGGACAACTGCTGCGCGGCCGTCAAGGACGGGAAGCATTTCTGCGTTCCATGGGGATCCGAATACATATGCACCAATCCGGTCGGGAACCGGGAATGCGCGATCGGCGAAACCTGCCTGCCGTCCCCGGTTGGCGGCTGCCTGTTCTGCTTCGAAGAAGGAAGTCTGAAGAACGGCCAGGAATGCGCGACGTTTGACGATTGCATCGCAGGATACGCGTGCGTCAGGCTTCCAGGTGCGCAAAAGCCGGCGTGCCACGAAATATGCGATCCAGCCGTCATCGACAGTTGCCTGGACGATGGCTCGATCAGGCATTGCGTGCAACAGGATGCGATGGGCGGTTTCGGGGTATGTGTCGATGGGCCGGCCCGGTGCAGCCCTGACAAGGTCGGGACGGACTGCCCGACGGGGTTCAACTGCATTCCGGAAGATGCATCCTGCACGGCGTTCAAGTGTGCCGCGGCCGGTTCGAAACCGATCGGGGACACGTGTTCGAAGCATGCGGACTGCCTGAAGGGCGGTTACTGCGCCGATGGACGATGCCGATCCCTGTGCGCGGCCGCGGCGCCGTGCGGGGAATTCCTGGGATGCGTCCAGGGCTGCTCGACGAAGATCAGGTTCTGCGACCCGGTCGGCGGCCAGGCCTGCACGCCCGGCGGCACGGCAGATCAGTGTCCTGAGGAAATGACGTGCCTTCCGAAAAGCATGACCACCTGTGTCCAGGGTGAATGCGTCAAGCATGGAAGCACCGGGGCGGGCGGAACATGCGTGACACATCGCGACTGCATTGCGGGGACTTTGTGTCTTGACGGGAACTGCCTGGTTACATGCAGCCTGGAAAAGCCGTGTGCACTGCCTTCAGCCTGCGTGTGGCCATGTTCCGGACTGGATCTTGGCGTCTGCCTGGGGGGCTAGGCGGCTTCCTTCATCGTCTTCTTCATTGACCAGACAAGAAGACCCATCGTCATGGCTGTGGATGTGGTGTCTGCCAGGGGTGCCGTCCACCAGACACCGTCAAGACCGAAGAACTCGGGAAGCAGAAGCAGCCCGGGGGTAAAGAAAATCAACTGGCGGGAAAGGCTTAAGAAAAGCGAAAGCCCGCCCTTGCCGACCGCCTGGAAGTACCTTGCGCCAATCGCCTGCATGCCGAAAAGGGGCGCCGTCATGAAAACAATCCTGACCGCCCTGACGGTCATTTCGGTGAATTCGGCATCGGTCGAGAACATCGAAACCGCCGGGCCGGGAAAGAGCTCGACGACTATCGTCCCGATGAACGCGGCAACGGTTGCCCACAGAAGGGAAAGGCGCACGGCCTGTCGCACGCGATCAAGTTTCCGCGCACCGAAGTTATACCCGACAATCGGCTGCATCCCGTCCGCAATGCCGAATACCGGCAGGGAAACGACCGACGAAAGCGCGAACGTGACGCCGGTTATTCCAACGGCAATTTCGCCGCCAAAGCGCGCCACCTGGTAGTTCAGGATGGAAAACTGGACGCTGCCGATTATCTGGGCCGCGAAAGGTGCAAGCCCCAGGAATCCGATGCTTCCCCACAGCTTCAGGTCCGGCCCCATAAGTCCGCGGGAAAGTGAAGGTGTGGAACGGTGCGTGGCAAGCCAGACGATGCCGGCAATCATCGACAGTGTTTCGGAAATCACGGTCGCGATGGCCGCACCCTGGACACCCATGCCAAGAGGTCCGATGAAGATGGGATCCAGGATGGCGTTCATGCCGGATCCGATAATGATCAGGATCATGGCGGCCCGCGGATGACCGGCCGCCCGCACGTGATAATGAAGGATGAAGCTGCCGGTCAGCGGCAGCGTGCCGACAAGGATGGTTGAAAGGTACTGCCGGGCCAGTGGCAGGGTCGCCGGACCGGCTCCAGAAAGGTGAAGAATCGGATCAAGAAGGAACAGGCCGGCGAACGGCATCAGAATCGAAAGCAACGCCGACATCCAGACGGCGTTTGCAAACACCTTCCTGGCACCGTCGGTGTCGCCCTGGCCCAGCTTGATCGAAACGATGGCTGCCTCGCCGACGGCAATCAACAGGGTAAAGGCGAACTGGGCCATCATGGCCGGGAAGCATGCGGCGGCGGCGGCAAGCCCGTCAGGGCCGACCATCTGGCCGATGAAGATCCGGTCGATGATGTTGTAACCGGCGTGAACCATCAGGGCCACGATGGACGGGATTGCGAATCGGAACAGGAGTCCCGATATCGGTGCGTTGCCAAGATCGCGCTTCGGATCCAAAGGAATGCCGCCTTGATATTCGCCAGGGAACGGATCGGGGTACGGCCCCGGTCTGGACGGGCGGAAGTGTAGCCAACATGAATTCAATAATCAAAGGCGGCATGACATGAATCACGACGTCTGGCATGATCCGTGCTGACTGTGGCAGCGGGAATGCAGCGGGAAGAACCATGATCCGAAAGCTTCACGAAATCGTCGATCGGCACTTCGCGCATGCGGTCGAATCGGCACCGGATCAGTTTGCGTGCCGCCCGGGGTGCGGCGACTGCTGCCTGGTCGATCTTTCGGTCTTTCCGGTCGAGGCGGCCCTTGTCCGACAGGCGTTTGCCGAACTGCCCGACGCGACCAGAAAGGCCGCAGCCGAACGGGCTTCCCTTGCCCGGCACTGCTGCATGCTGGATCCGGCCGACGGACGTTGCATCGTGTATCACGCCCGCCCGGTCATATGCCGAAGCCACGGGCTGACGGTCTTAATTGACGGAAACCTTGACCACTGCCCGAAGAATTACGGCGGCATGCCGGCCACGCGTGACTGCATTCTGGATCTGGAAAAGCTGAACACGGCCCTGGTGTCGGTGAACATGGCCTCCGGCGGCGGCGCGAACCGCGTGCGCATGGCCGACATCGCCCTGGAAAGCAAATAAACACGAGAAGGGACAGGCCGGAACCAGCGGCGCGATTAAAGGCACCGTACTGAACCGCAGCGGGCGGATGTAATCCGCCCGTACAAGGACAGATCCGAACAGCGCCCGTGCGAACGGTGGGAACGTTATGGCAACAAATCGCTTGACAAATGAACCTTATGCAACGACAATAGTTCCGCTTTTGCGCTGGGCCCATAGCTCAATCGGTAGAGCAGCGGACTCTTAATCCGGAGGTTGAAGGTTCGATTCCTTCTGGGCTCACCAGCAACCCCTTAAAATCATTCAACTTTCCGACGTAAAACAAATATGACGGGACAGCTGCATTTAGGCTATTTTGGGGCCTTTTGGGGCCTTTTTTGGTGGGTCGTTGTGCAGGCATTGTGCAAAGGCGCGACTCCCGGACCCGCATCAGACAAGGGCCAGCGCGCAGCGGTGAAAATCGCGCGGAGGCTCCGTTGTGCAAAGGGCCGCAGCGCATCCTGCAATACCCCTAATTCCGGCGATCGCGGCCGGGATGATAAATCCACCGTCCGCCACCTTGACGGGCCTCTATCGCGTGATTCTTGCATCCTGCGTCGGTCAGCAATTAACCCTCGTTTTTTGGGGTCATCATCAGGCTCATTCGGCGCATCATTTACCCTACTTTTTGGGGTCTTAATCTGGTCAAAACCCGCGCCACGCGGTACCCATACACTTAACCAGGTCCCGGAAGGACCCGTTTGGGGTGACTGCATGACAACGGGCGGCGCTTCCCCGGCTTCGCGTTCGCGCCCGCCCCAGCGCGCCCTCGCCCCCGCCCGCGCGCGCGCTGGCGTCTGTGCGTCTGCACCCGTCAGCGGCACCGTCTTCGATTCTGTTTGCGCCTTGTCTCTTGCGATTCGGCCTTTTGTCTGCCACCTAGTACCTCCCGAAACCGGCTTTATCTGCGGAAAGGCCGGGCCCGATTGTTGCCCGTTAAGCCCCTCCCGGTCAGAGGACCCAAGCCAAGGGGTGGGGGGGTGGCGGCGGAGTTCGTGAACATCGTGAACGTTGGAGGATGATCCAAACATATAGCGTGTAATGTGTTATCTGTCTTCTGCGTTAGATTGATGCTTGATGTTCACCAGGTTCACGGGGGCAATAAAATCAACTAGTTGGCGCTGTAGGGGTGCATGCCATCGCTAACGGTACCTTACGGCCGTTAACCAGCAGAAACCGCCGGGTTGACATCAACAAGCTGATATCGCCGGCCGCCCTGATACGTCCCGCGATCTTCAATCCTCACGCCACAGACAATCCGATTGCATAGATCCCGCATGACGGTTTTTCCAAGCCTTGTTCGACGGGCGGTATCACTTCCGGATCCCAAGTCGAATATGTCTTCTGCCATGCTGAAAAGGTCGTTTACTCCAACAGTCTGATATCCGTATCTGGCAAGCCACGCCTTGACGAAAGCGATCGCGTCCGCGTCCTCTGTGTTGGCTTCGTCATTGAAGGCGGTCCGGTTTGCCAGGAAGTCAGGAAAGCCCGCAACGTCAAGTATTCCGCCGATGACGCTGGCCCATCGTTCATAACTGCCCAGTGTGGCGCTGCCTGACGGCCGGCCGGCCCGCATCCAGGCCTTGACCAACGTCAACGCAGCGGCAACCAGGTGCGCGTGGTATTTGTGGCACCATCCGCGCAAGTCTGGGATCTCGAATGTCCTTGTTCCGGGGTCTTCGCGTTTGGCATCCAGTCTGATTCGTACCACGCGCCGCGCGATTTCCCCTGACACCGCAGGGTTGTTTGCCGTTGCAAGCCACAGACACCGGACCGGGATCTGAACCGTCGCGCTTTGTCCAAGCAGGCGGTCAGTCCACGTCATACTGGTAAGGGCCGCAGCCAACGATGCACCTTCCAGGCGTTTGACATTGTCCAACATGACAATCTGCGAGCCTGATATCAGGGCAGCGGTGATTCGTTTCCGGGCCTCTTCGTCATTGTGCGGTTGCACACCAGCCGGCGCGGTTCGCCCCGTGGCAATAAGGCTGATGACATCGCATAGCAGGGAAGCGCCGGTGCCTTTCTCCGGTTTCGATATCAGGTGCAGGGGTGTGGGGCCGTCGATTAGATCCCGCACAAACGGAAGCAGCATCGCCCCGATCGTGTGCGCGATTTCCGCATCCGACGTGAAGGGAAATTCCGATATTGGCGACCATAGCAGATCCCCAGCGTTCCTGATGTCCTCTGCGGTTGGCGCTTCGGGAATTGGCGGCAATCGAAACCCCGCAGGCGGTTGATAGAATGCACGGGCGGCGACGTTGTATCCCTGCGTTGTAAGAAAAGCGCCGTCAGGGCCTGCCACGGGAACAGTGATAAGACGCGACAGGACCGGAAGATCTTTGTCCGGCGTCGCAAGGGTTGTCTTGACCAGGTCCCTGCATGGCAGGGCGTCTTCAACCCCTTTCTTACTGGCCTTCATGAAGCGGATTCGATTGACCAGGTATGCGCGCCAGGTGTCTTCTGTGAAGCGCCGCAGCGTCGGCCCGGTTTCCGTTTCTGCCACCTCGACAATCGACGCACAATCGGGCGTACGAAACAGGCGCGGATTACTGCGGTTGTGTCCCGTCAACGCTGTCCACGTTTCGCGCATCATGGCGGCCAGGTCGCCGGTCACGGTCAGCACGTCTCGATTGTCAGGGCCGCGTCCCGGTGCGCCTTCAACGATTGCGTCGGCGGCCGCGCCTTCGATGGCCGTCAGGCCGTGGTGTGCCGCCAGGGCGTCATCAGGCTTCAATAGTCCGGCTGTGTTCATGCTGCCCTCCCTGTGTCCAGGGCGATCGCCGGTTCGTACCCTTCACGTTTCAAGGCCTGCCAAAAAGCCTTAAGCGCCGATCCGACTTGGGGGTGATTTGGATCCGTGGCGTCCGGGTCAATGTAGTAGTTGACGCGGTGGGCGCCCAGGTCCCGGAGTATTGGAAGTGCGCTCCGCCACGATCCGCAGCCGTCGATACCGATACAAGGGACCTGTGCCGGGTCCAGGGCCGCGACGATGTCGGCCTTCAGGACACCTTCGACAACGGCGACGGTTCGCCCTTCGCATGGCGCCGCGTCAATGGGTCGCAACGGGACATGTGCAGGCTGGCCAGGACCGGGGCCGCCGTGATGCTTCGACGAAAGCGCGCGGTATTTCCCGCCGTCGCCGGGTTCGTCCGGCCGGATCTTCAACGCGACAATCTCCGCCTTGACGTTCCGCACGGGAATCAGCAGCCCTGCCTTTCCGGTAATGGTCCAGTATCCGCGGCCGGTGGCGGCTGTGCCGCGTTTGAAGCCAGGTACCTTCGCCAGCACGTCATCACCGAAGCGATCCGCAAGGCGCCCCGCGACTTCGTTACGGATCCAGGGTGCGCCGTTCGGTGGCAACGTCCGGTATTGTCGCCAGTCAATTTCAGCGGGCGACAGTCCGCGCCTGGCCAGGTCGTCGAAGTGGCGCGGGTCCAGGCGCAGATCATTCAGCAGGGCGTTATAGACGGCAGACAGGGTCGCATCGTCCGCACGTTCGGCCGGTGGTATCGTGTTCGATTCGCAAGCCACACCAAGGGCGGGCAAACGTTGTGCTAAGGCTCTACCTATCTGAACCGGCGCCCCGCATCCGGATCTGCCATAGGCATCAATCCGGTGGATGTAATAAGGGACGCCGTTGCAGTCGATCTTGGCCAATCCGCCAGCAGCCTCACGGCGACAGATCCCCCATCGACCGTCTAGCAACCTAGTACACCAGGAATCCTTGCCGCAAATCTGGCAGGGCGCCGCCGGTGTCACGTCGAGCCATTCGGAATTGTTCATAATTTGTTCCTCCTGGCAGGCTCCCGGATGTTGATTCGCGGCGCAGGCGGCGTTACAATCGGATTTACCGAGTCCATTGTTTGCCGCCCTTGCCGTCATCCACGGTCGGGGCCTGCCCTGTGTTTTCATCTCGCCGCCGTCATGTTGCGTTCAAGCCAGCGCACGATCTCCGATTCCGGGATCAACCATTTGCCGCCACGCTTCCCGCGTTCCGGTCCGATCTTCGCGGCGTCGATTTCACGCCTTCGCAGAAGGTCCCGAAGGTAATCGGTCGAGCATCGCATCCGTGCGGCACCTTCCCGAATGGTCAAAAGGTTCGTGGTGTCAGGTTTTACTGTTCGCGTTCTAATCATCGTGTCCTCCATGATTGAAAAAGCCCCGGGTGCCGGGCCCGGCGTTCCCATACCGAGGTTGGCGGCCAAAGTAACCGCC
>JAKPTZ010000016.1 GCA_029555025.1 Deltaproteobacteria bacterium
GCCGTCGGAATCGGCGTCGCCTTCCACAACCCAGCACCCGCAGACGCCGACCTTGCTCTTGTCGGGGTCGAGCGGACATTCGTCGATGCAATCGGGAACCCCGTCCAGATCCCTGTCGTTGTCCGGAACACCACAGCCACATACACCGGGAACCGACTTGGAACCGTCCATCGGGCATTCGTCGGTGCAGTCGTACGCATTGTCGCCATCCGAATCCACGTCCGGCAGATCACATCCACACAGTCCGGGCACCAGCTTGTCCGGGTTTTCGTCGCAAAGATCCCAGCAGTCGGGAAGGCTGTCGCCATCGGTGTTGGTATCGACCATTCCGCAACCGCACTCGCCGCGCAGGATTTTTTCCGGATCTTCGGGACACTCATCGACGCAATCGGGCATTCTGTCACGGTCCGTGTCGTTTTCCCCGTTTCCGCAACCGCAGTAACCGACATTGGTCTTCTGGGGATCATCCGGGCACTCGTCCAGGCAGTCATCAACCCCGTCATCGTCGCGATCGCCGTCAACGACGCCACATCCGCACGCGCCGGGGTCCGTCTTGGCAACATCGAACGGGCAACCATCGACACAGTTCGGAGTTCCGTCCTGATCCGCGTCAACATCCGCCACCCCGCAACCGCAGACGCCGGGAACCTTCTTGAACGGGTCGTTGCTGCACGTATCGACGCAATCGGCCCACCCGTCCATATCCTTGTCCGTGTCGTAGGCACCACACCCGCACGCGCCCGGCTTCGTCTTCCTGCTGTCATTCGGACACTGATCATTGCAATCTGCCGTGCCGTCACTGTCGGAATCGGTGTCGGCAACAGCGCACCCGCACTGTCCTGGCCAGGTCTTGCCAGCGTTGGCTGGACACTCGTCGATGCAGTCAGCCCGCAGATCGCCATCGGTATCGGTATCCGGCTGATTGCAGCCACATGCGCCGGGATCGGTCTTTGCCGCATTGTTCGGACAGCGATCCAGGCAATCGGGTAATCCGTCATCATCGGAATCGTCATCGGCCACGCCGCAACCGCACACACCCGCTTCCACCTTGTCAGGATCATTCGGGCATCCATCAACGCAGGACGGCCGGTCGTCCTGGTCGGGATCGAGATCCGGCAATTCGCAACCGCACACGCCGGCACGGATCTTGTTCGGATTCAAGGGGCAGTCGTCCAGGCAGTCAAGCACGCCGTCGCGATCGGAATCCATGTCCGGCACGGAACATCCGCACACCCCAGGTTCATGCTTGGGATTGTCGTCCGGGCACAAATCGCGACAGTTCACGGCGCCGTCCTGATCGGAATCCGTAATGCAGTTGACGTTGCAATTGGGATTTCCTTCCTCGCAGTCCGGCCCCAGGCAATCGACGCCCTGGCCATATCCATCACCGTCGGGATCGATGCAGCCGGGATTGGATGCGTCGGCCCCGACATCAACGATGGAATCGCCGACAGTTTCGCCTTCAACGTCACGCGGAACATCTGCCGGCAATTCCCCGGCCGAATCCGGATTTGTGTCTTCCTGCGGCGTTTCATCGGACATGCTGTCGTGCTGGCCGTTGTCCCAGTCAACATCGATGGGCAGGTTATCCTCCCGCGTGTCCGAGACAGGATCCGAAGTTCCGCACGCGACAAGAAAAACGACCAATCCGGAAGCGACCAGAATCGACAAATTTGCGCGCATAAACATCACCTTCGACAGCAGAAACATTACGGGCAGGGCCCGAAGCGGACAGATTGTACCAGAACGCCCCGCGCATGTGTGCGAGATATATGGGATGCCCACCGGGATTTGTACGGCGGTTCCACCACGTCCAGGCACCGAAGGAACCGGCACTGGCCAGAATTCCTGATTAAGGCGGTAACGACAGACTTACCCGGCCGTTACAAATCCCGGACGGGCCAATCCTGGCGATCAAGTTCGTGACTTGAACCACGCTGACTACTATCCGCCGGGCCCTGGACATCGCGCCGGCAATTACTGCTTACCTAACCCTTTGAAGGCTCATGGCAATGCAGGCCGGCATTTGTCAAAATCCGTTTTCAGGGATAAAATCCCGCTAAGAATAAGGCGTTGCGGGCATTTTTCCGTAAAGTCGCGATAACAATTTTCTTCTTCTGGAGGATGTACGATGAAGTCGATTTTCAGGACGTTGCTTGCAGTGGTCGCGGCGGTTTCGGTTATGTCAGCCACCTCGATGGCATCCGCCCAGTCCGGCGGTGGTGGCGGATGGATGACCCAGGGCGCCGAAATCCTGCCGGCGGGCAAGTATGCATTCGAGGCCCGCGTCGGCTGGCCGTCAACAGATCTGGGCGTTCACATTCCCGTAATGTCCAAGCTCGAGGTCACGCCGTTCCTGACCATGGATTACCTTGGCTATACCGTTCGTAACTGGGTTGGGACTTTCGGTGACACGTTCGGCGTTCAGTTGAAGGGAAACCTGTGGCAGCAGGGCCCGCACGCAATCTCCCTGGGCGCGGATCTCGGCATCGCGATGAGATACACTTTTGGATTTGATGCAGCCTTCCAGATCGGCGGACCGGAACTGAAGTACAGCTACCGCTGGAACAACCCGCGCATCGCCGTTATCGCCGGCTTCCGGATGCCGATCCGCGTCTGGTTCCGTGCGGAATGCGCCGACATCCCGATGCTGTTCAACGCCGGATTTGAATACAACGTCATTCCGAACCTGAACATCCACGCGAATCTGGAATTCGGGCCGTACGTCCTGGCGACCGCGGCCGGGGCCTTTGCTGACGGTTCGGTCGGCTTCCAGTTCGGTATTTCCTACCTCTGGTAGGATTTATCCGCCACTGACACAGAAGTCACACCGCCACCAGCACATAAAATCAACCGACAATATCGAAGAAAGGCCCTACTCGTGGCCGACGCTGAACTTCATGAACTGCACGCGGTCGAACTGTGACTGATTTGTGGAGTAGTTGCGGCTGACCGAGCCACGGAAATCCTCGATTGACGAGAATCCGTGACGATCCATCCATTCGGCAATCCCCTTGTTGATGGTTCCGACAGAATCGACACCGCCCTGGTAAAGTACCGAAGAAACCTGGACGGCCGAAGCGCCGGCAAGAATCATCTTCACGGCCACGTCCGCGGAATTTATGCCTGTCGATGCGGCGATGTCGCAACCAAGTACCCCGAAAAGCCCTGATACCCACCGCAGCGAAATCTCGTGTTCGTGTTTTTCGCTGTAAGGAACCGAAGGCACCAGCTTCATGGTCTCGGTGTCGATCGTCATGCGGAAGAAGCGGTTGAAAAGCACCAGGGCATCGACGTGCCCGGACAGCGCCTTCAGGAAATTCGCCATCCCGGTGAAGTGATAACCAATCTTCATCGACACCGGCACGGTGACCACGCGCCTTACGCTGTCCGCGATGTCGATGTAAAGCTGCTCGATCTGGCGCCCATCGACAGAGGCGTCAAAGGGCGGCACAAAGACGTTCAGTTCGATTCCCGAAGCGCCGGCCTGCTGCGCCTTCCGCGCAAAATCGACCCACTTACCCGCCTGGACGCAATGAATGCTTGCAATTACAGGAATCCTGACGGCAGCGACACTTTCGGTGATCCTTTCCAGGTAGTTTTCCTCGGCGTGGGCCGTGCCGTATGCCCGAATATATTCGGCCGCCTCCGGATGCGCATCGACCCCTGTTCCGGGACCAGCCATACCATCGACTTCATGCGTAACCTGCTCCTCGAAAATCGACTTCAGCACAACCGCGCCGATGCCTGCGCCTTCAAGCCTGGCCACGCCGGCCGCGTCGCGTGTCAGCCCGCTGCTGCCCGCGACAAGCGGACTGTCAATTTCGAGCCCCATGTACCTGGTCTTCAGATTTGCCACGATTCCTCCGGAGTTCGTCAAGATACCGGTCGAATCTTATCCAAAAAACCAAAAACTGGAATATGAAACTGAAACATGACAGATTTGCCTGAATGCGAATACAATTCGCTTCGTCCGGTGAATGCAACGTCTGGTTTCAAGCAGGGTGCGCGATGAAGACAGCCATCATTTCCGACGTTCACGCAAACCTCGAGGCACTGACTTCGGTCATGGCCGAAATTGACCGGCTGGGTGTCGGGCGAATCATCTGCCTTGGTGACGTCGTCGGATACGGCGGAAGTCCAAACGAATGTGCCGACATCGTCCGCGAACGCTGTGAAGTGACGCTGATGGGCAACCACGACGCCGCGGTGACCGGGGCCATGGATGTCGCCTATTATTATCAGGGTGCCCGCGACGCGATCGAATGGACAAGGGGCCAGCTTGCTGATCGGAACTATGACTGGCTCTATTCCCTGCCCTATTCCTGGGCCGACCGGGACACGGCCTTCTACCATGCGGCACCGGTGATGCCGTCCGGCTTCTTCTACGTTGTCCAGGAGGCCGAAGCCCAGCCCCATGTGGAACTTGCGCCAAAGCTGAAAAAGGTGAACTTCATCGGGCACGCCCACCTGACGCTCATTTTCGGCCTGATTGACGGACAGCCGGTCGAGGTCGATGCATCCAGGGTAACCGCCGCGTCGGAGGCCAGGTTCATCGTCAATGTCGGAAGCGTCGGCCAGCCGCGCGACCGCGATCCCAGAGCCTGCTTCGCGACATGGGATGACGAGGCATCAAGACTCGAGTATCACCGCGTGCAATACGACATCAAGAAGGCTGCCGGCAGGATCGTGGATGCCGGTCTTGAACAGAAGTTCGCGGAACGTCTTTTCATCGGCGTCTGATTCATGATCGGGCTTCGGCGGCCTGCCGACCCGAAAGCAACTCACCCGCAAGCGACGTTGCCATTTGTTCCGCGTAAGCAATTTCTTCGGCCGTGGTGAATCTGCCAAGACCGAAACGCACTGTTCGCCGCGCCTCGGCCGCCGTCATCCCGATTGCCGTCAGCACATGCGACGGCGCCGCGGGATCCCCATGACATGCACTGCCCAGCGAAACCGCGACCCCCACGCGGGCCATCCTTGAAACGAATGTCTCGCCGGGGATACCTTCCAGCCTGATTGAAAGACAATGCGGAATCGACATTTCGCGGTCACCGACGACAACCGAACCGGGAAAGGCAGCCATCACGCCGCGGGCCAGTTCGGCGGACAGTCTGGCAACATGTGCCGAATCGACTTCCCGCCGCTTTACGGCACGATCCAGTGCCATGCCGAAAGCCAGCGCCGCATCGACATTGGCCGTCCCGGAGCAGATCCCGCCTTCCTGGCCACCCCCAAAGAACAGAGGCTTGATATTGATATCGCGACGACGCCGTATCATCAGCGCGCCGGCCCCGCGCGGGCCATGAACCTTGTGGGACGAAAGCGTGACCAGATCGGCATGCCGGACGAAATCAAGACCGATCCGCCCGGGGGCCTGCGAAGCGTCTGTGTGGAAAAAGGCGCCGCACCCCTTCGCCACCGACGCAATGGCCTGAATCGGCTGAATCGTCCCGATCTCATTGTTTACCGCCATGACCGAAACCAGCGTCGTGTCGGGCCGCAGAAGCGCCGCGACCGCTTCGGGCCTTACGATTCCGCCCTGATCGGGCATGACCAGATCTACCTCGAAATCCTCTTCCTGCCGAAGATGAAGCGCCGCCATCAGGACGGCCGGATGTTCGATGGCGCTCACGACGATGTGACGGCCGCGACGCTTCCTTGCCCGAGCGATTCCAAGGACGGCCAGGTTGTCGGCAATCGTGGCCGAAGGCGTGAACACGATTTCGTCCGGCCTGGCCGATATCGCGCCCGCGACCAGAGCGCGTGCCTCGGACAGCACCGCCGCGGCCTCGCGGCCAAAAGGATGAAGGGTCGAATGCGGGTTTCCAAAAATACCGGCCAGCCTGGCTGCCGCGCGATTCATCACATCGGGATCGGCCGGAGTTGACGCCATGTTGTCCAGGTACGCCTTCATGCCGCGGATTCTGCCAGAAACCGGCCCCATAGTGAAGCTTGCGAAATCCTGACAGGTGCTGCTATTGACCGGCGCCGCGTATTTTGCGATCCTTCGCCCATGGCTGCCCCGAACCAATACATCGTCGATTTCACTTCGCCGGAAGCTCTGAAGGCGGTGTTGAACGAATACTTTGCCGTCGGCGTGGTTCCCGTCAGTTCCGACACGGCCCCGAAGGCCATGACCACCGTCAAGCTGCAAGTATTCCTGCCGCTCGAGCGCGAACTGTTCTTCACCGGGGTCGTCATCATGCTGCGGCCCGGCGGCTTCCTTGTGCAACTGGACACCCCGCCGGACATGGGCTTCCTTAACGGAACCTTGAGGGACGCCGCAATCTCGCACACGCGTGAAGCGGCCCCGGCGCCGAAGCCGGTCGGTGACAACATCTTTGACGGGGCGGCGGCGGATCCTCTTCGAACAACGGCCCGCACGGAAAGGATGGGTGCCCTTACGGATCCGGGACACCGACAGGCCGACGACTCGGATTCACGCCAGACCGGCGATCGTGGTGGAACGATTTTCGGCCATTCCAGCATATCTGCGGCCGCGAAGGCGGTTCATGCCGCACAGCCGGCCGGCGGCGGCGACGAGACAGAGGCCCCGGCGACGGCGCGACGCGAAAAGACCCGCCCCGGTGTGCGGAAACCGCCGCGACCGGTTCCGGGTGACGAGCCGCCGATTCCCGATGACGAATTCGACATTTCGATTTCCGCCGTCGATACGGTGACAGGCCAGCCGATTTCTTCCAGGGCGAAGACGGGCCGCCACAAGCGCCCATCGTTCGAAACCTATCAGTTCGGACGGGATCCGGCCCCCATTGACGAAGATATCCCTGTGCTTACCGAGGCTCCGCCGGTTACCCAGACCAGGCGCCAGGAATACCACGATGTCAACAGGACATCGAAGATGAAGGCGCTGAAGCCCGAAATTCCACAGCCGGCAAGCACCGTGGATGAACTGTTCGAGATGGCGGCGACCGCGGGCGGAACCGGGTTGATCGACGCGATCTCGGGGCCATCCCCGGAATTGGCGACGGACGATGACACCGCGGACGGACGAACCAGGGCCATTCGCACCCCGATTGACCGGGATTCGATGCCCGACCAGGAAGATTCAGCGCCCTCGGAACAGGATCCACAGGATCCGGATCCGTTCGACGACGACAAGTCCGGGCAGCTCGATCGTGAACTGGCCGTCAGCATCCGGGAAATGACCGTTCCGGAAAAGCAGCGCCTTGCCCGCCAGGGAAGACGCATCGCTCGGCGCATACTCATTCGCGACAACGACAAAACCGTTCACAAATTCGTCTTTTTCAACCCGGAAGTGAAAGTTGACGAGGTCGTCGAATACACGAGATCGAACTCGCTGGCATCCGACGCCATCGAATTCATCTGCACCAACAAGCAATGGATGGAGTCGCACGACGTAATCCTGAATATCGTGCGAAACAATTCGACGCCGCTTGAACTGGCCGTCAGGTTCGTCACCAAACTTACCCAGAATGACTGGCGCATGCTTGCAAGGCCCGGCGCGGCCAGGCCCGCCATCATGAACCAGGCACGCAGGCTTCTGCAGGGTTGTGAATAGTCCCCGCCGAGCTTGACCCTTTTTTTCCTTTGCAGGAACATCACCCAGGCTCGCTCCGGACTGAAATGATGAAGTTCCCATCCGCCCTGCGGACAACGGTCTTGAAGCTCATCGTGCTGGTGGTCGCGGCCGGCATTGCCGCAACGATGCACCTGGTTGTGCTTCCCGCCCCGCAGCCCGCCCCGACCGCCCCGCAGCCAGACGGCATCAGTTCGCCGCAACTCCTTGAAGCCGCGCGAAAATTTACCGAGTTTACGGTGGCCAGGCCATACAGCTTCAACGATCGCATTTCGGGAACGCGGCTTGTCGACGACAGCGATGCCACCGTGGGATATGTGATCGACACCACGTCATTGCCCGGCCTGGCTACCGGCTACAACGGAAAGGTTCCGGTCGCCATCGTCCTCGACGCGGACGGACTGGTTGCGGGCATCGCGCCGCTTGCCAACCTCGAGACCCCATCCTACATGGATATCGTTGAATCCAGCGGCTTCCTTGATGTCCTGAAAGGTCGGACGATTGCCCAGGCATTGACCTCGACCGACGTTGATTCCGTTTCGGGCGCCACTTTCACAAGCCAGGCCATGATTTCAGCCACGCGTGCCGGGCTGGCCGCGGCCGGCGACTTCGAGCCGGCAAGGGGCCCGGACATCAAAATTCTTCTGTCCCAGGTGCTTGTGGCCGTCGCCCTTCTTCTGGCCCTCGCATGCTTCGCGACTTCGGAAAAGCTCCGCAGGCTTCGACCCCTTCTGCTGATTTCAAACGTGCTGATACTCGGGGTTCTGGGGGGCACCATGCTTTCAACCGCCCTTTTCGCGTCCTGGATTGCGGGCGGACCCAACCTTGGAAGACCTCTGCTGGTGATCGCGGCGCTGATGTCGATCGTGCTGCCCTTCGTGACCGGCCGGCAGTTCTGGTGCGCCTTCGCGTGTCCATTCGGATCGGCATGCGAACTGGCCTCAAGGATTCCGGCGCGTCGCGTGCCCCTTCCGCGAGCCGCGAGGGCCGCACTTGACATCGCGGGCTCGATCTTCCTTCTTTCGATTCCCGCAATACTGATTCTGAAGCCGACTTTCGACCTTTCCCTCCTGGAGCCATTCCCCGCGTTTTCGCTGCTTGCGGCTCCGCTTGTCCCGGTCGTTATCGCCGCCGTCTTCCTTGTCGCGTCCGTCTTCGTGCCCAAAGTCTGGTGCCGATTCCTTTGCCCGACGGGACGCGTTGTGAACTTTTTTACAACAGGCGGAAAAATCTTCGACCCGCCGGTGAAGAATTGACGCAACCATATTTCGCCAATAAAACCAAATAATTATCGCGCCTGACATTTTCTCCGCGTGCCAACACCGCCCCAGGAAGCAACCGTTATTTCGACCCTGAATTGCC
This sequence comes from Deltaproteobacteria bacterium, assembly GCA_029555025.1. Taxonomy (GTDB): domain Bacteria; phylum Myxococcota_A; class UBA9042; order DTJE01; family DTJE01; genus JAGOFO01. Next base: position 8,924 of record JAKPTZ010000016.1, read on the forward strand.
GAAAATTGAATTTCCCTGATGACATGCGCGCCGAGTCAATCCATAATTCCATTGGCCGCGGATTACCCCGTTCGCGCCACGCGGTCCGGCCAGGCCCGGATAATGGCAGGAGACACCAGGAGGTTCGTTTCGACATGGGCGCCGACGCCTTGTTCCAACCGCCACCGCTGATGCTGGCTTCGGTCATCGACCTGGATCTCAGCTTCTTCATCCAGCTTGGCCTGTTCCTGCTTCTTTATGTGCTTCTGTCCCGTTTCTTCTTCCAGCCTTACGCGCGAATCCTGAAGGTGCGCGACGAAAGCACCAGGGGTATGCGGGAAGAGGCCGCCGAACTGGAAGCCCGCGCCGCCGTTCTCGAACAATCGACCGCATCCAGGCTCGAGGAGGCAAGAAAGGCCGGAAACGACGAAAGACGCCGCATCGCGGCCGAAGGGTCACGCATCCGCGCCGAATTGATTGCAAACGAGCGTGGCCGCCTTCAGGCCGTAATCGATGGTCAGGTCAGGGCAATCGAAGACAAGGCTGCCGCCTTCAGCGCGGCAAGCGAGCCGGCCGTCGCCGATCTTGCGGCCACAATTCTTCGCCAGGCCGGATGGAACGGGGAACAGGAAACAAGATGACCAGGCTCGCGACAACCTTGATGATGTTGATGCTGTCGGCAACCGCGCTGGCCGGTCACGGCCAGGACGCCGGCTCCCCGGGACACGGAACGCACGGCCCGCTCTTCTTCCATAAGCTTGGAATTCAAATCGGCGATTTCCTGGTCGTCATAATCCCGCTTCTTATCATTATGGTTCCTCTGGTTCGCCTGGCGCTTAAAAGGCGACATGAAGCGGTCGTCAAGATGATTGACGAGGCCAGGGCTGTCCACGATGCGGCGAAGGCCAGACTCGAAGCGGCCGAAGAGCACATGCGCCACATCGAGACCGAGATGGAAGACATCAGGAAGAGCTTCCGCGAAATGGGCGAATCGGAAAGAAAGTCATTTGAGACCGATGCCATCGCGACAATACAGAAGATGAACCGCGAGGCGGAAATGAGAATCAACCAGGCCGGACTTGCCATGCAGGCCAGCCTGACGGCAGATCTGGTTCAAAGGGCGCTCGACAGGGTGTCCGATGGTCTGCGGGCCGAAGGCGGCAAGCCGGTTCCGGCCGACGTCGTCAGGCGGCTGACCGATATCGACGCATGATGATGTCAACCGGCATGCGTTGCCGGTTCCCGCTCGACGGGAAGGGGTTTTCACGATGGCGCCGACAATTTCCGAAGTCGCGGCAAGGCGCTATGCAAGGGCGCTTATCGATATCGCGCAGGCCGACGGTCTGGGCGACCGTTGCATCCGGGATCTCGAAAGGTTCAGCAGTGCGGTTGCCGGCGTTCCCGACGCTCGCGAGATGTTCGACAACCCGACCGTCCCGGTTCAGGTTCTGAAGGCTTCGGTCGGCGAAATGGCGCGCAGGCTTGATCTTGATCAGACGACCAGTGCTTTCCTTTCGCTTCTTGTCGTCCGGCGCAGGCTGGGCGGACTTGATCGAATTATCGACGAGTACCGGGGGCTTCAGGATGCGATCGCCGGAAGGATCCGGGGAAAGGTTCGGGCCGCCGGGCCTGTCGATCCGGAGATGATTGCCGCGATATCGACAAGGCTCGGGGAAAGGGTGGGCAAGAAACTTGTCCTGGCGGGTGAAACGGACGACAGGCTGATTGGTGGTTTGCAGGTGATTGTCGGCGACCGGGTCTATGACCTTTCGACGCGCACCTGGCTTGACTCGCTGCGCACCAGGCTGCTGCAGAACAGGTAAGGTGAAGATGGAACTCCGCGTAGAGGAAGTAACAGAGATCCTGAAAAAGGAAATCCGCGAATTCGGCCGCAAGGTCGAGGTCAGGGAGACCGGAACCGTCATAACCGTCGGCGACGGCATCGCGCGTGTTTATGGCCTTTCGGGCGCCATGGCGGGCGAACTCCTGGACTTCCCGCACGGCGTGCAGGGACTGGTCCTGAACCTCGAGGAGTCGAACGTCGGCGTCGCGCTCCTTGGCGAAGTCAACAAGATCCGCGAAGGCGACGAATGCCGCCGAACCGGCCGCATCGCCAGCGTTCCGGTCGGCCCCGCGGTCAGGGGACGCGTCCTGAACGCGCTCGGGCAGCCGGTGGATGGCCTCGGGCCGATTGAATCGACCGAACTGCGGCCGATCGACGTCAAGGCTCCGGGCATCGTCGCGCGCCAGCCGGTCAAGGAACCGCTTCAAACCGGTCTGAAGTCGATCGACGCGATGACCCCGATTGGACGTGGCCAGCGGGAACTGATCATCGGCGACCGCCAGACGGGAAAGACCGCCGTCGCCATCGACACGATCATCAACCAGAAGCCCCAGCGCGAAGGCGACCAGCCGGTATGGTGCATCTACGTCGCCATCGGCCAGAAGCGTTCAACGGTCGCCCAGGTGGTTGACAAGCTGCGACAGCACGGCGCGATGGACTACACGACGGTCGTGATGGCAACCGCGTCGGAAACAGCCCCGATGCAGTATATCGCCCCGTTTGCAGGGTGCGCGATGGGTGAGTATTTCCGGGACAACGGGCAGCACGCCCTGATTATCTATGACGACCTGTCGAAACACGCCGTCGCCTACAGGCAGCTTTCCCTGCTGCTTCGCCGTCCGCCGGGACGCGAGGCATATCCGGGCGACGTTTTCTATCTCCATTCCAGGCTGCTGGAACGCGCCGCGAAGATGAGCGCGGAACTGGGTGGCGGTTCCCTGACGGCGCTGCCAATCATCGAGACCCAGGCCGGGGACGTTTCCGCCTATATCCCGACGAACGTCATTTCGATTACCGACGGCCAGATTTATCTTGAATCCGACCTTTTCTACAAGGGATTCCGGCCGGCCATCAACGTCGGTCTTTCGGTTTCCCGAGTCGGCGGGAACGCGCAGATCAAGGCGATGAAGAAGGTCGCCGGGACCTTGCGCCTGGAACTGGCCCAGTACCGCCAGATGGCTTCGTTCGCCCAGTTCGCGACGGATCTTGACAAGGCCACGAAGCGTCAGTTGGACAAGGGCGCCCGCATGATGGAGCTTCTCAAGCAGCGCCAGTACCGTCCCGAGGCGGTTGAACGCCAGATCGTCAGCCTGTTTGCCGCATCGGCCGACGAAGGCTTCCTGATGGACGTCGCGATTCCGGACGTCGGCCGATTCGAACACGACCTGCTGGATTTCATCGATGCCAGGCATTCGGACATCTTCACCGACATCCGTGAAAAGAAGGTTCTGGACGATGCCATCCGGGCACGCCTGGTCGCGGCAATCAACGAATTCAAGGCGCTTTTCAACTCGAAGTGATGGAAGGGGCGGCGCCTGAAGGGGCCGCAGGCAGGTTCGCATGGCCACGCTGAAACAGATTCGCAAGCGCCTGACCGGCGTTCGAAACACGCAGAAGATCACCAGGGCAATGAAACTGGTGGCCGCGGCCAAGCTGCGGCGGGCCCAGGAAAACATGCTGAAGGCCAAGCCGTATGCCAACCGCATGCGTGACCTCATATGGGACCTGTCGGAACACACTTCGCACGACGCCCACCCGCTTCTGCAGATCCGACCCGAGGAGAATGCCCTTATGGTCGTGATCACATCCGATCGCGGCCTGTGCGGGGCGTTCAACAGCAACATCAATCGACGTGCCGAAAGGTACCTGAAGAGCGGGGAAGGCGGCCACGCCAGAGTTGAACTGGCGCTGATGGGAAAGAAGGGGCGCGACTACTTCCGACGAAGGGGCTTCCCGATCGCAGCCGAATACATGGACGTCCTTACCGACCCGAACTTCAATCACGTCGCCGAGATTGGCGGCGAACTGGTCGCGAAGTTCCTGGACGGCAAGCTGGACGCCGTCTATGTGGTCTATAACGAATTCAAGTCGGCTCTTTCCCAGCAGGTGGTGGTCGAGCGGCTGCTGCCAATCGTGCCCGAGGTTTCGCAGCAGGACGGGCCAGGCCAGACGATTCAGGGGCTTGAATTCATATTTGAGCCGTCGGCGGGCACGGTTCTTGACAATGTTCTGCCGATGTATTTCAACATCAGGCTTTACTTCGCGGTGCTCGAATCGCTGGCCGCCGAAATGGGTGCCCGCATGACGGCAATGGAATCGGCCACGCAAAACGCAAGCGAGCTGATTTCAAAGCTGTCCCTGATGTACAACAAGGCCAGGCAGGCCGCGATTACCACCGAAATGCTGGAAATCGTTTCCGGCGCCGAGGCGATGAAGTAAGGGTCATGGTGCACGGGCGGCGGCGTCCGCCCTTGGAGGCTTTGCAGTTATGGAATCCAGGAAAGGCGTAATCACCCAGGTTATCGGGCCGGTTGTCGATGTCCGCTTCGCGCCCGGAGAAATTCCGGAAATCAACACAGCCCTGGCGGTCACGAACCCGACCATCAACGATCGGGAAAACAACCTGGTTCTGGAAGTCGCGCAGCACACCGGCGAATCGACGGCCCGCTGCATCGCGATGGACACGACCGACGGACTCGTGCGCGGGATGGCGGCGATCGACACCGGTGCTCCGATCAAGATCCCCGTCGGGCCCGAAACGCTTGGGAGAATCATGAACGTCGTCGGGCTGCCGGTTGACGAGGGCGGACCGATCGATGGAAAGACGTTTTATCCAATCCACAGGGAACCCCCGTCATTCCTGGATCAGGATGTCGCCGTAAAGCAGATGGAAACCGGCATCAAGGTCATCGACCTGCTGGAACCGTACCCGCGTGGCGGCAAGGTCGGACTTTTCGGGGGCGCGGGCGTCGGCAAGACCGTCGTCATCATGGAACTCATCCACAACATCGCAACGCATCACGGCGGCGTCTCGGTATTCGGCGGCGTCGGCGAACGTACCCGCGAAGGTAACGACCTGTGGCTTGAGATGAAGGAATCGGGCGTCATCGAACGAACCGCCCTTGTGTATGGACAGATGAACGAACCGCCCGGGGCGCGTGCGCGCGTCGGACTGACGGCGCTGACGGCCGCGGAGTACTTCCGTGACGAGGCCGGCCAGGACGTGCTTCTGTTCATCGACAACATCTTCCGATTCACCCAGGCCGGTTCCGAAGTTTCAGCGCTGCTGGGCCGCATCCCCTCGGCAGTCGGTTACCAGCCCACCCTTTCATACGACCTGGGCGAACTGCAGGAAAGAATCACATCGACCCGCAAGGGTTCGATTACATCGGTTCAGGCAATTTACGTCCCGGCCGACGACCTGACCGACCCGGCACCGGCGACCACGTTCAGCCACCTTGACGCAACCACGGTTCTTTCGCGCCAGATCGCCGAACTGGGCATTTACCCCGCGGTTGACCCGCTGGACTCGACCTCGCGCATCCTCGATCCGGCAGTCGTGGGCATGGAGCATTACAGCGTCGCGCGGCGCATCCAGGAATGCATCCAGGAATACAGGGATTTGCAGGACATCATCGCGATCCTCGGCATGGACGAACTGTCGGAAACCCAGCGCCAGACAGTCCAGAGGGCCCGCAAGATCCAGCAGTTCCTGTCGCAGCCGTTCTTCGTCGCTGAACAGTTCACCGGCAAGGAAGGACGGTTTGTGAAGGTTCAGGACACCGTCAATGGATTCAAGGAAATCCTGGACGGCAAGCACGACGATCTGCCCGAGCAGGCATTCTGGATGGTCGGCACTATCGACGAGGCTGTCGAGAAGGCCCGCAAGATGGAAGCCGACTGATTGGAACGGGGTGAGCATGTCGCTGAAGGTTGATGTTGTTGAATACGACGGGCTCCGGATTTCCGGCCTTGAAGTGACCGAAATCGCCCTTCCGGGCGCGGACGGTCAGCTTGGAATCCTGCCGGCCCACATCCAGATGATTTCGACCGTCGGAATCGGCCCCATGAGGCTGACCACCCCGGATGGCGGGGTCTTGCTGTTTTCACTTGCCGGGGGCTTCCTGGAAATCCTTGGCGACAACGTCAGAATTCTTACCGAGTCCTGCGAGGCGGCTGCCGACATCGATGTTGAACGCGCCGAAAAGGCCCTGAAGCGGGCTCTTGCCAAACTGGAAACAATCACGCCGATCACCCATCCCGAGGAACACCGGGTCACCACCAATGCACTGAAGCGCGCCCAGACGCGACTTGCGGTCGCGTCCGGCAAGATTGTCTGACACATTGCCTTCAATCCCGCGGTCGGATTTTCATCCAGTCGGGCGAATTTTCATCCAGTCGGGCGAATTTTCATTCGCCCATACGGCGGATGGATTTCCGGTTCCACCCTTGTACGTGCGGATTACATCCGCCCGCCGCGATCATGCACGCTCCCTTCCCTGTACGGGCGGATTACATCCGCCCGCCGCGGTCATGCTAGAATCGCAGCCGCACGCTTCTTTCAGAACGATGATGAAGTACACCGGTTACCGCATCGCAGCCATCTTCGCCCACCCCGACGACGAGGCTTACTCCTGCGCTGGCCTTCTGGCCATGGCAGCGGAAGGCGGGGCCGTTGTCACGGTCGTATGCGCGACCCGGGGCGAAGCCGGTCGGGACCGCGAAGGCATCGTGCCGCCTGGCCCTGCCCTTGCAAGGCTCAGAACCGTCGAAATGGGACTGTCCTGCCGGGCTCTTGGCGTTCAGCCCCCGGTTTTCCTCGATCTGCCTGACGGCGCCCTTCAGGGACATCCCGAACTTGAACCCAGGATCCGGGACGTCTTTTCCAGGTTGCGCCCGAACGTGGTCATCACGCTTGGCATGGACGGGGCCTACGGCCACCGGGATCACATCGCGGTCACTGAAGCGGTAATCGCCCAGGTCATGTCCATGAGGGAAGGCAGCACAAGGCGCGCGCGCAGAGCCCCGGTTCGCCCAAGGCTGCTGCTGGTGCAGTTCCCGATGGGCCTTTTCGCGAAGGTCCGTTCTTTCATGGAACGCAACCTTCCCCATGCAATCGACACATCGGATCTACCCGCCGCGGACCGGATGGGAATCGATCCGGAAGATGCCGATGCCAGGCTGGATGTCAGGCCGTGGCGTGGACACAAGCTCAGGGCCCTTGCCGCCCATCGTTCGCAACTGCGGGACGGGGATCCGGAATCCTTCCTTCGGGACGGGCTGGCGACAGCCCTGCTTGATTTCGAGCTGTACACCTGCGCAGCCGGACCGCAACTGCCGGCCGCATCGGACAATCCCCTTGACGGGATTGAAACCGAATGAATATCCTCGTAATTACAAGGGACTATCCGCCGCACACCAATGGCGGCATATCAACAGCGGTCTGGTATGAAGTCCAGGGGCTTGTCGCGGCGGGGCATCGCTGCACCGTGGTGTCATTCGACGCGTTCAGGCCGGTGACGCAGGCCCTGCTGACCGATCAGGTGCCCCGCATCGATTTTTCCTGTTCGCCGGCAATGATCACGCTGTCCGCCCCGTCGGCCATCCCTGCCGCGCTTGAGGCGGCACGGCAGGCACGGCCGGACGTGATCCACCTGCATCATTCGACCCTTCTTGATTTCGCGCTGGACCTGTCGGGCGGGCATGTACCGATCGTCAAGACGGTGCACGTGATCCAGCACCAGATGAACTGGTACAGGGGCCTTGAAAGCACAATCACGTCAAAGGCACAGGCACGAGCCGTCGCCACATGCTGGCGGGCCGTCGTAATGTCCAGGGCAGCCGCCCAGATGATGGCTGCGGAATTTCCGGAATTCTCCGATAAATTCCGGGTCATCGCTCCCGGCGTTCCCGACCAGCCGGGCGCGGCCGATGCATCGTGGCCGCGACCGGATCGAATCGCGGTTCATGCGGGGCGTTTCAGCGACATTAAGGGTACCGAAGTTCTGTTCGATGTCGCCCGGGGCCTGACGGCGGCGGATCCACGAAACCACGTCGTGATCGCGGGCGGACTTCCGGACGGCCAGCCGTCCGAGCGGCGATACATGCGCAAGTGGGCCCGCGGCGCGACGGGCCCGGATGATGAACGCGTGTCATTTCCGGGCTGGCTGGACAGGTCGCAGCTTTCAGCACTGTTTCTGCAAAGTTCGGTTTATCTGGCGACAAGCGTGTTCGAGACTTTCGGACTGTCGATTGCCGAGGCCATGCTTCACGGCGTGCCGGTTGTCGCAACCGCCTGCGGCGGCCCGCAGGAAATCATTGAGCACGGCGTATCCGGCATGGTCGTTCCGGTTGGCGACACCCGGGCCATCGTCGCCGCGGCCTCTTCCATCCTGGATTCCCCGGATCGCTGCGCGGAAATGGGCCGTGCGGCCAGGCAGTCGATTCTGAAACGATTCGACGTGCGAACGCACACCGAATCCCTTGAAGCCGTGTATCGGGAAGTCATTTCCTGACCTATAATCCGCCTTGCCTTTCGCTGGAGTCCGGAATGAAGCGTTTCCTCGTTTTATTGATGCTGGTGTTCGTCGCGTGCGGTTCAGGCGGCGGGAATCAAGCCGATTCGGGTGCGGATGTCGCGGACGACGCCGTATCCGACGTTTCCGGCGATGCCGTGAACGACACGGGAAGCAACGTTGATGCACGCGTGGATGCGGCCACGGACGCCGGAATCGACACCGTGGTCAAGCCGTCGTGCTTCGAAGACATCACGGATAACCTGCCCTTCCAGCTCTTTCCAGACGAAGGACGATTCGTGCTGCAGGTCGCATCGGCCTTTGACGGCGAGGCCGTCTGGCTGGCGTGGAGCGCGATGGACGAAAGGGGCACGCAGGATCCGGACGACGACGTTTCCACGATCAGGGCGGCAAGAATTGGTTGCGACAGAAAGATCCTTGTCGAACCGTTTTCGGTTTTTCCAACAGGTGAAGGCAACTGCTGGGAACCTGACATAGTCGTGTCCGGCGACACCGTGATGATCGTGTGGCACGAAGATTACCAGGGTTACTACGCTCGCATGGGTGTCCTGCCGATCGCACCGATGCCGCCCGAACCGGTCCGCGCCGCGGCGCCCCTTGAGTCGATATCGCTCGAGGAAGCGGATCCGGACATCGTCGAACCGGACGACGATGCCGGCGATCCGGATGCAGATACATCGGATGCAGTTGACGATGTGGCCGACATTATCCAGGATGCCGCCAGCGACCAGGGTTCGGCCGATGCCGCGACCGATTCGGGACCGGTTGACGCCGGCACCGACGTACCGTATTACCCGAACGACAACATGCGGATTTATTTCAGGACTTTCAAGACCGACGGAACGCCGGTGATGGCAACCCAGTACAGGTGGATGCCCCCGGTTGACGGCGTCGCCGCGCCTGTTAACAACTGGATCCCGCGCGCGGCCGCGCTTCCTGACGGCCGCTTCGTCATCGCATCGACGTGGGCAAATCCGAACGCAAGCGTGTTCCAGGTCGTGGCCCAGCGCTTCAACGCCGACGGTTCACCGGAAGGCGACCTTATCTATCCGTGGCCCAGGCTGGATGAAGATCAGCAGAATGCCGACGTCGCGGTCGATTCCGACGGCAACATTCGAATGACGTGGGGACATTCGATCAAGGAAGGCGAAGCCTGGAACACCAGGATCGCGTCCATGACGATTCCGGCCGGTTCAAGCCAGCCAATCGAAGACTCGCCCGTGTTCTTCGACGTCGCCGGCGATCTTCCAAACGTCGCCATCACGCCTCAGGACACGGTCTATACCGCGTTCATCGACTCAAGCGATCCGGTCAACGTGGTTCTGGTCGCGGAAACCGCCGGACGGGCATCTTCCGGCGGCAAGATGTTTGGAAACGACGGGGATGAAAAGAACTGGATCCATTTCAACCCGGTACTTAACTGCAATGAATCCGGTAACGTTGTCGCGCTGTTCCGCGAACCGCCGTCAACCCTCCAGGACAAGCACACGGACCTGATGCTTTACCGGCTGGCGTACAATGGAACGGGTGATATCGCCGCAATCGGCGCGGGGATCGAGGTGAACGCGCCGGATCAGGAAAGAACCCACGATGCCCAGGGATATTACAAGCCGTCCGTGACACACGTCGGCGCGGGACATTACCTTGTCACCTGGGCCGAGCCGGAAAAGATCGGCGAAGTCTGGCACTACAAGACGTTCGCGCGGTTCCTGAAACCTTGACCTGCATCAGTTTCGCACGTCATCGACGTATTCCGCATCGATTATGACGGTTCTTGGATCCGGCCGGTTCGACCTCGGAACCTTCTTCACAACCTGGCGCGGCCCGAAGGCCTTCTTCAGCCAGCCTGCGGCGCGAGACATGGCGCGACCCGAAACGGCAAGGACGACCCCCGCGACAAAACCGCCGATATGGGCGCCGTATGCAACGCCGCTGTCGGCACCCAGAACCAGTGGCAGCAGGTTGTCCGCCAGCAGGTAAAGCGCAAGCACGATGCGCGCCGGAACATGCCAGACCGTAACCAGCAGCGGGAAGAAAAAGACAAAAATCTTCACGCGGTTCTTCGGGAAAAGGATGAAGTACAACCCGAGAATGCCGGAAATCGCCCCGGAAGCCCCCACAAGCGGGGTCATCGAATTCCCGGCCAGCGCCGCGTACGAAAGCGTGGCGGCAACACCGGTCACCAGATAGGCGACCAAAAAGCCGAGACGGCCGAGCTTGTGTTCAACGTTGTCGCCGTATATCCATAGAAACAGCATGTTGCCAAGCAGGTGCAGCAGGCCGCCGTGCAGGAAAATGCTGAACAGGAGATCCTGGATCGAGGGCGAGCCGGGCTGGAAGCCATGCGCGAAGGTGTAAAGGTCGTATCTTGTGATGCCGGAAATCACTTCCGGGGTCAGGGCGCCCAGGTGACCGGCAAGAAACTCCAGATAGGCAAGCCAGCCCGGATCCGCCGCACTGGCCTGCTGTCCCGCCAACGGGCTTGAAATAAGGAAATATACCGCGAAGTTGGCAAGGATCAGCAGCCTGGTCATCCAGGGCTTGAAGCCTCGGGGATTCGGGGTGTCACCGTATGGAAAAAACATTACTTGACGATGTCCTGGACGACCCGGAAACCGACGTCGGAATCACGGTAACCGCAACCGATGAAACCACGGCCGGTCGTCGTTATCCGTTCCGAGCCGGTGCGCCAGCTTCCGCCGCGAAGCACCTGCCTGCCGGAATCGACCGCGGCGACCATTTCCCAGACGTTGCCGGCCATGTCGCAAAGACCGGCCGTGGAATTGCCGACGGCGACCGAACAGACCTTGCGCGGCTTGTCCCGCTCGCAGCCTGTCGATGGGTCGGTCATGACGGCAAGGTCGCAGTTCGGACGGGCATCGCCCCACGGGAACGGACGCACCAGACCGCCGCCACGCGCCGCGTATTCCCATTCCTGCTCGGTCGGCAGACGGCCGCCGGCCCATGCCGCGAATGATTCGGCCTGCTTCCTGTCGATGCATGCGACGGGAAAATTGTTGACCCTGGACTCATTTGGAAGGTACCCGGTCCGCCAGCGACCTTCAATCCACATGTAACAGGTCAGGTCGTCCCAGTGCGGCGCGGTGCAGGCACCGGCCTTCACGCATGCCAGGTACTGCCCGTTCGTGACCTCGGTTTCGGACATCCTGAAGCCCGGCACGGCAACCCGTGAAGAAACCAGGGAATCACCGTCCGGACCGCGCACCGCGCGCCCCATGTCGAAAGAACCGCCGGCGATCTCGACCCAGGCCAGCGGGCGCGGCGGTTCATCGACCTTCTTCTTTTCGGACTTCTTCGTGCCATCGGCGTCGCCTTCCCCGGCGTCCCGGATGTCCGACTGGTCAACGACCCATCCCTCGCCGGCGGCCTGGTCGCCAAGCATCCTGGCAACACCCTTCAGCGCGGCCTTCAACCTGGCCGGAGCGCATTCGGTCGATGCCGAGCCGGAAGAAAGCACCGAACCTGTCCTGACTTCACGAAGGGCAACCGAAATCCGGCAGCCGCCATCCACGCCACTGATCGACGTCTCGACGAACGAATCGACGGACATCTGCTTACCAATCAGGATCCGGCACTTTCTGGCCGCACACGAATCGAACTCGCCATCATCAAGGCTTTCACGCGCCTTGTCCCCGGACACGACGTCCAGCACGCCCTCGGCCGCGAGCCTGGCTTCCAGGAAATTCTGAAGCGACACCAGGGTTGCGCCGGTAACGCCGGCATTCTCGACGGTTATCGGGAAAACTATTACGGAGAGGCTGCCGCCCTCTTCCGCCCCAGCCAAAGGCGACGTGACGGAAAATCCAGCCGCGAAGGCAACAATGGCGCAAACACGGATGTAACCGCTGGATGACAAAATCACACCTCTTCAACCGCCGGCGGCGGCCACGGGGAACCGGGGAATCGAAGCCAACGCTTGTTATAACATCCGCAGGCCCGTTTTGTAAGTCCGGCGAACCGTCAAATTCCGCGTCCGGGTCGCGGGGTTGGACAATTTATGCTGACCAATTCGACCTTGCATGTAAAATGTCGTGTCTTTGTCGGCCAGGAGCCCAATCATGAAACGGAGCCTGATCGTTGCAGTTGCAACAACCTTCCTGCTTGCGGCCGCCGCCGGATGTGGCGGCGGGTCTGGTGAATACGATGTCATCGCCGACGTCCCGGCGGGCGACATCCCGGCCGATCTGGCGATGCCGGACACGACACCGGCCGACGTCCAGGATCCGGACGCCGGCGCCGACGCGACCGAGCCCGACGGAGCGACCGGCGAGCTTCCCGACCAGGAAGTATCAACGAACGACGCGACCGACGACGGCTTGGCGACGGACACCGTCGGGGATGCCTTCGTCAAACCCGACCATCTTCCGACCGCACTTCCGGTGGAATTCACCCGGCCGCAGGTCGGGGATCCGCTTTCGGCTGACGAAGTGACCGAGTTTACCGTTCGGTTCACCGGATTCCTGAAGGACACCGGATACTTCAAGTGGGTGTACGACACATCCCACGGATACGACGCATCAACCGGCAAGCCGGACTGGATGGTCTGGTGGCAGGACGTCGATCTTATCAAGGAAGATGGCAAGCTGACTTTCTATCATGGCGACGCGGGCGGCGCCCACAACGTCATGATACCGACCACAGAAATCCTCAGCGCGGCCCAGGCCCTGTACATGCAGACTGGCGACGAATGGGCGGCCCGCGTGGCCGAGCAGTACTGCAAGGGAATCACCGCTACGATGACCGGCTTCCTGTACGACGAAAACGACGAAAACATCTATGTCATGGCGCGAAATATCATCGGCCAGAACCACGAATGGACAGACATCAACGGCCATTCCAAGGCAGTTGATTTCTCACATTGGTACACGACGTATTCCGACTGGAATGCCGAACGTTTTGAATACGCGTCCAACCCGGTCTTCGGCGACATCTGGGTGACCAACCTGCGCAGCAAGGACGACGTATGCCACATGTTCAGGACGATGGCCCTGCTTCCGTACCTGGTCCAGTCCGAGGAGTCCGGCCCGGTCCACGAAGCCTGTTCGGAAACTCTTGAATACATGAAGGGCTTCGCCCGGGACATCGTCGATTTCGATTACAACATCAGGACGAAGGATTCGCTTGGCGTCGCATACCTGCCCGGCTGCGAGAATGAAAAGGATCTTTCGTCGTTCGTGTGCTTCGTCGGGATGGACGACCAGAACGAATGCACTGCACGGGCCTCGGCCGCGCTTGTCGCGTATGGGGACACCAGGGACGTTGACTGCAAGTCCGGATTCAACTCGGTCTATGATCAGTTCAGCCAGATAACCCACTGTTTCAATTACCATATCAACTGGAACTTCCACATGGCGGCTGTGGCCAACGCCCTGGTCAACTGGGAACTCGATTATGCAATGGGCCTGATGGCCGGACTGGCGAAGCGCATGGACTCCGTCCTGCATCCGACCGATGACGAGCCCGGCCCGAAAAACTGCACCGATTACGAGATCGAGGGTGCCCAGATGCTGGCCATGACAGCACCAATCGGAATGCCGCTGACCAACGAGGAAGTCCGCCACATTCACAAGATCTGGGATCGCAGCATCGCAAGCTATGAAAGCTGGCCGCGCTGGGACATGTGGGCCGAGACCGTTCCGGACGGAACTTACAAGTACCACGGCGGCGACAACTCATCGCGCCCCAAGGCGCGCGATTTCGTCAACGAAGACGGCAAGACAGAACGTCTGGAGCTTGATATCCAGGCCATTCCGATGCTGCTGGAATACTGCAACTCCCCGCTGCTGAACCCGTCCGGCGCCGTACTGCTCGATTGCGACATCGTCCGCGACCCGGCCCGCTGGGGAGTCATGCCCGACGCCACCTGATCCACCCGACGACTTCATCGACACGCAGGCCGGCGAATTATCACGCAGGCGGGCGAATTTTCATTCGCCCGTACGGATCGCGGGGCGGGCAACCGACGGACGCGATGGACAGCATTTTGCTGGACCGCAGCGGGCGGATGTAATCCGCCCGTACAATGAGGCGGCAGACGGCGCGGATGGGCAACTGGCAGGACCGCAGCGGGCGGATGTAATCCGCCCGTACAATGAGGCGGCAGACGGCGCGGGTGGGCAACTGGCAGGACCGCAGCGGGCGGATGTAATCCGCCCGTACAAGGAAGGGCGGTGTGCTTCAGACCCTGAATCCGGTGGATTCGGCGTGACACTCGGACTTCAGCAGGTCGGCGAACATGGCGCACCACTTCTCGAGTTCTTCCGGTTCATAATCGTTCGGCGCATAGATGACCGCCAGCACATTCGTCGTCCGTTCATTCACCTTGGTCGCCATCGAGTCCTTCACCGGATTTCCGCACGGCTCCCAGCCGCCACGACCGTCGCGCCGGCACACGACAATCAGATCCTGCAGGTCGATTGACTGGCCTGCGCGGTTGAAGACGTATGATTCGCCGGGATATCCCCATCGAAGCAGCAGTTCCGGGCCGGTCAGATCCGCGTCGAAAACCGAAATCGGAAGCCCGGACTGAAGGCTTATCGCATTGTTGATGTTGACCGGCCCGCAGATGGCCGGAAACGCCCCATCGACGGCCGCCTTCAGCAGAAATTCGCTGGCCGGCTTGCTGCGCCCCGAAGGATGGTACCGACCATGACGAACCATGTCGCGCACGCGGGCCTTGATGCCCCGTGGCCAGAAATCCTCACCCATCCAGGATGCCTTCTGGACATGCGGCGCCAAAAAACCGGGAAGTTCATCGGAAAACACCGGGTCGATGCCCGTGGCCCAGACGAAACCGGCAATCAACGGCGTCGGGGCAAGATCGCTCGAGATAGTGAGTTCGTATTCCATCCTGATTTCCGCAAGGATTATGCTGCCCGCACCCATCGTGCCGACCGCGGCCGATTTTATCACATTGAAATCGGGTCCGGTCTGATAGGATAGGCTCAAAATCCGCGATCCGGAGGCTGGCCATGCACCCCGTTCCACGTCACAACATAAACCTGGATCAGAAGGAAATGGTTGCCGTCATCACCGAGATCCTTACTGGAACGGTGACTGCCGGGCCCGGTGATGTCGCGGCCTTCGAACGGGAAATTGCTTCATATCACAATGTTTCCCAGGCCGTTGCCGTATCCTCGGGCCGCGCCGCCCAGTGCGCCGTGATGAAGGCGATGAACCTTGCCCCAGGTTCGGAAGTGATCGTTCCATCGTATTCCTTCTTCACGGTTCCCGGCGTGGTTCGTGCGCTTGGCCACGTACCGGTGTTCGCGCCGTGCGACCCGGGAACCTTCGCGATTGATCCCGCAAGGCTGGAATCGGTCATCACCGACAGGACATCGGCGGTCATCGTCATTCACCCGTTCGGCCAGCCGGCGCCAGTCGATCAAATCGCCCAGATCTGCGGGCGCCGCGGAATTCACCTTATCGAGGACGCATCCCAGTCGATCGGCGCGACTCTGCGCCAAAGACGCGTCGGTTCGTTCGGCCATGCGTCCTGCATGAGCCTTGTGCACGGCAAGAACCTGATGACTTTCGGTGGCGGCGTCGTCCTGACCGATGACGACAGGCTCGCGTCGGCTATCAGGTCGATAGTTGCAAGGAATCGCCCCGAAAAATCCATCGAGACCAGAAAAAAGGCGTTGGCCGGCCTGGCAAACTGGGCTCTGACGACAAAGCCGGGCTTCGCCGTCGGGCTTCTTCCCCCTTTCTGGCTGCTGAACTTCGTAAGCCGGGAAAGACTTGACTCCATTTTCGTCGAAAAGGAAGCCCCGTTCGACCCAGACTCGATTCGCCCGCTTTCACCGTTCCAGGCAAGGCTGGGAATGATGCAGCTCGGCCATCTGGACGCCAGGAACGCCGTCCGCCGCCACAATGCCGAACGACTGATCCGGGGCCTGTCCGACATCGACTGGATGACCTTGCCCGAGTGCATGCCGGGGGCGTCGTGCACCTTCAACGCGGTTCCCGTCCGCGTGGCGAACCCGACCGACGTCCAGCGCGAGCTCCTGATGCACGGAATCGATACCCGCGCCGATTACATGACGGTTTATGACGACCATGAAGCCTGGAAACAGGCCGGGGAAATCTTCTATCTTCCAAACCATCCAGGCATGAACGACGCGGATATCGACGCGGTCATCCGTCAGGTACGCGCGATCGCCAGGCCCAGGAAGGCCTAGTCCTTCGAATCCGCCTCGACGACGCGATCCTTGAGGATCTTTTCGGCAACCGGGCTCATGGCGGAATCCGCCAGCATCAGGGTTCGATGCGGGAAAGGAATCTCAATGCCAAGCCTGTCGAACTCGTGTTTGACCCGCTTCAGGAACTCGCGACCGACCACCCACTGATTGCCGGGCAGAGTCCGGATGCGGCCACGGATTTCCACGGACGACTCGCCAAGCCGGGACACGCCGAATATCTCGGGCTTCCCGTTCAGCTTCGGCCCGAACTCGGGATCATCCACGATTCCGTCAAGAATCCCGGAAATCACGCCGGTTACCTTGTCCGTGTCTTCCTTGTAAGCGACGCCGACATCAAAGACATAGGCCGAAACACCCTTCGTCTGGTTGGCAAGGGTCGTGATCATTCCGTTCGGAAAAATGTGAACAACGTCGCCGACATCTCGCAGCACGACGGTCCGCATGTTGATCTGCTCAACCACCCCGGACGTGCCGTTGATCACGACGGTATCGCCCACGCGTATCTGGTTTTCCATGATCATGAAAAACCCGGAAATGATATCCCGCACCAGGTTCTGCGCGCCAAAACCGACGGCGACGCCGACGATCCCGGCGCCGGCCAGGATCGGTCGCATGTCGATGCCGATTTCGGCCAGAATCATCAGGCCAACCACAACCCATATCGCGATCGACGCGGCCTGCCGGAACAGTCTCACCAGCGTCTGAATCCTCTTGTCGTGCTCGCTCGGGGAGCCGTCGGGCAGGTCTTCATCCGCCGCCATCAATCTCGCCTCGAACCGCTTCAATGCCCGTCTCAGCAACTTGAAGATGACAAGGGCAAGCAACAGGGTCATCAGAACCTTTATCCCGGATTCGATAATCTTTTCCAGTTCCGACTGGCTCAACCACTGATTCAGGAACCCCGCGATGCTGTCCATCGGCACCTCCATCCACGATTTGAAAGCGTCCGCAAGGAGACAATATATCCCGAAACACGGGTTTCGTGCCCCAGGGTTCGGAACCTGCGGCGATTTCATTATCACGCGGACGCGAAATAAATAATAATTGGCTGTCTCGTTTGACCAGGGGGTCCAGCCGTGAACGCGAAACGATTCCAGCAGATTCTGATTGGCGTGCTGTCTTTCGTCGCGGTCGTTTCGACCGTGCTTCTTTTTCAGACAAGGAGCGCCATGTCAAGCAAACCAGAATGTCCGGCCTGTCCGGAGCAGGCTCCAGCGGTTCAGATCCCGGCATCAAGGTGCGATGCGGGCGGTCCCGGGGCAAATGACGCCCTGGCGGTGATCCACGCACGAACCAGCGTGCGCGCATACAAGGATCAGCCGGTTTCACTGGATCAGGTCGAGAAGATGTTAAAGGCCGGCATGGCCGCGCCGACGGCCGGAAACCGACAGCCATGGTACTTCGTGGCAACCACCGACAGAGCCGTCATGGACAAGCTTGCCGAAGCGAATGAACACGGCGCGATGCTCAAGTCGGCGGGCGCGGCAATCGTGGTCGTTGGTTCACCTCCTGAAGGCCTGCGCGGCGAATCCGGTGAGATGTGGGTTCAGGACTGCGCCGCGGCAACCCAGAATATCCTGCTTGCCGCGACCGCCCAGGGCCTGGGTGCGGTCTGGATCGGCATCCACCCGGTGACCGATCGCGTGGCCGCCGTCAGGAACATCCTTGAAATACCGCAGGACAAGACCCCGTTCAGCATCGTTTCGATTGGCTGGCCCGAAGGCACCCCGACACCAAAAGACAAGTTCAAGCCGGAAAAGGTGTTCAACGGCAAGTGGGGAACGGCCTTCGAGTTCTCGAAGCCGGCGGCGACGCCGCCTGACGCGATTGATGCCCCGGCTGTTCAGGCTCCGGAACCGGCCCCGGCCGCGGATGAAACCGGCACGGTTCCAGTTCCGCCCCCGGATGCGGCACCCGCTGCCGAACCGGCCGCCGTCAAGCCCCCGGCCCCGGTGATTCCCGGTCTTCCCGCCGACACGATGCCACGCGCGGCGGCAGAAGCGGCACCGGAGCAGCCCGCACCGACGCAGAACTGACAGGCACAGCAAGGCGGCAGGTACAGCCCGCATCCACCCGGAACTGACAGGAATCACGAAGACGCGGTAAAAGTCGGCGCGATGAACAGACCGGAAATCGGTTCCGTCACCGTCTGGACATGCGGCGCGACCGTGCGATGACGAAGGCGGCAAAAACCATCATGAACAGGATTCCAAAGGGGACTGTCTGATTCCGGCCGGCACCGGTGCTGCAACCGCCTGACGGGGTCGTGACGACATCGTCCCCGACCGCATCGGCCTGGCCGACTGCATCTTCCGCATCACCCTCGACAACGTCATCCACCACGACGACCGGTTCCCGGGCGACCTGGACCAGCACGCCCGCCGGGCTTGTTTCATCCATCCGGAAGACCCCCAGCAGAACGGACGGCCTGAATCCGGGCGCGCCCAGCGCTATCGTTTCGGTTCCCGCGCCCTCGAAGGCATTCACGAATCCGTCGCATGCATCCGAATCGCAATCCTGCATAAAGGAAACCGCAACGTCGGCGCCGTCCGGCGAACTGACATCGATCGTGTACGAGTACCCTTCCTGCGTCGGGAATTCGAACCACAGCGCCCTGACACCGCCGGACATGCAGTCGCCATGCGGGTGACCAAAGTTGCCCCGCTCCAGGCTTCCCGCGCCATCGGTGTTCTGTCCCCCGTCCTCATCCGTCCAGCGCAGAGAGAACGCGGTTTCGCACTGGGCTTGCCGCTGGTAAGGCACACACTGGCCGGCGAAGCACTCGTTGCCTTCGCCCTCGCACGCTTCGCCATCCGGCAGGAATCCATCTTCCGGACAGGCGCCGGCGCCGTCGCAGAACTCGGCCCGATCACACGGACCGGCCGCCTGCCGACACTCGATCCCGGAATCGAAATGGTTCGGCTGACAGACGCCCGACGCATCGCACACGTCCTGCCCGCTGCAATCCGATGGACCGCTGCCGCAAAGTTGTCCGGCCTTCGCCGCCTTGTCCTGGTCACACCGGAAGGAATTGCTGCTGCGGCTGGTGCACTTTCCGACCGCGCATTCGGAATCCCTTGACGAACAGTCGGCAGGCGTCCCGACGATGCACTCGCCACCGACGCAGGCATCCCCGACGGTACAGCCGTTGCTGTCAAAATTGCACAGGGTTCCGTCTTCCTTCATCGTCTCGGGACACAATCCGGTCTGGGGTTCACACTTCCCGGCCGTGTAACACTGACTGGTCGGCTTGCAAACCACCGGCTCAGTTCCAGTGCATGTCCCGGCGACGCATCGATCAACGGCGGTGCACAGGTTGTCGTCACTGCACACGTTGGCATCATCCGCGGACCACCCCCCGAAGTTCACCAGCGGCCTGCATTCCATGCATGGATTGTCCGGATCAACCGTTCCTGCTTCGACGCACTCGCCGTCCATCAGGCAATTGCCACTCTTCGGCCTGTTGACGCACTGCCAGGGATCGGGGGTATAGGCCAGCGTCATTCCCGATCGCAGCACCCGCTGGTTGAACCCGAACTTCACGGCGCCAGTCCCGTCGACGCCCTCGATACCCACTGTGGCCGAGGCACCCTGTTCGTGCCCCATCGTCCCGTAACGCAACTCGATGCGTCCGCTCTCGAAAAGGGCCGCCTGGAACCGCATCAACCAACCGGGATGCTCGACCCTGCGAACCTTGTTGTACTGGACAATCAGCCGTCTGTCGGGTGCCTGGCCCAGAACCTTGTACGCGACCACGCACTTGTCGGCCAGCCTGCATTCCAGGTCGTCCCAGAAAAGCGCGATGAAATTGTCCGGCCTCAGTTCCGAAGGAATATCCTGATTCAACGCCGATTCCGCGGCCACCAGTTCGTCATCTTCGTCAACCACTCCGTCCCTTGACAACTGGATCAATCCGTTATCAAAGACCTTCACCCATCCGAAAGAATCACCCATGAACGGAAAATCGAAGCCGATCGAGATGTTGCCCGCGACCACCTGATCCCCGTCAATGCCGGCGGACAACGCATCTGTCGGCATCACGTCCTCGAAGCGATCCACACCCAGATCCACGAACTTGCCGCCGTCGGCGCACAAATCCATCGTGCAGTCGTTTCCGTCATCACACTCTGCCGGCACGTCGGCCACGCAGACGCCGGAACCGTCGCAGACGCCGCCATTGATGCAGAGTTCGCCAAGACCGCACGGCGATGCGGGCGGAGCGAACTGAAATACGCAGCGGCCCTCCACGCACTGATCAAGCGTGCAGTCATTCCCGTCATCGCAGTCGCCACACGACCCGCCGCAGCCGTCGTCGCCGCATTCGATTCCAAGGCAGTCCGGTATATCTGGACACACGCTGAAGGAAACCGAGTCGCCGTCGAATTCGATGTCGTAAATGCGAATCCCGATCGGATCCCCGTTCTGCTGGAAAAGATAAGGATTACTTTCCGGGGTGATAGAAGCCGGAAGTTCGTCGGCGGAAATCGCGGCCTCGCCAACCTCACCGTTAACGGCCGGCGATCCCCCCGGCCTGAAGATATAGACCTCATCCGGCGGCCCCTGGGCGTTCCCATTGTTCGCATCATCGATTCGATATGCAAGAAGACCGGAATCCGGCAGGCCGCCCTCGAACACCCCGTCCTTTACCCTGTATTCCAGCGCGACGTACTGGAACTTCTGCCCGGGCACTGGAATCCTGACCACATTGTCGGTGGCGTTCTGCAGGGACTTGATCGTGTATCGTCCAGGCTCGGTAACAACTGGCACTTCGTCGATGAAGAAGCCGTACTTGTACTTCATCCAGGCCATCATGTGCTGGGGCGGCTCGGCGGTGTGTTCCATCAGATCCCACGGACCTGCCGGGTCGATCCCGTCATGGGAATAGTGATAAAGATCCGGGGCGCCGATAGCGTGGAAGAATTCATGGGCAAGCACGCCGACAGCCCTTTCAAGCAACCAGTCCCGGAACTGCAGGTTGTACTGGAACAGCCTGGCCCCGTTGATGCTGTTTTCGTACATCAGGATTGAACTGTGCGGCCACAGGACGTCGGCCCATTCGTCGGCGTCTCCGGAAAGAATGAAGACCACGTTTTCGGCCAGACCGTCGTTGTCCAGATCCAGATCCAGATTCGAGGGAATCTGTGGCTTAATCGCCTCGATGGCGCGATTCAGCATCGCTGACAGCCGGTTGTAGCCTTCCCCCTGGTTCGTGTAGCCGTCCGGATTGCGGGCGCTGCGGATCTGAAAATATCTCCGTGGCTTGCTATCCTGGTAGGAAGCGACCGCCTCGCCGGATGAACCGGGATAGAGGTGTCCCCTGACATCCAGGCGTCCGTACGAGACCTCGGAAAAATAGCGGCTCATCGACGAGTCTTCCGGGTCTGAAGCATTGAACATGTCATCGAACGTCAGTGAAAGATCCTCGAACTCCGCTTCGCCCGCGAAGCGGACAAAAATCACGACCTCGTTGATGGTACCGCGGAAAGGTCCGCCAAGCCTTTTGACGCCGACGGAAGCGGATTCGCGGATCGCGGCCTTGACGGCCAGATGGCCTTGCACGATTTCACGGATCTCGGCCGGCCGATCCGGCGGGCCGGGCACGGCGCGGATGCCGGAGATGGATGGATCGCCAAGTCCCACCGGCAGTTCCGACAATCCGCGCCCATCAGAGTTCTCGATGTAAAGGTACCAGCCATCCTCATCCTGGCCGACCGGATACCCCGCCGCGTCATGAACATACCGATAATACTCATCCCCGGTCACGAACAGTTCGACCGGACTTCCGTCGGGCTGGACGGCGTCGATTGGCTTGAAATTGACAGGCGATGCCATGACCTGGGGCGCCAGCAACACGGAAATCACGATTATCAAGGGAGCAAAACGATTCATCTGGTTGGAAGCCCTCCGCGGCGACGTCATATTCGACATCAAACGGACTTTGTGATCAATGGCTTTTCCGTCGTCCTGTTCAGGCATACAATGCCGGTTGCAGGCAATCGCTTCCGCGCTCCAGTTTTCCGGACGGCGGGCCCGCCAGAGTCGAGGGAGCAGATGGAATCACGCAAGTTGACGGATGGCGGCAACCAGGCCGCCGTTGACAGGCTGCTTCGGGAAAGTCCGATCCTGACATCCATGCTCAACCACCTTTCCGACGTAATCTTCTACAAGGACGCCAAATGCCGTTACGTCCTTGTCAACCGTGCGTTTGCCGATCTTGTCGCCCGCGAGATCAACGACATTCCGGGCGGGGATGACTTCGACTTTTTCGATAAATCCGTCGCGTCAGCGTTCCGGAAGGAGGATCTTCAGGTTCTTGAAAGCGGCCAGCCCCTTTTCATCGACAGCCCGGCGTACGCGCCAGGTGGCCTGCGCCGGATATTCGAGACCGTGAAGCTTCCATTCAAGGACGCCGACGGGACAATCCAGGGCGTCATCGGC
Source organism: Deltaproteobacteria bacterium (assembly GCA_029555025.1). Taxonomy (GTDB): domain Bacteria; phylum Myxococcota_A; class UBA9042; order DTJE01; family DTJE01; genus JAGOFO01. Next base: position 31,942 of record JAKPTZ010000016.1, read on the forward strand.
GTTGCCCGCGACATCACGGCAAGAAAGGCTTACCAGGCCGAGGTGGAAGACCACGCCAGGGAAATGGGCTGCCTGGTGTCGCTGCTTCAGTACTTTGCCACCTTCGACGTCGGGCTGTCTTCGATGATGAAGCACGCCGTCCAGGTCATCCCGACCGCGTGGGCCGTGCCCGATGACATCAAGGTTCGAATCATGCTGGACGGCGCGGTCGAGGAGACGCCCGGCACCCTCGAGGACATGCAGGAACTGACGGCGGACATCCAGTTCGACAGGCACTATTACGGATACGTGTCCCTGGGATACTATGGACTGGACAGGGCCACTCACAAGGACTTCCGGGTCGGCAGGGGGCCAAGGCTGCTTGACGTCCTGGCGAACCAGCTCGCCCAGGTGGCATACCGCGTCGGGGTTCACCGGGCCTTGATTGAAAGCGAATATCGCCACCGCATCCTTACGGAGCATTCGCCCGTCGGACTCCTTCGAACCGACGACCAGGGCCAGATCATCGACTGCAACCAGGCTGCCGCCACCATATTCGAAACCACGGCGGATCGCCTTCGCGGCCTGAACTGTTTTGACGACGTGACCGAATCCGGCTTGAAGCAGGTCATCCCGATTGCACTTGCCGGCAACAGGGCCGAGTTCGAGGGGCCTTTCCGATCCGCTTACGGACACACAAGGTACCTGCGAATAGTGTCCATGCCGCTGAAGTCCCCGTCGGGAAGCCCGGAAACGATTTCAACCCTTGAAGACGTGTCCGAGCGGAAAAGGAACGAGGAAGCGCTTGCCGCCAGTCAGGCATCTCTTGCTGAAGCCCAGAGGATCGCGCATGTGGGAAGCTGGGAAATCGACTTCACCACGGGAAGGCTTCGGGCAAGCGCCGAATGCAAACGCATCTTCCAGGTCGATCAGTCGGTCGGTGAAGTTGAATCACATCAGTTTCTGAAATTCTTCAAGGGTGACTTCAGGGATCAGATTGAGGCCCGTCTGAAAAGGGCCGCGAACCCCGACACCGAAACCCGGCTTTATTCACATGTCGCCCTTGAACTGCCTGACGGTTCCGAGAAGTGGGTAAACATTCACTCGGAGGTGGAAAAGGACAGCCTCGGCATCCCGAAGCGGATTTTCGGAATCGTTCACGACGTGACCCAGGCACATCGGACGGAAGCCGAACTGCGGGATGCCAGGGATCAGGCCGAGGCCGCGAGCAGGGCCAAAAGCGCCTTCATGGCCAATGTCAGCCACGAAATCCGTACCCCGATGAATGCAATCATCGGAATGACCAGCCTGGTGCTGGACAGCCGTCTCAGCGATCGCCAGCGCGACTACCTGAACAAGATCAACGGCGCCTCCAGGGCACTTCTGGGAATCATCGACGATATCCTGGATTTCTCCCGGATCGAGGCTGACCGAATGGTTCTGCAGAACGTCGATTTCTCTGTGGAAAACGTCCTTACCGAAGTCATCGACATCAACGAACAGCGCATCGAAAAGAAGGGCATCGAACTGCACACCGATTTCGATTGCGACATTCCCCAGCTTGTCCGGGGCGACCCGCTTCGCCTGCACCAGGTTCTGAACAATCTCGTGGGGAACGCGGCCAAGTTCACGATGCACGGCGACATCATCGTGAAGGTGTCCCAGCAGGCACGGTCAACCGATAACGGAACGGACGGCCGCATCTTCCTTCAGTTCGACATAATCGACACCGGCATCGGAATGACCAGGGAACAGATAGCCGACCTTTTCATGCCGTTTTCACAGCTTGACGGTTCGACGACGCGCGAGTTCGGTGGAACCGGCCTTGGACTGGCGCTCTGCAGGAAGCTGGTGGCCCTTATGAAGGGAACCATCTCGGTTGAAAGCGAGCCGGGCGAAGGCAGCACGTTCTCGGTCAGGATCCCGTTCGACCAGGCATCCAGTGGTATTCAGGAAGGTTCCGGCCCGGCGCCTTCTCCGGCCCTTGCCGGCAGGCGGGCTCTGATAATCGATGACAACCCGACCTTCCGGAAAATAATCACAAGACGCCTTGAACACTGCTCGATGGCAACGGCAACAGCCGTGTCGGGCGAGGACGCAATCGAGACCGTCAAGAAGGCCAGCGCCGAAGGCAAACCTTTCGACATCATCCTGGTCGATCTGGAAATGCCCGGAATCGATGGAATCGCGACGGCGCGAGAACTGATGATCAGGACCGGAACCAGGACGCCGATGGTTCTGATGACCACCGCGTACATGTTCAACGACCAGATCCAGGCCCAGGCGGCCAGGGTGTTCGACAGCGTCCTTTTCAAACCCCTTCTTCCAACGTCCCTCGGGGCCGCGCTTGGCAAGGTTCTCCTGAAATCGGCCAGTGAAATTGAACCCGACCGGAAAAGGTCATACAACTTCGAAGGACGCCACATCCTCCTGGTCGAGGACAACAGGATCAATCAGCAGGTGGCGCTTGAGCTCATTCGTAAGACCGGGGCCAGGGTTTCCCTTGCGGAAAACGGCCGCGAGGCCCTCGCGATGGCCGGGCGGGAGCAGTTCGACCTGATTCTGATGGATATCCAGATGCCGGAAATGGACGGACTGGACGCAACCATGCAGATACGAAGACTTAATCGGGACTGGATCGCGCAGGTGCCGATTATCGCCATGACGGCACACGGAATGTCGCAGCACGTCGAAAACAGCATACGCGCGGGAATGAACGCCCATCTCACCAAGCCGGTACACCCGGATCAGCTTTTCGAAACGCTTGCAAGGTGGCTGAAGGGGGCAAGTTCAGTGGTGACCACTGCGGCGCCGCGGCAGTCCTCGATCGATCTTCAGCCGCCGCGATTCCAGCACGATATTGACGTTCCCGGCCTGAACGTTGGAACCGGACTCAGTTACGTCGGCGGCAACATTAACCTTTACCGCAAACTCCTTCGCAAATTCGTCGAGGAATACCACGGACGCGATGCGTGCCTGGAGCCGGCCGCTCTTAACAACAATCCGGAGGAATCCTTCAGGTTTGTCCATTCGGTCAAGGGCCTGGCGGGAACGCTTGGAGCCACCGGCCTGCAGGATAAGGCGGCTGTTCTTGAAAAGGCGCTTCATGACAGGGACTACTTCCAGAGCGGCCTGATAGAGGAATTCCGTTCCATGTTCACCCAGCTTCTGTCGGATATCAGAACCAGGACGGGGCTCTTTGACCCGGTCGAGCCGGCGGCGCAGGCGACGGCGGCGCCGGTCAGGAAATCAAGCGAGGATCCGGCCAGGGTGTTCGCGTCCCTGTCGGAATCGCTTGAACTGCTGCAGCCTCGTCAGTCCGCCAGGTACATCGCCACGCTGATGACGATGGAGTGGCCTTCCGATGTCGGCCTGCAACTTGGACGGGTACAGGACGAAATCCGCAACTATCGCCTGACCGCCGCTCTTGCAATGCTGAAGGCTCTGGAACCGAAACTTGCGACACAGCAGGGCACGTCCGCGGCCGCGGGGGAAAACGCAAGATGATTGACCGCCGAAGACGCCAGACCATTCTGATTGCGGAAGACACTCCGGCCAATATCGACATCCTTATCGAGGCACTGGCGGATCGGTACGACATCAGCGTTGCCATCGATGGCGAAACGGTTCTGAATTCAGTGCGCAGGATTAACCCGGACCTGATACTGCTTGACGTCGTGATGCCCGGGATCGACGGATACGAAGTCTGCCGCAGGTTGAAGGAAGACCAGGCCACGAAGAACATACCGGTGATCTTCCTGACATCCCTGTCACTTACGGACAACGAGGAGCGCGGCCTGAACCTTGGGGCGGTCGATTACATCACCCGCCCGTTCAACCCAAGGATTGTCGAGGCCCGGGTGCATACCCACCTGGAACTGAACCGATACCGGGTACACCTGGAAAACATCGTGGCCGAACGGACAGCCGACCTGAACGCGACCCGTGAAGCGACCATCCAGAGCATGGCAATCCTTGCGGAGTTCAGGGACACCGACACCGGCGGGCACATCCGCAGAACCAGGGAATATGTTCGGATTCTTCTGACTTATCTCCACGCAAGGGGACGTCATCGGGACGAACTGACCCACAAGTCGATCGAACAGATTGCCCAGTCGGCACCACTGCACGACATCGGAAAGGTCGGGGTGCCGGACAGAATCCTTCGCAAGCCTTCCGAGCTCAGCCCCGAGGAATACGAGGAAATGAAGCGACATCCTCTGTATGGCGGGGAAGCCATCAGGCGCGCCGAGGAATCGCTGGGTGAAAACTCGTTCCTGCGATACGCCCGTGAAATTGCGGAAAGCCACCACGAAAACTGGGATGGATCCGGTTATCCCCTTGGACTGGCGGGCGAACAGATCCCGATATCGGCACGCGCCATGGCGGTTGCGGACGTATACGACGCACTTGTCAGCGCCCGCGCCTATAAACAGGGCATGTCGCACGAAGAGGCCCTTCGGATGATCCGGGAAAAGAGCGGAACCAAGTTCGACCCGGAAATGGTCGAGGCCCTTGTCGCGACGCAGCACGAATTCCACAAGGTTTCGGACAGGTTCAAGGATGGGGAAGTTGAGACGGCGTCGCCGGAAGGGACGCCCGACGCGCACTGATCAGACCTGAACCCACCTTTCGTCAAGGATGTCGCCCTTCAGGCTGATCTTGACCATTTTCAACGGAATCTTTCTTTCCGCCGCCTGGACGGCCCGCATGGCCAGGTGCAAAAGTCCGCCGCAGCAGGGAACCTCCATGATGACGACCGTCAACGTATTGATGCCGCCGTGGTCAATCATGCCGGTCAACTTCTGAAGGTACTCATCCAGGCCGCTGTCAAGCTTGGGACAGGCTATCGCCAGCGAACGGCCGCGAATAAACCGGTTGTGAAAATCGCCAAACGCGAACGCCGCGCAGTCCGCGGCAAGAACAAGATCGCTGTCCCGCAGGAAGGGCGCGGTCGGGGGAAGAAGATGAAGCTGAACCGGCCACTGGCCGAGCCGCGACGGAACCTGGCCGGCCACGTCACCGACTGCCGGCGTGCCCGTGCGTGCAAAACTGTGAAGCCGGGAACCGGGACAGCCACCGCCATGGTGGTGACCGTCGGCCACGCCGTGCGTGGAAGCGGCCTGGGGCTTGACTCCAGCGCCAATCGGCTCATCGCGGTGCCCGCCGGCAGCGTCCCCGGCGGCCCTTGCCAGGCGGACGGCCTCCTCGTCAAATTCGGCGGCCTCGCGCTCGGTAACGGTTATCGCGCCCTGCGGACACTCCCCGAGACAGGCTCCAAGACCGTCACAAAGGTTATCCCCGACCAGCCTTGCCTTCCCGTCGATGATGCGTATCGCACCCTCGGCGCACGACGGCACGCACAGCCCGCATCCGTCACACAGTTCCTCGTCAATGCTGACAATCTTTCTTACCGCCATGATCATTCTCCAAGCGCGAATTTGCCTTGATGCCCGGTTTCAAAGGCCAGACCGGCTGACCGGATGCGATTATAGCAGAAGGAAAGTAAAATAGGACAAAAATTATCTTTGTTAGACGTCAGACCAACAAAATTAAAGACTTATCTCTTCACACCACTCGTTTCAAGCAGAAGTTCCCGAACCGCGTCCTCGATGTCGGGACGCATGGTGATGGCGGTCACGACGGCAACTCCGGAAGCGCCGGCCGCGATGACGGCGGCGGCGTTGAAGACGTTGATTCCACCGATTCCAACCACCGGAATATGGACTGCCCGACATATTTCGGTCACCCGGGCCAGGCCAAGACCCGCAGAATCCGCGAAATGCTTGGTACCGGTTGGAAATACGCCATTGACGGCGACATAGGTGGCCCCGTCGTTTTCAGCCTGCCGCGCCTGATGTGCGTCGAAGACCGACACCCCGACGATGCAGTCGGGATCGACCAATTTCCTGACCTGTGCCGCCGACATGTCATCCTGGCCGACATGGATCCCGTCGGCACCGACTGAACGGACCGCCGTGACGTGATCGTTCAGAATCAGTGGAACGCCGTGTCGGGACGTAATGCACTTCAACTTCCGGGCCGTCAGGATGTATTGTTCCAGCGGACAATCCTTGTCGCGGTACTGGACTGCGGAAACCCCAGCGGAGCAGGCCCTGTCAACGATTTCGCAGACTTCCAGGCCCGGCGTCTTCAGTACCGGATCGGTGACCAGATAAACAGAAAGATTGATCCCGCTCATGGGCGCCTGACCTTCACGCCGGCGCGAACCTGTTCCTCTTCGACCGACCAGAGGAAATCTCGCAGCGCGATCTCGAAGCTGCCGGGCCCGCGGGCACCCTGGGCCGCAAGCTCTCCGCACATGCCGAAAAGGCCAAGGGCCCCGGCCGCGGCGCGCGTCACGTCCGGGTTGACCGCCAGGAAGGCCCCGACCAGCGCGGTAACCGTGCAACCGGTTCCGGTGACGGCCTGAAGCAATGGATGTCCATTGTCGCAAAGCCAGGTCTGGCTGCCGTCCGTTATCACATCCGTGCGGCCTGTTACCGCCACCGGACATCCGATGCCTTCGGCAATCCGAATCGCAATATCCGTGAATTCACCGATGTCATCGACGGAATCGACCCCACGCACCCTCGATTCGAGACCGGCCACCGCCATCGCCTCGCCCTGGTTCGCCCGAAGGATGGTCACATCGACTTCCGACAGGATCCTGCGGGCCGAATCGGTGCGCAACCTTGTCGCACCCGCCCCCACCGGATCGAGCACGACCGGAATCCCCTTCCTGTTGGCAGCCCTGCCAGCCTCGACCATGGAATCGACCGACCGCGGATACAGCGTTCCGATGTTCAGCACCAGCGCGCTGGATATGCCGGCCATCTCGACCGCTTCCTCGATTGCATCGGACATGACCGGCGACGCCCCGACCGCGAGCAGGGCGTTGGCCGTCTCGTTCATCACCACGAAATTGGTCATGCTGAACACAAGCGGCCTTCGCCTGCGAATCTCGAGCATGTCCAGAACAAGCCCATCGACAAACTGTTTCATTGCTTCACCATGACCTGACACGGACGTTTTGCCACACTGACTGCAATTTCCGGACGGCCGACCGACCATCCGAAGGCACGAAGCATAACCCATGAAGTCGCGGCTGGAAAAGATTCGGCCGGCTGCCGCTCAACCCTGGATGGCGGGAACATCGATAACGAACTGGCTCCCGACCCCGGGCTCGCTGGTGACCCTGACCTTGCCGCCGTGAATCGTCGCGACATGGCGCACGATTGAGAGCCCCAGGCCGGTTCCGCCCTGCGATCTGCTGCGCCCCTTGTCAACACGATAGAATCGTTCAAAAATCCTGGGAAGGTGCTCTCTTGGAATGCCGCATCCGTCGTCCGAAACCGACAGCGTCAGCCTCCCGTCCACAACGCTGGCCGCCACATCCACATGCCCGCCCTGATCCGTGTATTTGACGGCGTTCTCCACAAGATTCAAAAGGGCCTGCTCCATCAAGGGCTGATTGACGAACGCCACGGCATCCGGCTGCACCGTCGCCAGAATCCGGATGTCCTTCCGTGACGCCCTGGGCTCGCAGACCATCATCACCGACTCGACGATGGACGAAACAAGCACGTTCTCGCGGGCCATTCCCGGGTCTTCGCCATCCTTGTCACGCCCCAGGTTTTCCGCCTGCTCGATCCTGGAAAGGACAAGCAGATCCTCGATGATTGAATTCAGGCGATCGGTATGCCTGGCGATGATATCGAGGAAACGGCGAACGGTTTCGGGGTCATGATCCGTATCCGAACGCAGCGTCTCGACAAACCCCTTGATGGAGGTAATCGGAGTCTTCAACTCGTGACTGACGTTTGCGACAAAATCACGTCGAATCGCTTCAAGACGCTTCAAGCGCGTGATGTCATGAAGCACCAGCAAGGTGCCCCTGCTTGAACCCTGATCATCCGGGATTGAAGTTCGAAAGGCGTGCACATAAGTCGGCTTGTCGCCTTCGATGCTGATTTCCTCCTCAATCGCTTCCTCCTGGGACATCGGCCTGGAGACGAACTCAAAAAGCGGCCCGTCCCGAAGAATGTCGAATATCCGCAGTCCCGTTGACGAGCCGTGTCTCAGCCGCAGAAGCCTTTCGGCGGCGGGATTGATGATCCTGATGCGATCGGCCGCGTCCATCAGGAGTACGGCCTCGCTCATTCCGGAAAGCGTCGTCTCGAGTTCCCTCTGTTGCGCCCCGGTTGCGACAAGCCGCTCTCGCAGACCGTCGGCCATCATGTTCATCGTGCCGGCAAGGGTTGAAAACTCATGAATATTTGGCGGCTTGAGCCTGGTTTCGGATCCCTCGGAAATCATTTCCTTGACTTCGGCCGCCATCTCCTCCACCGGTCGCGCGACCCGTCTGGAAACCAGCCAGGAAAGGAAGGCGGCCAGCACGGCGGCCACAAGCCCGCCAGCCATGGTCTTTACGGCCAGATCGAGCAGCGCGGCATCCACTTCGTGCTCGGGCAGCCCCACCCTCACGACCGCCAGCGGCCGCCCCTCGCGAACGATGGATCTTGCGTGATATATCGTGTCCCTGCCCTGGGTCGGACTTCTACGGCGCGCCGTTCCCTCGCCAAGCGCCAGGGCGTCACGAATCTCGGGACGATCAAGGTGATTCTGCATCGCGGCCGGCTCCTCCTGGGAATCGGCAACGACCTTTCCATCGGGCAGGATCAGGGTCACCCGGGTCGCAAGGTTGATTCCGGCCGCACTGACCAGGCGTTCAGCCATTTCCATCTGGCCGGGAATGAACTCCGCCAGCAGTTCGGAGAGCAGGTGAACCCGCCCCCGCAGACGCTCGGTGGTTTCCCTTACAAACATGGCGCGGACGGATATGACCGTCGAAGTACCGACAAACAGCAGACAGACCGATATGACAACCAGGAAGGACGGATAAAGAACCCATTGAAGCTTTCTAGTCCTGGACATTGGAATCGTCTTTCATCCGGTAGCCGACACCCCGGACCGTTTCAATCATCGTTCCGGCGGTCCCCAGCTTGCGCCGAAGTCCGACTATCTGCACATCGACCGAACGATCCGTCACCGGATAGTCCGATCCCTTGACCGCGTCGATTATCTGATCCCTGGTGAAGACCCAGCCACGATGCCGGGCCAGGAAAAGAAGAACCCCGAACTCGGTCGCGGTCAGATCGACTTCCACGTCCCCGACGCGGACTATGTGCCGTTCGACATCGATTCCGATCGGACCGATTTCAAGCACCCTGGACTCGTCGGCCCGGCTGCGACGACCACGACGAAGGACACTCCTGACGCGGGCCGTGACCACGCGGGGACTGAAGGGCTTCGAAACGTAGTCATCGGCGCCAAGCTCAAGACCGGCAACGATGTCCGCCTCCTCGGCGCGGGCCGTCAGGATGACGATCGGAATCATCGCTGTCCTGTCGTCGCGTGACAGTTGGCGGCACACGTCAAGTCCGTTCATGCCGGGAAGCATCAGGTCAAGAAGGATCAGGTCGGGCCGTGCGGACAAGGCAAGCTCGACGGCGACCTCGCCCGATTCCGCCGTGATTACGGCGTACCCTTCCCTTTCAAGGTTGTACCTGAGCAGTTCGAGAATGTCTTCCTCGTCATCGACAACAAGCAGCCTTTCCTTTCCCATCGGGCCCCCTTCGACGTCCTGCGATCAATCGCCAGAAACCGCGGCACCTGCCCGAGGATGATGATACCCGACAATCAGTGGTGGAATCACGTTAGTTTCCGGTAAGAACCGATTCCTTCGGGGATATCGCGGCTTCCCTGCAAGACGCCTGAAGCAATAACTGACGAGATCCTCATCAATTACTAATATATGCTTGACACATGGCCGCCCAAGTCATTGAATCCCCGATACCACACACGGTTTATTCCGACGGCGTGGTAAATGCCTTCATGATGGAGTTCAAAAAAATGAAAAGACTGCTTGCAGTTGCGATTATTCCGCTTTTCCTGGCGGCCTGCGGCGGGGACGGGAATCCCGGTACCGACGACGGCATGCCGGATGTCGTTGGACAGGACATTCCAGCAACGGACACCCCGAATGTCGATGTGCCGCCGGAAGATAACGGCACCGACAGCGGCACGGAACTGCCTTCCGACAACGGCGGCGGTGATGGCGATGCGACGACCGAGCCATACGAGAACGGCGCCACCGCCCTGGTGGCGGCCCAGGCCGACCTGATTGCGGGCCCGAATGCAACCGCGGTTCCTGGCGACATACTGATCAGGAACAAGCACGTCAGGTTCGTCATAAGGAACCAGGAGCACAGCCTTTATTCCCCGTACGGCGGCGCCATCGTCGATGCCGATATCGCGCGGGAACCCGGCGACGAAGGCCACGAAAAATTCCACGAGCTGTTCCCGATGACCGGATTCGCCAGGATCTTCAATCCGAATCAGATGGAAATCGTCGATGACGGCACATATTCCGGAACGGCAATCGTGCGCTTCAAGGGAACGGACGGTGGCATGGCCCTGGTCGATTCGGTTCTGCCGACGTTTGCCCTGGGACTGGACGTCACGACCGACTACATTCTGGGTCCGGACGACAACTTCGTCGAAATCAGGACGACGATCAAGGATCCGAACAACTCCGGAATGACATTCGACGTCGGGCAGTTCCTTCAGTTCGGCAATCGCGCCACGACGTTCTTCGATCGCTGCGGCGTCGATCCCGACTGCCTGGCCGGAAAGAAGAACGTCAGGTGGCTGGCGTCCGCCGCCGGCGACGTGTCCTACGCGCTGACCGTTCCTGGAACCGACTTCGTCAGCCTGCTGCTTGCCCAGAGCGAGCTTCTGATCCTGGCTTCCGGACAGTTCGAAATCCCGAAGAACGGTGAAATCGTCACTCGCAGCTTCCTGATCGTTGACAAGGGAACCATCGACGACGTCGCCAGAACCGCGCGACGCATCCGCGGAGAGGCCGAAGGCATCGAAGTGACGATCAACGTCACCCTTTCCGACACCTTCTCCGACATGAAGGACGTTTTCATCAAGGCAAAAATCGCCGAGGAAAGCAATTCCGTCGGATGGCGCTCGGCCACCGCCCCGGACGCCGAAGGCAAGGCGGTCATCAGCCTGGAACCCGGCGTCTATGACATCACCGTGTCGCTCCCGGGCGCGCCGGACGCGCTCCTGGACGACGTAACGGTAAGCGCCGACGGCCTTAATGAATTCGACGTGACGATGGCCGCGGCCGGCCGCGTTCACGTGGCTGTCGCCGATGGCGACGACCAGCCCATCAACGCCGCGATCACATTCCAGAACGGCGCCGACGCACCGTGGACGAACGGAGTGGCCAGGTACGAGGCAGTCCACAACGGGGACAGGACATTCCCGATACTTCCCGGAACTTACACGGCAACAATCGGCCGCGGCCTGGCATACACGATTGACCGGAAGAACGTCACCGTGACGGCCGGCGAAATCACCGATATCGTTGGGTCAATCGATGCCGCGTACGACGTGTCCGGATTCGTGATGATGAACAGCCACGAGCACAGCGAGCACAGCATCGACAGCGCCGTTCTGGTCGAGGATCGCGTCTGGAACGCCCTTGCAAACGGCATTCAGGTAATGAACCCGACGGATCACGACTTCTTCGGAACCAGGATGGACACGATCCAGAACCTTGACGTTCAGGAGCTTGTCACCAGCGCACTCAGTTGCGAGGTCAGTCCAATCTGGGGCCACACGACCGCGGCCGACTGCTCGAATCCGCCGCCGTACCCGACGTACTTCGCCGTTAATTACACGCTTTACAACGAATCCGGCGCTGCCGAACGCGCAATGACCGCCACGGAGATCTATAACCAGGTCAGGAACGAACTGCAGTGCAACTTCCTGGCAATCAACCATCCCTACAGGGGCGGCCCGACTTTTGAAACCTATGGAATCGGGGCTGACACCGACCCGAAGATCGCGCTTCCGGATCTGGATATCAACCTTGTCAATGCCCTGGAAATCATCAACAAGGACGACTCGCTGGACAGCATCCTGAACGAAAACCTGCCGGCATGGTTCAACCTGCTCAATCGAGGTTATGTCGTGGCCGGCATCGGCGGTTCGGACGAACACCACTACCGCGGCAACTACGGCAACCCGCGCAACGCGGTCATGCTTGACGCGACCGACATGTCCCAGGTCGATGTCAGCGACGTATTCAATAACGTGAAGGGTTTCAAGAACCTGGTCATGAGCGGCCCGATGGTTCGCCTGACAGTTGACGGATACGGAATGGGCGACGTTGTAACGATGGCCGGGGAGACCGTTGAAGTCCACCTGCTCATCGAAGCACCGGAATGGATGGGCCTGAACTTCTGCAAGGTCTTCATGAACGGCGAATTGATCAGGGAGTTCACTCCCGTCGTTGACGGCGCCGTGCTTCGCCTGGACGAAACATTCACCGTCACCCCGGAATCCGACGCATGGATCGTCGCGTACGCCGGCTCGAACCTTCCGGAGCACGAGATGACCCCGGTCGCCGACAAGCAGCCGCTGTCAATCACCAACCCGGTGTTCATCGATGCTGATGGAAACGGTTACGAGGCGATTTACAAGAACGGCGCCCCCTGGGATGCCGAGTGACAACGTTCAGTCCGCGGTGACCGCCGTCCTGATATCCACCCCGAGTTCCCGGTTCAGCTTCAGAAGACCGACCTGATACTCCCAGGTGGCGGTGGCCAGTTCCACGTGGGCGGACTGCGATGTGCGACGCGCGTCGGTGACCGCGATGGCAAGCCCGGTTCCGTTCGCGTAGTCGGCCTCGGCAAGCGACAGCAGGTCATCGGCGATGGCGGCCTTCACGCGGGCTGCAGCCATCATCCGCCCCAGCTTCACGACCTTCCTTGCGGACTCCGACACGGCCTTCCGACCTTCGGCCCTCAATTCGTCGATGCGCAGTTCGGTCTGCCTGATCGCGGCACGCTTCTGGCGAAGTCCCGGGTAAATCGAATAGTCGAACAACGGGATGGACAACGAAAGTCCAAGACGCCACGAATTGCGGTCATAGTTCGGAATGGACGAATCGCCCAGGATATCGACGTCGTAATTGAAAAAGCCGTTCAAACGCGGAACGAACGGCATGTATCCCGCCTTCAACTCGGATCGCTGCAACTCCTTCTGCATGGCCAGGACTTTCATATCCCATCGCGAATCGACCGCATCGCGATCAAAAGACGGAAGCTCGACTTCCCGCGCCAGTTCCTGAACCGCCTGGTCGATATCCAGCCCCTTTCCCGATGCATCCGGACTTGAGACCGGCATGGGAAGGTCGTCGCGACCGATAAGCAGCGCCAGGGCCTCGCGGGCGTCCGACAGGGAATATCCGGCCTGGACCATTCCCGTCCATGCGGCAATCATGTCCGCCTGGGCGCTGCGCACGTCCATTATGTTTCCGACCCCGGCCGAAAGACGCCCCTCGGCCAGCTTCATATGTTCGGCGGCGGCATCGTACTGTGCGCGATAGACATCGATAAGGGAAAGGGCCGTTGCGGCCTGGTAGTATGCCTCGGCCACCGAATACAGCAGGATCTGCCTGGACTCCTCAACCTGAAGGCCGACCAGGTCGGATTCGACTTCCGCGGTCTTCATCCCGAGCCATTTCTGGGCGTCGATAAGCGGAACGGTCAGCGTCAGGCCGGCACCAAGCTGATGCCCGGTCGAACTGCCGCCGGTCTGCGTCTGCCTGGTACCGAAGGCCCAATCCATGTTCCCGTACAGCATGGGAAGAAGACCGGACCAGCTTGATCGCAACTTTTCAGATGCGATGACAATGTCCTGGCGCAGCGCCAGAATCGAACGGTTGCCTGAATCGGCCAGCCCCACGGCGTCGTTCAAGGTCATGACCGGCCCCGGGGCGGGAGCCTCGATCTGCGGCAGAGTGAATTCCTGCGCGGCCGCCGGTTCAACGGCCGAAAAAGCCATTGCCGCCAACGCCACCGTAAACGCCGCGATCCCGGTCTGCAGGCCGCGGCCCGCAAGCTCAACTGATTTCATCATCATGAAGCCTCACTCGAATCTCAGAGCCTGAATCGGATCAAGGCGCGACGCCTTCCATGCCGGGTAAAGGCCGAAAACCACTCCGACGATACCGCTGAACCCGACCGCAATCACGGAAAACATCGGTTCAATCAATAATGGCCAGTCAAACGTGGTCACCAGGTACCTGGCCGCGCCAATTCCGGCGGCGACACCAAGCAGTCCGCCGATGACTGACAGCACGACGGCTTCGGTCACGAACTGGATCAGGATGGCCGCCGGCTTGGCGCCGAGAGCCATTCGAAGGCCGATTTCCCTGGTTCGCTCGGTCACGCTGACGAGCATGATGTTCATGATGCCGATGCCGCCGACAATCAGGCTGACCAGCGCAATTCCGGCCAGCAGCGACGTCATCGTCCGCGCGCCTTCCTGCTGCGCCGATGCCATCTCGGACATATTCCGGACTGTGAAGTCGTCCTCGTTGCCGGGCCGAATCCTGTGACGTTCACGAAGAAGCTTCTCGATCGCGGTCTTGGCGCTTCCGGTTGCCTCCTGCGACACGGCCCCGACCATGATTGTCCCGGGGATGAACTGCTGCAGTCCGCCCTGCAATTTCGCCCTGAAGGTCGATGACGGCACGAAAACGACATCGTCCTCGTCGCTGCCCCACGCGTTGTTACCCTTCTTCGCGGCGACCCCGATTATGGAAAACGGTATGTTGTTGATTCGAATCAACTGGCCGACCGGGTTGTAGTCCTCGCCGAAAAGATTGTTCACCACGGTCTGGCCGACGACGGCCACCTTGGCGCCGGCGTCCTCATCGACATCACCGAAGATTTCACCGCTGGCGGCGGGCCAGTTCCGAATGCCGAAGTAATCGGCGGTGGTTCCCCTTACCTGCGTCTGCCAGTTCTGGCCCTCGGCCATGACCTGGGCACCGATTCCCATCATCGGTGCCGCATACCGGACATCGGGAATGTCTTCACGGATTCTGTCAAGATCGGCCCAGGTCAGTGTCGGCTGGGATCCCTGGCCGCCGCGCATGCCTCCCTGCCGGGAAGATCCGGAAAAGACTATCAGGATGTTGGCACCCATGCTCTCGAACATGGAAGAGACACGGGCGCGCGCGCCGGCGCCAATCGCCGACATCGAGATCACGGCCGCCACGCCGATTACAATGCCAAGCGTCGTCAGGAAGCTGCGCATCTTGTTCCGCAGCAGGGCGCGGCAAGCCACCCAGATTGTCTGGACGGTTGTCATGCGGTGACCTCCGAAGGCGACGTGCCCTGGTCGCGTAACCTGTCACGAACTATCAGCCCGTCCTTCATTTCAACCATCCTGTCGGCCCAGGCCGCGATGTCGGGCTCATGGGTAACCAGTACGAGCGTAACGCCGGTGTCATCCACAAGGCCCCGGAAGAACTGCATGATTTCAACACTGGTTTTGGAATCCAGGTTTCCGGTCGGCTCGTCCGCCAGTATCACCGACGGCGATCCGACCAGCGCCCGGGCTATCGCGACCCGCTGCTGCTGACCGCCGGAAAGCTGGCTCGGGCCATGGTGCATCCTGTCGGCAAGACCGACCCGCTCCAGGGCAGAGGCGGCCAACCGACGCCGGTCGCGCGCGGAAACACCCCTGTAAAGCAACGGAAGCTCGACATTTTCAAGTGCCGAGGTCCGGGCCAGCAGGTTGAAATTCTGGAATACGAAACCGATCGTCCTATTACGGATCTGTGCGAGCTGGTTCCTGGAAAGCCTGGCGACATCCTCGCCCACCAGGTGGTACGAACCGGAGGACGGCCGATCCAGGCAGCCGAGAATGTTCATCAATGTCGATTTGCCGGATCCGGATGCGCCCATGATGGCAAGACAGTCGCCGGGCGACACCTGAAGGGATACCCCGCGCAGGGCGTGTACCTGCACGTCGCCCGTGTCGAATACCCTGGTGATTTCTTCAAGCCTGATTACCGGATCCATGAACGGTCACATCCTCCCGCTGCCCGGCTGGCCTTTTGCCGCACCGGATGCTCCGCTTTCAACGCCGGTGATCACAAGGTCGTCCTCTTTCAACCCGGAAAGCACTTCGGTAATCCTGCCATCGGTTATTCCGGCCTCGATCGCGACCTGGACGGCATCGCCCGCGGGGCCGGGAACCCATACGGTCCGCCGGCCGGCGGTCTTTTTCGCCATTTCGGTCTCGTCGGTTTCCGACGGCTTCTGCTGCATCGGCCTTGGCATGAATCCAAACAGGCTGCCACCTGACTGCCTGGGCGGGGATTTGGGATCGGGCTCGGCGACCGACGGCGGCTTGAAGCGCAAGGCGGTATTCGACACCACAAGGGCATTTGTGCTTTTCGAAACGATGAAGCTGACATCGGCCGTCATGCCGGGTCGAAGTTGCAGATCCTCGTTGTCAACCGAAACGACCGCATCATACGTCACAACGTTCTGAACCGTTGTCGGGGAGTACCTGACCTGCTTCACTTCCCCCTTGAATACCCTGGAAGGAAACGCATCCACGGTAAACTCGACCGGCATGCCGTCATGCACCTGTCCTACATCGGATTCCGCCAGGCTCGTGTGAACCTCCATCTTTCGAAGGTCACCCGCAATCTGGAAAAGGACCGGGGCCTGGAAGGACGCCGCCACCGTCTGCCCCACGTCAATCTGCCGGGAAATCACCACCCCATCAATCGGGGAAACAATCTTCGTGTAGCCCAGGTTCGTTTGGGCCTGCTTCAACATGGCCTGGGCCTGGGCAAGCTGTGCCCTTGCTGAAAGAAGTTCGGCCCTGGCGCTTTCCAGCGCAGCCGCCGCGGAATCCGCCTCCATGTCGGTTGCCAGGCGCCGGTCACGCAGCACGGACGTACGATCGCTTACCTGCTTCCTGTCGGAAACGACCGCCGAAGCCTTCGCGATGCCGGCACGCGCCGTCTGAACCGACGCCCTGGCCCGCTGAACCTCGAGTTCGGTGATGCTTGGATCGATTACCGCAATCAACTGACCGGCCTTGACCGGGGAATTGAAGTCAACCAGGATTTCCTGCAGCCGGCCGGAGACCTGGCTGCCGACATTCACGGTGACCAGTGGTGAAAGCGTCCCGGAGGCGGTGACCTTGTAAGCGACATCGCCACGATGAACCTTCGTGGTCTGCCAGACAGGCTTCCCGGCCGCATCATCCCTGCCCTTGAAAACCAGCAGGATCACAATCGCGGCAACCACCGCTGCCACTACCGGGATCACGACGAATCTTGTGCCCTTCTTCATGTGCAAGCCCCTTGTGCAGCCGCCGGAACGACAGCCGGCCCGATCAATGCACCGGCGTCACAACTGTTACCAGCGAATGTAAAGGGAATGCTATTCCCCGGACGTCATAATGTATCGGTAATTCTTCACCAGGTACAAGGTGGAACGCCTGTGCCCGACCTGAGTCATCCCCTCATAGGAAAGGGAGTACGCCCCGTGATGGTTGGCGGTCGGCGGTACCCGACAGTTTGACATCGGATTCGACAATCTGCATATTGTCCGGTGACCCGGCCGCGCTGAAAGGTGGCTCTGGTGGCGATAGTAAAATCAAAACGCGTGCTCGCGCTTGTCACCGCGACGGTATTCATGGCCGGAACGGTCAGCGTCTGCCTGCACGGGCCGGACGATCAGCACGCTTCGTGCGGCGGCCACGATCATTTCCACATGACTGGACAGGATTCGCCGGGCGACGATCATCACGATGTTGGGGCGCATGGCCCGTCGGTTTCATGCGACAGCCATTTCCCGTCCGGTGACAATCATTCGGATATCCACATGTGTCCGTGCGTCAGTCACATTCAGTGCGACTCGATCGCGGGCAATCCCGTTCCGACCGGCCAGATCGTCTCGATGCGTCCATTGGAGGATCCTGTTCCGATGCCCAGCGGATTCAGCGATCTTCCTTACCGTCCCCCCGTCTGCTGATTCCATCGACAACCGAACCCCGTGACTGAATGACGTCGGCACCGCGCCTGGCGCGACCGGCATGAAAGGAGCCATCATGAAGCTGTCATACGCTTCCTGTGCCGCAATCATCCTGGCACTGGCCGCACCGGCGCAGGCACGTGGCCGGGAGGCCGGGCCGGTGACGTTGACATGGCCGGACATACTTGCCGCGATCGACGGTCACCCGGCCATGGCGCTGGCCAGCGCACGAACCCGGCACGCCAGGGCGGGGGCAGACGAATCCCCGGTGGGAAACCCCGAAATATCCGGAAGCGTCGGCATGGGTGTCTCGGCCGACGGACGGGAAAGGGCCGTGACATGGGCCATCGACGTGGGAATCGCCCTGGACGAAATCCCCACAAGGATTGCGATGCGACGGGCGGCGCTGGCGGACGCGCAGGTGGAACAGGCGAAGGCGGCGCAGATACGAAGCGAAGTCGTCGCGATGCTTCACGAAGCCTTCATCAACGCGTCCATCCGACGAGAAATTGAAGTCGCGTCACGCGAGGCGGCCGCGGCGGCAACGGAACTGGCGGAAGTCGCGAAATCCCGCCACCAGGCCGGGGAAGGCCGCAAGATCGATGTCATGCGGCTTGAGTACGATGCCGAAATTTCCAAAGGAAGGCTTTCCGGGGCCGTTCTTGAGCGTCAGGCTGCCTTCGGGCGCCTGAACCGCCTTCTTGGTTCGCGGCTGCCGGAATCCTTTGATATCGACTGCGACTGGGCGGCCCTGCCGGAAATCGCCGGCCTCGATGATCTCCTGGCTGCCGGTATCGATTCAAACCCTGCGGTTCGCGCGGCAAACGCCGACGCAAGGGCCGGACAGGCCGTCCTTTCGGCCGAACGGGCAAGGCTGGTTCCCGGCTTCCGAATCGGCGGCTTTTATGAAAGGGAACTGGATTCCGACAAATACGGCGCAAGCCTGTCGATGACCATTCCCCTGTGGGATCACAATCGAAAGGGAATCAACCAGGCCGCCGCAAGAGTTGCCGCAGCCAGGGCCGAAGCGGATCTTGCAAGGCTGGATTATTCCGACAGGCTCGCGTCGGCGCACGCACGGGCATCAATTTCGCGGGAAACCGCCATCAGGTACCGCGATGTCGTCCTTCCGTTGGCCGAGCAGGCCTCAGCCATGGCAGTTGCCCTTTACAAGGCCGGCGAGAATGGACTGGTCGAAACAATCGACGCGCGTGCCGCCTGCGCCCAGGCCCGGATGCAGATGCTTGATGCCTTCCTCGAGGGATGGCGCGCCGCAATCGAATTGCAGGCGATAACGGGGGTTACACCATGACAAGGATATATCCTGCCGCAATCTTCCTGGCGACCGCCATTTTCGTGATTTCCGGCTGCGCCCGGGACGGAAGTCCCCAGGGGCGCGGCGTCGCGACGGAAAAGGCCGCCGATCGGCATCGGCATCCCGCGGATGAGCCAGCGGGCCACGACCATCCGGCCAATGCACATGAACACGACGAACACGGCGCGGCCAGCGACCATCCGGCCAGTGCCGATGAACACGACGAACACGCGACGGGCCACGACCATCCGGCCCATGCCCATGAACACGACGGGCCCGGCGATCTTGATCGGTCGATTCCGGAGCTTCTTGAAATGGACTGCGAACACGGAATTAAGGCGGTCAACTGCGATGAATGCCGGTACGAGTCCGGGTTCGTCAAGGTCGATCCGGATCTGTTTGAAAAGGGCTTGATGAAGACCGTTACGGCAGAAGAGACCACGATCGCTTCGGGAATGACCCTTTACGGAGAGACGCGCCTTTCCGAACGCAGAATCGCCAGACTCAGCCCCCGGACGTCAGGCCAGGTGGCATCCGTCGGGGTTGCACCCGGCGATCATGTCCGCCGCGGCCAGGTACTTGTCGAAATTGAAAGCACCGCATTTGCCGGCGCCGCCGCGGAATGGCTTGCCGCCGAGGCGACATTCAGGCTTGCAGACATTTCTGCCAGGCGTCACCAGGATCTGAACCGCCAGGGGCTGAACTCGACACGGGAATTCCAGGAGGCCCAGTCTGCCGTCGAGGCGGCCAGGATTCGCCTTGACGCGGCGGCTCTGGGCCTGAAGGCGGCGGGAATGACCAGGGCGGATGCAAGGGCGCTGTCCTCGGGTGCCAGGAACCGGGTTGCCATCAGGGCTCCGTTTGACGGTGAAGTGTTCGAAGTCAACGCAACCCGCGGCGCGTTCATCGAGCCGGGACAGGAGACGGTCGTCATGGGCGATCGCGGCACCCTTGAAGTAATGGTCGATCTTCGCGAAAGCGACCTGGAAACGGTTTCGACCGCTTTCGGCCCGTCGGGGATACCCGCATCGGTGACGGTGGCGGCATGGCCTGGACGCAGTTTTTCCGGGATCCTGGACCTGATCGAACCCACGATGTCCCGCCAGACAAGGACGATCCGCGCAAGGGTAACCGTCACGAATGACGGGCTCCTGCTTCGTCCGGGCATGTTCGCGACGGTCCGTCCGCAAATCAGGGGTGACGGGGTGCTCGCGATCACCGTGCCGGCGGAAGCGGTCCTGACGGACGAGGGCCGTCAGTTCGTGTTCGTGCACCACGATGGGCCGCTTTTCATGCGCCGGCCCGTTAAGGCCGGAAAGCCGGAGAACGGGATTGTCGAAGTGACGTCCGGACTGGCTCCGGGACAGACCGTGGTGACCACCGGTGCCTTCCTGCTGAAGTCGGATGTCCTGAAGGCAAAGATGGGCGAAGGATGCGCGC
This sequence comes from Deltaproteobacteria bacterium, assembly GCA_029555025.1. Lineage (GTDB taxonomy): Bacteria > Myxococcota_A > UBA9042 > DTJE01 > DTJE01 > JAGOFO01. The sequence goes on from JAKPTZ010000016.1 coordinate 52,609, forward strand.
ACTAGCCGCGGGGGTGACCAATGATTGACTTCATCGTGAAAAACAGGACGGCGGTCATTCTGGCAACCGCACTCATGTCCGCGGCCGGCCTGTTCGCCTGGCACCGGATGCCGATTGATGCCTTTCCCGACGCCACAAACCAGCAGGTAATGATCCTTACCGCGGCCGACGGCCTTGGTCCGGTCGATGTCGAGCGACAGGTCACGATTCCGGTGGAATCGGCCATGGGCGGACTGCCACACGTGACCATGGTCAGATCGACATCGAAGACGTCTCTTTCGCAAGTGGTCGTCATCTTTGAAGACCACGTCGGCACATGGTTCGCGCGCCAGCTTGTGTCGGAGCGCCTCTCGATGATCGCCGGAACGCTTCCGGCCGGCGCAATCCCGAAAATGGGGCCGGCAACCACCGGCTTGGGGGAGGTGTTCCAATATACGCTTGAAAGCCCGGAACGGACGTTGACCGAACTGCGCACGATGCAGGATCGCATCGTCGCGCCCCGCCTGAGATCCATAAGCGGAGTCAACGAAGTCAACAGCTTCGGCGGAAAGGTCCGGCAGGTCGAGGTCCTGCTGGATCCCAACAGGCTTGCCGCCTTCGGCATCGCGCCGACCGACGTGGTTGAAGCGCTGGCGGCCGACAACGCCAACGTGACGGGTGGTTTTATCGTGCGCGGCTGGGAACAGGAGAACGTCAGAACAGTCGGCCTCTTCGGCGACATCGAGGAAATCGGGAAGGTCGTCCTTAAGTCCGAGAACGGGATCCCTGTGACGATCGACCAGGTCGCCGCCATCGTCGAGGGCTCCCTGCCGCGCTTCGGCGCGGTGACCCGCGACGGCAGGGGCGAGGCCGTTGCCGGAATGGTCATCATGCTGCAGGGCGAAAACGCGGCTGAAGTGGTCGGCAGGGTCAGGGCTGCTCTGCCGTCCATACGGCAGGCATTGCCCGCGGACGTTGAAATCAACGTCTATTACGACCGCGTCGAACTTGTCGATGCGGTCATCGGCACAATCCAGGGCGCGCTCCTGCAGGGCGGGCTGCTGGTCATTCTGCTGCTTTTCCTGCTTCTGGGAAGCCTGCGTTCCGCAGTGGTGACCGCGATCAGCATTCCCGTCACGACGCTGGGGGCATTCATCCTGATGAAGGCCGCCGGCCTGAGCGCGAACCTTATGACCATCGGCGGGCTGGCGATCGCCATCGGAATCGTGGTTGACGGCCCGATCGTGGTTGTTGAAAACGTCGTGCGGCGCGTGCGCCAGTCCGGAAGCGCCCCGACCACGCGGACGATCGTGTCCGCAACCGCCGAAGTGGCGCGCCCAATCCTGTTTTCGATGCTGATTATTCTGATTGTGTTCGTCCCGCTGTTCACGCTGGACGGCATGGCGGGAAAGATGTTCGGGCCGCTGGCACTTACCATGGTGCTTTCGATGGCCGTTTCGATTGTGGTAACGCTTGTGGTCACGCCGGCGGTTCTGGCCGCAGTCCGCCTTCCCAGGGGGGCGACGGCGTCATCGTCCATCGTTTCCATTCTTTCTTCCGTCTACGGGCGCAGCCTGGACTTCACGTTCAGGCATCGCTGGCTGCCGCTTACGGTGTCGGCGGTCGGCCTTGCCGCCGGCATCGCGGTGCTGCCCGGACTTGGAATGGAGTTCCTTCCGCGCCTTGATGAAGGCGCCCTGGCGATTAACGTTGTCCGCCTGCCGAACGCCGGCCTGGACGGTTCGGTGGCCACCGCGGATTATCTTGAAGATGCCCTGACTCAATTCCCGGAAGTCCGCGCCGTCGTGTCGAAAACCGGGCGGGCCGAAATATCGGAAGACCCGATGGGCCCCGAACAGACCGACATCATGGTCATGCTGCACCCTGAATCTGAATGGAATTCCGGACGGACACCGGAGCAGCTTGTCGAAGCAATCAGGCAGAAGTTGCAGGCAGTGCCGGGGATACGCCTGGCATTCAGCCAGCCGATCGCCCTGCGGGTCAACGAACTGGTTTCCGGCGTCAAGAGCGACCTGGCAGTCAAGATTTTCGGCCTTGATATCGAATCGCTGAAATCCACGGCGGATCGGGTGGCCGACGAAATCCGGTCAATCCCTGGCGCCGCCGACGTGAACGTCGAGCAGGTCGCGGGGTTCAGCCAGATCGACATCGTTCCGGACCGCCAGGAGATGGCCAGGCACGGCCTGCGGATCGGTGACATCAACGGCCTGGTTGGAACCGCGGTGGGGGGAACGGTCGCAACCGAAATGATCGACGGCCAGGCTTCGGTTCCGGTTTCGGTCCGAATGGCACAGGAGTACCGTTCCGACCCCGACACAATCATGAACCTGCTGCTGCGAACGCCGGCCGGAAACGACGTCAGGCTTGGCAGTGTCGCGTCCGCGCGCGGTGTTGAAGGACCGGCGCAGATAAGCCGCGAGGGCTTCACGCGTCGGGTCGTGGTCGAGGTGAACGTGTCCGGGCGGGATCTGGGCGGCTTCGTGTCGGACGTCAGGACCGCCCTTGCGCCGGTCGTGGCCGGACTGCCGGAAGGATACTGGATCGATCTTGGCGGAACATGGGAAAGCCAGCAGCGCGCCATGTCCAGGCTGGCAATCGTGATCCCGCTCTCGATCCTGCTGATTTTCATGCTGCTGGTCGCCGCGCAGCAAAGCGTCCGATCCGCCTTCCTCGTGCTTGCAAACCTTCCTTTCGCCGTGGTCGGCGGGCTCATCTCGATGGCGATTTTCAAAATTCCATTCAACGTCCCGGCAACAATCGGTTTCATCGCGCTTTTCGGGGTCGCCGTTCAAAACGGCATGGTGTTGCTTGCCTTCGAACGGCAACTGCGCGATTCCGGGCAGACGCCTGCCCAGGCCATGAAGGCAGCCTGCCTGGGACGCGTCCGGCCACTCCTGATGACGGCCCTGACGACCTCGTTCGGCCTTATTCCCATGATTTGGGCGTCCGGGCCGGGTGCCGATGTTGAACGGCCGCTGGCAATCGTGATGAACGGCGGTGTCATCACTTCCACGATTCTTACGCTGTTCATACTGCCGTCAATTCATGTGATGGTGATGGAAAGGAAGTCTGTGCCGGCGAAAATCACCGGAAAATGAAAGCACCTGGAATTGACGACTTGCGGAAAAAGAACATTCACCGAACTGAGACCGTCAGATAGTGACACCTCGATCGATGTAAAGATACTGAACCTGGGGTGTAAGGGTCACTTCGATAAGGGGCCCGGTGCCCGGCAATTCCGTCTGTGACCCGGCCTGATCGAAAAGCACCGTATTGACCGTGTCATCCGGCAGCTCAAGCAAAAGGTCGAAGGAAGTTCCCGGGCCGCCGGGGGCCGACTTGCCATAAGTCACGTCCGGCTGGTCGCGACCATCCCACATGGCAAGGGTCAGGATATCGTCGTCGGTGACGAACGCCAGGACATAGACGTCATCAGGCAGATCCATGATGCGGCTGACCTCGGCCGCAAACCGGAAAGGCCCGACCATGTCCAGCATGGAAACCAGCATCGTCCAGGCAGGCTTCGGCGTGAAATTCCAGGGCTCGGCATTTCCCGCCCATTCGAACAGCCCGAAGTGGTTTTCATGCGGGCGGATCGGGTTCGAATCGGAAGGATCGTCGTCATAGAAAGTGTACCAGTACCATCCGGTCACGCCGTCGCGCGCGGCAAGAAGCATGCTGCGCACCGCATATGTCGCGACAGTTTCCCTGGACAGGTCGTACGTGGGCCACCCCAGTTCGGTGTAATAGATGCCCTTCTCGCCGCATCCCGCATCGGCCAGCATCTGGCGGGCAATGTCGGTCTGCATCGTCTGGCCGGGCTTCCTGAAGCCGAAATCGATCTCGTCGTATTCGGGCGAATCGAACTGAAGGAACGTATATGGATGAAGCGCGACGCCATCGAAGTAGTCGCACAGGTCGGGACGCGCCTGAAGGCTGCGCCGAAGAAAATTCCACGTATCGAACATATCGACGTCGTCGTACGACGCCATTCCGCCGAACACGACACTCGCGTCCGGGCAGGCCGCCTTAATCTTAAGGGAGGCCGCGACGACCATCTCGGCGTACTTGGCAGGGTCGGGCGGAAGATGCCAGAACCTGGTGATGTTCTGTTCGTTCCACAACTCGTATTCCTTGATGGAATCGCAATACTGGGTTGCCATCGCGCCGGCGTAGTTGGCGTACTTCGACACGTCCAGGGTTCCGTACTTGTCCGGATCCGACTCGGCCCAGTCATTCCCGTAATAGACAACCGGCATCAAGTTGACGCCATGCTCGACAGAGCGAACAACGGCCCCGTTCGTCTTTTCCCACAGGAACACGCCCTCCTCCGGCTCGACGTTGCTCCAGCGGAAGCCGCGACGGGCCCGCAGACCGCCGATTCCCTGATAAGTGTCGAATTCGAACTCGGTTTCCGGGTCGCCGGCCTCGGATGTTTCCATGTGGGAGGCGACCCCGAAGATCTCGCGAACCTTCTGGCCCGACGGCGCCAACTGCTGGTACCAGGGAACCTGCGGGCCATCATCGGTTCCGGCATCCATCACGTCGGCGGCGTCGGCCGCATCGACTTCCTCCGCATCGGGAGTCTCGACGTCATCGACATCAACCGAATCGGGATCTTCAAGATCGATGGCGGTGCGATCCTCGACAAGATCCGGGCCGGACAAATCAATAAGGCCGGAATCGGCGATATCGACCGCGACCGCGTCATCAACGTCAAAAACCGATGAGTCGGGTGATCCCGAACCCTGGGAACAGGCCACCATCAGGACGGAAATAAACAGACATGCAAACTTTCTCACGTTGGCACCACGGCAAGACTGAAATGAATTTGCACTTTGACGCATCGCGCCGTCAACAAAAATGTGCCTTCGGGTGTAAAATCCCCGCGTCTTGATGCCGGGACGACCAGACATGATTGGAACCCAGAACGCCAGATTGAAGACGATTCCCGAATGGCGCGCACTTCAGCGTCACTTCGATGAAATCCGGGATGTGCACCTTCGCGACCTTTTCGAGGCCGACCCCGGACGCGCCGACTTCATGACCATCGAAGACGTTGGAATCATTTTTGATTATTCGAAGAACCGGGCAACTCGACAGACGATTGACCTGCTGATTCACCTGGCCAGCGCAAGGTCGCTGCAGGAACGAATCCACGCGATGTTTTCGGGACAGAAGATCAACACCACCGAGAACCGCGCCGTCCTGCACACGGCACTCAGGGCTCCCGCATCCGAACGGATTTTCGTTGACGGCGAGAACGTGATTCCCGAAGTTCACCTGGTCCTGGAACGAATGGCCGACTTCTGCGTCAAGGTAAGAAGCGGTCAGTGGCCGGGACATACCGGGCTTCCGATCCGCAATGTCGTAAACATCGGCATCGGCGGTTCCGACCTTGGTCCGGTCATGGCGTACGAGGCCCTCCGCCACTACTCCCTGCGGGACATGACTTTCAGGTTCGTTTCCAATGTTGACGGCACCGACTTCGCCGAGGCAGTCAGGGATCTTGATCCGGCCCGAACCATGTTCATCGTAAGCAGCAAGACCTTTACAACCCTTGAGACGATGACCAATGCCAGAAGCGCCCGCGAATGGCTTGTCGGCGCGCTGGGCGATCCGGCCGCGGTATCGCGCCATTTCGTGGCCGTTTCCACGAATGCGCGCGCCGTATCCGAGTTCGGCATCGACACAGCAAACATGTTCGGTTTCCGCGACTGGGTGGGCGGCAGGTTCTCGATGGACTCGGCCATCGGGCTTTCAACCATGCTGGCCGTCGGGCCGGATCGCTTCCACCAGATGCTTGGCGGATTCCGCGCCATGGACGATCATTTCCGCAACGCCCCGCTTGAACGAAACATCCCGGTTATCATGGGCCTTCTGTCGGTCTGGTACTCGGACTTCTTTGGCGCCCCGGCGACCGCGATCCTTCCATATGACCAGTACATGAAGCGCTTCCCTGCCTATCTTCAGCAACTCGTGATGGAAAGCAACGGCAAGTCGGTGACAACGGACGGCTGGCCGGTCGATTACGAGACTTCGTCGATCTACTGGGGGGAACCGGGCACCAACGGCCAGCATTCGTTCTATCAGCTTCTGCACCAGGGCACGCGACTGATTCCAGTCGATTTCATCGGTTTCGCCAACTCCCTGAACCCCGTTCGCCGACATCACGACCTTCTGATGGCAAACATGCTAGCCCAGGCCGAGGCGCTTGCCTTCGGACGCACACCCGACCAGGTGCGCGCGTCCGGGGTTCCGGAACGCCTTGTTCCACACAGGACGTTCGCCGGGAACCGCCCGTCATCGACCATTCTCCTCGACCACCTTGACCCGGCCGCCCTCGGGTCGCTCGTTGCCCTTTACGAGCATTCGGTCTTCGTCCAGGGGGTCATCTGGGACATCAATCCTTTCGATCAGTGGGGCGTCGAGCTGGGCAAGGCACTTGCCGAAAAGATCATCCCGGAACTTGAATCGGAAGAAGAATCAACGCTTTGCCACGACGCCTCGACCAACGCGCTTATCAGGAAGTATCGGAAGATGAAAGTGTCCTGAGGCCGCCGGCGCCACCGCATGGCAACCTCATGACTGTCGGATGTGGCGTTGCACCCCCCTGCACGCGGCATGTGGAGCCACCCGCCAGGCGACGGCCTGCAAAAACTGAAGATAATTGAATTAAATCAGGGATTTGATCGGACTACTGGCGCTTCAGAACCATGGTGTCCTTATAGGTCACGTCCGGCTGGCCGTCGTCGTTGGTGTCCTTCTCCTCGCTGTGCTGAACCGTCAACGTATTGCCGCTGACGCAGTACGGGACGGTTTCGTCGTCATCGTTCATGCGCAGTTCGTTGCCGACCTTTTCCCATGTGCCGGTGGTGGGCTCATCCCAATCCTCGCCCTGATCCATCGTAATGGTGCACTTTCCACCCTTGTACTGGACTTCCGCGCCATCGTCGGCGGCCTGCTGCCCCAGCACATCACACATCTGGGCGGCCGAAACCTGACCCTGCCCCATCGCCTTCAGACACTTGTCATTGAGCGTGGCAATCATCTTCGCATGATGCCCCATGTGGGTCGCCGTGGTTCCATCCGCATTCACGTTGATCGTGCCGAGCCATTCGATATCGACCACGAAAGTCGAATTGCCGTTGGCGCAATCTGGCACTTCCTCGTACGGATTGTCCATGTTGTTTTCGCGGCGGGTATCGAAGCAGTATGCCTGGATTGCCCATTCGCCAACCGGATCGCCCCCGCAGGCACTGAACGACAGATCCTTGCATTCCTCGTCGCCGTTTTCGATGACGACTTCCTTGTCGGTGAAGTAAATGACGAACTTGGTGAAGTGATTGACGTCGCCAACAACCTTGCCGTCAACTTCCTTGCTGCCGGGGACTTCCTTCCACTTGTCGCCGTCCAGCCAGGCCAGCTTCGCTTCCTTGCCGCTTGGCGTGCTGCCGCCGGTCTTCAGGGTGATCGTGACGTTCGCGCCAAAGGTCGTGCCATCCGGCCCGAAATCAAACACGAATGATCCAAGCCTGTCCTCGTCGGCCATTCCGACGCTGTCCAGCGTGTTGATTGAAATCGTCGTGTCGGCAGCCAGCGCACCTGCAGGAATCGCGATTCCGGCCGCCTTGGACGCAACCTCCACCACGCCGCCATCCTGGGCCGTGATCGCCAGAGAAGCGGATTCCCCGACTTGACCCACGGGAACGATATCGTTGTCCGAACCGCAGGAGACCAGGCCGAAAACGGCCACCATGCCGACGACGCCGGCAAACTTCTGAAGCATGCGCATCTGAAACCTCCAAAGTTTCTGGTTAATAATATCAGCCGGCCACAGGCAAATAGTTCCGTTCCGGCAAGTGTAATTCGCTATTTAACGCCAGGCTTGCAGGCCGTCAACAACATTGCCGGAACAGTTCCAATCCATTCGATTATCCACGCGCAGCAAAAATTGACGCTTCACTGTGGATATTTCGTTTGCTAGACTAATTTCGTTTGCTAGACTAGCAGCGATTCACTCTGAAATGTGACAGTGGCCATCCAGACGGTGATTTTGACTTGAAAGCCGACTCATTGAGACAACTGAAAAAGGAAGCCACCAGGAAGCGGCTGATCGACGTATCCCTCAGGCTGTTCCAGGAAAAGGGCTTCGACAATACTACCATCGACGAAATCGTTCACCACGCGGATGTGTCCCAGCGAACCTTTTTCCGGCACTTCCCGACCAAGGAAGCCATTGTTTTTTCAGAGGTACGCGGGCGACAGGCAAGGTTCAGGCAATTGCTCGAGGCGGATTCCGAGACGGTCGAACCGTTTGACCGGGTCAAGCACGCCCTTGTGAAGACCGCGGCCGAGTATGATCGAATGTCCGACCAGTTACTGGTCGAGTACAGGATGGTGACTTCCTCGAAATACCTGACGACCAGGGACATCGAGTTCGATGCCGTCCTTGAAAAGACTTTGGTAAACACCCTTCTTACGTACCGCGGATCCAGATACCTTTCCCGCAAGGAGGCCCGAATCGCCGCGGCCGCCATTTTCGGCGCGGTCAGGGTACTGATGGACGAATGGTTCCAGAAGGAATGCAGGCACAGCCTGAAGAGCCATGCCAGGCTTTGTCTTTCCATCGTCGATATGCTTGCCCAGGGCTTCAACGCGCGCGGCGCCGGACCCCAAAACAGATAAATCCATCCCCGTTCCCGCCTTCTGCCGCAACCGTTGATCCACGGTTCGGCCATGATCCGATGGCCAGACGTCGACGACCGGAAGCTAGGGATTGACTCGTCTGAAAGCTGCCTGAATCAGAGTGGAATGAATCGGCCGGGACTAGCGCCTGGGGCATTCGCCCTGGGAGACGATCTTGACGCCGGCGCACGCCGCCATGCACTTGTTGCTGTAGGTTCGACCATCCTCGCCGCAGACCGGCGCGTACATCATATCGCAGACGCATTCATCGGGAACCGCATAGCAGTGGCCCATGCAGTCGGCGCCACCGGCATCGGGGCTGCAGTTCGGATCATCGAATTGACAGACCATGCCTGCCGGGCAGGCGAAGCCGGCAAATCCGCCGCACATGCACATGCCGCTGTCGTCCCTGGCACAATCATCGCCCTTGAACTGGCAGAGGCCGTCGATGCAGACAAGACCGTCGGCGCAGTCGGAATCGGAAGAACAAGCGGGCTGTTCATACACGCACACGCCGTTGATGCAGACTTCGCCGTCGGCGCATTCACGGGCAGATGTGCAGTAGGGAGGTTCCTCGATCGGGACGCACATCGTCATTTCGCAGCACCATCCGGCCGGGTCGCACCATGACGTGACCGTGCAGAACATGCCGTCGCCACAATCCGCGTCGGATGTGCACTGCATCTGTCCGCATTCCTGCCTGGCCTGGCAGAAACCATCGACGCACGCCCACTCAACCGGCATTCCGGTCGCGGGATCGCTTGAATCGCCGAACATGTTGTAGCAGTCCTCGTCGGACGAGCATTCCTGGGGCTGCTGGGTCGGGACGCAACAGGCCATGCCCTTGCCGCAGAAAGATGACCCGTCCTCGTAAATCCCGTCCGTGATCCATTCATGGCCTTCCGGGCAGCCATGATTGGATTCAAGGCCGATGCAGAACCCGCCCATGCTTTCGCAGGACTGGATTTCCTTCGGGATGCACTGTCCCATGCACCAGGTCGGATCGATGACGCCATCCTGGTCGTAATCCACGCCGGCGCACCAGTCGGTCATCTGGCAGTAATATCCGTCCGGGCAGTCATAATCGGAATAACATCCCGGCTGCTGGTCGGCCACGCAGTAACCGATACCCTGGCCACCCTGGCATTCGCCCTCGTAGATCACTTCGACGCCGGAGCACTTCGCGAAGCAGTAGTTTGAATACGTGACGCCGTTGGCTCCGCAAACGGGGGCCCATTCCTCGGTGCAGTAGCATTCCGGAACCGGCATCGGATCGGCCGGTGCCGCGGCATCGCCTTCGGCCGCGCCACCGTTGACGGGAACCGGGTAATAGAACTCGCAGTGATAACCGGATCCGCAGTCCGCGTCGGAACGGCACTCGTTGTTGATCACGATCGGCTCGCAATAACCCTCGGTCGGCCATACCTGTCCGCCGGTGCAGTATCCATAGGGATAGCAGTCACAATCGGCCCCGGGCGGGCACGCGCAGTCGGTCATCTCGCAGACCATGCCTTCCGGGCAGTCTTCGTTGCTCTTGCACTCGTACGCCATCATGCGCTGGGCCATCGTGCCGTCTGGACTGGTCTCGGCCGATCCGCCCCCGTTGCTGTAGAACACGCACTGGAAGCCTTCCGGACAATCGTAATCGCTGGTGCATCCGGGATCGTAGGGTTCGCAGGCGTAATTGCACAGCCCCTTGATACAGGCCCACCGGCCCTCGCAGTCGAGACGCGGCAGATCCGGATAGGCCCAGCAATCCTCGTCCGTGACGCACTGCTCGTTGCAGTCGCCCAGATCGACGGTGACTTCGCCGAACATCCTGGTCTGGAACTCATCCCAGACCTGAATCGTGTACTTGCCGCCGGCGGCCAGGTTTTCAATCGTGGTCGAAAGATCCATCGGGCACATGCACCTGGTCACGACCGTCGATTTATCGACCTCGCGCAGGATCAGCGTGGTGCCGTTGACTTCCAGTTCCCAGCCGATTTCGGCGTTGCACTGGTACTGGGCATCATGATGAATGATGGTCACCGACGTCTCAAAGACGACGGCCTCGATCATGTTGCCGTCCATCAGCGAACGCTGACTGGCATTGTCCAGCTTGCATCCGGACGTATTGAAGGTTCCCAGCGCCGGCCCATCCACACCATCCTGAACCGTCGGATACTCGCAACCGGCAAAGGTCGCGACGACGGACAGCGAAAGAAGCGCCAACAGTACGTTTCGCATCCCGAACCTCCATGAACGCCCCGCACGGGGGCAATTCAAAAAAATTAAAGGAACTTACGTCCTATTGTAAAGACTTCCTGAAACAGTTTTCAAGGTCGTCTCGAAATAATGTTTTCAGTGGTGACACTTGCCGGCGCGAAGGCATCCGGCCTGCCCGAACGGCCTGATGGTTACTTCGACCCGGCCGGTTCAATCTCGATCCAGGTCATGAACGTGAACGATTCACCCGGCGCCAGCGTAACCGCCCTGGCAAACACTTCCATTTCCAGTTCGCCGTCGCGGGCTGGATAGGCGTAAAGCCACGTGTAATCAACCAGGTTTTCATCGAACCCATAGGTAAGACGCAATCCCTTTGAACCAGTGAAGGACCATTTTCCGTCGGGGGCCTTCTGGTCATAGAAGTGCTCGCCCTGGCGCATTCCCGCGATCACGCCGTCCATGTTCCGGGAAACCGTCGTTCCGTCCCGCGCGACAAACTCGACGGTCGTGTCCTCAAGCGTTCCAAGATCCATTTCCAGGTGCGGACGAAGTCGGGTGGAAACGGTTGCGGTTCCCGGATTGGTCAAGGTCGTCGTGACCGCAAGCACAGGCTCCAGCGTGTCAAGTTGATACTGGCGGACCAGCTTGAAACCGTTCATCGTGTTCAACGTGACTTTCAGGCCGGTGTCCGTAACCGCGGACGCCGAACCGGGCTCAACCCAGCCCATGAAGTTGAATCCCTCGCCGACACGATCCTCCAGCCCCCCCTGGAACGGATAGAACAGGTTCCTTCGCTGATCCCAGGCCGTGACGGTCTGGCCGGACGCGATATCGGTGATGCGCAGGGCCCGCCCCGCAAGCGTCGGAACGACGTCAACGGAAAGCTTGCCGTTCGATATGGTCTTAACTTCGGCATCGGCGCCAATCATCATGTACAGCATCGTCATCGTATCCGGACTGCCCTGCGCCTCGCGATACGACGTGAAGCCGTGATCGTTCATCATCTGAAGGAAAAGGTTGACGTCGTCCCAGGTCGCCATTCCCGGGTTCCACCGAAGCCAGCCGTCGGAAATCGTGTATCCGTTGCGGGGAAAGAAGCGCGCGTACAGCAAGGGCATCCTGGCAACATCGACGCGGTCTTCAAGTATCGGGTCGCCTTCGACCAGCGCGGCCGCCTCGGCAAAAAGGCGTTCGCCCGTCACGACGATGTCCTCGGGCAGATAGCCCTGTGCCGGATTGGAGTAAAGGTGCATGTGGATGTCTTCATCATCCACCTTCGCCTGAAGCAGGACGATCCAGTCCCAAATCGGGCCCCATGCCGGCCCGTAGTAATCCTTCAGGAAACGCTTTATCAGGGCCGTGACGTCCTGATCCGGATTCCATAGAAGCTGCATGCCGAACCACGGACGCAGCAGGCTGAATTCGCCCCCACCCCCCTGGTGTCCCATGCCCTGAAGGAAGACACCCTCGACCCCGATGTCGCGATAGAAGCGAATGTTGTCGGCGAGCGCCCAGAAATTGGGGAAGGGATTGTAATAATGCATGAAATCGACGATGTAATGCCAGATGTACAGATGATCCGTCAATTCGGCCCATGCCTGGGCCCGACGTTTGTAATCGGCGTTATCGGGACAAGTCCGGATCGGATGGCTGTCGCATGACGGATACATGTGACACAGCCAGACGGCGACGTTCGGGTGAAGTTCCAGGCCGACCGGGGGCTCCTCGGTGTACATGTACGCCAGCGTGCCGATCTGCTTGTCCGGGTATTCCAGAGACGTCCTTTTTGCCAGTTCGTTGACGAACCAGAACTGCGTGCCGCCCTCTGACTGGTAAAGCTCGTTCATGGCCCGGCACTTGTCGCACTGGCACTGGTTGTAATGATCCATCTGGCTGAAGTTGTGCTGCATCGCGTCGGGATGCGCGGCCATCCTTGCCAGCATGCGCTCGGTGACGATATCGAGCACGTCCGGATTGGTAAGGCACAACTGCGTCTCTTCCCTGACGCGCACGCCCCCGATTTCGCTGAAGAACTCGGGATGCGTGTCCCAGAACTCGTCCGGCGAAATGAAACTGAAATACGAATGGGCTATTCCGTCATGCCAGTGCTCTGCGCCAAACGCGGCGTCGGGGCCGGAAGATCCACTGTTTTCGGCCTGGTGGGCCCAGAATTCGCGGTCGGCGCCCGGCCACTCGTATGTCGTCGTGCGCCATTTGAAAGGCGACTTGTAGCGACGGTCGTATTGAACGGGGAACACGATTTCTGAAGCCTGCGGGACGACGGTGACGCCCGGGGCCGTCCATCGGACGCCTGCGGCCGCCTTCAGAAATTCATGAACGCCGTGCATCGTCCCGGCCGCCGGGTTGCCGGCGATGACGACGGAATTCCCGACCACCCGGATAAGGTATTCGCCTTCGTCGAAGGAATCCGGCTCTTCCGTCACGCCAAGGCCGCTCGCAGCAAGCCCGCAACCGACGACAATCATCGGGACGTCGCCGCCGGGCGGCACCGCGGCCATCTGAAGTTCCACCCCGGTCGCCTGCACGATGATTGACTGAATCTCGGCGGCGGCGGTCTTTTCGGACTGGCTGGCTTCGTCGGCAACCACTATGACGTGAGTGGCGGAACCGTCCCTGACAATCGGGAACGAGGGCGGTGGAACCGGCACATCATCCCACTCGGCGTCCCTGCGTGGCACATCCGGCATGACGTCTTCATCGACCACATCGCCGGCGACATCGCCATCGTCGCCCGACGAATCGGCGGAATCGGCATCGATGGCGTCCGGGTCGATGGCATCAATCGTGCCGGGGTCATCCGCAACATCCACGGGCGTGTCGGTGCGATGATCGCTGGCGACGTCCACGGCCGCCAGTTCGCCGACGACATCATCGACGAAGCCCTGATCCCCGGTCAGGTCACCGGAATCTTCACCGCCGCCGCATCCCGACGCGACAAAGAGCCATACCAAGACAACCGCCGACAGCGCGGCACGAACAAAAGCAATCCTGGCCATCGAGTCATCCCCGAGTCTGATTAAATGCCGGAAGAATAGCCGATTTCGCGCGGTCTGTCCGCCTGGAACAGGGGCGTTTTCACAAATCCTGTGAAATGAAGCCGAAGTACCGTCCCATCCAGTAAGGAAGAAGGTATCCCGCGGGGGGTTCGGCATTCCTCAGATTTTCGGCGCACGTCTCGCGCGAATTGGGGTCACCCCACCACTCGAACACCGAACTGCAGCGCTCCGATATCGGGATCGCGCTTTCGGCCAGACTGCCATGACGCGGGGACACCTTCCATTCCGGATAGACCGTCGAATCCTTGGCGCGCCTGATGTTGTCGGTCGGGAACTGTTTAAGCGTGCAGACGGAATCCTCGACCAGTTTTTTCACCTCGGTCTGGTCGTAATCGTCCGATTCCATCCTGCTGACCACGCTGAAATTGAAGAACGGGTTGGCCTGATCCCACAAATCGCGCTCTTCCCGATCCGGCCCGTATGTGTTGTCGCGGAATGCCTGGCGGTAGATGTCGCGAAGATCACGCCCGGGCTCGAACCAGACCAGGTTGAACCAGTTCAGCAGCGCGATGTTTATCGTGTCGTAGTTCGACTTCGAACCCTTCGCCAGGTCCATGCCCTGATCCGCGAAATACGTGGTGTAGTCGGCAGGGCTGTCCCACTCGAAAGGCTGTTCGATGCACTGAAGCTTTCCGGACATCTGAAGCAGGCAGTCGTAGTACGTGTCGATAAGCACCTGGTCGCCGGTCACTGTGGCGGCCATCCGGATCCAGGACAGTGCCATCACCGCGTTGCCGCCCGGAGCCTCGTCAAACGCCAGCGCGAAGGCCGAGCCGAACCTGGTGCGGCGCCCGTCGTAATCGGTGATCATGAAATCGTGCTCAACCATGTGCATCGCGACGCTTCGCAGGATATCGACCGCCATCGCGCGGACATCCGCGTCATCAACAATCATGGCCACAATCCCGGCCGCGAACATGTGGCCCGCGTATTCGTCCTTGCTGGCGTTGTCCTGCCAGCAGAAGCCCGCGAATTTCGGGTCGGTGCAGTAGTTTTCATGCCTTAACCAGCCACCGGCCCCTTCGTTCAGGGCAGGATCCCATGTCAGGAAACAACCGTCGGTATCGACCCGCACGAACTGGTTGCCAACCATGGTGTCGTCCGGACGCGGCACGTACCTGGCGTACTTCCCGTTGTCCGTGGCCGCGCTTTTGTACGGTTCCTCGTCCTCGACGCAGAACTGTGACGGCAGGGTCGGGTCGCGCATGTCGCGAGTGTAAAGCCCCGGCGTGCCTGTAATCAGCAACTGGTGGTAGGTGCCGTTCAACGTCCTCTTCAGCGTGGCCAGCGCCTCGGCCTCATGGGTCGTCGCATATCGGAACGCCTGGGATGCGACGTAAAGGCTGGTCCACAGACCGGTGTTTTCGGAAAGTGGATTGACGCAGTTCGGAATCTGCCCGTCCGGAACGATTTCGGTTGGCACGTCCGCGTCGCAGTTGATTTCATAAACCGTCGAATAGTCCTCGTGACCGGGGGCGTCCCACGGCTTCTGGTGCAGTTTCATCCCGGCCCAGTCGTAATAAGCGGCCTTCTGCGCCAGCGTCTTCGAGCCGATGTATTCGACCTGGGGACAGGACGACCATTCCTCGGCGGGGACTTTCCAGCCGGAACCAGTGTCCGGCCCCGCATCATCGGCCGTGTCGGAGGCGACGTCATCGGCAACCTCGGCGGAAATATCGGCGGCCACATCCCCGGCCACGTCCCCGGCTGTGTCGGCGGCCACGTCCCCGGCTGTGTCGGCGGCCACGTCACTGACCGCATCGCGCGCCACGTCGTTCAGGACGTCGCTTCCTGTTTCACCGGCCCCGCATCCAGCCGCGGCAAGAGCAAGAATCAACACGAAAATCTTCTTCATCAGAATCATCCTGGCAATTAATTGAATCCGGCATTCCGGCCCGCAGTCGGGCAGGACAGAAGGGCGAGGTTACCAAATCGACCGCGACGGGGCAAAAATGATTGTTTGACAGTTACTGACATCGTACAAAAATTGGTGTTCGGAAATTTCAGGAATCATCCTTGCCGAGGTTTATGATTCGCTGATCGCTCCCTGACCTGTTGGCACCTTGAGGCGGCGGGAACCTTTCTGGATGACAGGGTCATGACAGACGACCTCACACCGACGTCCGGGCCGGTAATTTGCTGGGGCGAACTTCTGTGGGACGTCATTAAGGACGCAGAGAGGGACGTCGAGGTTCCCGGCGGCTCTCCCCTGAATGTTGCATTTCACCTGAACCGCCTGGGCCATACGGCCTATCCCGTTTCCGCCGTCGGCGACGATCGGCGGGGACGGGCCTTGCTTGATTTCATGGACGGGCACGGCATACCGCGCGATCACGTCGGCATCGTTTTCGGGCTTCCGACAGGCGTGGCGCGGGTCGAGGCAGGCCCGGACGGCCTCCCCTTGTTCAGTATTGATGAAGTGTCGGCATGGGACAGGATCCCGATCGGCCCGCACCTTGAAAAACTTGCGGCCGGCGCGAAGGCCATCGTCTTCGGAAGCCTGGCCCAGCGCGGGCCGGCCAACCTTGATTCGCTGATATCGCTTCTTGAATCGACTTCGGCGCTGAAGGTAATGGATGCAAACCTTCGTCCGCCTTTCGATGACCACCGGACCGTCCTTCAACTCGCCCGCCAGGCCGACATCCTGAAGGTCTCGGAAAGCGAACTTCACTCACTGCTTGCTTCCTGGTCCGACCAGGTCGGCCGCGACGGCACTCGCGGCAACGACGACATCCGCGCGGCCGCCATTGAACTTTCCAGGTTTACGACCGTCCCGTTAATTGCCGTGACCTTCGGCAGTGACGGCGCCGCAATCCTTGACCATGACGCCTGGCATTTTCAAAGAGCGGCGAACGTCCCGGTCGAAGACACCGTCGGCGCGGGCGACGCCTTCCTGGCCGGACTGCTGGCAGGACATCTTGCCGGACTGCCCTGGGAAGGAGCGCTTGCCGGCGCATGCAGGACGGCCGAGGCCACGGTCGGCCACCGTGGCGCCATTCCGTCGAGCCGATTCCCCGCGTCGCCCGGCAAAGGCTGACGGACGCCGATAAGCTGACACCGCTGTTGACTTGCCGGCATGATTGATGGCACATATATCGGGTTCACTCAAGCTTTCCAGAAGGAGGCCGGATAGATGCCAAGTCTCATGACAAAACTGGGCGTTTACAAACGAGTTCTGACCTGGGCAATTAACAAGAACAAGATCGACATCGACTACAAGCCGCCGACGGACAATCCCAGGTTCAAGACCGGGATGGAGGCCGCGGCGATGATTCCGGACGGCGCAATCATCGCCGGCTGCGGGATGGCGTCCAACGTCAGGCCCGCATCGGTTTACAAGGCCGTCCGGGAATCCTTCATCAAGACAGGACACCCGTGCAATCTTACCTGGATCAACCCGGGCGGAACCGGCCTTCGCGGTAAGGCGCCGGGCGGAACCGAGGAAGTCTGCCTTCCCGGCCTGCTTACCCACTACATCAGCGGACACCACGAAACCGTGCGGGCAGGCCTTGAACTTGTTGCAAAGGGCGAGATGTACCTGACCGTCTATCCCCAGGGAACGCTGATCCACCTGATCGACGGCCAGGGACGCGGCGAGTACGACCTTCTGACCGAAGTCGGGGTTGGCACGTTCGTTGATCCGCGGGTCGGAACCGGAACACAGGTCGAGCCGGGCCGGGGCGAACAGATGGTCACCGCCGAAGGCGACAGGCTGCGCTTCACCCTCCCGAAGATCACCTGCTCCGTTGTCGCCGCCACCTATGCCGACAAGGACGGGAACATCTACATGAAGGATTCGCCGATGTTCACCGAAGTTCGCGAATCAACGCGGGCGGCCCGCAACAACGGCGGACTGACCATCGTGAATGTCGCCGGGATCATTCCGCGCGACGACGCAAACATCTTCATTCCCGCGGACGAAGTCGATTGCATCGTGGTCAACAGGTACGCGGAGCAGGCCGTCATGTTCCCGCAGAAAAAGGCGCTGCTCGGCCTGACCCCCGGCCACAAGATGAAGGACATCCCGAAGTTTCTTGATGAACTGAACATGTTCAACAAGATCCTGAAACTGGATCCGATCCGCAACCCGATCGAGTACATGCTCGCGCGCCAGGCGGCAAGCGTCTATACCGGCGTCGGATTCCCCGGCGTCAAGACGATCATCGGGTACGGCCTGCCGCAGGAAGTCGGCGCCATGGCAAGCCGCGGCGGAATCGGAAAGGACATCACGTACCTGATCGAAACCGGCGTCATCGGCGGAATCCCGGCACCTGGATTCTTCTTCGGGATGGCAATCAATCCCGAAAAGCTGGTGTCGTCCGCCGAGATGTTCCATTTCATCGAGGATAACCTTGACGTCGCCATCCTGGGAATGCTTCAGGTGGATCCGCAGGGCAACGTCAACGTCAGCCGCAAATCGCAGAAGGTGAAGGAATATGTGGGCCCCGGGGGCTTCATCAACCTGGTCACCTATGCGAAAAACCTGATATTCATCGGCCAGTGGACCGCGAAGGCAGAGATGCAGATCGTTGACGGCAAGCTCCAGGTCACGAAGCGGGGCATCCCGAAATTCGTCGAAAAGCTGGAAGAGATAACTTTCAGCGCGCAGAACGCTCTGAAGCGCGGCCAGAATGTCTTTTACTGCACGACGGCCGGCACCTTCAGGCTGACCGAACGCGGAATCGAACTGTTCCAGATCGCCGACGGACTCGATATCCAGAAGGACATTCTCGACGTGGCCCCGTGGGCCAGAATCGTTCTTCCCGAAGATGGAAAGGTCCAGGTCCTGGATCGCTCGATAATGACCGGCGAAGGATTCAAGCTGGCCTGGAAGAACGGATAGACCCGCGTTTGTCACGGCAGCCGGGCGCCAACCGAATACCCGACAAACCTGAACCCGCCGTCAGTCCTGAAGTTGAATCCCATGTACGCATACGGAAGCAGGACGAAGTAATGCTTCAGGGTGACCGTGACGTCATCCCTGGTTTCGGTTGAAGTCGCGTGGAACATGTTCTGAAGGTTCGGACAGGCGCTGATGTAATCGAAAGTCCCGGTCGAATATCCGCCGTCGGTATCGACCGTGCCGAAGAAGCCGGTACCATCGGAGTTAACCACGGCGTGTCCGGCGCTGCGGCCTTCACCCATGCTGTCGTTCCATACGTTTATGAACTTGTACTCGCCCGCAAGATTCGCAAGCGTCATGGTCGGCAGAATCTTCATGGCAAGGATGAATCCGTTCCCGGTACCCATGTCAAGAACAAAAATCCCATTTGGATCGGGAGCATACGCGAATCCGGTCAGGGTTGCCGGCACCCCGTCGATATTGACGACCAGGCGCGCATGATCCGATGGATTCACGGACCAGGAACCCTGGACGTTCGGCTCCTCGACCGGGAAGGCTCCGGCCCATTCCTCCGGAGCCATCGGTCCAAGGCTCATGTCGCCCGCGTCGCTGGCGAATGCCTTGACCCTGAAGGTACCGTCGTCGATGATGGAAAGAACACCCCATTCCTTGATGTCCGTCGATCCGTTCACCGGCTGGCCGGATATGTGGATATAGGCATAGTCGCCGGGAATGTTCGATTGATTGGCGATGTTATCGGTGCCGCCGGCGACCCCGAAGGAAATCGTGTTCGATGGGTTCCCGGTGTCAAAACTGGCCGCCAGGAGCTTGTTCGTCAGTTCGACCGCGAAGAAGGTATCCCCGGCCGACTCGACCTTCAGAACGCCCTCGACATTGCCGGACATCACCGTGTAATCATTACTGACCGTATTGCCCGTGGTCTCGTTGACGACCTCGACCTTTCGCGAGTCTCCGTCAACCGAAAACACGACCAGGTCACCATACGAGGCCGAACCACCGTACACCCTTTTGCCTGGGGTGCTCCCCGTGTCCTGACCGTTGTCCGGCGGCGACGCGTCCTGACCGTTGTCGGGCAGCACGGTATCCGGATTGCCGGAGTCAGCCGCGGGCCCTTCCCCATTTCCGGAACATCCCCCAACTACAAGGACGGCGATAAACAGCACGCATATTGAGTGAGCTTTCATACTCCACCGAGGGTTGAAATTCGGCCCGATGATAATCCCGTCCATTCGTGACCGGAAATTTTTGTAAGGGCCCTTTAACGGAATCAGGAGCGGACGGCCCAGCGCAGCTTCGCCGGCGCTGATCTGGGATTGTCCCGCTGCTCGGCGGGACTGGCGCGCACGACCTCGTCGGCGATCCTGGACCACGTTCCATCAAGCAGGCCAGCCTTGAACGACTTCTTGACCCTTCGATCCTCGCCCGAATGGAATGTCAGGATGGCAACCCTGCCGCCAGGCTTAAGGCAGGCCGGCAAGGCTCGCAGGAACGAATCAAGGGCCGAAAACTCCTCGTTGACCTCAATCCGGATTGCCTGGAATACCCGGCGAACCGCCAGTTCCTGCTGCTCGCGCTCACGGTGCCCCGAGGCCTGCCGAACCGTCCGTGCCAGCTCGGCGGTCCCCGAAAACGAACGGCCGGCAACCGCGGCCGCAATCGCTTCCGCTTCCGGTTCGTCCGAATTCTCCGCCAGTATTGATGCAAGCCGTTCGGGCCTGATCTTTTCCAGCAACGCCCGCGCGGTAATTCCCCTGGACGGATTCATTCGCATGTCCAGCGGCCCGTCCTGCTTGACGGAAAACCCGCGGGACGGGTCGTCAATCTGCATCGACGAAAGCCCCAGGTCGGCCAGAACGCAATCAACCGCATCGACGCCGGCGTCATCAAGGATCCTGGATATCCCGCTGAAATTGATCCGGTGGGCTGAAAACGAATCGGGGCCCCAGCCGGCCAGACGAAGCCTTGACTCGGCCTTTGGAAGCTCGACCGGATCGCAGTCCAGTCCAAACAGATGCCCGCCTGGAACAATCATCGGGATGATTGCCCCGGAGTGCCCGCCCCAGCCGAGCGTGGCGTCAACCACAAGGCATCCGGGAGCGGGCTGAAGAACCCCGATTATCTCGCGCACCATGATCGGGCGGTGCATCCCGGCCGGAGTCCTTCCCGAAGCCAGCACCCTTGCAACCGTATCGGGATCCACAGACGGATCCAGTTCCTTGTATTTCTGGTCAAAACGCCTTGGATGAGTCCCTGAGTACCTTGGTCGCCGCCGGTGACCACCCGCGACATCATCGACGCCTTCGACCGAATCCCTGTCGCCGTCGTCCATCAATCCTTCCCCCGGGCCACGTCCTGCCCGGTCGCGTGACGGGCCCGATTAGGAATCAACACAACGGGACTGTCAACGGACAAACAGGTAATGGTAAACTGCACTTCGCGTTTCTTTCACAATGGATTGCGGAGTTGTCATGAATTTTTTCAGGCTTTTTTTGTCCGTTGCCCTGCCGGCCTGCTTACTGACTTTGCCGCTGTCCGCGGCGCCGTTGAAAGACATTCCGTCCCGCTTCGAGCAGCCCGACGGGACTGTCGTCATGCTCGTGACCTCTGGCGACGAATTTTCACGCGTCACGACGGATCTGAAGGGTTTCACCGTCGTCCGCGACTTCGCGACGGGCTGGCTGCATTATGCCGACCTGATTGACGGAAAGCTGGCCCCAACGATCCTCGCCGCGGGGATCGACGATCCGGCCGCGGCCGGACTCCAGCCCGGACTGAGACCGACGTTGCGGGAGTCGCGCCGGAATCCGGGAGTCCGCCGCGTGGCAAGGGCCGGTGACGTGACCCCATCTGTTGGCCAGATCAACAACCTCTTCGTGTTCATCCGCTTTTCCGACGATGAAACGATGTACGAGGAAAGCGATCTGTATGATGAAAAGTTCAACAGCACCGCGGACGGCCACGCCTCGATGCGGGCGTTCTTCAGCGAGGTGTCGATGGGCGCGGTCGATGTCCGGACCATCTTCACCCCGCCACCGGACGGGGCGTGGATGACCGCGTGGACGTCACCCAAATCAAGGCAGTACTACCAGCCGTATGACGCCAGGTCGAACACCCAGGGCTATTCGGGCGACATGGAAGCCCAGATGCGCGAACATGCCATGCTTCGCGACGCCCTGGCCGGAATCGAGGATCTGATACCGCCCGACATCGACTTCGATGCGAACGACGACGGCTGGTTCGACAATGTGATTTTCATGATTCAGGGCTGGCCCGACGGCTGGTCCGACCTGCTGTGGCCGCACAAATGGGAATTTTACGAGGCTCCGAGCGTCGCGGGCTTGCAGGTCGGCACCTACAACCTTCAGTTGAGCGTCCTGATGAGGGTTTCGCCCGGAACCTTCGCGCACGAAATGTACCATTCGTTCGGCGCGCCCGACCTTTACCATTACAGCCAGGACGGGCGCGTGCCGGTCGGGCCGTGGGATCTGATGGAAGCGACCGGGATGGAAGCCGCCCAGCACCCTCTCGCGTACATGAAATGGAAGTACGGCAACTGGATTGAAGACATTCCGATCGTTTCCGAAAACAGCGACATCACCCTTCATTCCTCGTGGATGAACGGAACGCAGGCGGTAAGGATTCCCGTCCCGGAATCGGACAAGGAGTACTTCGTCGTTGAATACCGGCGTCGTCTTGGCCTTTTCGAGACCCAGCTTCCATCGTCGGGACTGATCGTGTATCGCATCAACCCCGACCTGGAAGGCATTGGAAACCGCGAGGGCCCGCCGGACGAGGTTTATGTCTTCCGGCCCGGCGAGGGACCGAAGACGAACGGCAGCCTGAAGGACGCAACGATGAAGTCCGGGGGAAGAACCGTCATGAATGACGTGACGGATCCCGCGTTGTTCCTGGAGGATGGAACGACGGTTGAACTTCGGATTTACGACGTCGGCGAGGTCGGCGACACGATCTCGTTCAAGGTGTGCCTGGTCGCGCCTGGATGTGGCGAACTTGTGTGCGGAAGCGACGGATTCGGCGGCTGGTGCGGCGACTGCCCGGCTGGAAACTGGTGCCTTGGCGGCGCCTGCGTTCCGTGCACGTGCGACGGACGCGACTGCGGGGACGACGGGTGCGGGAATTCGTGCGGCACATGCGACGACCAGGATCAGTGCACGACGGACGAATGCGTCGATTACAAATGCGTCTTCACGATTTCCGACGGGCTGGCGTGCGACGATGGCGACCTGTGCACCAGCGACGACATGTGCAGCGCCCTTGGCGCCTGCGCGGGAACTCCATACACCTGCTCGCCGGGCCGATGCATGTCGGATTCCACCTGCAAGGGCGATGGTACATGCAAGCCCGTATGGGCCCCGCTTGGGACCTCGTGCGACGACAACGACCCGTGCACGATGAACGACGCATGCAACGACAAGAAAAAATGCGTCGGAGAACAGTACGCATGCCTGCCCGGACCATGCGACAGCGCCGCCGACTGCGACGGCACCGGCGGCTGTCAGGCGACGTTCATGGCCGTGGGTACTCCGTGCGACGACTCCAACCCGGAAACGGTTGATGACGCGTGCACCCCGGAAGGGGTTTGCGCCGGCCAGGTGCCGCAGACCCATGATGTGATCGAGGACGCCAACGGCAACGCCGACACAGTCCAGGCAACGGATGAGGGTGAAAAACCTGTCGAGGAGACGGCGCCGGCATCTGGGGGCTGCTCGGCTTCGGACGGGATTCCTGGTGCTGCGTGGTTGCCGCTGGCGATCGCTCTCGGATACCTGCTTTCGTCACGGCGTCGCTTCGACCGGCGCGCGCGCTGACCTGGTCAACCCCGCGAAGGGCGATCGAACCGTCTGAAACGTCCGATTGCAAGCAGTGACAAAGCCGCCACGACAAGAACCGGAATGACCGCCTTCAGGGGATTCGCGGGATTTCCCGAAGTCGCATCGCATCCGCCGGCGGGAACATCAATTTCCATGTCGGCAACGCCTCCGGAATCGGACTGGACGTCTTCCGGATCCGGAATGTCCGGTTCTCCGGCGTCGCCCTGATGCTCGACGACAAGCCGACATCCGCCTTCCGACGCCGATTCACCTTCAAGGCAGCACTCCCTGTCAAAACAGCCCCTTTCGCCGCAATCAACGGCGACCCGATCCGGCTG
Organism: Deltaproteobacteria bacterium; assembly: GCA_029555025.1. Lineage (GTDB taxonomy): Bacteria > Myxococcota_A > UBA9042 > DTJE01 > DTJE01 > JAGOFO01. Next base: position 76,616 of record JAKPTZ010000016.1, read on the forward strand.
ACCGCATCCGTCAAACCACCACAGGTTGCCTGCATGGCAAGTCAGCGCCGCCGCCGGCTCACACTTGCAGTCACCGGCAACGGGCATGCACAGCCTGGCGAAGCCCTCATCCCGGCACTCATAACCGACAGGGCAGATAAAATCGCCGGGGGCGCAGTCAAGGACGCAGGCCATACCGGAATCGAAGCGATGACATACGTTCCCCGGGAAGCCGCAATCGGTGTCGCCGGAACATGATGCGCAGACCATGTTCCTGCATCGTCCGGATGCGGGGTCGCAGTCCTCGTATGGCAACTTGCAGTCGCCGTCGTCGGCGCACCGGCACGAGGACGGTTCGTTGACGCATCCGGTGTGGCGATCGCATGAATCCCGTGTGCATGGACGGCCGTCCCGGCAGTCCAGCGCGGCACCGGCCACGCAGCGTCCCCTGACGGGATCGCAGAATTCCCTGCCGGTGCAGACGGATCCGTCGTCGCACTGGTCGTCGGAAACGCAGGGACAACCGGACGGATCGACAAGACAGCCGGCGGTGATGTCACACCAGTCGGCGGAACACGACCGGTTGTCGTCACATTCAAGAGCCCGCCCCGGAACGCACTGGCCGGTCGAATTGATACAACTTTCGGTTCCGGTGCAGGCAGAAAGGTCGTCGCACTGGATGTCTTCATCGCAGCCGCACCCCGACGCGTCGAAAACGCAACCTGCAACCGGATCGCAACTGTCGATCGTGCATTCCCTGCCGTCATCGCACGACGGTGCCGGATCCAGCCGGCAGATTCCAGCCTGATAGTCGCACCAGTCACGACCGGTGCAGATCGACAGATCGTCGCAATCGAGATCCTGATCGCACAGACAGCCCGAATCATCGATCAGGCAGCCGGCAACCGGGTCGCACATATCGACGGAACACTCGCGACCGTCGGAGCAGTCCAGGGCGACGCCGGGAAGACAGCCCGCCAGCGGGTCGCATGTCTCGATGCCGTTGCAGACGTCACCGTCCCCGCATACCGGCGGTTCGCCGTTCCTGCATCGGCCGATGCCGTACCTGCATCCCTCGACTCCGTTGCAGATGTCGCCGTCATCGCAATCCGAATCGAGCGAACACAGGCAGTCCCGGATGTCGGACATGCACCCGATAACCGGGTCGCACCAGTCAATGCCGCATTCACGACCATCATCGCATGTCGGCGGCTCTCCCGGATTGCATCCGGAAACCGGATCACACCACTCGGCACCGTCGCAGACGTCCCCATTGTCGCAAAGGCACGGCAGACAGAACGGGAATCCCCAGAAGCCATCCGGACACCTGTCGCACGCAGGCCCCTGGAGATTGCCCAGGCACACGCATGGCCTGGCGGGGGCGGGACATTGCCACCACTGTTCAATCTGACAGTTTTCGGAACAGCCGTCGCCGGCAGTCGAGTTCAAATCATCACATTGTTCAGGTGCAAGCACGATCCCGTCCCCGCAGTGCACGGAGCAGGAACCACGCAGAACCGCGGCGCTGTGGAACCCGCCGGCCGAAAACGCGCCAATCGGACCGGCCATCTTCACCGTCTGGCCGTAGTAATTGAATCCCCAGCCTGCAACCGATCCGTCCGCGTACATGCCAAGATTATGAAAACCGCCGGCATCCATGGCGATGAACGGCCCGCTTCGCCCGGTGCCCTGGCCGTACCTGTTGTCGCCCCAGGCTTCGACGCGACCGTCGGGCCTGAGTCCAAGACTGTGATGATCACCAGCGGAAATAGCCACATACGGACCCGGCTTTGAATCGGCCTCGCCCCACTGGTTCTCGCCCCACCCGTCAACCGAGCCGTCGGCCTTCAATCCAAGACAATGATACCCACCGGCAGCGATGGCAACGTAAGGCCCCGGCTTGAAAGCGGTTTGGCCCTGACCGTTGTCGCCCCAACCGATAACGGAACCATCGGCGAACAATCCTATATTGAATTCCCGTCCGGAAGCGATCGCGATGAAAGGCCCCGGATGCGGCTCAACCTGGCCTTCCATGTTGCTGCCCCACCCCACCACCGAACCGTTCGGGCGCAGTCCGATGCTGTGATGAAGGCCGGTATCAATCGCGATGAAGGGGCCTGCCTGGGACTCGGCCTGTCCGTCGGCATTGCGCCCCCAGCCGACCACGCTGCCGTCCGCGCGCAATGCAACCGAATGATACGTTCCGGATGAAATCGCGACGAACGAACCGGCCACGGGCGTTGACTGCCCGAAGTAGTCGTCCCCCCAGGCCACCGCGTCCGAACCGTTGCCGCAACGCCACCCGGACTCGACCGTGCAGGTTTCCGAGCATCCGTCGCCAACCAGTGCATTGGCGTCATCACAAGCTTCCTGCGGATATCCAAGAAGGCCGTCGCCGCACTCGTGCCTGCCAGGAAGCAGCCGCGGAACAGGAAGATGGGCGCCGGCCGGAGCCATTGTCGATGGAAAGACGGCAACGGCGCCGACCAGTATGGCGAGACCGAGTCCCTGCAACCGTGCATTTCCGCTTCGCCACATGAATCCAGGCCCCCGCCGCCACATCGCCGGTAAGGTTCGAATGCAGGCCAATAATACAATGTTTCTGCCGCATTCAGTTATATCCAATGTCGCCATCGCCATAATACGCTTCCGCAGGCGGCATGGGTGGGCAAGGGGGCTTCAACCATTGGACATTCCTTAAAAATAATCGCAGAATCCTTTCGGCAGGCCCGAAGCGGCCCTTGTCAGGGGAAACACCCCGGGGAAGAATCAAAATGAAAAGACTTCCAATGTTTGTGGCGCCACTGGTTTTTTCAGCGATCCTGCTGGCTGGCTGCGGCGATTCCGGAACGGATTCGGATGTTTCACAGGACATTCCCGCCGATGTGCCCGCCGATGTGCCCGATGCGACACAGGATTTCACCATCAGGAAGCCGGCTCAGGAGGATCTCTTCTGCCAGGTCGAATTTGGTGGCGAATACTGGCTCGGGCAACTGGATCATGTCTGCCAGATCGACAATTCCTCGATGAAGGCGGAACTTTACGTCCAGGCCGACCCGATCGACTGCGGCCAGTTCGGCAATCCTTCATACTCAACCCCGGCGGCCTGGCTAAAAATCAACGGACAGATTCATGCGGTCGCGGCCAGTTATGATTTCGGCGGAAGGCATAACAATGACCTGATTTCATTTACCTTTGATTCAACGACTTACATTCTGTACCACTCGTCGATTGGTTACGGCTGGCGTGCCTGCACGAAGCCGGACTGCATGGTGGTATGCGATCCCGGCAAGGAATGCGTCCCTGATACCGACGTCGATATCGCAATCGACGGTTGCGCGCGCGCGGCCGGTGATCCCCCACCTTCGCTTCCGGTCATATGCGTGACTGTCGAGGCGGACGGCAGCGTTCCAGAATTCAGCGATCCCTGGGCCACACAGGATCCGTACGGCGAGGAAGGGGTGATGATACTCCCCTGTCCCGGCGAGGAATCGGTTCTGATATAGGGCGAAATCATGGTCAGGATTTTTTATCGATTGATCGCCCTGGCGTGGATCGCGGCCCTTGTTCCATCCTGGGCCGGATGCCTGCACAACCCGGATGAAGACCTTCCGTTCTGCCTGCACGTGGAACTTCAGGCCCAGCCGGGGCAGTCAATCGGCGCGTATTCAATTACCGCCGACGATGTCGAATCCGGGACGGGCGCGATCTGGTGCCCGGGCGCCGACATCGATCCCCCGTCGGAAGACTGTGCCCGGCCGATGATTCTGAAGAACCTGTCAGCCGGTTCAGTTCTGACCGTCAGGGCGCCGGGATTTCGCAACGAAAGCATCATCCTGTCACCAGCCGAAATGCCCACGACCGACGACGGCTGCAGAAAACTTGACGTCACGCTGCGGGCGGCGCCCGAAATAGATAGAACCGAAGACTATGTGACCGGATTCACCGCGGACGATGGAATCGACTCATTCGTCGGACTTGGCGTCCTGACCCCGACCGGTTACGGAACCCTTGTGGCGGTCAAGTTCTTCATCGACGACATCAACGGCAGTCCGGTCGTCTATTTCCAGAACACCAGGAAGCATCCGCTGCATTTCAATTTCGTTCGGGGCGTTCTTGGGAAGTCGTTAACCAGCGACGAATACGAGGCCTCGACGTACCACGGCCTGGAACGGACGGCGATGGCCGGCAACACCGTCTGGTATCGCGACTTTTCCGTAAACAGCCGGCACGCCGGGGCCTTCTCGTCGCCAATGACGGTCGAGTTCTTTCCCAGTGACGACCTGACGCCGGCCCAGGCACTGAAGGCATACGACCTGATCCATGAACGAATCCGATTCCTTGCCCCCGGCGGCCAGGACAACCGCCTGGCGTATTCCCCGGCGACGGCAGACCACGAGACCGACCTGGCGGACTCGGATGCCATTTTCGAAAATTCCGGCGCGCTGTGGCTGACGCGGCAGGATCTGTTCGGCGGGGCCACCATGCAGTTGCTGAACCGCGGAACCGCTTTCGGCAGGCTGATTCGCATGACCCCGGAGGAACTCAGGACGACGGTTGTTTCCTGGAAGGACATCGTCCTTCTGACCGAACTTCCCATCGAGGCTCCTCTCGTCGGCGGATTCATCACCGAACAGATGCAGACGCCGCTTTCCCACGTCAACGTGGCCGCAATGAACCGAGGAACTCCGAACATGGCCCTGGTGGGCGCCTCGGAACACCCGGACATTAAACCTTTCATCTGGCCCGGCCAGGGTGGCGACGGTTCGGGTGTGGTGCGTTACGAGGTTACCGCGACCGGCTTTTCGCTTGAATGGTCAACGATGGAAGAAGCCGAGGCTTTCTGGAAGGATGCGAGGCCCGACGGCCTTGAAGTGCCCCAGGCCGACATTGTCACCGAGGGCCTTATCGACTTCGCAGATCTCGGCTTCGCCGATTCCCTGCTTGTGGGCGCGAAGGCCGCCAACCTTGCCGAATGCCGGAAGGTGATCGGCGACATCACCCCGGACGGCATGGCCGTTCCTTTCTTTTACTACAACGGGTTCATCGAGAGCGCGGTGTTCGATTCAACGCTGTGCGACGACGCCGAATCCGACTGCATCGAGGAAGGACGCATGCCGGCAACCTGCCAGGAGGCCGCTGAATTCTGCAGGGCGGGATCCGGGGGCACGCTGGCGGCCTATATCGACGCACTTCTTGCCGACGCGACATTCGAGTCCGATTCGACTTTCCGCGAGGCCTCGCTCGACGGCCTTCGGTACCTTATCGGCCACATTCCGGTGGAGCCGGTCTTCGCCGCCCTTCTGGACGAAAGCATCGCTTCAAGGTGGCCGTCAAGCGGCGTCAGGCTGCGATCCAGCACCAACGCGGAAGACCTTGCGGCATTCAGCGGCGCCGGACTGTACGAGTCGGTCGGCGCGGACACGGGAACCAGGCGGCCTTCCGACCGCATAAGGAAAGTCTGGGCCAGCGTCTGGAACTGGCGGGCGTTCGAGGAACGCAGCTTCATGGGCCTTCGACATTCGGACGTGAAGATGGCCGTGGCCGTCCACAAATCATTCCCGACCGAACTGGCAAACGGCGTGCTGATAACGCGAAACATCGCCGACGCGTCGTTCGACGGCTTCTACGTCAACGTCCAGGTCGGCGAAACGTCGGTGACAAACCCGGAAGACGGTTCACTTCCCGAGGTCTTCGTGATGACCGCCGCCGGCGGTTCGCTGGAAGTCGTGCGCAGCCGCATGTCCAGCCTGTCCCCGGAATCCCCGATTATGACGCGCGAGGAGATGGGGCAGCTTTATTCGGCGGCCAGGAAGCTTCACGACCACTTCAGGCAGCTTTACCGCGGGAATCCCGCCACCTTTGCCCTGGATATCGAATTCAAGCTGGATTCGCCCGACCGCAGGCTGGTCATCAAGCAGGCAAGACCCTACGCCTTCAAATACTGACACTGCTTCAATCGACGTCATCAGCCGGCCGGGCATCCCTGGCGCAACGGAAGCCAAGCAGCACGTCGGTCGCCTGCGGCTGGTGATAATACCTGTTGAAGGAACGCAGATAAGTGTCACGGTTGATCATCGTGATGGTGCCGCCCCTGGACACGCGCCCCTGGCCGGCTTCCGGTCCGGACGGATCGGTTGAAGGCGATGCGGCATAATAATCGCGTCCGTACCAGTCGGAAACCCTTTCCCAGATATTGCCAGCCATATCGCACAGGCCGGCCGGGCTGTCACCCGCGGGGGACTTGCTGCACACGGCCATCGGATGATCTGTTCCGCAGCCACGCCCGCCGGCCAGGTCATCAAAAACGACCGCGACCTGGCACGATGGAACCTGGTCGCCCCAGGGATATATCCTGGCGTCGCCGCCCCTGGCCGCCTTTTCCCACTCGGCCTCGGTCGGAAGCCTTTTGTCGCGCCAGTTGCAGAAAGCCTGGGACTGGAACCAGTCAACACAGGTCATCGGAAAATCGGCGCGTTCGGGATTACCCCAGTCACAGGCGGGATCCGGGTCAACCGGCGGCGTGCACGCGCCGGCATCGACACACGCGGCGTAGTCACCCACGGTGACTTCGTTGCGATCGATGAAATACGCGGAAAGATTGACCTGATGATACGGAATCTCATCCTGCCCGCAGTCCGCGATGGCGGATTCGTCGCACCCCATCATGAAAGGACCGGCGGGAATCAGGGCCATCCCGCACTCCGGCACGCTGCCGCAATCGACCGACCAGCAGCCCTGGACGCACGGAACTATCGCGGGCGATTCATCTGAAGCGAGATCGATCCCGAAAGGAGTAAAGTCGGTCGCCGCATCCGAGGGACCGACATCCCCGCCGCAGGAGCTTGCCAGAAGCGCCACCAGGAATGCAGGAATCAAACGGCGCAGCAACGGATTGCCCATGAAATCCCCCTGGAACGGTCAGCGACCCGACGTCGTGTTCACGCGTCATGATAGCGCATCGCTGCGGCGGATCAAACACTGGCGGCATTAACCGGCGTGAAACCACTCTGCATCAGGGACATGACGGGCCGCCGGACCCCGGACCGAAACCGGAAAAGGCGAATTCGACGGCCTCGCGAACGGCGCCGTCAATGCCGATATCATCAAGGTGTCCGTTGAAATACTCGTTGACCAGCCTCACGCCGGCGCCGACCAGCATCTGCGAGATGACGCGGGTATGACACTCGCGCGCGAAGCCCAGCGACATGGCATGACGAAGGTATTCGGCCGCCATTGCGGCGATTTCCTGGTGAACCGATTCCAGCTTGGCGCGAAACTCGGCATCGACTGACGGGCCCTCGGTGAAAAAGAGCTGAACCATCCCGCCGTTTGCCTTCAGCACCCTGGCCGACGCGGCGACCACCCTGACAGAAGCCTCTCGATATTCCTGGATATTTTCCGGCAGGCTTTCGGCGATCCCGGCCACCTCGGTGACAATCTGAACCATCACCCGGTCAAAAAGGGCATCGAAAAGCTCACGCTTGGATTCGAAATGCCGGTAGAACGTGCCCTGGCCGACACCGGCCTCAACCACCACATCCGACACGAGGGCGCCGTGATAGCCCTTCCTCTGGAAAACCAGCGCCGCCGCATCCAGCAGCTTTTCACGTGTCCGGTCGCGCCTGGCCTGGTTAACGGCTTTCCTGATTTCCGTGATCATTGATTGCCCTCGGAGATTGCCCTCGGAGATTATCCTCGGAGATTATCCTCGGAGATCGCCATCGGAGATTATCCTCGGAGATCGCCATCGGAGACTGTTCCTGGAGACTGTTCCCGGAGACTGTTCCCGGAGACTTCACTCCGCGCTGAAATGGTAGCGCGTCCGGACGGACCGGTCAATCCGTTTCGACAATCGGTGATGCAAGCGGCCTGGCCTGGACAATCCAGACATCGCCGCCCGCATTGCACCACTCGATGTCGATCGGACAGCCGAAAAGATCCCTTGCCCCGCGGGCAAGGTCGGCGACCCGGATTATGATGTCGGATGCCGGGCCGTCATCGTCGGGACCGCCGGTTCTGGTCGGAAGCCCGGCATCCGGGACGCACCTGAATGAATGAGGAATCCCGGTTCCCGAAACCACGCCGCCGGTTCCACGTTCGGCCTCGACCAGGACCACGTCGGCCGACTGGCTTCCCGGGCCTGATTGACACACGGCGACACCGGAAAAATCGGCCGGGACAAGCGGCTGGATTACCAGGGCCGGCAGTCCGCCGGAATCGGCCCCGACCAACCTGGCAAGCCTGGCTACCCCTTCCCCGGCGGCCGCCGAAATGCATTCGCGCACGGCCGATTCAAGGGCTTCCCTCGTACCGACCCCGGCGACGCTCCTGAACATTCCCGCGAAGCTGTGGGATCTCGAGTCCTCGATGAAGGACGAAGTACGGACGATGAAACCGGCGCCCATGTCCAGATGAGCGACCGTGGCCCAGACGGCACCGGCCCAGTCATCGTTGAAAGAGGCGGCGCCGATCCCGGCGACGATCTCCGGCGGGATGACGAATCCGTCCGGAACCGGGAATCCCGCCGCGACAAGCCGCGCAAGCGCGCCGGCCTTGTTGCCGCACCCGTCACGGGCGGACGCAAGCCCAATCGCCACGGTCGGCATTCCCGTTTGAACGACGCCATCCGAATCGACGGTGATGGCCTGTCCGTCGGCGATGCGCCGGGACGCGCCGCGAACACCGGAAACCATGGTTATTCCCAGTTCACGGGCAAGCATCGCGGCGTGGGAAAGCCTTCCCCCCGACTCGCAGATGATGACGGATCCCCTTTCCATTTCTGCAACCGTCGCGGGATCGGGAACCGGGACGACCAGGATGCGGCCGGCGGCGCCGGCGAAACGAACGTCCTGATCCGCGCCAGCCACCCTGGCGATACCGGAAACGGGAAGGGATCCGGCAACCAGCGTGCCCCGCAGCGGCGTGGAGTCTTCAACCGTTTCGACCAGGGGCATGCCGCCGCCCGGCTCAATAACCATGTCCTCGATATCCCGGATCCGCAACTGAACCGGCATCGGGATCTCCCGCAGTCTTTTCCACTCGGACTGACGGCGGGCAAGTTCCGCCACGAAGCCGGAATCGATTCGTCCGGCACGCGGCTCGAGCACCTGCGCCAGTTCATTCTTTCCGGCAAAAAAGACCAGATCCTCCAGCCCGTTGCGCCGTCCGATTTCACGAAGCCTGCGTCCGGTCACCTGGACCAGGTACCAGACCACCCTGCGGAAGGCGCCGCGGAAATACTCGGCACGCGCAATCAGGTGTTCGCGCTCGGGCAGGTTCCGCCAGACATCCCGATCAAAAGGCGATGTCAGGCGCACCAGGCCTATCGAAAGCTCGCTGTCCGCGGCCGGAAGCATGTCGCCGGGAAGGAACTCGAACGCCCCGCCGCCTACAAGACCACGATTCAGTTCGCCGGGAAGAGGACAACGGGCCGACCTTTCACTTTGCGGCGCAACGGTCGATTCCGGTGCCGAAATCAGTATGGCGTGACTCAGCGCGGTCATTTCCTGCCAGAAGGCGAAACGGGTGATGATCTGACGTATCGACGAAATGATATGGGCCGGCCTGTCGCCATGCCGCTGAAGATCACCGGTGAAGCGGACGACCGCGGGAAGCACGAAATCGGCGAAAATTGAATCAAGAATCCGGATCCAAGCCTTTGCCAGACGCACCCTGACCTTTCCGCCATATACGCCCGGATCGCGGGCCATTTCCGGTTCAAAGACCGCGGCGCCAAACCTGACCGTCCTGGAAAAATACTTCCGGAATCCAAAAAGGGTTCCGGCGGCGTCGGCAGCCCCGTATCTGGCGGCCCGCCTGGCCAGTGCCGAAAAGGTAATCGGTGTCGGCATGGCTTCCTGCTCGACGTATCGTTCCCTTGACAACAGTTCGGCATCGCGCGCCGCACCGGATTCAATCAACCCGACATCGTCGGCAACCATCGCCAGTATCTGCCGGTGAAGTATCACATCAATCGGAACCGCCCCTGCCGGACGGGCGATGGAATCCGGCATGACCATGCCGACTGAAGGAAGCCTTCGACCACCGCTGAACACGACTTCAAGGTCGGCGCCAAGGAAGCCGGCCATGGCGACGGAAAGGCGCAACCTTGGCCGAATCCTTTCGGCCACACTGACTCCGTCACGCTCCTGAAGGGAAATGATCCCGACAAGTTGCCTGGAACCGTCCGGCATCCGAACTTCGATTTTTCCGGGCTGCCCGGAAACGAAAGTCCTGATTTCCATGTCGGTTCCCGCCGCTCCGGGCCTGAACCAGATGCCTGGAAATGCCGTGACCGCAAGGTTCAGCAGCAGGCGGGACATCAGTTCGTCCCTCACTACCGGATTCGCGACCCGATCGGTCGTCGGATCAACCGGGCTGCCCGGAACAGCGGGCTTCCGAAAATGACCGGCAAAACGGATCCGAATTCCGGCCGACAGCCCCCACACCATCAGATATCTTGCGCCGTTAAACAGTACAAGCAGGCCGAGCACGGCCAGCGTCATGACCACGACGATCGGGCTTGCCTGGATCAGGATGGCCGACAGCAGCACCGACCATCCGAGGTTGGCCCAAAGATATGGGCCGCGTCTGCTCACGATTCCATCAACCGGCCGGGGAGTCAGTTCGCACGAAGGAAGAACACCCATCGGCCAGGTAAAGCGATGAAACGCCAGACCAACGGAAAGGACGAAAAGGATTGGATAAATCCACTTGTGCTGCCCGGAAACGACCCAGGCGCGGCTGGCCATCCAGGTACCTTCAATCAGAATCAGTTCCACCAGAAGGGCCGTACCGAGCAGGGCCAGGATCGGGGCTGACCTGCGCATCGCGGCAACCGGCTCACCCGACTGAAGCAGCCTGCGAAGCACCACGAAAATGGCGACCAGAAGTGAGAACAGGACGACAAAATACGACATCGGGCCCAGGCCTTGCTCGATCAGGGCACCCAGGAACAGGACGCTTCCCGCCATCCCAGAAAAGCGCGCCGTCCGGTTCAGCGACGCCTGCCCCACGACCTGGATGCCGCGGCTCTGGGCGATGGCCGACGTCAGGACCCGCAGGGTCTTCTCCTGCTGGGAATCCCCGCTTGTAACCACGACAAGCGGACCATCCGGAATATCCATGCCGTTGCTCCGGATGATCGGCCAACCCGCCACAACCGTGTTGACCATACCCGACCTGATCCACAAATCCAGGACATCGGGGGAAACCGTCCTGTCCAGGTCGGAAACGGCGTAATCGGAAGAAAATGGAACACCGAAGTCCTCGAGGGCACCGCAGCCACCCTGGATCATCACGGCATCCACGTCGCGCTGGCGCAGTTCCATCACCGTCCGCACCGACACGGAGACACCGAACGAGCAGCAGAATGCCAGCCTGCGTCCCTGTTCCCTGGCAATCTCGGCAAGCGTGTCCAGATACTTGTCGGCCGCAATCTGCCATGACCAGTCCGGCGTCACCATTTCCAGTTCGTAACGGGGGAACCTGATTGAACCTTCGACATGGGAAGCCGCGTACTCCCGGGCAAGCCTGGTGTCGACCACAAGCAGTTTTCCGGCAAGAATCTCGCGGGCCGCAACCTGCGCCGGAATGGTGACCGCCTTCTCCCACCGGCCGGGGGGCGACTCGCGAACCATTTTCAACGCTTCATCAAACCGCCTGACGTCCGTGCGAAGAACCGCATTGTCGGTTACGAACTCAACCAGCCTTGATTCGGCCTCCGGCGCCACCAGGCCGCCAAGCGTCGATGACATCTTAAGGAAGAACGTATAGACAAAAACCGTGACGATAATCAGGATGACCGCGCCGGGAAGCCTGCCCAGGAAACCTTTCAACTTGAGATTGCGGGTGGCCGCAAGATATCCCGTCACCAGCAGCAGCGCCACGACCGGAACGACCGGAAGCATGAAAGCGATTCCCGCCAGCGCGACCTGGGCCGGAATGGCCATGGCCGCGCACGGGAATGCCATCGTGCCGGCCAGCACCGCCGCCGCGGATAAACGCCTTCCCATCAATCAAGTCCCCGGAAGGGTGAAACCATCGAACGCCGCGTCCACCGTCTCAACGCGGCATCCCTCGCCGTACATGAATGGAAGCCCTTCGGCCGCATTCAGCGCCCATTTCCGGACAATCGTATCGATTGCCGGACCGGGATTGTCAACATCAAACAGGGGAACCAGGTCCGGATGTCGCGCGGTCGATTCCAGGAACATCCTCTGCTCGGTCATCGTCAGCCGCATCTGGCTTTCATGGGCCAGAATCGCGGCGATTTTGACGTCGATGACGTCCGAAATGTCGATTATCGTGTCGTCCGTGTCATGGCTCTTTGAAAAGAACACGCTGATCGGTGTCAGGTGGGGTGACAGCCCCTCGGCCGCCTGCTCGGGATGGAACAGGGGAAGATGCGCGAACCCGACGGCCTCGACCGCGGCCTGCGCCACCCGGATGTGGTCCGGATGGGTTTCGCCCGAGGCGAATGGGTCAAAGGAAATCACGCAGTCGGGACGGATCTTCCTTATCCATGCCATGAAAATCCTGCGCAGTTCGTTCTTCGGGGTATCGTCCAGAAATCCGTCCGGAAAGCCCAGGAACTCAACGTGTTTCTTTCCCACGATCGAAGCGGCGGCGGCGGCCTCGATTTCCCTGCTTCTCGTCACCAGCGAGGCCTGATCAAGCTCGAAGCTGCCACGACCGTTGTCCGTCGCGATGACCTCGGTGATTTCGGCCCCCATCCGGGCGAGCGCGGCCACAATACCGCCGCAGAAGAACTCGCAGTCGTCCGCGTGCGCGGTGAAAACCAGCACGCGTTTCACGTTTTCCAGCCGTCTGTCCATTGCAAATCCTCGAAGCCGTACAGGACGATGTGTTTAGCACACGCCCAATGGCCGCGCAACAGCCGCGGCATGCGGACGCGGGCCGCCTTAACCCTTTATGACGCAAACTGCCGTCAGCTTGTACGAACCGCCCGTTTGCCAGTAGAATCGCGCCGTTGTCGGATGCCCTCGCGGACATGGCTTGCTGGCCGTTCGCGGGTCGAAATCCGGGAGCGGCCGCCTTCAGGGAAGGCCGCATTAAATTGGAAGTGCAACGAGGTCGGAAATGACAAGTCTGCGCACAATGATCACTTCGGTGCTTTTCATCCTTTTCGCCCTTGGCGGCGCCTGGTTCGCGGGCGTCTCCACGTACGACTTCTTCCTGCACCTTGACGGCCAGGTTCACTCGATCACGTGCTCGTACGTGCCGGGAACCGCCGAACGCGATGAACTCGGCACCAGCGGCTGTTATGCGGTCATGATGAGCCCGTATTCGTCGGTGATGCGCGACCGCACATGGGCCGGCATCCCGATAGCCCTGCCGGGACTGGCCGTATTCATCTACATGATCTTCATCGGCCTTGAACACCTGCTGCTCGGGCGCCACCGGAAGCGGGCCGACGCGGTTTACCTGGTCGCGGCCTCGCTCCTGCCGCTTGTCACGTCGATTGCCTACTACTACATATCGGTCACGAAGGTCGGCGAAGTCTGCAAGATGTGCGTCGGGATATACGTCATGTCGATCGGCCTGTTCCTGGCCGCCGTCGCCCAGCTCATCCTGGCCCGTCGCGAGCAGGAACCTGGCCCGCACCATATCAGGAACACGATACTCAGGTACCTTCTGTGGTTCGTGGAAGGCGTCCTTTTCGTCGTGATTCCGGTAATCATGTACATGAATCTGAAGCCCGAATACCAGGAACGCAACTGCGGCGAACTGGTCAAGCCGGAAGACCGCAGTTCCATCATGCTTCCCGCGGTCGGCCAGGGAGTGCCCGCAATCGAAGTGCTGGATCCCCTGTGTCCGTCGTGCGAAGTCTTCCGCAACAGGCTTGCCGATACGGAAGTCTTCGGCAGGCTGTCGATGAAGACCGTCCTGTTCCCGCTCGACAGCGAGTGCAACTGGATGCTGAAGGAACCTGTTCATCACGGGGCATGCCTGGTTTCGCGCGCTATCCTCTGTTCCACGGATCCCGAGAAGGTCATCGACTGGGCACTTGAAAACAACGTCGAGATCCGCAAGGCAGCGAAGGAAAAGGGCCAGGACGCCGTCAAGGCAATGGTTCTCGAGAAGTTCGGCGACGTGTCGCAGTGCATCGACACGGCCGAGACAAAGCAGAAGCTGAACCTGAGCCTGCGCTGGATCATGGCTAATTCACTTCCGCTGCTGACGCCGCAGCTTTACGTCAACAACCGCCGCCTTTGCGACGAAGACATGGATCTGGGCCTGGAATACGGGCTCGGAAGGCTTATCGAAGCGGGCTCCACCACCGAAGGAGGCAAGTGAGCCATGAAAAAGCTTATCGTTCACGCGGCGGTTGCCGCAGTCGTGTTCCTTGCGATGTCGATTACGGTTTCGTCCTGGCTGAACGCGGCGGCCGACCGCGCCGAGGAATCACTTGGAAACGTGACCACGACAAAGGTCGGCGTGGCTTCGGCGGCCGATGAGTCGTACTGCACCCCGGAACTGCGCGTAATCCTGAAGCGCGTCCTTACCTCATGCGGAATCGTGAAGGAAGGCGGTGGCCGCGGATGCAAGCCGATGGACGCACAAAGCGTCGCTGCCATGTCGGGCGCCGACTTCAACGGCCTTTTCAAGCCGATGGCCGATCGCGCCGCGATCATCCAGTTCGACATCGAAAGCGCCGAACTTGATGCGAACGCGACCAGCCTTATCGACAACACCTTCGCCGACAGGCGTGGCGCCAGCTACTTCCTGATCGTCTCAAGGTCGTCGCCGGAAGGTTCGACCGAATACAATCGCGACCTTTCGGAAAGGCGCGCGGCCGCGCTTTATAACCACCTGAAGGCGTCATACCGGGATCCCGACTTCGACCAGGTGGCAGGAATGCTCTGGCTCGGCGAGGAATTCGCCCAGCTCGAGGACGAGTTCTGCGGATGGACCAGGAGCAGGCCCGACAGCCCCTGCGACAACACCGCGCTGAACAGGTCGGCCTTCGTGGCCTGGATTGACTGCCGCCTGTAGTTTGGAATCACGGGGTTAAAATGCATCGATACCTTCCGGAAATCTCCTTCGTCATTGCCCTGTCGATGGCCGCTTTCGGCGGCGCTGGCTGTGAAAAGACCATCGACGGCGCGAAGAGCGTGCTGAAGGCCGAAGCCGGCAGTTCCAGCGAGGCGGCGAACGCGAGCAGGCCGCGGGTCAATTCTGTCGCGAATATGGGAACCGCGGTCATTCCGCCCGGTTGGTGCTCGGTCAAGTTCGATCCAGGCAGGGGGCCGAAGCTCGCGCTGCCGGAAACCGAGATGTTCCACCAGGGTCCGGCGATGGTCACCGGCCGGCCCAGATGGATCAACATGTGGGCCACCTGGTGCAAGCCGTGCATTGCCGAAATTCCGCACATCCTGTCATGGCGCGAAGCCAGGCTTGGAACCGGTACCGACATCAGCCTGGAACTGCTTTCCGTCGATGAAGACCTGAAGACATTGCAGGCGTTCCTGGCCAGGCGGCCCGATCTTCGTACCGTCAAGCTCCAGAGGATGACGAACCCGGGATCCCTTGGCGAGTTCGCGCAATCACTTGGCCTTGGCCAGGACACCACCGTTCCGATTCACATCTTCACGGATCGCCAGGACAACATCGTCTGCGTGCGCACCGGCGGCATTGCGGATACCGATCTGGGCGTGATCCGCGAACTCCTGAAATAGCGTCCGTCGGGTGCCCTATTGTGTCCGCACCATCCGCGGCTCGTTAGTCCACGCATTCGACGATCACACCTGACGTAGTGATCGAACAGTAGCACCCGGCGGCAAAAAATAGGTCCGGACTTCTCCGGTCAATCCAAATGGCTGTCCCAGCAATATGTGTAGTCGGGATCGTTTGCGATAAAACTGAAGGCGCACTCCTCGCTGTTCCTCATTTCTGCCTCGACTTCAGGCAGACAATCGATGTATCCATTCGCGCAATCAATGTATTTTTGGGGGATGTTTAGAGAAGCGCATTCCGGTGAAATGTCCACTCCGGCCTCATAGGACTTGCATTCCACCCAGCCGCAGTAGAAACAGTCCGACGAGCCGGTTATGCAACAAGCACTCCCGTCGGCATTGCAAAACCATGAAAACATAGTATTCGCGCCATTCTTGCAAAGGTTTTCAGGAGGTCCCCAACAGTCGTCACCGTATGTGTAGTC
Source organism: Deltaproteobacteria bacterium (assembly GCA_029555025.1). Lineage (GTDB taxonomy): Bacteria > Myxococcota_A > UBA9042 > DTJE01 > DTJE01 > JAGOFO01. The sequence continues at coordinate 92,781 of JAKPTZ010000016.1, forward strand.
CTGCGGGAAATGCAAATGCCGACAGGTGGTTCCATCAGAGCTTTCAGCGTCCAGAACACCAACCTCCAGCTCGCCACTATCCTGCTTTCCAACCTGAGACTCATCGACGGTTCCTGAATCCGATGAACAAGAAACAAACGACACAGACAACAGACTCAAAAACAGAATCGAATTGGTTTTCATGATGACCTCCTGGAATTCAGTTGACATCGTTGTCATTCATACAAATTCGCAACTTGATCTGCAAGACCTTTTTGTGACATTTGCAATATTGATCTGAATGTCATTTTTGGTCTTGTCCCCCAAACAAGGTTGACAATTTTGCAGCGGGCCAGTGGCAGTCATCCGTACCAGGAATGTCCGGGAGTCTGCATTCACGACACAAACGGCAACATTGACCGCGGTGCTGAAACATGTCAGGACCTGTTTGATTTCTACGATTCGGGCAATTGACCTGGCCTCGGGACGAGTTGAGCGAAGCGGCGAAGGTTTCAGGCAGTTCAGGGCTCAGAATTTAGCCTGGGTTCCGCCTTCGCCCGTCGGGCTTGGACGTGATGAAGGGGTACTGCATCCAGGGCAACGTTTCAATCAGGAATTTCGGCAATCAACAGATGCCGCGGGAATCAAATTGGGCTATGCTTTGCCGGTATCACTGGCGGGTGAGATTCATGAAAAGCCTGAGCGTTCCTGTTGTCCTTCTGACGTTCCTGATGGCCGTTGGCTGCGGTTCCGGCAACGGCGACAATGATATCGGCGAAGGCGATGTCGTAATCGACACGGATGTATCGCTTCCCGATACCGGCGGCCCGGACTCAATTACGGATGTCGAACGTGATGTGATCGCGCCCGACAATGGCGGCCAGGACACAGGCCTCCCGGATGAGGGCACGCCGGATGCCGCCGACGCATCGGTTGACCAGAGCCAGGGCGACACGCCCCCCGATGGCATCGAGGATGCCGACGAGGACGCCGCAACACCGCCCGAAAATCCCTGGAAGATGATGTCCATCCGCATCGAGGACGAAGTTGTTCGCGGCACGTCAATCATGAATCCGGTTGATGGCATGACGTTCGGCTTCAATCCGGTAACCGATGAATACCTGACACAGTTCACCCACGACTGGAAAGACCCGCTGATTTCATACGCATGGCACCTTGACGAGTCTTCCGGGGTACACACCCGGAAGGTCCTTGAAGGCAGCCCGTGGGCCGATGGCACCAATTTCTGCATGGACGAGGACTGGTGCCAGTTCATCGCATGGGACGCCGGTGCCGGCGAATGGATCGTCATGGGCCCGCGTTCGCCCGGCCTGATGCGCATCGACACATCCTGGCGCGCCACGCCGGTGCCCCTTGCCGCCGGCGACGACGGCCAGCCGCCGAACGGTGGAATCAGCTATTCCCACCTGTTCATCGGTGACGCGTTTTTCGTTTATGGCTGGATTACCGGTTCTGGTTTCAGCGACACGCTTCTGAAGTTCGAGCTTGGAACCGCCGACTGGTCAACCGTTCTTCCAGGACTTCTTCCCGTATTCTCGAACTGCCTGGCCTTCGATCCCGTCGAAAACGTCTTGATAAGCGTTGGCGGCCTGACGACCGAGGATGGCGGTGAAACCAGTTACCCGCTTGACAGGATTCAGATAATCGACCTTGACGGCCCGTCGGCAAGCACGCTGGATCTGCCGGAGGGTCTGCTGGGCCGGGAAGGCTTCAGTTGCGCGATCGACGGCGCGACCGGTCATCTGTACGTCTTCGGCGGCGCCAAAATCGAGGACAACTGGGATGAAAGGCTGAACACCTATCACAACGACCTGTGGTCATGGGACGGCACGAACTGGACCAATCTCATCCCGGACGGCCCGACCGGAACCTTCCGCCAGTACGGGGAGTCCTGGTCGCTGGTCGGCGACAAGACGCTTCCGAACTTCGGAAAGAACATCGGGCGCATGGTCTATGACGAAAACAGTTCAAAACCGCGCCTGATCCTGATGGGCGACGTTCCCGGCACGGCAACCCAGATTTACACACTCACACTCTCGGACATCGGCCTCTAGCCGCCGGCCGCCACCGTATGCCGCAAGGCCACAACACCATGAACGATCCCAGGAAACCGGAAAAAACCGAGCTTTACGGAATCCTGACCACGACCACGGCGACGTTCCTGACGTCATTCGCCGGCTCGTCTTCAAACATCGCCCTTCCGACCATCGGCGCGCATTTCGGGCTGGACGCCGTGGATCTGGGCTGGATTGCGCTTTCCTACATGCTGGCAACGGCGGCTCTTGTGCTGCCGATGGGCCGGCTTGGCGACATACATGGTCGTCGCCGGGTATTCATCATCGGGGTCACCATCTTCACGGTTGCGTCGGCCCTTTGCGCCCTTCCCTTCGACTTCGGGTTCCTTCTTGCCGCCCGCGTGCTTCAGGGTGTCGGGGCCTCGATGCAGTTCGCGACCGGCATGGCCATGACGACGAGCATCTTTCCGGCGGCCCGCCGCGGCGCCGCACTCGGGATCAACACGGCGTCGGTATATGTGGGACTGTCCGTCGGCCCGACGTTCGGGGGCTGGCTGACCCATGCATTCGGCTGGCACAGCGTCTTCTGGGCCTGCGTCCCGGTCGGGGCCGTCGTCCTTTTCATTTCCGCGCTGCTGCTGAAAGGTGAATGGAAGGACGCCGAAGGCGAGTCCTTTGACCTGGCCGGGTCCCTGGTGCTTGGGGCCGGGCTTGTCTGCCTGCTGCTCGGGCTCACCTGGATAACCAGGCCGGCCGGCCTTGCGCTGATCGGCTGCGCGGGGGCGCTGTTCCTGCTGCTGGCATTCATCGAGAACCGCGTGCCACAGCCGATTCTGAACATGCGCCTGTTTTACGGAAACCGGGCGTTCACTTTCAGCAACATCGCGGCATTAATCAATTACATGGCAACATTCGGGGTCGGATTCCTGTTAAGCCTTTACCTGCAGAACATCCGTGGACTGACCCCGCAGGCCGCCGGGACGATACTGCTTACCCAGCCCATTGTTCAGGCCGTCTTTTCCCCGCTTGCCGGACGTCTTTCGGACCGTGTCGAGCCGACGATACTTGCCAGCCTCGGGATGGCGGTCACCGCGTGCGGATTGATTGCGCTTTCATTCGTGACGATCGGGACCGGGCTGCCCATGATCGTGGCTTGCCTGATGACGCTCGGGGCCGGATTCGCCCTGTTCTCATCCCCGAATACCAACGCGGTCATGCGCAGCCTGCCGCGAAAGTGGTTTGGAATCGGCTCGGCAACCCTTTCCACGATGCGTATCGTCGGCCAGATCTTGTCGCTTGGCATTGCCACGGTCATGTTCGGCGTCATGCTTGGCAACGCGCGCATCGACCAGACGGTTCGAACCGAATTCATGGAAGGCATCAGCCTGACTTTCCGCATCTTCGGGGGACTGTGCCTGGTCGGGATCATCTTTTCGATGAACCGTGGCAACGTCCTGACCGGCAAGGGCAACCTGGACTGACGCGTCAGCGGTTCCGCATGTACTCACGATGGCCGTTCACGACCGTGGTCGCGGCCCTGCGACCCATGATCCTGTAAAGTGCGTCGATTTCCCGAAGTTCGAACACCCTTTCCGATCTCGGGCCGGTGGTTGCGGACACGGAACGCGGCAGACTCGAAACGGCCTGCGGGTTAAGCAGGACCAGGGGATCCCCCTGAATCATCATGCCAAGCCACCAGTCGTCGAATATAGGGTCCGGAAGGCCATAGGCATCCCGGTTTGCCCAGGTGTCGTCGAACCACATGCGCAGCGCCTGGCCCGTGCCATGGCCAGCCAGCATCGCCCCGTGCAGCACGTCTGGATTGAAGATGCCGCCCGTCTTGGTGCTTCCGACGGTCGCCAGTCCATAGCGTGAATGAACGTACTCGGTCGCGATGTTTCCCATCGGCTCGGTATAGCGGCTGATCGAGCAGTCGAAAAGGTTGAAAAACGATCCGCTGACATCTGCCGCCACAAGTTCCTGCAGGGACAGGATGTTGTCCGGGTTCGGGCTGAAGTTGTCGTCAAAATAGATCTGCTGGGGATCCGAATGAATCCACTGATAGACGAATTCGGCGCCGCCGCCGGACATAACCTCGAGATAATCGGTCTTGTCGGTGTTGTCGGACCACTCCCGGCGGATGTAGTTGTCACCATAGACTGATTCCAGACCCCATTCCTGGTTCGTCGTGGATCCGTCCGGCACGCCGTAGGAGTTTGCCCCGTTCCAGTCGTCGTCAATAAACGAAAAGAAATTCCGGGGGTTGAAAAAGCTGCCGTTCTGCCGGTATTCATGAAGCCTTGCGAAATAAGACTTCATTCTTTCAACGCCGCCGACCAGGCGGGCCGAGAAGATCTCCAGGGCGAAGTCGGAATGGCCGTCAAAAATCCCGTTGCCGTCATCGTCGCGCCACTGGTTGTCCAGATCCTGGAAGAAGAGTTCCGTCGGAAATTCCTCGTGCATGATGCCGATGTCGCCGCCGTAATCGGAATCCTGCTCGTACCACGCCGACGGCAGGTCGCCGACCAGGAACACCCCGCGCAGGCAGTCATCTTCCCCGACGCACCGATTCATGAAGCTGTCGATGATGATGTCCCGCATCATGACGTGATCGCCGGGCATCCAGTACCGTACGGCCGGAACAAGAGTGTCGTCCTGATTCACCACATCCTGGACATAAGTGGCCAGTTCGTCGTCAAGCTGACCTTTCAGCCTGCGATCAACCAGGATCAGGTAGTTGTGATCATTCAACTGCGGCGCAACCGTGTCGGTGTTGAATGTCCAGACCCTGCCTGGCACGAGGTTGCCTTCGTCGTCACGGACATCCACCCGCCAGAAGTACGTAGTGTCGGGCACAAGGTTCGGCTGGTACGAAACCGACTGGATCGGACCGGCAACCTTCGCGAGCGTCATACGATCGGTTCCAAGCCACACGTCGAAAGAAACGGTGCCGCCGTCGGCATCGCCGGAAGAACCCCACTGAAGCGCCGTCCCGACAGCGGCCACGGCCTCCGCGCCGTCTGGCGGGAATTCCACGGCGGCCTGTCCCGGATACTGATCTATGTCGCCGGCCGTGCACGGCCTTTCCTTGGTCGTCATTCCGACCACGTCGTAACAGGTACAGGCCTGGTGGTACTGGGAAACGCCGAACGATTTGGAGATGACCGACCGGTCGCCGGTGACGTACGAATTCACCATCAACCCGACCGGACTTCCCGGCTGAAGCGTATCCGGACCGAAATAGACCCTCATCTTCGAAAGCGAGGGACTGTCGCCGACCATCGCGGGACACGAAACCCAGACCCCGCGGAACATCCCCGTCCGATAGACGACGAATGGAGCGTATTCCCCGCTGATCTCGTCGATTCCGTTTTCCTTCATCCATTGCATGGTTGAAAGCATCGGATACAGGTTCAACGTATAGATGTCGCCGCTGACAACGTCCGTCCCGCCACCATTGATGAAAATCCACGAATCGTCATAACCGTCAATGGGATACAGCACCGCGAACGTGTCACCGCGTTCTTCAAGACGCACGACATCCCCGGAAGGAAGAACCAGTTCCGACTGTATGATCCAGGCCAGATCGGAAGGATTCGGGCCGGCGGCCGGATACTCGGCCATCAGGGGCGTCACGATCCTGAGCGTGAATCCAAGGGACGGCTGCAGAAAGGCGGGATCCAGCGCCCTGTCGATTTCGGCGATCGCCTGTGGAAGTTCACCGGTGCCGGAATCGCCGGCGTCACCAGCCGAACCGTCAAGTCCGGGGTCTTCGGCGTCCAGCCCGTCGCCGGCAACGTCCGGTTCGACATCTGCGGAAATGTCCTGCCGGGCATCCTGATGCCCTTCCGCATCCGTCAAAGCATCCGGAAGATTCGCGTCGAACGAATCCGGATTCGGCACAAGGTCGCCTTCGGCGGAATCGCCCGAAACGACTTCCTCCGACACGACGTCGGTATCGTCGGCCGAACCTGTGCCCCCGCAACCGAAGGACGCCGCCAGAACGAAGAAGCCGGCCGCCGAAACAAGTCTTGCAATCGTCATGAATTCAGGTTCCCGAAAGATTCCGGGCGGAATGATACCAGAATCCACCGATGCCCTGTGACGCCAATCAGGAAGGCAAGTCTTTACACAATCACATCCCCGCGAATTTTTGACAGTTTCTGCCAGTTCTTGACCGAATCCGCGGAAACCCTTAATCTGACGGACAGTTACAGCCGGGATGACCATCCCGGAAACTTATCGTCAGCTTGAAGGGGCCTTTGATGACAGTCACTGGAATTCGAAAATTTTCCGCGACCGTGCTTGCGACCATTGCTTTGGTGGCGTGCCAGGGGGGCGACCCGGAAGTCCCCGTCGGTCACGAAACCGTCAATCTTTCGCAATGGGCCATCGCGTCTTCCCAGGGCCTTGATGCGGACGGCGCGGCGATCTCGACCCCCGGATTCGACGACTCCGGGTGGATCCCGGCGACCGTCCCCGGAACTGTCGCCGGCAGCCAGATGGACGCCGGGCTGCTTGGAAACCCGTTTTTCGGCACCGCGCTGCAGGAAGTCCCCGGTTGGACGTACAGCTTCCTTCCGATGCCCGAGGACAGCCCATACCGCCACGCCTGGTGGTACAGGACCGAAGTCACGGTGCCCGAGGTCTCGAACCGGGAAACGCGGGTCAGGCTGGTATTCGAGGGGATCAACTGGTCGGCCGACATCTGGGTCAACGGCAGGATGATCTCTTCCGCCGACACCACGAAGGGCACCTTCCGGGAATTTCGCCTGGATATAACAGACGTCTGCGAACCTGGCGCGAACTGTGCGATTGCCGCAAAGGTCAACGTGCCGGACATATTCGCGGACCTTGCCATCTACTGGGTTGACTGGAATCCGGAGCCGCCCGACTACAACATGGGCCTGTGGATGCCGGCGCGACTCGATGCCGGCGGTGCCGTGACGATCATCGACCCGGCAATCCTGACCGACATCAGGGACGACGGCTCGGCATGGCTGACCCTGGTCGCCGATCTGGAAAACGGTTCTGATCGCGCGGTTGATGTCGAACTTGTCGCCGAATTCGATGGACGCAGGCTCACGGTGCCGGTCAGCGTGGGCCCGCGGCAGGTTGTCGAAGTCATCCGAACCCCGGCCGAAATCGCGGATCTGAAGCTGGAATCGCCAATCCTGTGGTGGCCCTATCATTACGGTACACCGCATCTTTACGATGCGAAGGTTTCGGCGATTGTTGACGGAACCGTGTCCGACTCGACCAGCTTCGCCTTCGGCGTGCGCGAGGTCACCGCCGTACACACGAATCCCGGAAGCATCCAGTTCTTCATCAACGGCAGGCCAATCCTTATTCGCGGCGCCGGTTGGGCCCCCGACATGCTCCTGCGGCACGATCCGGCCCGCGACCTGGCCGAACTCTCGTACGTCAGGGATCTTGGCCTGAACACCGTTCGCCTTGAAGGAAAGCTGGAAGACCATGCCTTTTACGACCTGGCCGACCGCATGGGTATCCTGCTGATGCCGGGCTGGTGCTGCTGCGACACATGGGAATCGTGGGATACGTGGGATCAGGAAGACTATTTCATTGCCGACGAAAGCATCCTGAACCAGTTGCGCAGGCTCCGCAGGCACGCAAGCGTCTTTACCTGGCTCAACGGCTCGGATTTCCATCCGCCGCCGGACGTTGAACAGATGTACCTGGAAACGGCCGCCAGGGCCAGGTGGAACCTGCCGATCGTGTCGAACGCCACCGAGACGCCGTCAACGGTTTCCGGCCCCAGCGGAATGAAGATGACCGGACCTTATAACTGGGTTCCACCGAAGTACTGGTATGTATCGGTGCCCGAGGATCCGGCCGCGCTGGCCGACGAAATCGACTGGCCATGGCTTTACGGCGGGGCATACGGATTCAACAGCGAGTCAAGCCCCGGGCCGGCCGTTCCGCCTCTGGACAGCATGTTGAAGATGCTGCCGGAAGAAGACATATGGCCGGTCAAGGATCCATTCCTGTTTCATTCCGGCGGCACTTCGACCGCGCGCGAACGCATGAAGGTTTTCAACGACGCCCTTGCCGCCAGGCTGGGCGCCCCGACCGATGCCGCGGACTACACGTTCAAGGCCCAGGTCATGGCATACGAGTCCCATCGCGCCATGTTCGAGGCGCAGGGACGCAACAAGTACTTCGCAACCGGCCACATCCAGTGGATGCTTAACAACGCGTGGCCGGGAACCATCTGGAACCTTTACGATTATTACCTGCGGCCGGCCGGCAGCTATTTCGGCTCCAAGAAGGCCTTGGCCCCGTTGCACGTGCAGTACTCGTACGACGACGAGTCGATCTGGGTCGTCAACTCCACGCTGACTGAATTTAAGGATTTGACGATATCCGCGACCATCTGGAACCTGGACGGGAAAATCGCATATTCATCGACATCGGATCCCTTCGACGTGCCGCCCGACGGCAACCAGGAAGTAATGTCCCGGGTGATTCCGGCGTCCGCACCGTTGACTGACCTTGACCAGGTTCACTTCATCGATCTTCGGGCGTTCGACTCGGCGGGAAACGAAATCGACCGCAACATCTACTGGGTTTCAACGGTTTCCGACACCTTCGACATGGTCTATCGCGATTACGAACTGCCCCAGGTTGAAGTGGCCGACATGACCGACCTGGCCGCCATTCCCGAGGCCGTCCTTTCGATTCCGGACTTCACGACGCGAACGTCCGGCGACAGGCGGATCATCACGCAGAAATTGAAAAACACCGGGGAATCAATCGCATTCTTCATCGAAACACTGCTTGTCGATCTCGACTCCGGCGAACCGGTCCTGCCGGCAATCTACAGCGACAACTACGTGACCCTGATGCCGGGCGAGGAAATCGAGATCACGGTTTCGGTTGCGGCCGGGCCGACTGCCGCGCTCAGACTCGGGACACGCGTGTCCGGATGGAACGTGCGGCCCTGACGCACGGGCCCGGACGACGGTCATCCGCTCTGAATTGACGTGCCGGAAAGGCAAAACTATCATCACGCCAACCCATCGTGGATTTCATCATGGACAGAGCCAGCCTTTTCTCGATCCGGGGACTGCTTGTCGCGACCGCGGCGTTTCACCTGGCCGCGTGCGGGGCCGATCAGGAGACACCCGATGTCTTACAGGACGTGCCGCCGGACATCGCCACGGACACACCGGCGGCAGACGGCGCCCAGCAAGATGGGGCAGACGACGCCGGGGCAGGCTTCAACCAGGTCGCCACCCCCTGGAAGCCCGGACCGGCTGCACCCGAAAGCGACCTGTTCGACGACATGGGCCTGGTCGGATTCAACCGGTGGGTTCAGGAAGTTCAATGGCAGTTCGAGGGGGACGAGCCGGTCGTGAACCACGACGCCCTTGCATACTTCGCGGTCGGCAACGGACGGACGTTCTCGTTCCTCGGCACGGACTATCCCCTGACCGTGCTCCACGAAGTCTATGGTCCGGACTACGACCGTCCCGACCTGGAAACCTTTTCCGACATCCGCTTCATGGCGACCGTCAACCGGGAACCCCAGAAGGTTCAGACATCGCGGATCGGACGTTTCAGCCGCAGTTCCATTGTCGGCATCACCAACGTCGGCCAGGATTTGAAGGTTTCGGCGGTTTTCGCGGCGCCAATGGCCGGGGACACAAAATTCGATACATCCCTGGTGGCGGTTTTTCGCATTGAGAACACCGGCTCGACACCGATTCCGGCAGTCGGCCTGGCGATGAAGGCGAAGTCGGGATTCGAGCAGTCCGCCGAGGGCGCCGTCGTGATACAGCGGGATCTGCGCCGTATCTGGACGATCTGCCCCGACGCCGAGTGGAACCCCGATTCAAGAACCTTCGAGATCACTGCCGGGACGCTTGAACCCGGCGCCAGGCGCGACGTGACGTTCTGGATGTTCCTGACCGATGGCGAACCGGCCGTCGATCCCACCCCGTATTTCAGGCAGGTCGCCGCCGAGGCCGACACCAGGGAAGTTCTTTCGGCAACGGACTCCTGGTGGAAGGAATGGTTCAATGACGGTCTCCAGATTGAGATCGGGGATCCGATGGTCACCGACCTGCTCGAATCGTTCCTTTACACGGTCAAATCGCAGATCGGACACAACGGCGCGATGACGCCGCTTTCCCATTACGGCGAATACTGGACGAGGGATCTCAGCGGGGCCGCGCGCCTTTTCGCAATAGGGTCGCGCCCGGACGAACTGAAGGCGATGCTGGACTATCACCACGTCGCGGCCTGCGCCAACCAGGGCTTCTTCAACGCCTCGAAGGTCAACTGGCCGCTGGGCGTCCCATGCGCCGTGACCGACTGGTCTTCGCTGCCCGTCATGACGGAAAAGACCGCGGCCGAGGCACCATCGTACGTTGTCCACATGTATCACAGGCTGTTCGACGCCACCGGCGACGATTCGCTGATGCGGGAAAGGGAACAGATGCTGCGATACGGGTTGCAGAAGCAGGCGATGAACGCCGAATTCCTGCTTCCGTTTTCCGACGACGAGACATTCAGGCCGGCAATGGCGATGAACCTTGGCATCGGGGGGCCGGAAACGATGTTTGCAACGCTTGCGTGGTCGCTCCATTCAACGTTGCTGTACGTCGCGGCGGCCGACGGCCTGGCCCGCGCCCTTGGTTACCAGGACGGCGACGACATCATTCAACTTCGGGACAACGTGGCGGCGACGATTGAAAGCCGTTACTGGCAGCAGGCTGAAGGCTTTTTCGCGCCGATTCTTTACATGTCCGACCTTTCCCCGCACATGGTTCCATACGAGGACGTCAACCTGACCGCAAGCTGGATGAACATGGAGGACTTCCTTGGATGGGATCGGGTGCGCAGCGACGTGGATGTCCTTGCCGGACTGGCCTGGCTGGACGAAGCTGGCATCATCCAGACGAACGCGGGCGCCTTTGGCGAACTGCTTGGATACGACCTTTCGCAAGGCCTTGCGACCGGAATGACGCCGGGCTTCTCGCTGTACGCGCTTTCCCGGCACCGGCAGGACCTGGCGCAGAAGAACTTCAACGCATTCCGGAATATCCCGACCGCATCCGGAAATGTCACGGAAGACTTCGCGACGAAGGGATTCAGGCCTCTGATGCCGGCATACGACGACACCGGCGAGTTCGGGGAAATCTGGGCACGCTTCCGCCCGTGGGAAGGCGGACAGGACGCCGAGGCGATCATCTTCTACCTGACCGGGCTGTGGCCGGACGCGGCGGGAAGGCGCGTCACGCTGCACCCGCATATCCCGAACAACCTTCCCGGCGCGACCTATCGCGGACTTCTTGCGGCCGGATGCGGCATCGACATGAAACTTGCCGAAATGTCCGACGCGACCCGCGAATATGAATTGAAGTTCACCGGCGGCAAGTGCGCGGGCCTGGACGTGACGCTGAAGACCGCCACTTGGATGTGCGGCGAAACGGACACGTGCGAACCGTTCGTCAGCGCGTCGGGCTGCGACATCGACGCGACCGCAGCCGGGACGGGCATCGCCCGCTTCACCGCGGACGACGGCATGACCTGCACCTTCCTGGCCGAACTGATCCAGCCCTGATGCCATCAGAAGACATACGGACGCGCCTGCTTGATTACCAGTTCGCGATTCGGAAGCTCGAACTTGAACTCCACGTCCATCCCGTAAGGCTGAGTGTTCCCGTAAATCGATTCGAAATGCCGATGGATCGCCCGCAGGGCCGTAATCAATTCCTGGATCTCGTCGAATGAAAGTACCTTGTCGCCGCCAGTAAGGCTTGAATTTGAGTAATACGTCATCTCGCCCTGCCCGGCCGGCGGCTTCCAGTAAAGAAAAGATTCCGGCGTCACTCCAGGTTCCGGATTAGTTACGCTGGTCGCGCCAGCCTGCACGTTGACGTAATAGGCGGCCTGGCCCATCGGCGGCGGATCAAACGGGTTCGCGGTCACGGCAACACCGTTCGCCGCCTCGATTTCGTCGGGAAACGAGCGGTGCACCAGCACGCCCATGGCGCACCTGCCATGGTCGATCCTGGCCCACTCGCGTTCCTCGAACGCGGCCGTGCTGAACATGCTTGCCCAGACCTTCTTCAATGCATGCGCAAGCGTCTTTTCCGGATCCCCCGGCTTGAAGGAAGCCGATTCATAGAGCCCGGCCCCATTGAAACCTTCCAGATCCTCGACATTGCTGCTTGAACGGAACCTTATCGGCCACGAACCGGAAATATGCGTGTCGATTGCCGCCAATATGGCGGACTCGACGCCCGGATCCAGGGGCGTGGCGCGCATCCTGTCGCGGAACGACGCAAGGGCCTGCATCCTGTAAAGCCCGTCTTCCTTGAACTTCGTCTGCGCCATCAGGGCCGACATCTCCTTGTCGAGCCCGTTCGCCTTCATGAAATCGACGTACCAGGAACACGGGATTGCAAAGCCACCCGGGACGGGCAACGGTGGGGTTATATTTCGCAATTCCCCGAAATTCGCTGACTTTCCCCCGACCGCCGCCGTCATCGACGCATCAACGTCATCCAGGCCGATGATGTCCGTCAAGGAAAGATCCAGCGCCGGAAACTGGGTCTGCTTCGGCCGCCTTTCGGCCCAGAACTGATCCGCTTCCGACGCTGTCGATGGCGACAGGGAAAATCCATCCGCCCTTACAAGAAGCCGCGCCCATTGGCCATCCATCTCGACAAAACGGGGATCGTCGTACGCTCCGGACAGCGCCATGTTCGGGGTGCCACGCGCCTCGGCCAGCAGGTTTACGTGGGCAAGCGGCGTCTGAAACTCGCCGGTCACAAGTCCCGCCACCGCGGGAATGTCGTTCGGCACGCGATCCAGGACAACCAGGTCAAGCCTGGAAACGTATGTCGATTCAAGGTCTTCCAGACGCATCCGCTTGACGCGGCCAACCGTCTCGCCCAGATGCATCCCCTGGTAGGTCGCGCCTTCGTAAAGTTCGGCGGTTGTCACGACAGGCACGCCCGGCGGAAGCCTGGACTCCATTTCCAGCGCGGTTGATGTCGGGTGATAACGCAGGTCGCACGGGAACCGGATCGCGTCCTTAACCGCCTGGTACATCTGGGCGATCATCTCCGGGCTGGCCTTGTCGATCGGCACAATCTCAACCGCGAAGACGTCCGGTCCAAGGTGGTGCGCCAGGGTTCCCAGCAGCAGCCTGCGCCCGGGCTGGTAGTACATCTCGGCATTGAACGCGAACAGGTCGGTGTATCCGGTCAACATCTCGCTGGCGTACATGAAGTGACGCCATCGCTCGGAATCGAAGAAATGGATCTTGTTGCCGTCCGTCCTGTCAATCATGAACAGAACCGAACGACTTGCCGGCAAGGCCGCCGATTCGGGCTGACCGGAAAGGGCCTCGTGGTCGGCCGGGCACCCAAGCACGTGCAGCACTTCCGGCCGCCCTTCGTCCTGCCACATGCACACCGGATCATCCACGGCGCACGATATCGCAAGGGCGGCCATGCAGGCGACCGTCCCGGTGACGATCCGGGCCATGCGCGGGCGGACATTCATCACAGGTCACCTTCCAGATTGTGCGTGACGTTAAGGTTGTGCAGCCGCGCGACATGCAGTTGAACCGTCCGGCCCTGAACGTCCGCGAACCCCGACCTGGACATCGCGATGCCGCTCATGTGCTGGAACAGGCCAATTCCGCCCATGGGGGGCATCTGCTTCGCGATGCTCGCCGGAATTGTCAGGCTGCCGGCCGAGACGGGCTTCACGCAGTAGATGACGGCCGCGGGCGGCGCCCCGTGCCAGCCGGTGTTGATCGTAACTTCAACCACCATGCCGTTCAAATCGCCCTTCGGCACGGTCCACGTAATCTCGTTGCCGTTTTCATCGTCGAGATCCAGCGTGCCCCATTCGTCGTCAAGGAAGAACTCCGCCGGCCCGACCCCGCCGACCGGGATTTCGAACGCCCCATAGCGGCCGTCGAACCCGTCGGCCGCAACGGTGACAGTGGTCGCCGGATCGACCAGGCCGGCATCGACATTGTCGAAGGAATACCAGTACGGATTGTCTTCCGTTCCAGTCGGCTTGGACTCGAAACTGGTCGATCCGAACCGAAGTGTCATATCCCCGGCCGACTGCCTTGAAGCGGCGGCCTGGCACCGGTTGCCGGAAACGCACAGCTTGTCCCAGTCGCACGGCGGGTTGCACGCGTATTCAACGGGGAAGTACTGGACGCAGTCGCCCTCGGCCAGCCAGACCTGATACATCTCTGGACTGTAGGCACCAAACGCGTCCATCCGCATCGGCAGGTCGTACAGTTCAACGTCAACCTGCGCCCTGTCATTGTAGCTGCTGCCGGCCTTGTACACCGCGACCTGGACGCGTCCATGTGGCGAAGGCTGCCGGATCTGATCAGGCTCTGTCGAATCACCCGCATCGGTCGGATCCGGCACGTCTTCCCCGGGATCTCCCGACTGATCAAGGTATTCCGTGTCTTGAACCGAATCCGACGCATCCGGGACATCGTCGCCCTGGCCGCCATCACCAATCGAATCGATACCGATGTCGCGGCCCAGGTCGCTGTGACCATCACCGGCCCCAACGTCCCCTGGCTGACCTGGATCCGGCTCCACCGTGTCAACGGCATCAGGCGCGGTCGTGTCGGCGACAACATCGACGGACGGATCGGAACCGCCACACGCGACCAGGGCGCCGAGCGACATCGCAAGCAATACAACCAGCCTCATCATTCAACCTCCGGTCGTGTTTTGTCTGGTCAGAACTCCGGGGCGTTGTGTGCCGGATTGATTCCGTGGCGCCTGGTCACCGTGAAATCAAACCGTTTCCCGGCGACGTCCGTCACCACGTTGCGCACCAGGCCGACGTGACTGCCGTGCTGCATCAGGGCGATACCGCCGATGACGGGAAGCTGGGCGATGACTTCCTTCGCAATCGTCAGGGATCCGGTCACGGCCCCCTTCCGGCAGTACAGGACCGACTCAGGCGGACTTCCATGCCAGCCGACGTTAATCACGACCTCGACGAAAAGGTTCAACAGATCACCGGACGGGGCCGTCCACTCCAGCAGGAAGTCCTGGTCGTCCTTCAACTCGAACGCGTTGTTGTCCAGGTCATTTACGAATTCGATCCCGTCGAAGCCCGGCTGGCTGACGTCGAACGCGGCATACCCGCCATCGGCGCCCTCGGCCGTAACGGACAGCGTCTTCGTTGCGTCCAACTGCGACGTCGGAATCTGTCCCTCGAAGTAATAATAGTTGGGCATCCACTCGTCGCCGGACGGATCGGCTGAAATTGTCGCGGACCCGGCCTTGACCGTCAGCTTGCCGGCCGACAGCCTGGATGGATGAACCAGGCAACGGTTGCCGGCCACGCAGTACCTGTCCCAGTCGCATGCCGGCTCGCAGGCCGCGGTCGATGCGGTGTAAAGCACGCAGTCGCCCTTCCTGGCCACCACCTGGTACATGCCCGGCGAATAGGCGGAAAACGCGTCCATCCGCATCGGCGCGTCATAGAAATCGGCGTTGACCCATGCCTCGGTACCGTAGTCGCCACCCCATCCGGTCACCGCGACAAGGACGCGGCCTTCGGGGGCCGGCTGTTCGACCCCGTCCGGCTCCAGGGGCACATCGCCCGGATTGATGACATCGTCCGGAGCGTTCACATCTTCCGGCGCGACAACGTCATGGCCGGCATCAGGCAAGCCCGGACCCGTGTCGCCACAGCCCGAGGCAAAGGAAATTGCGAAGGCCAGCACAAAAGGATGTATCGGGAAAATTACGGACTTCATGCAAGCACCCAAACGAGATGACGCCAGTTTACATTTTTGGTCCGGCAGGCGCCAGATGAACGCGGCGTCCGCGCCCGAACGGCGGCCCCGGCTGGCGCGGCACTTCTTGCCGATGGCAGATCTCTGTTATGATTGGAAACGCTTGACTGGCAAATCCATTACAGAAGGGGAACTGGACATGAATTCAGAGCACTTGCCACGCACCGCCCTTATCGCAGGCCTGGCGATCGCTTTTTCCGGGGCTGCGGCGTCGGCGGCCCCGAACCTGCAGGTAGTCAACCTGACCGTGGATCCTCCGTCAATCGGCCAGGGCCAGAAGGCAACGCTCGAGTACATGCTGGGAAACAATGGCAACATGGACACATCCGCCTTCAAGGTTGGCTTCTATTTCAGCGAGGATTCCGTGGTCAACGCCTCGGACACGCTTCTGGCTACGGTCGATATCCAGACGATCGCTGCCACGACGAACCTCGGGGAAATGACGGTTGAGGTGACCATCCCGACCGGTGCATCACTTGGAACAAGGTATATCGGCGCAATCGCCGACCCGACAAACGCGGTCGTCGAAAACAACGAATCCGACAATAGCAATTCGGTCCTTGTTTCCATAGTAGCCGCGCCGGATCTGACTGTCACGGCGCTGACCGTTTCGCCGACAACCGCAGTTCCCGGAGGCGACGTTGAAATCAGCTACACTGTGACGAACCAGGGGGCTTCGCCGACCGGGACGTTTACAACCCGCCTGTACTATTCCGACGATGCCGTAATCACCGCCGGGGACACCGCGCTTTCGCACGAGCGAGAAACAACCCTGGCCGCTGGCTCGACCACGGGCACGGTGGTCGCTGTGGTGAAACTTCCAGCAACCGCGTCGCCGGGAAGCAGATATGTCGGGGCCATCACCGACTCCAAATACGCGGTGGCAGAAGGAAACGAAAACAATAACACCAGGGCTGCCAACATCAGCATCGGCGCGCCGACGTGCTTTGGAAAGGCCGCATCCGACGCCGCTGTGTGCGGCGGCAACGGAACGTGCGTTGCCGCGGACACATGCTCCTGCGCGCCTGGATATTCGGGGTCCGAATGCGAAACCTTCAACGATTGTTCCGGTCAACCGGACTGGACGAGCTGCGGCCAGGGCGTGTGCTTTGACGAGGTCTGCGAACCAGCCGGTGAAAACAATCGATGCCAGGACGCAATCGGGCTTGAAATCGGCGGGCAGGCACTGGGCGACCTGGAAGGATTCAGGCCATTCGAGACCGTTCCCCAGGGCTGCATCGGCAAGGAAATATCCGGGCCGGACGCCTTCTTCAGCTTCCAGCCGGTATCGGGACATACCTATGTCGTGACGGCAACGCCCCACGCCAGCATGGACATCGCGCTTGTCGCCTGGCGGGACTGCACGCTGTCGGATCTTTACTGCCTCACGGGATCGGACGCCGCCGGCAACGGCCAGCCCGAAGAAATCACAATCGATGCCTCGGACGAAACCGTAATCCTACATGTTGTCGGCGTTAACGCCGCGACAACCGCGACGTCGTCAAGCTTCAGCATCATCGTCAACGATGTCACGACAACCACGGGGGACGAAGGCCGGCCGGACACGCTCGAGGACACGTCCGTTGGACAGGATGCGGTTGACATGGATCCAGGCGTTCAGGAAGACATGATCGCGACCGACGTCGGTGGCGACGATACCGAAACCACCAAATCCGGCGGGTGCAGCCAGTCCGGCGGCTCCAATTCGCCCTTGATACTGCTGCTTGTTGCAGGCTTCGTCATGGCTTTCCGGCGCCGCCCAGGGGAAGGCAGGAAGACCTGAGTCATCCCCTCACAGCAAAGGGAGTACGCACCGTGATGGTTGGCGGTCGACGTACGCCCGGCGATTATCGGAGCGCGACTTCAATAACCTGTTGAAATGCGATGCTGTTGTTTGAAACAATCCGATCCGGCCGCCGATATAAGCCTCTGTGCGCGACTCTACTATTGCATGGATACCGTGTAACCGTTAATATTCTCCATGCCCTGGGGCTGAACGGTGATTTCATCATTCGGGGACAAGACGACAAAGGCTCTTTTTGATGGTTCACCAAGACGGTTAATCTTGAATGTTCCGCCGGGGTGGTCTATGAGACCTTCAAACAGGATTCCGACACATCCGGGTGTGATTCTCGCGACCGACTTTCTGAAGCCGCTTGGCATTACGCAGATGGCGTTCGCGGCCCATCTGGGCATCCCGATTCAGCGGTTGAACGAGCTGATCCGCGGCAAGCGTGGCGTTACCCCCGATACCGCCTGGCTGCTCTCGCAAGCCCTCGGCACAACCCCGGATTTCTGGATGAATCTTCAGGCCGCCCACGACCTGGCCGCCTGCCGTCCAGTCAGAAAAATCAAACCGCTGCACGCTGTCAGGGATGATGCCGGGTAACTGCCGCACCTTCCCGCATGGTCACCTTGGGCATGGACAGGCGCCCCACGCCTGGCCCGTCCACTCATGCTATCGGAAGCTGGAAACTCATACTGACCTCTGCACAGTCCATTATGTCAATCCTGACCTACTCCAGTCTCGACGCGGCCACCAAAAACAATTATCTCTCCATAAGGGGATCATCGGCAGGCACACAGCTTGACATTCAGCGGCAATATGCCTGACCATTGGTGAGCATTAGATCAAGCATATTTCATTCCAGATTCAGGGGGAAACTGAAGTGTTTACAAGCATTATTCGCAATGGTGCCTTTCTGGTTGCGCCGATTCTCGCACTGACGATCGCTGCGGGGTGCGGTGGCGATGACCCGGCTCAGGACGTGACGGACGGGCAGGACGTGATCCAGGATTCGGGATCCATCGATGACGTAATCCAGACGGATCCCGGTCGTGACCCGGGCTCGCCCGAGTTGCCCGGGGACTCGATTGGCGATCTCGGAACGGATTTGACCGATGATGTTCCGGCTGAACTGCCGACGGACAACGGCGGGGACATTCCGGTTGACGCCGGAAACGACGTGCCGGCGGATGAAGGCGTGGACACGGTTGATGCGGATGCCACCGAGCGTCCAGTGGAACCGTGCATCATGACGAAACGGCTGGACCTGAACTGCGACGGCACGCCGGACACCTGCCAGGTCACTGAACACGATGCCAACGGACACCGGAAGGTCGTGATGATTGATGCGGGCTGCGACGGCAAGCCGCCTTTTTCGGACTGCGCCAACACCACCTATTCTGAAGACGGCCTGCTGATGTCGCGCTCCGAATCCTCACAGTGCGGCGAAACGCCCGATTCTGCCTGCGCGACGTTCCATTACGACGAATTCGGGCGAAAGGCCACCGAGACACTTGACGAGGAATGCATTGGAACACCAGGTGAATGCTACACTTATACATATGACCCAAGCGGAAATCTTCGAGCCGTTGAGATGGACTTAGGGTGTGCCGACGAGATGCTGGCGTGCCTTGAAAAAACTTTCGACGCAAAGGGAAACGTGCTGACCAGCAAGAGCGACGTCGGGTGCGACGACAATCCGTCAAACGACAGCAACTGCACCGAATTCGGCTATTACGCCAACGGCAAGCCGAAGGACGTGTCCCTGGATTACGCGTGCGTGGATTCGCCGACCCTCTGCCACCGGTACGACTATTTCACGATCAGCGGACGCGGAACCGTCGTGGTCGAGGAGCAGAATAATTGCGAAGGTGGCCAGCGCATCTGCAAAAACAGCGTTTTCAAGGGCGGCTACCAGTACCTGACCGAATCGGAGGTGGATCAGGGCTGCGACGGCACGCCAAGCGCGGACTGCAGGAAGTACAGCCGCGACGGAAACGGCAACGTCACTCGCGAAGAAGTGGACTCGAACTGCGACGGAACCCCGGAATACTGCATTTTCAGCCGCTATTCCGGTGAAGGCGTCCTGATTTTTCAATCAAAATCGATGACTTGCAACCAGCAGCCGATCGATTGCGTGACCTTCAGCTACGACGGGGACTGCCGCAGAACCATCCGGACGGAAATGGAAGCTGACTTTGACATCTCGTGCGGACAGGCCGTGGGTGGAAACACGGCCAACAGCGGCCACGCCGTCATGTCGAAATACAACTGCATCGGATGGACGCCGACCGCAAAGGAGCAGATTTTCAGGTATGTCACTCCTGCCGAGGGTTGTGAATACAAATGGAAGGTGACTGCCGCAATGACTTCGCTTTCCGCGGATCTGGATCTGCTGCTGCTGTCGGAACTGAACCCGGACACGTGCACGGCGAAGTCCGCCGCCGCGGGAATGGCCGACGAATCTCTGTCGTGGCAGGCGATACCTGGTGACGACTTCTTCCTTGTGGTCGAAGGGTACGGGCCAACGACAGGAACCTATACATTGTCGGTCACATGCGAGTGCCTGGCCGAACCCCTGCCGTCCTGCGTCGATAATTGCGGTGGGCGGGGACAGGACGGAACCTGCGGCTGCGACCCGACCTGCCAGTGGATTGGTGACTGCTGCACCGACTGGTGCCAGGCGTGCGCCGAGGACTGCGAGGCATCAAGGTGCGGGGAAGTCGATGGCACCGGATACTGCGATGGAAACACGGCGAAGCGTTGCGTCAACGGCGTGCTGGTTACCGAACCCTGCGGCGACAAGACCTGCGATATCGTGGGATATGGCGAGACCTGGTCCCCGAACCCCTGCTCGTTCCTGCCGGCCGGCATTCCATGCGACGCGAATGTTGAAGCGACCTATCTGTTTGAAAAGGCCGAATGCGTCGAATGAACCACGGCCGGAAAATGGTCCGTTCCCTCAATTGATGCGCTGCTTGCTGTCTGATCAGAACCTGGTGTCCATGCGTTCCGCGACCCCGAACAGTCCGGGCACGTCATGCATCATGCCGTCCGGCCCCTGCACCACGCCGCGCCAGCTTCCGAACATCTGATAATAATCTATGCCGGCAACCAGCAGATTGGCCTTCTGGACAAACCTGCCGGCCGGGTGGAACTGCAAATCGACGGTTCCCGTCCGATCATCGATCCGCCACACGTCGAAGGGGCGCGAAGGATCCATTTGATATTCGATTCGACCGGGCAGTCGGATGTCACCGCCCAGCCAGACGCAGTTTTCGTTGTTCGTTTCCTGGTCGGCGAAGACGTGGTCGGCCAGGTTGACCCCGAAAAGCCGCCCCTGACTGTCACGACCGGCGAACGAGCCCCACAGCCAGTGTGTGCGATAGGGATAAATCGCCTTGTGCTCGTCCATGTTGGCGGTGTCCCGGTCAGGCTCGAAGATCACCCTGGTGTCCCCCACCGTCATCCAGCCCTCAATGCCCATCGGGGCCTTGTGCGTGTAAGCGTGATGCCTGGAATCGATGTGAAGGCTTGCGACAAGCGGGGTGACCGTGGAAAGGTCCTCGTGAAGCCTCAGTTCCGCCTTCACGGCCGGTGCCGACCGCGTCGCCGCCACATCGATGCGGATGTTATGCAGTCCCCGGTCAAGCCGGTGTTCGAATTCCAGGCTGAACCCGCGCCTTTTCGCGCTGCACGCCCCGTCGTACTGGTTCGCGGCAAGACTGACCGCCGTTCCCGCGGCCGACCAGCCGTGCCGGAAATACTTCAGCCGGTTCCTGTCCCACAGATAGACCATTCCCGAAGAGACATACTTGGCATCCTGGATCATCACTGAAAGGTACCAGTCCGGGTGCACGAAACCGATTCCGCACCATTCCTTCATGCGCATCTTCCAGAAGGCTCGCGAGACCGTGCCTTCGGCAGCCATGGCGTCAAGGATGTTTACATCCCGCACAGGCGTCCTGAACACCCCGGAAACGATTTTTCCGCCATCTACCAGACAATCTGGAGCTTCCTCGACAACCCTGCCCATGAACCTTCCCCGTGACCTGATGGCGCATCATAAACCGCGACCGCTCGTGACCGCAACAGGTCGGTCGCCGCATCCCGCCCGTAACCATGCGGGGATGGCTCAGACAGCCCGTCGCTTGAAAAATTGCAATAAAATAGTCAAAGATCTGACTAGTTCGGTTACATTCAGCTTGGCACACCACCTGGAGGTCGGGAATTGACATGCATAATCTTTGTACGAGATTCGTTACCGGCGAGCTCAATATACATCGTTGGTCGCTGATTCTCCTGGCCCTTTCACTGACTCTTGTTTCACTGCCAGCCGTCGCCTACCGAGCATACATGGGAAATGCCTCTGCGGTTTACATTGAGTATGTGACCATTCCCCAGTACTCAACATTCACTTTCGAAACCACGAGTCTCTCATCTGGTGCCGACACTGTAATGCATCTGCTTCGGGACAATGGCACTGGTGGTTTTGTTCAGGTTGCCGTGAATGATGACTACTACGGACTGGCTTCAAGAATTTCCTACTATAACGGCGCAGCAACTACTGACTTCGTACTTCTAGTCCGAGCGTACGATCTCAATTCGAGCGGTACATGCGACGTCCTGGTGAATTCCGTTCTGCATCAAATTGCCGGCCCGGTTGGTGGTTGGCTGCAGACCAGCAGTTACGTGACATTTTCTCAAGGCGATCAGATTAGAACGATGCACTTGCCCGGAGGCAGTGTTGCACCGATGGTTGCAACCATGACGGATAGATTTACCATTTCAGACATGGCTCTTAACAATGCGGCCGGGGGAACCTCGCTGCTGTATGCCGGAGGCTACGAGCAATATTTTCTCATTGGAACGCCATACGTCCGTGACGGCGAGGAATACACCACTTTTCGCAGTGGCGGGGCAGTCCTTCTGGCCAACGACATCGCAACCGACAGCGACGGCGACGGATTGGGGGATGCGCTCGAATTTGATCTCGGCACATGCGCCACCGTTTCTGGATGCCCCAACACGCCGCATGGGATGGATACCGATCGTGACGGATTGGGGGATGGTGAAGAAGTTCTTGGGGTGGCAGGCACTCTTCCCGATGGTTCCGACGATCTCGCCTTCGCCAGGTACGGTGCAAGCCCACGCAAGAAGGACATTTTTCTTGAAGTCGACTATCTGACGGACTTCGATGAGGGAATTCAACCTGGCGAGAATCCTTTTCAATGGATTCGAAATAATCCGACCTTGCCAATCGGATCCTGGACGGGAACTCTTGAATCCTGGATTGATACGGCCAGAGCTCCGTTCCTTGATGCTCCGAACCTTCACGTCCATAACCCGGACGGTACCGATGGAATCGAACTGCACCTTGACATTGGTGTACCTCCCCTGACTCCGTACAACGAGCACAAGTTCGGAAAGTGGAGTTCGGGATCCACAGCGGCGTTGGTTCCGGATTTCATTTCGGTCTATAAGGGAACCATTAATGGAGAGGTTACCGTCGCCATCAATGATGTGCCACGAACTTTTGACGCGACTGGCCTGACCCCGGAGGAGATCGCGTTGAATGTTGCCATCAACGCCCTTCTTACAGATGAGCCCGTGGCCTTCGTTTCCCTGACAACTGCTTCCGATGGAACAGCGACGTTAGTAATGGAGTCGGACGTACCAGGGCTCCACTTTTTGCGTGATCTATTCGTTCCAGAAGGCTACGAAAGTTCGATTAAACGACCCAGGGAGGACAATAATTCATTTCGAGGTCACTATGATAATGACATCAACCAAGTTGATGCCGTGCGAAGGGGTAGATTCCGGTACGCTGTGCTGACAAGGCTATCTGGCGACGGCCAGGCCGATGGGGCGAAGTACGTCTCCAGTCTGAATCATTTCACTTTTGTACATGAACTGGGACACACCTTGGGGCTGCAGCATTTCGGCCATGCAGACTGGGGCAACCCCGGCACCAACTGCATACCCCATTATCAAAGCGTCATGCGGTACGCGGATCAGATGCTCCAGTTCAGTTCGAGTGATTTGGCGTTGATTCTGCACCCTGCTGCCACGCCGGAAACGAATTCTTTCGGTGGCCCTTTTGACCAGAGCAGAATGTCCGTGAGGCCTTGGAACTATTCGGGCGTCAGTGCAAATACCACCGACTGGAATCGTGACGGAATCATTTCCAATGGTGCGGTGGGATGGCGTGGAACTGCCCTGCTTGCGGAGAATGCCGGCTGCAATCTGTTTTCGATGAAAAGGGTCATGATTGAACAGACATCCTCAATCAGCGGGCCGGTTGACCTGACTCGATTGGGTTCGCGCCTGTACGCCGTGTGGAGTACCGGAGATCACATTTACTACAGATTCGCATCGCTTGGTTCGGCCGGTAACAAGTCTTGCACAGGGCCTGCCGACCCAATGCAAGGCGAATGTTTGACCTGGTCGGCAAGGTATTCGACTGGCTCATATTCAAGCTGCCATGCAGTAAGCGTATATTCATATTCAAACTATCTGTTCATAGCGTATCGTACCTCGTCTGGGGCCTTGCGGGTGAAGCGGTATGCTGCATCCAGCACGGGGACACTTGATTTCGTGGACAGTTTCTATCCTGGCGACGGAAGCGGTGCCCAACTCTCTGACCATGGGCCAGAGCTTGTCGTAAGGTATCAGTCCGTTACCTCAAGGGCCCTCGGACTTATGTACCTTGCCAGGGATGGATATTTTCGTTCCTTCGGGTGGAATGGCTCTTCCTGGTACTACGAAGGTGCCCTTCTTGACGCCAATGGAAATCCGATTCCGGGAGCCCAAGGCCCTGTGGCAAAGGCGTGGCCGGATGACGCTGTATCGGGATGGTATGCAAGCGAGAAGCGGACTGTTGCGATACTTCCGTCAGTCTCAAAGAAGATGCGATTCTACGTGTTGAATTATGGGTTGAACCGATGGCAGTGGACGACATTTGGAGATGCCCAGGAAACCAACGGAAAGCCTTTCCTGGAGTATCGAACGGTACGGGATACAACAGGGGTACCCTCAGCAGATTTCAAAGGCCATTTCATGATCGGCCATTTGGCCCACAACAGTGATTATGGAAATCGAGCGAAAGTGGTATTCAGCACGCTGGTCAGCAGATCAACGCCACCGGGAAGCACAGGTTTTTACATTCAATACGTTCCAGATTCTTCCCCCCGTCTTGTGGGTGATTACTTTCAGGATGCATGGGCGACTGTGAGAAGCGGTTCAAGTCCAAGCATCTACAGTGATTCAACGATTGACAACGTTTTTGCAGTAACACCGCTGTCCGTCAGTTCTGAAACGGAAGGCCTGTATTTTTACCCGCATGCCGACGGGTCTCCTGATACTTCGTTTACCGTCCATTCGGATTTTCGAGTCATGGAGGACTATATTTGTCGAAAGATTGGTCTTGTGAGGGGATTTCTTTGTGGGGACATCAATGTGATGGACTGAAGATTGTCCTGACGATATCCATTTGCAGGGAGGCATGAATCATGGCCAGATGGAAATCTGTAAACAAATTCGTTTTTACTGTCACGGTGTTACTGCTTCTGGCTTCGTGCTCTGCGCCCCCCGCCGACAGGGGCGACATGATTATAGAGTCCGTGGAATGCGATGTCGTCGTGGATGCATTCGACCCGAACGAGATGGTTGATATCATTGATGAAATCGATATTCCCGTCGATTCGTGTGAAGACCTTGCCGATGCTGACGATGAGCATGTCAGCGACATCGAGGACTATGGCGATATTCCTGAAGATGCTTCATCGGACGCTTTTGTCTGCGGGGATGCACCTCAAGAAGGGTGCCCTTGTGACGCCTCTTTCAACGAATCGTGCTGTCTTGAGACGGGCAAAGGATTGACGTGTTATTACCAAACCATAAATGGAACACTCATGATCGTTTGGAGCGTATTCTGGGATTGTGGTTGCATTGAGGGCCCTGAGTGTGAAGGGTATGAGATTTATCCCTTGTGTCCCTGGGAATCGAGGAAGGAGTATTTTTGAATGAGCCGTCTAGAATACGTGGTATTGTCAATCTTCCTCTTGTATGCGGCATCCGGATGCGAAGTCGGCGTAATTGATGAG
>JAKPTZ010000025.1 GCA_029555025.1 Deltaproteobacteria bacterium
GAAAACCGTCGAAGTCGTCGAGGGTTATATGACCCGCGACCGCCTGGACCTGCTGCGCGAAGCCGACCAGATCGTGATGGACGCCCTGCGCCATCATCACCTGTACGACTGCATCTGGCAGTGCCCGACCGCGATGGTTCCCCTGAAGATTAACGGCGTCGGCCGCGAACTGGTCATCGTCCGCCCGATCAAGTCCGAACGCGCCATGTCCGCGACCGCGGCCGAACTGCCGCCTGTCGTCATCGACGAAATCCGCCGCGGCATCGAAAAGCTCCCCCGGATCAGCGGCCTGACCCTGGACCTGACCAGCAAACCCCCCGGCACCATCGAATGGGAATAACCCCGTCCATATTCGCGTCCCTTCGCCACCGGAACTATCGTCTGTTCTTCTTCGGCCAGATGATTTCGCTGGTCGGCCTGTGGATGCACAACGCGGCCCAGTCCTGGCTCGTCTATGAAATGACGGGGTCCAAGTCGATGCTGGGCCTGACGATGGTCGCGGAAACACTGCCAATCTTCCTTTTTTCCACATGGGGCGGCGTCCTGGCCGATCGGTATCCCAAGCGCCGGATCCTTTATTTCACACAGTCCATCGAGGCCCTGCTGGCCCTGAGTCTGGCTGTCCTGGTGTTTACCGGTGCCGTCCAGGTCTGGCACATCATGACGCTGGCCGTCATCCTGGGCATCAATTCCGGATTCGAGGCCCCGGCGCGCCAGTCGTTCACCATCGAGATGGTCGGCCGCGAGGACCTGATGAATGCGATCGGCCTGATTTCATCGGTGTTTCACGGCGCGCGCATCGTCGGCCCCGCGATGGCCGGGCTGATTATCGCCGCCTGGGGCACCGGGATTTGCTTCCTGGTGAACGGGCTCAGCTTCGGGGCGCTGCTTGCGGCGCTCGCGTCGATGCGGATGCTTCCCGAAGTCGCGACGGGGCAGGGCGATTCGGGCTTTTCGTGGCGTCACACGCTGGCTGGTTTCGCCGCGGTCCGACGTACCCCCGGGGTGCTGCCGCTGATGGGGTTGACGTTCGTCATGGGAGTCTTCGGTTGGCCTTATGTCGTCCTTATGCCTGCGATTGCAAAGGATAATTTCGGTGTCGGGGCCGACGGTTTCGGCGTGTTGATGTCGGCAAGCGGCATCGGATCCGTCATCGGGGCGCTTGGTCTGGCTTCGGCGCGGCGCGTTCGCGATGGCCGGCTGGTCCTGGCCGCTGCACTGCTGACTTTCAGTGTGGCTACCATCGCGTTTTCCCAGATTCATTCATATGTCGGGGCCCTGTTCGTGCTGCTTCCGGTCGGTATCGGTATGACGACGTTTTTTTCCGGAACCGACGCCCTTATCCAGACAAGCGTCGGCGACGACGTGCGCGGTCGCGTCATGGGCGTCCAGGCGCTGGTCTGGGGGGCGATGATGCCCGCCGGATCCTTCCTTGCCGGGACCTTCGCCGATATCTTCGGCAGCGCCACGACCGTGCTCGCCGGCGCCATCGTTGTCGGCTGCAGCGGCATCGCAGCCCTGGTCATCATCCCCCGCGGCCTGAAACTCGGCCGCTAGCCTCCGGCATTCATTCAATTATTTGTTGACGATTCCCATCGTATATTCTGGTGCGTTTCCAGATTCATTCCCGCCTGTTTGAAACGAACAGATTTTTGCTTCGACTAAGGTCTTCCTGCTTCAGCGTGTCTAAGCCAACTTTTCGCGATTGGAGTTGATCCCAAATTGGGAACACTGTAGGATCCGCAATGAGAGTGATTGCCAGGAAAACGCTCGTTGAGTTTTGGAATCGGCCAGGTCGTGGTGCTTCCGAGAAACCTTTGCGCGCCTGGTTTGATGCCGTGGCAAAGGCGGACTGGTCGAGCCCCGCGGATGTGAGAACCGACTATCGAACTGCCAGTTTTGTTGGCAATGACAGGGTCGTTTTCAATATCAGCGGTAACAGGTTTCGATTGGTTGTTGCGGTTCACTATCGGGCAAGAATTGTGTTTATCCGGTTTATTGGAACCCATGAAGAGTACGACCGGATTGACGTGAAAGAGGTATGACCGTGGACATTCGTCCCATCAAGACAATCGAGGATCACGCGGCGGTTTTGAAGCGTATCGGTGAGCTGTGGAATGCGCCTGACGGTACGGAAGAGGCGGATGAACTCGATATTTTGGCTACCCTGGTCGAGGCCTGGGAACGTGTGAATATCCCAATCGAGCCGCCGGACCCAGTGGACGCGCTTTTGTTCCGGATGGACCAGATGGGGTTGACGCGGCGCCAGCTCGAGCCCTATATCGGGTCACGCGGGCGGGTTTCCGAGGTTCTTTCGCGGCGTCGTCCGTTGAGTCTCGCCATGATCCGCCGACTTCACGCCGGCCTGGGCATTCCGGCCGAAGTGCTCATCGGACGCTGATTCTCCGGTGAATGGCGCCGGCATTTATTCATCAATCTATTCACTAAGTCTGTTAAGAATCGGTTTTGTTTGGATTATCTTCGGATTATTCTATTCACGAATCTATTCACAATTCATTAGTGGAGCCTGTTTTGCCCGCCAGGAATTGACTGTGCGGGCCAGCAAAGTGAAACTTCCAATAACTGGTTCGCGGGGCTTGCCATGGAACGCACAACATCGAAACGGCTGGACCTGGGTCTGGCGGTGGGATTTGTCGTCCTGACGATCGCATTTGTCGTGGCCGCTTTCGTGTCCGACGCCTTCATGCAGTGGGTGTTTGCGCGCCATCACAACGTCGCAAGCTGGTACATCCGGCCGTTGTTCCTGATTCCGCTTTGCTTTTTCGCTTACCGCAGAAGCTGGGCCGGGGTGTTCGGCACGCTCTTCGCCGTCCTGACCAGCATGTTCTGGTTCCCGGCGCCAGCCGTCATCGACCCCCAGGTTGCAACCTTCCTGAAGATGGAGCAGGAATACCTGACCGGAGACTGGGGCGCCTGGAAAATCCTGCTGACGTCGCTTGTGCCCGTTTCGCTGGCCGGCCTGGTCTTTGCCTTCTGGAAGCGCAGCCTGTGGCTGGGAATCGGCGTCATCGTGTTCATCGCTGCCGCAAAGATGCTGTGGAGTGTCGCTTTTGGCGGCGAGTCCGGCCGCACCGTCCTTGCCCCCGCCATCATCGCCCTGGTCGTCTGTGTCGCCGCCGTCTGGCTCGGCTTCAGGCGCCTTCACCGCAATTGAATACGTTTTTGCCGTTCAAATTTCAGTCCTCCCCGCACATCTTCAAGATTTACATCCATCGACGCAGGTGTTATCCATTCGGTCAGAAGATAACTTCGGAATGGAGGATGTATGAGTTTTTTGACTCGGGTTCAATTCTGTTTCTTGCCTGTTCTTGCCGGATTTCTGCTCGGATTTTCGGCATTTGCCCAGTCGGATGGCTCGGCGGGGGAGGCCGTCCAGGCGCCATTGGCAGTCGCCGTTCCGGATACGCCGTACTACGCATTCATCAGTGTTGAAGGAACAAGGGCCCGTGTCGAGCCCGGTGCCACCGGCGCCGATGCCGGGTGGGAGTCCCCGATTATCCTGCCACTGAAAATTCTTGATGCCATTTGCCTGGATGCGAAGTCGGGCCAGATCCGGCCGGTTGAGCGTCAGTTGAATGGTCGGTTTCGGACGGAATGTCCGGGTGGGGCAGGCCAGGCCATCTGGTACAAGGTCGCTGCCGACAGCGGGAAGAAGGGCTGGATTGCTTCCGACGACCTGACCATCTGGTCCTCTCGTCTGGGTATGCATCGACCTACCCAAGTCGCTCACGAATCAAGTCTGAATGGATATTGCAGCGAGGATGATGCAGATCGTGCCTCGCGGGGTGAAGGTTCTCCCTGCGTTACTATTAAGTTCGGTGATGTGCCGGGCAGCAAGATTCATCCATCGTATTTCCCGATCCTGGATACAAAAATCTTCGGCGACGGGATCGAGTTCGATCAAAGGATTTATCATCAGGTACTGGTGCCAGCCTGGCGGCAGGTTCCGACTGAAGAGTCAACGCAGGCAGGTGGTGACACCGATGACAAGAACAGCCAGCGCGCCGGAAGGGGGCTTGAGTTAATTGTTGCCCTTGATATTTCCCGACAGAATGCGGAGGCGGTTGAGGCCTTTCGGAAGGCCCTGGACGACTTGAACATCAGTGACATTGAAAAATCCGGTGTGAGCGTGCGGTTTGCCATCGTCGCACACAGTGACGGCGTCAAAGGATCCGACCAATGCCGGCCAATATATGCAACAACCACCCAGGATGGAAAAGTTGGCTTTGTCTCACTTGAGGCGGCGAAACAATTCCTGGCGGGTCTTGATACCGGATGCAGCAGCCGTTCCGGGAAGACATTCTGGGATGCAATCCATCTTTTCCGGGATCTGAATGTCAAGCCTGGAAGCTTTCGCAATTTTGTTGTCATCGGGAAGAGTCCGGATCGCTTTTCGACCGTCGGGATGACCTTTGACGGAGCCAAGGTACCGGGTGGTCTTAAGGCCGAAAAGGCCATTCGCGATTTGGTGGACATTTTCGGGGAGTCAACCAGGTTTGACGCCTTCTGGAGCCACGGATCCAATAACAGGAAGGCGTCCGAGTTGATACTGAAGAACGCCAGGTTCTTTGCTTCATCGACAATGGATATAAAGGCGCGAAAGGGTGATGCATTTGCTGACATTTTCACGAGCCATCTCAAGAATTCAATCAGTTTGGCAAGTGAGGATGTTACGGCGAATAATCGGGTGACCATCGCAAATCGGTCCTGGGGTGATGTGGCCGTATTCAACACGTTGAACCGTGTCGCGGCAGGCAAAGATTCGAAACCCGAAGGAAATTCAGAAACTTCGGGTCATGACGGAATGATCGCGATGCGCAAGGTCTGGGTTGCCCGGTCTCCATCGTACCAGGACTTCATTCGTGCTTCTGTCGATGAAGCCGGGGTGTTGATTGAAGTCTTTGAAGGCATTGCGAAAACGATCGATGAAGAAGGCAATGGTTGTCAGAAGCTTGATGTGCCGTTCTGGGTTGAATCCCTGCGTCCACTGGCCCCGGGAATATCGCAGGCGGATTTTGGAAATGGCGATGTTCCTCCAGTCCAGACTGCACTGATTTTCAAGGGATTCTTGAAATCCAGCGAGCAGGAAAGCATCTTCTCAAGTCGATATACGATTTCACAGATTACAAGTTTGGACAGGGATCGATGCCTTGCCATCCGCAGCAGATTTCACAAAGCGTCCGAAAGACTAAGTGAAATGCGGAAGGCGTCCCCCCAACCCCAATTCATAATGATCGCCACCCCCTTATTGCCTCTTTGATTTCAAGAATCGTTGCCAGGAACTCGTGATTGCAATGACTTCGTCCATTCACATGCCCCTGGCCGGCACCATCGGGCCAAAGACTGGGACTGTCCGTCTGTGAGCGACATGGGGGCAATTGTCGAAGGCCGAAACCATTGGCTGCATCACGGGACGATATCGGTCAGATCGAATGTCAGGATTCCTTCTGCGGCTGCCCGGCGCTTCAGGGCTGGTGTGAAGCCCGATCGCGACCACAGGGCGAATGTAGTCGTCGACGGCTTGTGCCCAAGGTCGGCTTCGATGCCTTCCCGACGGGCCATCAGAGAGTCCAGGACGTCGGTTCCGACGGGATTGATGCTCCACTTGCATTCGCCCATCAGCAGGGAGCCTTCGTCGGCAATCGCGACTACATCGACTTCGGCATTCGGACGCCACCACGATCCCACGCGGTCATAGCGGGCGGGCAGGGCTCCCGCGCGGCCCAGATCCTGGACATGCTGGCGGCAGATATCCTCGAAACCGATTGAGACGTGCTTGTCCAGGTGCGGCAACACCTTTGATTCCAGAACATGTACGGGGTCGCCGGACTCCAGGGCGCTGTGGTTGGGCAGCACGAACCTGAACCAGAACCTGAAGAACGGATCGGCAAGGCGGTAACGACTGCGTCGCGTTCTTTCTGGATTGCGTTCCGTGACTGGCGTCATTCGTTCCAGGATCCGCATTTCGCGCAATGTGTCCATGTAGCGTCCGGCGACGGTTCGATCGGTAAGTCCAGCGGCCTGGGCAATCTCATTGGGGGTGGTCCTTCCAAAAGCCACGGCGTGGCAGATGGAAAAGTAGATGTGCGGATCGCGCAGTTCCTCCATCATCAGGAATCTTGGTTCGTTGTAGAGCGGGGTTCCGCGGGTCAGGATGCTGTCCAGGATATTTTGGCCGATTCCGGAAGCCTGGTCGAACCGTTCCAGGTATGCGGGGATTCCGCCCAGGATTGACCAGACAGTCACCATGTCGTCGGGAGTGGCTGTCGGGAAGAATTCGCGCGTGTCGTTGAAGCGGAAAGGCAGAAGCAGCCACTCGCCGGTCCGTCGCCCATAAAGCGGATTCTTTGCGCCAAGAACCTCGCGTTCCATGAATGACACGTAAGACCCGCAAAGCACCAGGTGAAGTCGCGTCTCCCTGAGGTCAGAATCCCAGAGTCTTTGCAGAACCGATGGAAGTGAAGGATCGGACTGGCAAAGGTATCCGAATTCATCAAGGACAAGCAGAAGTGGTTCACTTTTCGCGCGGTTCCCGGCGAAGCGCAGTCCCGCTTCCCAGGATTGGAATGTCGTTCCCGCAAGGGCGGTTTCGCCGAGCGCGTCAAACAGAACGCGTGAAAACGTCGCGAGCTGGTCGGCGGCCGAGCCCTGGTCAGCAACGAAAAAGGCCGCGCGGCGCCCCTGCGCGAAATGGCGCAGCAGGGATGTTTTGCCGGTTCTTCTGCGGCCATACAGCACAGTTAAGGCAGCACGGTCATTGCGAGCCTGATCTGCCAGAAAACGCAACTCCACTTTTCGATTGAAGAAAGCCATGTAAGCCTCCTTTGTCTAATTACGATTAGTATAATCAAGATTATACAAAATGGAAGTCCCGGATGGTCGTGCGCCAGGGGCGATTGAGGCGCCCTGGCCGAAGCTTCGGCGTCTCAAGGCATCAGGCGGAGCAGCGGACGGATGTGTTGTACCCGAAAAAGTTCAGGCGTGGGTGCGGTTTGAGTTCAGGCGTGGGTGGGTATGGTAACGAGTCAGTCCCGTGCGATCAGCTTCAGGATGTCGTGGGCGTGTTCGTCCAGGAAGCGGCGGCCAATGCCGGCGATGCTGCCAAGCGCCTCGACGGTGGTCGGTTTATCGATGGCGATTTGCCGGATGGACTTGTCGGTCAGTATGCGGAACGCCGGGATGCCGTGATTCCGGGCAATATCCAGGCGCCAGGCCTTCAGGCGCGCCAGAAGCAGCTTATCGGGCATGGCCACGATGTCTTTATCGTCGGAGCCGTCGACATCGTCGATGGCATGCCCCAGGCGATCGAAGCGAGTCGAGGAACTGTCGGAACCATCGCCGGTGCCGGCCCCAGGTGCGCCAACGGATGTGCCCCGGGTTGCTCCCCCGGTCGGTCCGCCAGCACCGGCCGCCGCCCGCCCGCCCGATCGCTTCTTTGTGAAAGACCGTTTCTTCGGAGATGCGCCAGCCAGCTTCTCGGGCGTCTCCTCGACACTGATGTCCTCCGGGCCGGGATTTTCCATCTGCATCCCGAAATTCGTGATGTGCGCCCGTCTGAAGTTTACAATCCTGCCATCGTCGCCTTGCCACTGGTCATCCTGGAAACGGACCAGCCCGATCCGCCCCAGTGACGACATCAGGTGTTCGAACCAGCTTCGATCGGGGTTTCCCGACGGCACCAGGCGCTTGTAAAGGCTTCCGGTGGCCTGGCCGTCCGATGCCTTCAGCGCCCCCAGGATCGCCGCCGTCATTTCCAGTTCACGCGCATCGGCCGGCCTGAACCGCCGCGAAAGTGCCGCGTCCGGGGCGCAGTTGTCGCACATGCCGCACCGGAAATCCCCGCGTTCCCCGAAGTGCTTCACCAGACGCGCCATCCGGCATTCCGCGCCCTTGACCAGGTCGTGTACAAGGTCGATCTGGGCTTCGCGGTGTGCCCTTATCGTGTCGTACGTTGTCTTGAACGCCCCGGCGGCCTGGAACACCCGGTCGTTTTCATCGACGGTGATGCCTTCGTGAATCCACAGTTTTGCCAGTGCGTTTTCGGCCGTTTCCGCGTCGATTCCGCACGTGGAAATCAGCGCCTCGCGATCGATTCCGGTCGGCGGAATCATGTTCCTGATGGAAATCAGGGTCGCCAGCGGTGGGTAGTCCTTTTCAAAGAAGCTCTCGTGAACTTTCCGGTCGCCCCACGAAAAGAAAAGCAGCGCCCTGGAAGGCAGCCCGTCGCGGCCCGCACGCCCGATTTCCTGGTAATAGCCCTCGACCGAGCCCGGCATCGCCATGTGAATGACCGTCCGGATGTCGGACTTATCGACCCCCATGCCGAAAGCTACCGTCGCGACGATCACGTCGATGTAACCGCCCAGGAAGGCGTCCTGGACCTGCTTGCGCCGTGCCGCCTTCATCCCGGCATGGTACGGTTCACATTCGAACAGCCTGGAAAGATGTTTTGCCGTTTCATCGGCCTCCCGGCGGCTTGGGACATACACAATCGCCGGCCGGCGATCCGGATTCGAAAGAACCCTGGCCGTCTCTTCCAGCCTGGAAGCCCGCGGCGCCTCCATCATCTCAATCGCAAGGTTGTCACGCCTGAATCCGTGGATGAACCGCACCGCCTTCGGTATCCCGAGCTGCTCGCAGATATCGTCCTGGACCTTCGTCGTCGCCGTTGCCGTCATCGCCAGTATCGGCGCAGGCATCAGCATCGGAATCCGGTCCTTCAGCAGGCGGTAGTCCGGCCTGAAGTCATGTCCCCATGAACTGATGCAGTGGGCCTCGTCAACGGCGATCAGGACCGGCGGCCGTTTTGCCAGCATCTCCGGGAAGCCCGTCACGGACAGGCGCTCGGGCGCAATCATGAAGAAGTCCAGAACCCCGGCCAGGTACTCCTTGCAGACGTTCCTTGAATCCTCGCGCGAAAGCCCCGAATGCAGGCACCGCGCATTGAAGCCCATGTCGCTCAGATGGGTTACCTGGTCTTCCATCAGGGCAATCAGCGGGCTTATGACAAGCGTCGTGCCGCCGCGGGCGATTCCGGGAAGCTGGTAACAAAGCGACTTGCCGCTTCCGGTCGGCATGACCAGAAGTGAGTTGTGGCCCAGGGCGACCGACCGGCAGACGGCCTCCTGATGTGGCCTGAAGTCCTGGAACTTGAACCTGTTTCGCAGGATATCCAGCAAATCGGGGGGCTGCCACGCCGGCGATCCCGACGGGGCAGGGCGCGTCGCGGACGCTTCCGATGACGCCTGGCCCGCGGGCCCGCCGGCCGCTGGCACAGAACCGGGCCCCGCCCCA
>JAKPTZ010000060.1 GCA_029555025.1 Deltaproteobacteria bacterium
ATCACGTCGCCCGCCACGAGTTCGAACTGACCTCGGACGGTTCCACGATCGAACTGGTACTGCCGCCGGCTTTCGGTGAAATCGAAGTTTCAAGCACGCCATCCGGCGCCGAGGTGTTTGTCGATGACAAACCGGTCGGAAAGACCCCTTATCGTGATTCCCAGCTTCTTTCAGGCGACCACAGAATCGAGGTTCGCAAATCCATGTTCAAGCCGATTCGGCGGAACGTGGTCGTGAAGGACGGCCAGTCCATTCGTGAATCGTTTGCGCTTGTCGAGGATTTCGGCGGCATCAAGATAAGCTCGGAACCGTCCGGTGCGGTCATCACGCTTGATGGAAAGGATACCGGCAAAAGGACGCCGGCCCTGTTAAGGCCGGTCAAGGAAGGCACGCACATTCTGAACCTGGATTTGCCTGGATACGGGCGGGTCGGCGACACGGTCAATGTGATTGCCGGTCGCGTGATTGATGTCCACAAGTCCCTGGAAGCCAAGTATGGGACTCTTGCCGTCATGACCCGGACGGCCGATGGGACGCCATGCCGGGGAAATCTTAAAGTCGATGGCGAAGCGAAGGGTAAGACCCCATGGAAAGGTCAGCTTCTTGCTGTTGAACATGAAATATCGGTCGAATGTGGCGCCCGCCCGACGGTTGAACGAAGGACCATTGAACATAACACCAGTTCCGAGATGACGATAACCGTGGCCGGTGGCCAGCTCGCCCGCCCGGCTGTCGAAAAACGTGAAAAGGACAAGGCATCTTCCGCCGCTTCGGGCGCGGACAAGGACAAGATGGATCTGCGGCGCAAGCGTGCTTCCTTCCAGGCGCGGCTTTCCGGCGGCCTGGATCTGTATCGTGCGTCACAGGGTGTCGGCGGGCTGGTTCAGGTCGGTGTCGGCACCGGACGATGGTTCGATATACACACCGGCGTGGGGTTCCCATCGTATTCCTGGGTGACCGACTTTGAAGTCAACCTGTGGCCATACGGCCGTTTCGTGCCGACTCTGGCCGCCCGTGTCGGTCTTGGCTTCCATCCTGATCACAACGTGTA
>JAKPTZ010000087.1 GCA_029555025.1 Deltaproteobacteria bacterium
TTCAACGCCGCCTCGCCTCTTTGCCAGGAGACCGAGAAGAGTCGGATTCTTGCGCCTGCGATCGGACTTCCGAATTCGCCGTCAAGCACGCGTATCGTGCGGTCCTGACGCGACTGATCGAACTCCGTGACGACAATCGGCCCGTCCAGGTACACCAGGATGTTCTGGATGACGTTGTCCTCTTTTGAGAATTCACGGTTTGCCGAAAGCTGTATCACCCAGGCGCCTTTTTCTTTGATGGGTGGCGCCAGTCTGAGCGTATGGTCGCGGAAGTTGCCGGGATCGGTGACCGCGATGTCCCAGGTCAGATCGGGTTTCTGAAGGGATGTGGTGTTCCGGAAACTTTCGATGATGGCGTTCTGGGGATCCCTGACCTTCGGGCCGGACAGTGCCTTGCCGTAGTCAACCTTCCAGGCCTTGAACCAGAGGTGGTCCACGTTTCTGACCGAGACGGAAATGAACTCCTGCCCCGGTCTGGCGTTGGCGCGGGATGAAAGAGACCCTATCTGACGCGCCTCGATCTGGGTCACGAGATTCCTGCATCGGCTGGCCCCGTCCGAACCCGGTCGGCCCTTCACGCATTCGAGAGCTATCCTGCGGGCATGTATCTGGCTGTCGTCCTTATCGACATTGCGGGTCATGTCGGCAAGCACATACATGCCCTCGGCCCACCAGTCGAAGTCTGGTTTTACCGCCAGGCGCTTCGTAAGCCATTCGATCAGGTAGGTATTCCATGCCGGAAGGGAACCGGAATGAGAGGACAGGGTATTTGTCAGCACCAGCCGGGCGTCGAAGGCCGAATCCGTCAGACCACGGGATTCCTTGAGGGCCTGGTGATCCCTGAGGATCAGCGAAAGGGTTTCCAGCGGGTGGTTTTCCGCGGGGGGCGCCGACAGTGGCGCGCGGGCAGCCGGCGCCATCAGTTTTTCGATGTCCAGCCTCCAGAGTCCGTTCGACTCCGCCGGAGTCCACAGGGACGAGTCGGCCAGCTTGTCGGCCAGCATGTAAGCGACCGAGTCCGCGAGCGTCCCGCGTACCTTGTCCGGGTATGTGTCCGGCCTGACAAACTCTTTTACTGTCTCGATCCGCACGTCGACAAGGGCGTCCCTCCAGCTCCAGAGTTCAAAAAGGATGGACATGACGCGGTCGGAGATCTGGTCCGCGGACCAGGTCCTGACATCCTTCAGGTCCGCATCCTCACGGGTCGGGCGCTGATTGATTTCCCAGGAATAGAAGCCCTTGTACTGGTTGAGGGATTCGGCCAGATACAGTCCCAGCAGGGTCCTGGAAACCAGATCCTGCGGCCACGTTTCGACACTGCCGATCAGATGGTTGACCGCGTCTTCGTTGCGATTCAGCGAAATCTCAAGACCGACGCGACGGATGAGCGCCCTGACCTGTTCCGGCGCGTCGCCCTGCTGTCTGGCCGCGGTGACGATTTCCTCGACAATCTGCAGGGCTGACTGGTACTTCTGTTCATCGACCAGCCGGTCTACGTCTGCCCAGGTGGCGGCCCGATCCTTCTCCCACGCCGCTGCGCCAAGCGAAGGCGGCACCACGACGACCGGTCCGTCGTCCTGGCTTTGAAGCACGCTCGAAGGGGCCATGCTGCCCGAGCACGCGCACACCAACAGCATTGATCCGGCCAGCAACCTGATTTTCATGACTTCCTCACTGGGTAGGTAGCGTCAGTTTTCGTCAGTTGTCTCGTGAGTCCGCGCGGACGGCGAGTTCAGAAGCCTGGCCGCCGCAGCGATCAGGTCTGTCGACCTGTAGGGCTTTTGAATCACAAGACCCTGTATATTTAACATGTATTCGTTCTTCAGGAGATCCGAACTGTAGCCGCTGCAAAAAAGAACCGGCAGTTCCGGTCGGTACTGGCGCAGTTCATCAGCCACCTGCCGACCGTTAAGTCCAGGCATGATCACGTCGGTGATCAGCAG
>JAKPTZ010000040.1 GCA_029555025.1 Deltaproteobacteria bacterium
GCCAGATCAAGATGGGCAGTCCGATGGACTTCCGCAATTTCATGAACGCCGTCATCGACAAGGGCGCGTTCGCGGATCACAAGGGTTACATCGAATACGCAAAGGCGTCCCCGGAAGCCGAAATCCTGTGCGGCGGCAAGTTTGACGACTCGGTCGGCTACTACATCGAGCCGACGGTTGTCGTGACGACCAACCCACGCTTCAAGCTGATGCAGGAGGAAATTTTCGGACCGGTCCTGACCGTTTATGTTTACGAGGACAAGGATCTGGACGACACCCTGCGGCTTTGCGACACCACGTCGATCTACGCGCTTACCGGCGCCGTTTTCGCCGAGGATCGCTATGCGGCGATGAAGGTCGCGAAGGCACTCCGTCATGCGGCGGGCAATTTCTATATCAACGACAAGCCCACTGGCGCGGTCGTCGGTCAGCAGCCGTTTGGCGGCGCCCGTGCCTCCGGCACGAACGACAAGGCCGGTTCGTACCTGAACCTGATTCGCTGGACATCGCAGCGCACGGTTAAGGAAGCGTTCGTTTCCCCGAAGGATTTCCGATACCCGTTCATGGGCGAGGAGTGATCCCCGGCCCCGAAAGGAAGCCATGATTCGACCTGTCCTTATTGCGACTGCCATGTTCCTGTCGCTGGCGTGCTCCGCCCCGGTTGTCGCGGGGCCCGAGGACGAATTTCCCGGGGCGATTCTGCGGCCCAGGCCCAGGCCGTGCCTGTTGCCCGCCGGAGCTTCATTTATAAGCATGTCTGATCTTGACGGCGGTATCAGCCCCGCAGGTCCGGTTCGCGGCAAGTGGAAGCTTCGTTTTGACCGTGGTCGCTTTTCGTGGACCTTTTCCGACATGGCGGTAAGCGGTCGGTTCTCCTGTGATGGCGAAAAAGTCCGGGCGACAACGCTTTCCGGTTCGTTTTCGGGGGTTTATGACCCCGCGGTCATGGAGATCGCGTGGGAAGGTCAGCGTTACGAAATCACCGGGAAGCATGCCGCGCAGCGACGAAGGCTGTTGAAGGAAATTCAACAGCGCCAGCAGCAGGATCCGGTTCAATCGCCACAGCGTCGGGAAACGCCGCCCAGCCCGGAAAAGCCGGTTCCCGCACCGTCATGGGAGGACTACCACTCCAAGTCAAGCTGTCCCCCGTTGGCCAGGTCGGAACAGGAGATGCGTGGCTGCACCGGTCATCAGGACTGCGTGATTTCCTGCCACGTTGACGGGTCATGCTGTGGCGGCCAGTGCGGATGCGGCAATGCCCTTAATCGGGACTTTGCCGCGCGTCTGAAGGATTGGCAGGCCGCCCGGTGCCAGGGCCGCGGGCAGTACTGTCCGGCGGTTGCCTGCATGATGCGGGGTCCGTTCTTCGCCACGTGCGTCGATGGCATGTGCCGGTCTTCCGAAGGCCTGGGCGCCATCATCAAACAAACCCCCTGAATTCTTACACCCTTGTGTCCAACTCCTGGCTGATGCGATCCGCCCCCCGTTCCGTAAGGGCGAATGAAAATTCGCCCGCCTGCGCGAAAATTCGCGCGCGCCCCGCAGGCATTTGCCGCAATCCGGGTATCTGTTATTCTTCATGCAACCCGGTGCAGGTAAATCCATGGAAAAATCCTTCGTCTTCCTGGCGTTCCTTTGCATGGCTGCCGCTTTTGCGGCCGGATGCGGCGGGAATGTTGTCGTTGGTGACCTCGCAGATGTCGCCGAGGATATTTCGGCAATCGACACTGTGGATCCGGCCGACCATGGCGGCCGCGATGTCGCGTCGGATCATGGCATGACCGATGTTGACGACCACGATTCGGTTTCCGATCCAGGTACGGATCCCGGCGGCGACCATGGAATCGACACGGTGGATGTCGATCAGGACGCCCAGGCAGACGAAGGGGCGCCGGATGCTGCTGACGTCGGGGACGATGCCGAAGATCTTCCTGGCGTCGATGCCATCGACCACGGCCAGTCGGACCAGGTCGATCCGGATGCCGCCGATCCCGGCCGCGAAGATGTCGCCGACTCGGATGCCATGGAACCGGATTCGGTCGATTCCGACGCGGTTGCCGATGCCGCCGATGTCGCAGGGGATGCCGGAACCGATGTCCTGCCCGGACCTTGCGCGGACGGCGTTCCCGAGTATGTCGGTGACCAGGGGTGGACAGGTCAGATCAACGTTACCGAAACCGCCACGTACTGTTGGCCGTTCGATGAATCGCTGACTTTGCGGGAATCGATGGCAAGGAAGTCAAGGATTCGGCTCATTCCCGGCACTTATCCTGTTCCCACAGTTGGCGAGGGCCTTTCGATGGTTCTTCCGTTCTGCGTTGAATTCGCCCCCGGAGTCGGTGGCCCGTCCCATTCGGGGCAGGGTACCGTTCGCGCCGGCGAATGGGGCTTTCAATACAAGCAGCCGATGATTTTCGGTGCCGCCTGGGAATTCGAGATGTCTCAATGGGCATCGACAACGACGCTTGACGGCACCGGCTCGCCTGGATCGATGGTTCTTTGCGAGTCGTCCTGCGCCGACTGGATGGATCGACGCAGATTCGATTCCTGCACGTATGACAATGTTGATCGGCAGATTCACACAATCGGGTTTGAAGGCGGCCAGATTGTTCTGGAGCTTCGCATCGGCATGAGCATGGCATCGACCGAGCCCGGAATCTTTTTCTCAGCAACCGGCACGCTCGACGGGAAAGCTTTTGACGTAACCGATTACTGGAAGTTGGTTTATCGGCCGGCTCACCACCATTTCAGTCGGGATTTCGCCGTCTTGCTGGATTCCCAGGAATTCGGAACCTGCTCCATCATGGTCGTGGGCGCTGTTCCTTGGCCGGATCAGCCGGGTGCCGAACTTCCAACGGTCTCGCTGGCCGATTGCCTGTTGAATGTGACGAAGACAAAGAAAGTCACCAGTCACACCTTCAAGAGGGTTTCCCCCTGACCACCCACCCACGCGAAAATCTGTTCCCCCCCGATTTGTAAGGGCGAATGAAAATTCGCCCGCCCACCGGATTCGTCCAGGCTTGGTTCAGTACGGATAAACCATGCTGCCGCATGTCATCGTCTTGTCCAGGTGTTCGATGCAAAGCTGGCCCGATGGTGCCGGATCATCGCCCTGGGGATATGTTGCAAGGTAATAAATGACTGCAATATCTGCCTCTTCCAGTTCGGCCAGCGTCGCGGGCGCCAGCCCGGCCTCCAGGCGCGGCTCGAACGCATAGTCCTCGCTGAAGTTGTGGTGACCAGGGCGCTGGCTGCGCGACCACCACCCGGTCAGAGTAATCGGTTCCGTCGTGAATCCGGTCAGCACGGTCTGTTCCCACTGCACAAGCGGCGCCGTGTATCCGGCCGTAATCCCGGTCGGGGCCGGCGGCCACCAGAATCCGATGTCATACTGATGCCCATCGCCATCGATATACCGCCGATCAATCCTGATGTGATCCTTTCCGACAGGCGTTCCTTCACCGCACGCGTGCAGCGACGCCACCTCCGTGTCGCGCCCGGTGACATTGCCTTCCCAGTCCAGCCATGGCCGCGCGGCCCCCGTCTTCATTTCCAGCCCCGACCACGCCGCAAGGTCGTCGGTCGAAATGAACGGCCCCCCCTGGACGTGCCGCCTTGTCGGAAGCGTGACAGTCAATCGCCATGAAACCACATCCGAATCCTGTCCCGTCTGGAAGGCCACGGTCACATAGTCCGTTTCGCGCGTCCATGTCACGTCGGGCTGGCCGGAAATCTGTCGCTCGACAGTCCTTGCCTGCCCGTCAATCGCGAATTCCAGCTTGATCGATTCAATCCAGGCGCCGTTTTCAAAGTCCTTCACGAAGCCACTCCTGACCTGGATTGTCGCCCGCGCCTTGACCCGGTGGGTGCCATAGACATCACCGTATTCGCCCTGGAAGGTGCACCATTCGGCCACCCCTCCAATCAGGTACGTGTCAATCTCGCCCTCCGCCGTCGCATCCGGAACTTCACGCACCTGTTTGATCCGAAGTATCCCGGGATCCA
The DNA here is from genome assembly GCA_029555025.1 of Deltaproteobacteria bacterium. Lineage (GTDB taxonomy): Bacteria > Myxococcota_A > UBA9042 > DTJE01 > DTJE01 > JAGOFO01. The sequence goes on from JAKPTZ010000040.1 coordinate 4,006, forward strand.
CGCGCTTGTATTCCAGGTCAAGCGACTTCTGCTTTCGGCCGGTGGCCTGTTCCCAGCGCTTTTCGACCTTTTCGATCATCGAGAAAAGGGCCGTGTAATCCGAGTCCCATGTCATCACCCGACCGCCAATCGGGACAAGGGTCGATTCCTGTGTCACCGATGTCGTCACGATCTGATCGTACGCATACACGCTGGCAATCTCTGGAAGCGCGCCGCCCTCCGGGTTTGCAACAGATAAGGCACCCAACTGGGTAACAAGCGTGGCAGTCCGGCTGTAGGTGTCACGCTTATATATGGCGACCCCGTTTGCCATTTCCTGGGCATCGGGAAACGAGTAATGAACCAGCAGCCCCATGCCGACCTTCGATTCATCCACCTGCCTGCGCAGCCGTTCCAGGAATGCGTTGCGGTTAAAGAAACTGGCATAGACCTTTTTGATGGCCCGAAACACGCCGCGTTCCTTCGCTTCGGCGCCGTCGCAATGGGACGGGCCGTCCGAATCGGCATCCAGGTCGTCGCCAAGACAGCCGCTGAAGCTGTCGTAAAGGCCGGCCCCCGAAAATTCGGTCGAGTCCTCGACGTTCGTGGAACTGCGGAATCGAAGCTTGGTCGATGCATCGAAACCGGCCAGGGCGTCCTTGACGGCCGTCTGCAGGTCGGCGGGGAAGGGCGCGTCGGTAATCATGCCGCGCACCGCGGCAAGGTCGGCATCCAGCGTCTTTATGTCGGCCGGCCACTGCGCATGGGCCGCAAGCCTGGCCGCAATCGCCTGGCCCAGCGTGCCGCCGGTCATTGGCTGGCCCATGAAGTCGTCCCAAAGGTCGAACGAAAAGGCGATTGCGTACAGGCTGCCGTCGGGAATCGCGTCCCGCAGGATGCCGTAGTTGGCCGCCTTTCCGCCGAAATGGACAATGTCGGCCGGCCCGATTTCATCGCATGGCGTCGAATATGCGCCTTTCTTCTGCTTCGGATTGAATTGCAGTTTGCCTGGCGACTTCGTCCCCAGAAGCGCGGTCAGGTCATCGTCCGTAAGGGACGAAGCATCCAGAAGGTGTACCTGGCAGGAAGTGGAATCCCACTCGGTTGTGGTCCACATCGCAACCCGCTTGCCGACAAGCGATCGGGCGTGATCCAGATCGGCCGGCAGGGCCAGCCAGGCAAAAGGAATGTCCAGCGCATCCGCCAGCAGGGCGACGTGGGAATTCGGCGTGGACGCCGTCGCAGTGATGATGCCGGCCACAAAAGGCACCTCGGCCGGAACCGCGTCGGTCAGGACGATGTCGGTCGGCAACAGGTCGCCGGAAACATAGGCGGCGTCCAGTTCGCTTCCGGCCACTTCCGCCAGGCGCCCCACGGCCCATCCATCGGAATAGCACTGGCTGCCCGTGGCCCATCGTTCCACCGAAGACACGATTACGTTGCGCTCGGCCAGCCATGTCCTGTACTTCATTGCGGACGGATGTTGCTCGAACGTCGGGAAGTAAAAGAACTTCAAGGGGTTGGCCAAGATGCCGTCCGTCTCGCCGGACATCGTCACCGCGGCGCTGACCGTTTCAAAAACCCGTCGAACCATTTCCGGGTGATACGGATCCATCCGCACGAGTTGGATCCCCACCTCGGACGGCTTGCCGCCGGGCGCGTAAAGGACTGCCCCCAGGATGACCTGCTGATCCTTTTCATAAAGGCTGACGGCGGAAAACTCGTCGGTGGTCATGCCCTTGAAGGGATCCAGGCGCTCGGTCGCGAACTGCTGGTGAAACTCGTACTTGCTGCTGTCCTGAAAATACACCTTGCCGGGATCCTTCATCAGGACCGCAAACTTGATCCACCGCGGAACCGGGGTGACATAGCCAACGTAACCGGTTCCGCCCAGAAATGGGTCGTCGGGAAATTCGACCTGGTTTTTCCAGTCGGCGCTTGGG
>JAKPTZ010000121.1 GCA_029555025.1 Deltaproteobacteria bacterium
ATTCGCTGGACGTAAAGGAAATCGACGGCGCATCGAACCGCGGCATCGACAGCATCAGGGAACTTCGGGAAGGTGTCGCCTTTGCAGCGACACGCGACCGCAACAAGATTTACATCATCGACGAAGTCCACATGCTGACGACCGAAGCGTTCAACGCGCTTCTGAAGACGCTCGAGGAGCCGCCGCCGCATGTCGTGTTCATTTTTGCGACCACCGAACTTCACAAGGTTCCGGCAACGATTGCTTCAAGGTGCCAGGTTTTTGAATTCAAGAGGATTTCGCTTCAGGCGCTGATCGAGCACCTTGGATATATCGCTTCCCGCGAGGGTATCGAGGCCGACCCCGAGGCCCTGCGCGTTATCGCGCGCGAAGCCGACGGCAGCCTGCGGGATGCATGTTCGTTGCTTGATCAGGTGATTTCCTTTGCGGGAAACACGATCGACACGGCCGCGGTTTCCGAGATCCTTCGAACCGGTTCGCGCGGCAGCCTGGAAAGGCTGCTTGGTGCGGTGTTGCAGGAAGACGCCGCCAATGCGTTCAGGGAATTGTCGGACGCGGTCGATCGCGGGCTTCCACCCAGGCAGGTGCTTCGCGACGTTTCACGTTTCCTGTCCGAGTGTCTGCGGGTCAGGCTTCTTGGTCCGGACGCGGCGCGGGAAACCGGCCTTACGGAGCAGGAAATCGGCGTGATGATTGAACTGGTGTCCAACCGGACGCCGGAACACCTGGCCGCGCTTTTGAATCTGTTCGTAACGGCCGCCGATCGGGTCGCCGATTCCCGCAGCCCGGACCTGCTGGCCCAGGCCGCAATCGTGAAGGCCGCCAGGATGTCCGCATTTTCGTCCGTGGCCGGACTGGTCGATCGCCTGGAGCAGGTGGCTTCGGGTTTGCCCCCGGCACCACTGGCGTCGCCGGCTTCGCCGCCGCCAGCCCGCCCTTCAGTGGTACAGCCCGTTGCACGCCCGGTCGAGCCTGTCGCATCAACGAGACCCGTTCCGGTTGCCGCGCCGGCCCCATCCCCGGCCCCTGCCGGGCAGGCAGCCCCCGTTGCACAGCCGGATCAGCCGGCCGGTCGCCGCTGGGGTTCCAGCGCGGCCGCCCGTGGGTCTGTGGCCGAGGCCGTGGCCAGGCTGAACCAGGCCGCCGGGGTTTCCGCCGCGCCCGCGCCGGCTCCCGTCCCGGCCCAGCCAGTGGCTGCGGCGCCTGCCCGGAACCCGGATTCAGTCCAGCAGGCCCCTGCCGGTCAGCCGGCCCCTGCGGGTCAGCAGGCCCCTGCCGGTCAGCCGGCCAGCCTGGCGGATCGCTTGATGGTTAATCCGGTTGTCAACAGGACAATCGGCCTTTTCGGCGGCGACGTGATCTCTGTCGAGGAAGATGGTCGCTGAGGCCGTTCGTCCGCGCTGGTGTCATTCAATGAACAAAGGTCTTCCAGAATCGATAGTCAGGCTTGTCGGCGAACTCCGCAAGCTTCCCGGGGTCGGTGAAAAGACGGCGCTTCGTTATGTGCTGCACATGCTTTCGGGCGGCATGAACAGGGCTTCGGATCTGTCGGCCGCGCTTGTTGAAGTGATTGATCGCGTCCGTCCGTGCAGCCGGTGCGGATTCCCGGCCGAGGGCGACCTTTGCGGATTCTGTTCGGATCAGACGCGGGACATGCGTTCCGTGTGCGTGGTCGAGTCGGTCGGCGACCTGCTGGCAGTCGAACGGATGGGCGAGTTTCACGGCGTATATCACATACTTGGCGGCTCGGTCTCCGCCCTTCGCGGGATCACGCCCGAGAAGCTGAGGATTCCCGAGTTCGCGCGCCGGGTCGAGCAGGAAGGCATCCGCGAGGTCATAGTGGCGACCGGTGCGGATGCGGAAGGCGAGACAACGGCGCTTTACATCAGCAAGATGCTCGAAAGCCGTGGACTTCAGGTCAGGGTCACGCGGCCGGCAACCGGAATTCCGATGGGTTCCTCGATTGAGTACCTTGACGGCGTCACGTTGATGAGGGCGATCAGGGCACGCCGCGAACTCTAGACCGCATTTCCACCGCGATTTGAACGTCATTCTTCCGTGATATGGGGAACCGCGCTTCAGAAGCGGGAATCCAGCCGACGGTAGTCGTCGCCCTGGATTTCAATGAATTCACACAGTTCACAAAGCCTGGAGTAAATTCGTTCATCGATCCTGGAAAGCAGACCCGGCATCCTGTCCTCGCCGGTGGCCTTCATCGGATCGTAGTTGGTGGTTGCTATGACGGTCTTGCCCGCGTTGTACCTGCGGCTGACAAGCTGATCCAGGATGGAGATTTCCCATTCCGTGGCGCGGCCCTTTCCCAGTTCATCGATTATCAGCACGTCCGGGGCCACAAGCGGTGATATCAGCTCGGCCTCCGAGCGACCGTCCGAGAAGCCTGACTTCAGGTCGGAAAGAAGCTGGAAGAAGTCGATGAATTTGACCGACCACCCCATCTCAAGCAGGAAGTGCCGCGACATCGAGCAGACCAGGTGAGTCTTGCCGGTGCCGGGCTTTCCCCAAAGCAGGAATCCGCGGTTCCCCGGGGCGTAGTCCTCGGTGAAGCGGCGGATGAAAGTCTTCGTGCGCGCCTGCGCGGGGCTGCGCTCCTCGAACAGATCAAGCGTCTTTGAATGCATCCTGGCCGGCAGTCCGGCCCTGTTGAAGAGTTCCACCCGCCTGTTCAGGTGACGGCACGAACAGACTGCCGCCTTGCGGGGAAGGGTTGATGCGTCGATTATCAGGCCGGTTCCGTTGCATTCGGGGCACGGGATCCTACATTCGCACACGCGCGCGACGGCGAATTCACCAAGCGGCGCCGTGACGTATCCCAGGTCCTTGCATCTGGCACATTTCATTGCAACGCCCCCGACCGGTCACTTCCTGCCCGGCCTGTCCAGGACCTCGTCAAGGAAGCTTGAAAAACCCAACTCGGCCGCAACCGCCTTGCGAAAAAGATTCCTCTCCAGATCCCGGAGCGCCCTTGGCCCCACGCCCCTTGCGGCGGCGGCCGCCGCCTGCCCGGCCGAGGCGGCGGCGATTGCGGCAAGGCGTTCATCCCCCAGGTTTCTCCCCAGCCCGGCCACCACCATATCTTCAACCTGGAACAGCAGGTCCGCAAGCGGCGTTGACTTCATGGCGGCATCATAGTGGTTCAATGCTTCGGCATATACGTCACGCGTGGTTCCCGTCGCGTCGCTGATTCTCTGCAGCAGGATGTTCCGTGCCCTCTCGGTCAAAGGCACGTCAGGGCCGGCCTTCCTGGCGGTTTGCGGCACCGCGGAGGTCATCGCAAGTCCCCTGGCCGCCGCGCGTTCCCATGTCTGGAATTCCTTCTCGACCGCCGTGCGGTAGTACTTCAGGCTCGCCGGAACCGGTGCGTCCGGCTCGGCCTGTGCCAGAAATCGTTGAATTCCGTAAAGAATCCCCCTTGAAACAACGTCGATGGGAACCCGGCGCCGATCCCAGTCGCGCACGATTTCCAGGTCGGAGACGCGAAGCGACAGACCCTTTCTGACGGCGGACAGAAAGAGAGATTCAACGTCTTCCAGGTAAGATGTCATCTGCAAGACTTCCAGTGGCTGGCCCTAGACGTCAAGGTTGATGACGTTGAGGGCGTTTTCGTTAATGAATTCGCGGCGCGGCTCGACCGCGTCGCCCATCAGGAGCGTGAAGATTTCGTCGGCCTTGATCGCATCGACGATATTGACCTTCAGAAGCGTCCGGCGCGCCGGATCCATCGTGGTTTCCCAGAGCTGCCCGGCGTTCATTTCGCCGAGACCCTTGTACCTCTGGTAGCTCATGCCCTTCTGACCGCGATCCATGATCAGCGTCAGCAGTTCGTCCGGCATTGTGACCTGCATGTCACGCTCGCCCAGGGTCACATGGTAGGGCCAGTGGGCAACCTTGCGCAGGTCGTTCATCACCTTGCGGAACTGCAGGACTTCGTGCTGTTCGAAAGTCTTGTGATCAAGCCAGGTTCTGACCGCGCCGCCGTTTCGCCTGGTCACGACAAGAAGCGATGCGGTACCGTCTTCCTGGACGCGTCTTTCAACCGTGACCGGTTCCTGCGGGCTTCCGACCTTTTCCATCCAGGTCGCAATCATGTTGCCCACGATCGAGTCCGAGCCGGGTTTTTCGACGTCGGCCATCGTGAAATCGCCTTCGTCGAACAGAGCCTTGAACACGCGGCTGTCCCAGCGCATGTCAATCTGGCCGGCAAGGCGCCTGGCAATCGATATGCGGGACAGGTAACGCTTCAGGTCATCTTCCGACAGTGGGAACATGTCGCCGGCCGCCAGAACCGACACGCCGGCGATTCCGTTTTCCAGAAGGAAGGATTCCAGTTCGCCATCGTCCATCAGGTACATCTCGGTCTTGCCCTTGCGAACCTTGTAAAGTGGTGGCTGGGCGATGTACAGGTAGCCCCGCTCGATTACTTCCGGCATGTGACGGAAGAAGAAAGTCAGAAGCAGCGTCCGGATGTGAAGGCCGTCAACGTCGGCATCGGTCATGATAACGATGCGGTGATACCTGAGCCTGGCGATGTCGAAGCTGTCCGGGCCGATTCCCGTCCCGAGCGCGGTGATCAGCGTGACGATGGCCTCGCTTTCAAGCATCTTGTCGAAACGGGCCTTTTCAACGTTGAGGATCTTTCCGCGAAGCGGCAGGATGGCCTGGTTGGCCCTGTTCCTTCCCTGCTTGGCGGAACCGCCTGCGCTGTCGCCCTCGACGATGAACAGTTCGGCGTTGGCCGGGTCGCGCTCCTGGCAGTCGGCAAGTTTGCCTGGAAGGCTGGCGCCGTCCAGGACGCCCTTGCGGCGAACCATCTCCCTGGCCTTCCTGGCCGCGTCACGGGCGCGCGCGGCCTCGATCGTCTTTCCGACGACTCCGCGGGCCACCGCCGGGTTCATTTCAAAGAAGTCCGCAAGCGCCTCGTTCACTATCGCTTCGACGGCACCCTTGACTTCGGACGAAACCAGCTTGTCCTTGGTCTGGGATGAGAATTTCGGGTCATGAACCTTTGTCGAAAGCACGACGGTCAGGCCTTCCCGGACGTCCTCGCCGGACAGGGTGCCCTTGAACTGCTTCAGGAGTCCCTCGGATTCCGCATAGTTGTTGATGGTTCTTGTCAGCGCGCCGCGCAGGCCCGCCACATGGGTTCCACCGTCACGGTTCATGATCGTGTTGGTGAAACAGTAAAGGGTTTCCTGGTACCCATTGGTCCACTGCATCGAAACTTCGACGCTGACACCCTCACGTGCCCCGCTGATGAATATGGGCTTGTCGTGAAGGCAGGTCTTGTGCCGGTTCAGGTGCTCGACGAACGAGACGATGCCGCCCTCGAAACAGTAGTCGGCCGATTTTGGTTCGCCCTCGTCGCGCAGGTCGCCGAAGGTGATCCGGACACCCGGGTTGAGGTATGCAAGGATGCGCAGCCGCTGGCTGAGAGTGTCGAACTGGAAGTTCGTGTCAGAGAAAACTTTTGAATCGGCCTTGAACGTGACTTTCGTGCCCGTCTCGTCGCTGTCGCCGATCCTGACGAGGTCGCCGTCAGGAATGCCGCGCCTGTAAGTCTGGGTGAATGCGCCGCCTTCCCGCCTGATATCAACCCGGAGCCATTCGGAAAGGGCGTTGACGACCGATACGCCGACGCCGTGGAGGCCACCGGAAACCTTGTAGTTTTCGTGGTCGAACTTACCGCCGGCGTGCAGTTCGGTCATGACGACTTCCGCGGCCGACCGCCCGGTTTCCTTGTGGATTCCGACGGGGATTCCGCGGCCGTTGTCCTCGACAGAAACGATATTTCCCGGTTCGATGAAGACCTTGATATGGTTGCAGTAACCGCCGAGCGCCTCGTCAATCGAGTTATCGATGACTTCATACACCATGTGGTGCAGGCCGGATCCGTCGTCGGTGTCCCCGATGTACATGCCGGGACGTGTCCGGACGGCCTCGAGGCCCTTCAGGACCTTGATTGATTCGGCGTTGTAGTGATCGCCCGCAGTGGCGGCGATTTCGTTTGCGATGATGTCGCTGGTGTCGTTGGACATTGGTAAATCCTGTCTGAAAAGTGCCTGAAAACAGGTGCGGGAATAATACTCCGAAAGGGGTGGTGTGTAAAGCGTTCAAGGACGGTTTTGAACAACTGGATCATGCAGCAAAATTAAGGCCGTGGAACGTTTTCGGACGTGTTTCCCGGGGGCGGCCCGTCCAGTTCCATTTCGGCCTCGATCCGGCGTCTTGCCTGTGCGGTGGAAAGACCGACCGTGGCAGCCAGCCTGGCCACTTCGTCGGCTTCGGGGTTTCGCCCCATCACTCCACCGTCAAGGGTTGTCGTTTTGACCGTCACATCCCCGAGTGACGATGAGAAGGTTGAAAACGACCTTGGCAGCGTGAACCTGCCGCTTTCCCGGTACCTGACGCCGATCGTCGAGGATTCAAGGAAGAAGACCCGCGACAGCCTTTTCACGTCGCACGCGCCGCACAGTGCCGACACCACCCAGCCGGGGCGTCCCTTCTTCATCAGAACCGGGCAGACCCAGGCGTCCAGTGCCCCCGCTTCCATGAGGGCCGCGGCAAGGCGGGAAATCTGCTCGGGTGTGGAATCGTCGATGTTTGCCTCGATTGTGAAAACGGTTTCACCTGTGCGGGAAGGCCCGTCCTGAAAGGCCTGGAACGCTTCACCGTCGTAGTCATCCGTCGTGCCGACCGTCGCCCGCACGCAGTTGGGGCGTCCGTCTGGCCACTCAAGGTTTCCGAACCCGAATCCGTCGGAAACCAGGGTCATCCCGGGCCATGCCGATGCCGTGCCGGCCAGGGCGACGCAGATCGCTGCACCGGTGGGCGTTACGAATTCCCCGGGGGCATCCTGGCCATAGAGGCGCCAGCCCTTCAGGATCCTGACGGTGGCAGGGGCCGGGACGGGCATGCTGCCGTGCATCGTGGCGACCATCCCGGCGGTCATCGGCAGTGGGGAGGCGGTGACGGTATCGATTTGAAGGGACTCCAGGGCGGCCGCGACCCCAACGATGTCAACGATTGAATCAAGCGCGCCGATTTCGTGAAACTCCACGTCTTCCGGTTCGACGCCGTGCACCGAAGCCTCGGCGACAGCCATGATTTGAAAAATCTTAAGCGCCCTTTGCGCCACCCTCCCGGCGATCAGGTTGTCCCGTGCGGCCGTCGTAATCATGTCTTCAATCTGCTTCATCGATCTGTGATGGTGATCGCGAGGCAGATCCAGTTCCAGCCTCAGTCCGGATATGCCTGATTTCCGACATGGAGTGACAGCGAATCCAACCGGGCGCCCGGCCACCGCCTCGGCAGCGTCCCTGACGTATCCGGCATCCGCCCCGGCCGCAATCAGCGCGGCAAGCGTCATGTCCCCGGCAATCCCGGCCGTGCATTGAAGATAAACGATTTTCCGGCTCATTTCGCCCCTCCCGCGCGCCCTGTCCGGGCGTTAATCAGGTGCGCGGCCACGGCAGCCCCGTAGCCGTTGTCGATATTGACCACGGTCAGGCCGCCGGCGCAGGAATTGAGCATTGCCAGCAATGCCGTAATCCCACCGAAGGAGGTGCCGTATCCGACGCTGGTTGGAATGCCGATGACAGGTGCCGACGTCAGCCCGGCCACGATTCCGGGCAGCGCCCCTTCCATTCCGGCGGCGACGATGACAGCCGAAGCTTCCTGAAGCGTCCGTATATGAATGCCCAGGCGATGGATCCCCGCGACTCCCACGTCCCGGATCCTGACGACGCGGTTTCCACAAGTCTCGAGCGTTACCGCCGCTTCCTCGGCAACCGGAATGTCGGACGTTCCGGCCGTAACTACGGCAACAAAGCCATCGGAAATCGGCCGACTGGCATCGACCAGAAGCGACAGGATGGAGCCTGGTTCGTGGTGGATAAGTTCGCCCTTGCCGCCATCGGCGACAAAAAGTTCAATGGCGTCCGTGGCCGGTTCCGGCTTGATTCTGGTCACCACGCAGTTGGTTCCGGCCGCCGAGGAAGACAGCAGCGCATCGGCGATCTGCCTCGGTGTCTTGGTCGAACCGTAGATCGATTCGGCGATCCCCCGTCGAAGGATGCGGTGCGAATCCCATGCGACGTCGCCCAGCCTCCTTGCGGGAAGATCCCTGAGTTCCAGCAACGCGTCGGCCGGTGTCATCCTGCCGGATGCGACCTGATCAAGCAGAACCCTGATGTCTTCCGGGGTCATCCAGTTTCCAGATTCGAGCCAGTGGAATTCTGGACTTGCGATGGCATCGCGGTCAAGTGCGGACAGCGGTCGATTAATTGAATTCCCGCGGTCGGGGCGTATAATCGAAACTGGTCGCTTTCGGGTTGTGCCCGCGAATTTCGTGCGCGGCAGTTTCACAACCACATCTGTTTTGGGGGATTGGTCAGGGTATGCGTGATTTTCCGGAAAGCGGGCCCGATCCGCTCGTCAGGCCCGATGGATTGCAGAACGGGGTGGCCGCGCCAATGGTGCCGGGGGAGGTCGTAAACAACGAAAACCCGGAAGACGTGTTCGAGCGGGTCGTAATCTGGCAACCCTGGTCGTATCCGGTTCCGGTCGATGTCCTGGTCGAGGGAATGTCCGACGTTGACCGCGGATTCATAATGGCCGTCTATCGGCTTGCCCAGAATCTTTACGGCCAGATTCCGATGCGGAAGAACGGCGAGGCAGCCTTCACCCATCCGACAAACGTGGCGATGTACCTGAAGCGGGCGCGTTGCCAGCCTTATGTCATCGCGGCCGGCCTGCTTCACGACTTCATTGAGGAACGGGTCGATCTCGAAAAGGCGGCGATAAGGTCCGAAATCGCCGCCAGGATAAAGGCCGAGGTGACCTCCCGGATCAACGCCAGGATCCGGGCCGAATTGACCGCTTCTATGAACTCCTTCGACGTGCGGGACATCGCCGGCGCCGATTCGACCGATCGCGTCGAGACCGCCAGGCGCCAGGTCAGGGTCGATCTTGCCACCCAGACCAGGGCAGCGATTGCCCAGCTCGATGCATCGATTCTTCTTAACGACGAAATTGGCGAACTCGTGAAGCAGGAGATGGGCCGGGTTTCCCTTTCCGACCTGGAGAACGCGATACGCGGGGACTTCGGCAGGGAAATCAACCGGATTACCGATCGCACCGGGTTTCCGCGCCATGTCGCTGCCCGTGTGGTCGAGACAGTATGGCTTCTTACAAGGCACAAGTCCGACCTTTATTACAGGTCGATCTCGGGAATCTTCATAAACAGCGACTTGACCATCAGGGTCGCGGCGGCGCTGGTCAAACTGGCTGACCGGATGCACAACATCCAGACGATCGATAACTACGAAAGCAGTGAAAAACTTTACCAGTGCTTCAAGAACCTTTTCATCCTGAACAATTCGCAGCAGCTTCTGGCCACCAGGAGCGAGTCGATGGACTGGCGGATGTCGTATTCGCTGGACAAGATGTTCAAAAAGTCAGGAAAGGCGCTGTTCGAGGCGCTTCACAACCTGGCGCACACGGCCGATTCGAGCCAGAAGGTTTTCAAGGTCGTTTCGTATCTTGCTCTTGCGTTGCGCAAGTACATCCACGAGCAGGACGGGCTTGCCAGGGTCAACCAGGAATGCGCGTGTCCCGGGGCTCCGGTACATGCGATTTTTGACGGCATCGTCATCAAGTACGATCACAGGCTGCACGGCGAGATGGACGCCTTCCTGCAGCAGCAGGACAGGGAACTCGGATACATGAGGGCGACCTTCGGGACGCTTGGCCTGAGCGACGACGACCTGCGCGAGGCCGTTGCATACAAGGACGCGATGGCTTTGCTTGAAGTCGTCGGAATGCTTGTATATCGCAAGGATTTCATGATCCTGGACTTCCAGTGCTCGGCCCTTTGCAGGCGCGGGCAGATGTGTACCAGGCGGGCCGCCGGCCCCGAAAATTCCGGCTCCGAACAGGACTAGCCGGAATTCAGGCCGGCGTTGCCCCGGGAGTTATGGTGTCAGCCACGATCCCTTCCGTCGATGAATTTGTGGAACTTCTTGTGGTGGCCTCGTCCGATCTGCCGGATGACGTCGAGGCCGCCATCGGGCGGGCGCTGCTTTTGTCCGGCGGCACAGCCGGCTGCATACTTTCCGAGATGCGCGATAATTCGGAACTGGCCCGCGTCAGGCGTCAGCCCGTCTGCCAGGACACCGGGATTCCGTACGTCCTTGCAACCGGGCTCGGACTTGATTCTTCAGGGCGTCGGGATTTTAAGGCAAGGCTTGCCGAGGCAATACGAATCTGCACGTCAAGCGGGGTGCTGCGCCCCAACGCGGTTGACGCGCTGACCGGCGTCAATCCCGGTGACGGAATCGGCGAGGGCATTCCCCAGGTGCATTTCGAGGATGAAGGGTGCGAACGGGCGACGGTCGATGTGCTGCTGAAGGGCGGCGGCAGTGAGAACGTTGGCTGTCAGTACAGCCTTCCAGATCAGTCGATTGGGGCAGGGCGCGACCTGGAAGGGATCCGTCGATGCATCATCGACGCCGCCTTCCGGGCCCAGGGGCTGGGCTGCTCTCCAGGCATCCTTGGCGTCTGCGTCGGCGGAGATCGGGCATCTGGATATGAATTCGCCAAGCGTCAGCTTTTCCGGCGCCTGGATCATCCTTCGTCAGGAGCTTTTGCGGCCCTTGAATCCGAACTGGTCGATCAGATCAATTCGCTCGGGATCGGTCCGATGGGGCTCGGCGGCAGCCCGACTGTTCTGGGCGTCCGGATAGGTTCGCTTGCCCGGCACCCGGCAAGTTTCTTCGTTACGGTCGCATACGGGTGCTGGGCGCTTCGTCGAAGACGGCTCCTGGCAAGTCCCGACGGAGTCTGGGTTGTTGTCTGACGGTTTCTGTTCTGGCGGGGGAAGCGTGAATTTCGAGGCAAACCAGGTCAGGTTGCAATCGCCGGGGGACAGGGATGTCATCCGTTCCCTGCGGGTCGGTGATCGCGTGCTGCTTTCCGGTTTCATCGTCACCGGCAGGGATCTTGTCCACCGGATGCTTGCCAGGGACCTTCCGGATTCGGTGCGGCCGCTGCTTCGGAACGCTTTCATATATCATTGCGGGCCGGTCGCGGTCAGGGATGGTGCCGGGTGGCGAATCGTATCCGCCGGTCCGACCACGTCCATGAGGGAAGAACCTTACCAGGCCGGGATTCTTAAGGAATACGGGCTGCTGGGCGTAATCGGCAAGGGCGGAATGGGGCGGGCGACGTCGATCGCGCTTGCCGAAACAGGCGGCGTCTATCTTCACGCTACCGGCGGCGCTGGCTCCCTGCTTGCGTCAAGGATTGTGGGCGTTCCTGACCTAAGGTACCTGGCAGAATTCGGTGTTCCCGAGGCAATGTGGGTCTTCCAGGTCTCGGACTTTCCCGCGACCGTCACGATGGATTCGACAGGTTCAAGCCTTCACGAGAGTGTTCTTGAGCTTTCACGCGAGCGCCTGGCAGCCCTTGTCGGGCCGTGACCGCGGGATCATTCCTTCACGGTTTCGGCTCGCTTCGTCCTGGCCGTCCTGGCCGTCGGCTTTTCCGCACCGGCCGCCTTGATCTGATCCTGCAGATCGGCAATCTTTCTGTCGTACGCTTTCTGCATGTCGGCCATGCGGCGGCGAAGTTCGTCCGTATCGTCCTTCAGCCTTGCGATCTCGGACATCGTTTCAGCAAACAGCGTGTTCCGGACTTCGTCGCGGACCGATTCAGCCATCTTGACAAGATTATCCTTCTGGACCTTCTCGGAAATGACGGATACGGCAACCGCACCCTTCGCGGCCGTTTCGCCGGCCTTGGCGCGGGCCTTTGCCGCGACGTCCTCGGCCTTTTCGATCGCCTTGCCGGCGACCTCACGACCCACGCCGGCCGCGACGGTGCCCTTTTCGATGATGGTCTGGACCTGCTTCTTCGACTCGTTGATTGCTTCGCTGATGTGTTCCTTCAGTTTGCTGGTCATAGTGTTTCTCCAACTTGACTCCAACACAAAATAACGCGCCGCGTCACAATGTCAAGGCCACGGAATGACAAAAATTTCCACGCATTCCGGCGGAGCCGCCGGGCCGCGTCAAATCAATGGATCACGGGTTGCCGAAGCTGGTGTTGACGTAGTTCGGCGTTACCGGCTTTGTCGTGTTCACGATGAACTCGGCAGTCTTGTCCAGGCCGACAGTCTTGCATTTCAGGTCGCCCACGTACCACATGTCGTGGGACGACAGGCGTCGCGTCGAAGTGTAAAGAAGTTGCCCCTTCGCATACACCTGGATCGTGACGTCGGCCTGTCCATAGCCGTGGTCGTCGAAGTAGTGGGCCCCGACCTTGAACGGCCGTCCGGCCGGGCAGTCCAGGCCCATCATCAGGACTTCCGGTTCGGTTCCGTCGTCGCTGTCGTTTCGCAGGACGACCCGGTCGTTGATCCAGGGGCTGGCCTCGCCCCAAAGGTACTTTTCGGGTTCCGCGTTGAACCAGAAACAGTCGTAGGGAAGGTCAAACCAGTCGTCGGGCAGGCCGTCCTTGTCGATGTCGGGCTCGCTTCCGTCATCGCCGGCCTTGAAGTGGGTGAAATGAAGATCCACGTCCTGGCCCATGAAGGGTGGCACGGGCGTGAACGGGTTGACCGGCTTCCAGGAAAGAAGGATGTCGGCCTTCACCTCGACCCTGGTCGTGATCCTTATCGATTTGCCGGCACAGGCCTCGTATCCCTTGTTGTCGATTACGTTAAGGAAAATTTCGTAGTAAGGGTTCTCGCCGGCGCCGAGGTCCGGCGCGGCCCCGATCATGAAGGTCGGCTCGACTTCGTTTTCGGTCGGAATGAAGAAGCCCGTGTTCGCGGCCGGCTGGGTCGCGGACCATTGCCACTGCGTGACATCCCCGAACGGCGAGAACGACTGCGCGCCGGACAGTTGGACAAGGGTTCCGGTCGGGACTTCCCAGCCCATTTCAGTCTTGCAGATCCTGGTGTTTTTGTCGTCGGCCGGATAGTCCGGCTGAACCGGACATCCGTCGCCGTCCATCCTGTATTCGTTGATGAAATCGACGATCGGCATGGTGCACGCGCCTTCGACGGCGACACCGGTGACGCGCTGGAAAATCTTTCCGGTGAACATGTCCCCGGAAATCTCGATCTGTCCCGACTCCGGCTGCGGCCTGCCGATGGCGTTGACCGGGCTGGCCCTGGACGGGTCATATACGATGTTGACATCCATCGTCTTTGTCTGCGCCAGCGTGACCGGATTCTGGATGGTCGGCTGCCTGTCGGGGAACTCGACGCGGAAACCGGCCGCCAGCGCCGCGGCATCGGGGGAAACGCCATAGACGTTCACGTCCATGCGGCCGACGGATTTGAGCGTAACCTTTCTTGTTACAGGGGTTCCAAGGACCGCCGCGCCGAAATCAATGGATTCCGGAGTGACTTCCAGGGCCGGCCTTGTCTTGTTTCCCATGGCGTGGAACAGCAGGCCGTCCGGGTAATCGGTATCGGAAGAAAATGCCCGGATTTCAGTGTAAACCTCGACGGCCTGGTCAGGCTTGAAAACAACCTTCCCGTCAAATGTGGCGCCGACCTTCAGCACTTTCGGCGGGGAAATTTCGTATATCGTCTTTCCACCTGAAACCTGGCCCTCGGCGCCGACGTCAAGCACGATTGCCGCCGGCCCGACCGTCGTGAACCGATCCAGGCGGAGCGGGCCGTCGCCAACGTTCGTAACCTTGAACGGGACGAACGATTCCCCGGCAAGCGGAACGAAGCCGAAATCAATCAGGTATGGGGCCACCGAGATGCGCCCCCTTGGCTCGGAAGTCTCCTGGCCCTGGTCGGCCGGGTTCGTGTCCTGTCCGCCCTGGTCGCCCGGGTTGTCGTCGCCGGGGTTGCCGTTATCGACCGGGCCGATGTCGTGTCCGCCCTGGTCGGGATTCCCTTCGTCGGGATCGCCGATATCAGTCGTGGCATCTGGTTCGGCAAGATCCGGACGGCTGTCCGGTTCAGCCCCGTCCTCGATCTGACCGTTGTCCGGCTGGCTTGTGTCGATATGAACCACAAGATCGTCTTCCGGAACGGTCGACGTACACGCCGTAACCAGTGCGATGACGGCAACTGCCGTGAAATACTGCATTTTCATGAGCTTGGTATCCCCTTCGAACCCATGTGCCGTCAAAAGCCATCCGACCGACGAATCTTAACGGATTACGGTCGATTGCGAAACATCGTTATTCTACCCCGACCTGGGAATCGGATTGTACTTCGACTTGGGAACCGGCCCAAACGCTGCTATTTTATAAGGCCGTGGCTCATTCCTTCTCGGGGCGGGGAAACGACGATGGTTTTCAAGACGGTTGCGGTCGTGGTCGGGGCCGGCATGGGGCGCAGGGTCGGCACGCGTCGGCCGAAGCAGTTCGAGGAAGTTTCCGGGCGACCCCTGATCACCTACACGCTCGACATTTTTGACAGGATGGCCGAGATAGACGGCATCATCGTGGTCGTCCCGGCCGACTGGGTCGATTTCACGCGGGCGATGGTCACCCGCTGCCAGTACTCAAGGATTATCGACGTGATACCGGGTGGCGCCTCACGCCAGATGTCGTCGTTTTCGGGAGTCATCCTTGCCCGGCGTTTCGGCGGTCCCCACCTGAAGAAGATTGTCGTGCACGACGCGGTAAGGCCGCTTGCGTCAGTCGAACTGGTCCAGAAGGTCCTGAAGGCCGCTGATCGAACCGGGGCGGCCACAGCCGCGGCCCGGGTAACCGACACGATATTTTCCATCTCGGGCGATACCGTTACCGGCGTCGTTGATCGTTCATCCCTTGTGGCCGTCCAGACACCCCAGGCGTTTGACCCCGAGCTTCTTGTCCAGGCGCATCGGAACGCGCTTACTGCGGGAATCACCGACGCTTCCGACGACGTTGGCCTGGTGCTTCGTGACGGCGGCAGCGCAGTGGTGGTCGAATCCGATACCGGAAACCTGAAAATCACTTACGGCAGCGACATGCGTCTGCTGGAAAGGCTGCTGGAGACCGTGAAAGATGAGTGAGTCCTTTATTGGCATAGATCTGGGCGCGACAAGGATCAAGGCCGGACTCGTCCGGGATGAAAGGATTCTTGGAACCGTGGTGGTCAACCTGGATCCTGCCGACAGGAGCCAGTCCGGGGTAGTTGCCAGGCTGGCAGGCGTGGTCAGGGAACTGGGGGATCGGTTTCTGGAACCCGGCCAGGCGGTCGCCGGAATCGGGATCGGTTCGCCCGGAGCCATACGTCATGCGGAAGGCATCATCGTCCGCGCCCCGAATTTTGAGCAGTGGAACGATTTCGAACTTGGGCGGATGCTCGGGGAGGCCACCGGGCTTCCAGCGAAGTTGGACAACGACGCAAACGTCATCACGCTTGGCGAGGCCGTTTACGGGGCCGGCCGTGGATATCGGCACTTCCTCTGCCTGACGCTGGGAAGCGGACTTGGCGGCGGCCTGTTCCTGGACGGACGGATTTACCGTGGCGCCGACGGCATGGCCGGTGAACTTGGACATATCGGCGTCGAGCCCGAGGGATTCGAGTGCAACTGCGGCAGCCGCGGCTGCGTCGAGCAGTACATCGCCGCGGTCGGCCTTCGCAACTACGTAAGGCGGGATCGCCTTTTCGGCGACGGCACCGAAGCGGCACTTGCCGACCCCGACCTGCCGCGACGTCTTTACGAAATGGCGAAGGCCGGTCATCCGGTTGCCGGCCGGTACTTCCACGACATCGGCTACTACTTCGCCATGGCAATCGGAACCTATCTGAACCTGCTGAACGTGGAAGCCATCGTGATCGGTGGCGGGATGGCCAGGTCATGGGACGCGTTCGGTCCGACGCTGATGTCCGAACTTCATCGGCGTGCGTATCCGGTGCTGGTCGAGCGGACGCGAATCATCATGTGCGAGCTTTGGGAAGACGCCGGCATACTTGGAGCGGCGGCTCTTGCCGGAGGGCGATCCTGATCGCCACGGAAGCCGGGCGACCCGGCGAAAAACCTTTTTTCTCCCGTTCAAAGCCCCCGTCCCTTGAACCGTCTATGTGGTAAACTGTCGCCGCAGCCCGCCTTCGCGTGGCCGGATGGGGGATTGATGGACAAAACTGGTGTCAGATCCAGGCCAAAGGTTTTGCTGGCGCGGCTTTTCGGGCCCGGCACCGCAGACGTGGCCGCTTTCCTGAAGGGCATGAAGGGCGCCGACGGCGAAAGGCCGCTGTGCTGGGACGAGGGGCCCGAGGTCGTCGTCAAGTGCGTCGGTCCCGATGTGCTTGAAGCCTTGTCGGCCGCTTTTGGCGACAGTCTGTATTCGATTGACGGCAGAAGGATGCACGAAGTCGCGGCGGGACTGCTCGCGGCCGGTCAGTGGAAGCTATCGACCGCGGAATCGTGCACCGGAGGGCTGGTCAGCCAGTTGCTGACTTCCGTTGCCGGTTCGTCCGTTTTCTTCGAGGGCGGGCTGGTGACGTACTCGAACCTTTCGAAGTCGGAACTGCTGCATGTTCCTGCTGAACGGATCGCCAACTCGGGGGCGGTTTCCGAGGATGTGGCCCGCGCGATGGCATCGGGATGCAGAAGTGTACTGGGAACCGACCTGGCGGTCGCGGTTTCGGGTATTGCCGGACCTTCGGGGGGTTCCCCTGACAAGCCGGTCGGCACCGTGTGTTTCGCCCTGGCATCGGCCGATTGCGTGCGATCCGCCACGGTCCGCTTCCCGGGTGGACGCGCCGAGGTTCGCGAGGCGGCGGCGATCGCGGCAATCGACATGGTTCGAAGGTGGTGCGTCGATCGGGGCGGTCGGGGGTTCTATTTGGATGTTGCCCGCCGGGACGGCTTGAATTAATCTGCTGCCGATTTTCATGGCGTCCGGGATGCAAGGTGAAAGATGACGGTCGAAAGCGACAACAGGAAGGCTGAGCAGGTCAGGAAGGCGGCGATAGTACTGGAGCCTTCCATACAGTTTGCGAACCTTCTGCTTGACGTTACCCGCGACACCCGCAAGAGGCTGGGCCGGGGCGCCGGCGCCGTCTGGATGCCGCCCGCCGCCTGCGCGATCACAATCCTGACGGCCGAACTTCCCCCGCGTGCCCTTGACGAGGTCATCGGCATGGGAATGTCGTCGGTGGCGTCCGGTTTCAGGGATGTTCAGATTTGCATCGATCCGCCTTCGCTTGAAAGGCTGGCCGACGGTTCAATGTTGATAATCTCCCGTGCCTGGTCAACGGATTCGGTCATCGGGGTCATATCCGGTGCGCTTGCCCGGGAACTTGAGCGGGTCGGGGTCGAGTCCGTGGATCAGGTGTCCGGAGGCTTGAAACTGGTTTACGGATGGATGCCCGGTGCTTCCGAAATCGCGTCGATCCCGGGTGCGGCGTCTTTTGAGTATCCGTCCAGGATTGCCATCAGCGGCCTGGTCGGTGGAATCCTGGAGCCGGTCGGAACCACCCCGATGACCTTGTGTCGCAGGGTAAGGACCGCCCCCCTTGCGATTGCTGCCGGTTCCCGGCATGTGCGTGACTCGGGCGGCGTGCAGGAAGTGTGATTTGTGGCGGCCCCCGCCGCCTGTGGAGGATGCAGATGGCCAAGGAACCCAGGGATACGAAGCTGAAGGTCGGCGAAACCGCCGAGCAGAGGGAACGCAATATCGAGGTCGCGGTAGCGACAATCGAGCGTCAGTTCGGAAAGGGCAGCATAATGCGCATGGCCGGTGACGCAAGCACGGTCGGCAGGGTTCCCGTCATCAGTTCCGGGTCGCTCGGGTTGAACATCGCGCTGGGCATCGGCGGTTACCCGAAGGGACGAATCGTTGAAATCTATGGCCAGGAATCCTCCGGAAAGACGACTTTGACGCTGCTGGCCATCGCCGAATGTCAGCGGGCGGGCGGCCTGGCCGTGTTCATCGACGCCGAGCACGCGCTTGACGTCAATTACGCAAGGAAGCTTGGAATATCGGTCGAGGATCTTCTCCTGGCACAGCCGGACACCGGCGAGCAGGCGCTTGAAATCGCCGAGACCCTTGTCCGCACCAACGCCGTTGATCTTGTCGTCATCGATTCGGTCGCGGCCCTGGTGCCGAAGGCCGAGCTTGAAGGCGAGATGGGCGATTCGCACGTGGGTCTTCAGGCCAGGCTGATGAGTCAGGCTCTCCGCAAGCTGGCCGGGGTTCTTTCCAAGTCGAACACGTGCATGATTTTTATCAATCAGATTCGAATGAAGATCGGCGTCATGTACGGCAATCCGGAAACGACGACCGGCGGCAACGCACTGAAGTTCTATGCTTCGATTCGCCTGGACGTCCGCCGCGGACAGGCCGTCAAGGAAGCCGATGGCCAGACGACGACCGGCTCCAGGGTCAAGGTCAAGGTGGTCAAGAACAAGATGGCACCGCCATTCCGCGAGGCAGAGTTCGACCTGATGTACGGCGAAGGCGTCAACAGGCTTGGGGAACTGGTCGATCTGGCGGGCCAGATCGGGGTGCTTGAAAAGAGCGGTTCCTGGTATTCGTATGCCGGCAAGAGGCTGGGTCAGGGACGCGAGCAGGCGATGGCCTTCCTGAAGGACAACGCCGATGATCTCGCGGCCGTTACCCGCGACGTTTATTCGAAGTTCGGGATTACGGTGGACGATACGCCCGCCGCGTGACGGGGCCATTTCCGGACCCGGTGACAAGAGGAAAAAGTGAAATCCGCAGAAATACGCCAGAAGTTTCTTCAATTCTTCGAGGAGCGCGGCCATCGCATCGTGGCAAGCCATGGACTGATTCCACCGGCAGATCCGACGCTTCTCTTCGTCAACGCCGGCATGGTGCAGTTCAAGGACGTTTTCGCCGGCTATCGCGATCCCGGATACCGTAGGGCCACGACAACCCAGAAGTGCCTGCGCGTGAGCGGGAAGCACAACGATCTCGACGAAGTCGGGCGCACTCCCAGGCACCACACCTTCTTCGAGATGCTCGGAAATTTTTCGTTCGGCGACTATTTCAAACGTGACGCCATCGTCTATGCCTGGGATCTGCTGACCAAGGTTTACGGACTTGATCCCGCCGACCTGTGGGTAACCGTTCATCCGGACGACGACGAGGCCCGTCAGCTCTGGATTACCCAGGCGGGCGTTGCCCCCGACAGGATCATCGCCGATCCGGATGATTTCTGGTCAATGGGCGACACTGGTCCATGCGGCCCATGCAGCGAGATTTACGTTGATCGGGGGCCTTCCTATTCCGGGACTTCGATGCACGATCAGGGACACAGGTTCATGGAGATCTGGAACCTGGTGTTCATGCAGTTCAACAGGGACGAAGCCGGCGTCCTTCATCCTCTTCCCGCGCCTTCCATCGACACCGGAATGGGGCTGGAACGAATCGCATCGGTTCTTCAGGGCGTAAGGACCAACTACGACACCGATCTGCTGATGCCTCTCATCGAGCGCGCGGCGGCCGCCGCCGGCATCAGGTACGGCCAGGATCCCGATAACGACACGGCGCTGCGGGTCATCGCGGATCATGCCCGCGCCACCGCTTTTCTCATCTCCGACGGGGTGTTCCCCGAAAACGAGGGGCGTGGATACGTGCTTCGTCGCCTGATGCGCCGGGCGCTCCGGTTCGGCCACAAGCTCGGTTTCCGCGGCCCGTTTTTCACAGACATCGTTTTGTTCGTATCGACTGTCATGGGATCTGCCTGGCCCGAGCTTCAGCGCGACGCCGACGTAATTGCCAGGATCGCGGGCCAGGAAGAGGAACGCTTCCTGAAGACGCTTTCCTCCGGGATGGAACTGCTTGATGCCGCCGTCAGGAGGGCCAGGGAAGAAGGTCGCGCCCGCATTGACGGACAGACGGTCTTCACGCTTTATGACACGCACGGATTCCCGGTTGATCTTACCGAGGTCGTCGCGGAAGAAAACGGCATGGGTATCGATCGCGACGGTTTCAATGCCTTGATGGAGGAGCAGAGGGCCCGCGGTCGTGCGTCATGGAAGACTCACGATGCGTCCTGGGGCGGAATCGCCGAGCATTGCAGGGTCAACGCGATTAAGAGCGAGTTTGTCGGTTACGACTATGACGAGGCCGCCGGAAATCCGGTTTCCTCGGTTGTCGCGGCAATCTTTGTCGATGGTTCGTCGGTGGAGTCCGCGTCGGCCGGGGCCGATGCGGTCGTCGTGTGCCGCCGGACGCCGTTTTACGCCGAGTCCGGTGGACAGGTCGGCGACACCGGCACCATTTCGGGGGAAGGGTACCTGTTCCGGGTTTCCGATACCAGGAAGCAGGGCGACGATTGTTTCATGCATGTCGGCAAGGTTGAGTCCGGCGTCCTGAAGGTCGGGCACGAAGCCGGCCTCGTGGTCAACAGGGCCAGGCTGGACACGAGGCGGAATCACAGCACCACCCACCTGCTGCACAGGGCTCTCAGGCAGGTTCTGGGAACGCATGTCCGCCAGAGGGGATCCCAGGTGTCGCCGGAACGCCTGCGTTTCGACTTCTCGCACATGGCGCCGATGACCAGGCAGGAAATCGAGCAGGTGGAGAAGCTTGTCCAGGGCTGGATTTTCGACGATCTGCCGATTGTCACGCGAGAGATGCCGATCGAGGCCGCCATTGCCGAAGGCGCCCTTCACTTCTTCGAAGACAAGTACGGCGAAAGCGTCCGCATGGTGAGGATGGGCGATTCGGTTGAACTGTGCGGTGGCACACACGCCGCGAGGACGTCCGCCATCGGTCTGTTCAAGATTGTTTCCGAGGGAGGAATTTCGGCTGGAGTCCGTCGCATCGAGGCACTGACCGGATCGGCGGCGGTCGCATGGTTCAGGGAGCGGGACAGGATGCTTGCCGAGGCGTCCGAAGTCCTTCGCTGCGATGGATCACAGGTTGCCGAAAAGGCTTCCCGTCTTGTCGATACCGAGAAGTCGCTTCGCAAGGAACTGGCAGACCTGAAGGTCAAAGTCGCCGCCGCGGGCTCGTCCGGGGGCGATGCCGGCAGGATTGTCGAACTTGGCGGCATCAAGGTGATGGTCGTGCCCGCCGATGGCATGGATCGGAAAGGGTTGCGGGAACTTGCGGACGTGATGCGCGACAGGGTCGGTTCCGGCATGGTTCTGATCACCGTGGCGGAAGGTGCGAAGATGTCGGTGGTTCTTGCGGTATCGGCCGATTTGCAGAAGGAAAGGCCGGCCGGAACAACGCTGAACCAGGTGCTTGCCGGAATCGGCGGAAGGGGTGGTGGCTCCCCTTCGCTTGCACAGGGTTCGGTCGATACTCCGGCGGATCGGGGCGTGATACTTGACGCCCTCGCCAAAGCCCTTCAATAATACTTAACCGTTTGATTGCCGCAGGAGGCTTCAGATGTCCCGCAGGAAGTCCGACAAGGTTGATGATCTGGCGATTGGCCTGATGGACAGGCATTCGCATGTTCCGACAGGCGAGGAGCAGCTTGAGCGATACGCGACGATGTATCTTGGCCGTCCCGTCGGCTATGAGCATGCCGTCGAGGTTGTTGAGGAAGCGGCCCCGGCCGAAGCCTTCGAGCCGCAGTTCGAGCAGCCGATCGATATTCCGGTCGCCGCGGAAATGGATGCCGGCGTGGCCGCGTCTTATGAAGATGTTGACAACGACTACGACAGGCCTGGCGCGACCGTGGTCTTCGATGCGATGGACGTCCCGGCGGCGGATTCCGACTGGGATTCGAATCCAGCGGACCAGGTTGAACCGGCACCAGAGCCGGCGGACGCCTCGATGGAGGCGACGATGACCTTCGAGGCCGCGGAACTTGCCGACGCGCCCCAGGTCGAGTTTGACCCCGAGGGCGAAAACAGCACAGTCATGCTTGACGCCCTTGACGATCAGGAAGATGAAGGCGAAGGGGATGCCCAGCCTTCCGAAGGCGGTGAAGCCGGCGGCGAGGGCGCGGCCAGGCGCAGGAAGAAGCGTCGCCATCGCTGAGTGATTCCGCGCGGGAAAGTGTCAGAGTCCGCTCGCAAGCAGCGTCGTCACCGTCTGGGTTGACCACGAACTCCACTGACTTGAATACATCGCGGTCGTGTCGAAGTTGTCGATGTCGAATCGACCGGCATTGACCGCATAAGCCTTAATGAAGGCGGTTCCGGGCTTGACCGCCTGAATTGGCATTCCAGACGCGCCGGCCAGATCGGGCAGTACCAGCCGCCTGACGCTTCCGTCAATCGTCAGGGTCCACCTGCCGGTCTCCCCGCTCGTATAAACCCGCATGAAAAAGAACGATGGCTGGGGCAGCGGATCGATGGTCCATTCAATCGTCCTGTCCTGCCAGATCCATCGGGAGGGAGGGCTGTCGAAATCGACGATCTGAGCGAAAGGACCGGTCATGACGGCGTTCAGGTCGAACGCCAGGATGTTCGAATATCCGGTGGCATCCGCGGAACCGACCGGAACAAGAGCAGCCGATACAATCGGCTGGTTTTCCGGCTGTCTGATTGTCGTGATCGATGCGTCCGACACCCGGATCAGGATTCCGCGAGTTCCGCCCGCGACAAGTTCGGAACCGCCATCAACAAGGGCCGTTGTCAGGTCGTCGAGAATGCCGGTGGGGATAGGCTTCAGGTCTGCCGCATCGGTGCCATGCAGGATTGTGCCACCCTGGCCGACCGCGAAAACCCGTTCCGGGGACACTGCCACCGCGATGAGATCCTTGCCGGTGATCGGATTGAGCGCCGTTGCCGTGGTGCCGTCGGCCCGGACGACCATGCCCCGCTTGCCCACCGCGACCATTCCACCCTGGCCGGCAGCCATTGCGCTGAGTTCGACAGGCACGTCGAGCGCCAGTTCCCGCCAGCCGCCGTCAGATGACTTCGAGTGGATCGTTTTTCCATCCGAAACCCAGACTGTTCCGTCATCGCCGCGCGCAATCAATGACAGATCCATCAGCCGGGTGCCGATTCTTTCCGGCACCTGTTCGTGAGTGACCAGGTCAAACGACCAGACAAGCGACCCACCGGCGGCAAAAAGCACCTTTCGGTCGGGTTCGAAGGCACATGCCCGGATGTCGCCTCCACCCACAAGCGGAAGCGCGCGGATGCCGCCCAGGTTGTCGATTTCCCATGCGTTTCCACGGGCGTCGACAACTATTCCGGATTCGTTCCCGTAACATGCCGCCATCGCATCAAGGCGGTACTTCAGGGAAAGGCTTTCGGCTGAAAGCCGGTTGACGGCGGTCACAGGCGGGTTTTCCGGGACGAACCGCATCGTTTGAACCGTCGAGTACGGATCCGAATTGGAAACCGGTGACGCCGCCTCGGTCCTGACAAGAAATTCCGAGTCGGCCAACTGGTCGCCCATTTCGCGCGGAAGTCCTGTGAACGTGAAGACGCGGCCGTCGGGAATCGATATCGGGTGCCACAGGTTCAGGTACCCGTCGGAACCGAGCCTGAGCGAGAGCGTGGCTGAGTGGTTGCCGGTTCCGGAAGAAGAACCGGGCGCGGAAATCATCGATGTCGTCAGGGTCCGATCCAGCGGGATTGACAGACGGACCTCGTTTCCGGAACTGATCGCCGACGACGTGACCTGCACGTGACGTTTCACGCCCAGCAGCGTCGGGACGAATTTCCCGTCGACCCTGTTCCTGTAACCGCCGACGCATGTGACAGCAACGTCCCCCAGCCTCGAGTTGATGGCGAAGAATCCCCTGTCGTCGGGCACGGCGCCAGGTCCGTACTTCTCCGCCCAGCGGGTCGTGCTGGAGTCTGCCGTCGCGCATCTGATTTCGGTTCTGCCCTTCAGCGGGGTGCAGAAGTGATGTTCGTCGCCGGTGGAACCGCAGGTGTAAAGATCCGGACAATCCATGCTCGTGTCGCATGACTTCGAGCATGTCAGTGCGGTGATGCCGGACATCACGCAGAAGTATCCCTGTCCGCAATCCCCGTCTGTCCGGCATGGTCTGCACAGCGCCCCGTCGGTGAGAGGAACCCCGGCGCAGGAAGAATGCGGTGCGCGGAATTCCTTGTCGATTCCTGTGACCTGGCCCGTGATTATTCCGGGGTTCGGGGGAAAGACCGTTTCGCCGCCACCCCCGTTTCCCGTGTCCGGGATTTCCCGGATCAGGGGTTCGATGAAGAAGGTAATGTTCTCCGCGCTGGTGCCGACCAGGCTGTTGGTCGTGTAGTCAATCCGGGATGCGGTCGCCATGACCGGCCCGGTCAGGCCCCTTGTCGAAAGGGTTGCCATGCCCCTGGCGTCCGTGAAGCCTTTCAGCGGCGTCCACGGATCCTGGCCAAGCATGACGAATGCGCCAGGAACCGGCTTGTCGGTATATACGTCAAGCACCGTGATGTTGACCGCGCCGGCGATCGGGCGCCCCCACGCGCCGCCCAGGAAGCTGGTCGGGTCGAAGTAATTGAAGGGGTATGAAAGCCTTTCACGGATTCCGTCGGGAGTGACCGCGAAAACTTCGGCCGGCCCGGCTTCGTCGGCAGGTGGAGTCCTGATGGCGATTCTGCCGGGATCGGCGCCGTCAAGGATTTCGGCCTCGGCGCCCCCGATGAAAATCCGGGTTCCTGGCCTGAGTCCCCGGCCGGTCACCCATGCGAAAGTGCCGCCCGCCAGGGATCCGCGATCCGGGCTGACCGCCAGTATTGAAGCGCGCCGGGCCGAGCACGTGAGAGCCCCCTTCGAGACGATCTGCCGTCCGTCGGCAAGCAGTACCGAAACGTCGAACACGCCGGCTTCCAGGTCGGGCAGCTCGAAACGGATTTCGTCGTCTGAAGGCGGGCCGGTCATGACCGCCAGAACCGGCCCGATGCCGACCTGAACGGCGCCTGCCAGGCCGGAGCCCAGAATCGACGCGGTCGTGTCGCCACCGGGAATGCATTCAGCAGGATTAACGGAAGAAATGGATGCGGGGCCAAGGAAGGTGAATGCCTTCGATGCGATGGCGGTTCCGGACGGCGTCTGCAAGGCAACATCGACGGTGCCTGGACTTCCCTGGGGAATGATGAAGCGAATCGTCGTGGCATCGGGAATTGACGTGACCACGGCCGGGGTGTCCCCGAGGGTCAGGGAGATCCGGGCAGGTTCATCCACGTCCAGTCCCGTGACGTGAATGGTTCCGACGATTCCGGAGGTCGCGTCGGCCGCTTTCGGAATCACCGAACGGATTTTCAGGCCGTCCGATTGAAGATCCGCCGGATCCAGCGCCACAAGGCACGACGGCAGTTCGGTCACCCCCCACGGACCTCCGACGGTTACATCGACGGAGCCGGGCGCCGCGTCGATTCCAAGAAACGCCCGTATTTCAAGCCCCCGGTCGATAACGGATGACCCCAGGACGGAACCTTGCGACAGAAGGATTGAGTCGGCCGCGTCGAGCCCGGAGCCCTCCACGCGGAACGTTACGTTTCCGTCGCCGTCTGATCCAAGGCGACTGATCACGCCCGGGCTGCATCCCGATACCCTGGGCTCGGAAACGTATGAAAAACCGCCGGGCAGCCGCCCCGAAGCGCCACCCGAAATCACTAGAACCTCGACCGGTCCCGGGTCGCCGTGCGGCGTCACGGCAAGGACTGTCGAATCGTCCAGCCGGTGAACCTTCAACGCGTGGCGTCCGTCGATTATCACGTTGCAGTCCGGCGCGAAGCCATGACCGGTGATAATGACCGGGGTGCCGCCCGAAACCGGCCCGGACGGCGGCGATATTGAAGCGACGGCCGTATCCGCCTGATACATGAATCCAGGTCTCAGAACCGTTTTCTTTGCGTCAGGTCGGACGATGAAGACGTCAACCGTCTCGGAGTACCCGCTTCCGCCGGGCGTGGAAGTTCTGATGGAGGTATCGCTTTCAACAATGGTTTCGACACCTTCGACGGTACCGAAGAACACCCTGGATCCCAGGTCGAAACCGCGTCCCTCAATATGAACCCTGGTTCCACCGGATGCCGGCCCGGATGACGGCTCCATGCGTTCGATGATGAAAGCCGAAGTCCCGTCGTCGTTTCCGGCCCAGTCGTCCGGCGGGTCGAACGGGTTGTCGTGCAGCGTGATGTCAGGGATGTCGAAGTCCGGGTAAAACGAAGAGATGTCGCAACCGGGAAGCACGGCGGTCAACAGGACAAGGCTCGCCACCAGGCCGGCCGTTTCCGGAAAGTGTGTCCATTCGTGACGGTTTGCCGGCCGCTTCAAGTCGCCTCCGGGTCAGCGGAAGGTGAGTCGCGTACATTATCGGAACTGACGGCCCGCCGGTCAAACAACTTCGGCTTGTCCGAGCTGTTGGGCCTGCCACAATTGCCCGCCTGCCATTCCCTGATTGTCAAAATGTCATTATCCATGAAGATCGCCGGTCAATCGTGCCTTCTGCTGCGCATGTCGAATCCGTGCGTCGTCCCCACAACCCGCCGTAATTCAAGGCGCGTGCGGGATACTTGACTGCCGCCGCCGGGATGGTACGCAAATTGCATCCGTCTGACCCGGATTCGTGCCCTGGAGCGGGCTGCAATGCAGGATTTCATTCGAAGACATTTCTGGGCCGTGACGCTCGCGGCAATTGCGGCGGGGTCATTCCTGACGGCCGGTCTTGTTTCGGAAACACTCGGCGTTGTCTTCCTTGGCAGTCAGTCCGGAGGGGAGGCTTCTTCAGGCGACTCATCCCCGGATCGTGGTCTTCCCAGGCCGCCGGTGAAGCCGGTTTCGACGACGGCGCTGGTGAGCGCGGCAAGCGAGCGCAACATTTTCAACGCGGAGCCGGAAGTCTTTGCCGAGGGGGATTTCGAGGAAGGCGACGGATCGGGCGGGCAGTCGGATGCCGGCCCTGCAATCAGCATATCGGTCAAGCTGCTCGGCACCCTTGTTTCCCCGAATCCCGAATGGTCCATGGCGACAATCCTCCTGAACAACGAGTCTAAACTGGTGAGGGTTGGAGTTCTTTTGAACGATACGGTGGAGATTGCCGAGATTCATCCCAGGTACATCGTCCTGAGGCAGGGTGAAAAATACAGCGTTGTCACCGTCTGGGACGTGGATCAGCCTAAGCAGGCGGTTCGGTCGGATGCGGGGTCGCAATCCGCGCTTGGTGCCGCCGGGGATCCCGATGCTTCAGGCGGCGACCCGTTTGCGGCCGGAATCCGCAAGAAGGGCCCGAACGACTACCAGATCGACAAGAACATGCTCGAGGAGCAGCTCCAGGATCTTACAAAGCTGGGCATGCAGGCCAGGATTGTGCCGAACTACGAGGCCGGCAAGTATGCAGGCTTCAGGCTGGTCGGAATCCGGCCCAACAGTCTTTACAAGGCGATAGGGCTCCAGTCCGGTGACCTTCTTCGGAGGATCAACGGAGAGGAGATTGATACTCCAAACAAGGCAATTCAGCTGTTCGAACAGCTTCGGAACAGCAATCAGATCGCTGTGGACGTGGTGCGGCGTGGCAAGAAAATCACCATGAATTACAGCATTCAGTGAGGCCAATATGAAACCGGGTTACCGGGCTGCTCAAAGACTTGGAATATCTGGACTCGCCGTCGTGGCGGCCCTGCTGCTTCTTTCCCATCCGCAGGAAGCGGCGGCCCAGGCCGGCGGTGGCGCGCAGGTCCTTCCGACCGGCACGGGCGCTGTTCCACCACCGCCGCTGCCGGGTGCCAAGGCGGACAAGGGTGCCAAGGCGGCCGGCGACGCCGCGGCATCCGCAAAGGGTGGCCCGGCCGCGACACAGGCCGCGACGCCGGCGCAGGCGACCGCCCAGAAGGCCCCGGATACGGGGATCCCGCCGGAAGTCGATGAAGTGGTCACGTTCAAGACCAATTTTGAAAAGGACGTGAAGTGCCGGCCTCTGCCCCTGAATGCAAAGATCAATGTCGATTTCGAGGAGGCCCCGATCAAGGACGTCGTGAAGTTCATCGCCTGCATAACGCAGAGGAACTTCCTGATCGGCACCAACCTGAAGAGCGGCAAGACCGTTTCCATAATGTCAACCACGCCCGTCACGGTCTATGAGGCGTACAAGGCTTTCCTGGCGTCGCTTGACATCAACGGGCTGACGATTGTTCCCTCGGGTCCCTTTTACAAGATAGTGGAAACGGCCAAGGCCAAGACCGAGGTCGTTCCGGTCTATTCGGACAATGAGAAGGTGCCGGCCGAGGACAGGCTGGTCACGAGGATCGTCAACCTGAAGTACATCGACGTCAACGACGTCAGCCAGGTGTTGACCAAGTTCAAGACCGCGGCCGGCGACGTCGCGATCTATCAGCCCGGAAATTCCCTGATCATCACGGATCTTGGAAGCAACATCGTCAGGATGCTGAAGTTCATCAACGAACTGGACGCCCCGACCGGACGCGAGAAGATCTGGGTTCGGCCGGTTCAATACGCGGCCGCGTCCGAGATGGCCACTCTGATAACGTCGATATTCGGGGAGAAGGGGGGTAGCTCCGGTTCAGGGCAGCCCCGCAAGGGTGCCCCCGCGCAGCAGGCAACCGGTGAGGATGCCGCCGCTTCCAGGACACCTGAAGGCGCTTCCATCGTTTCAAAGGTCATCCCTGACGAGCGCACCAACCAGCTCATCATCGTGGCCACGCCGGCCGCCTACATGAAGATCGACAGGCTGCTTCGCCGGATGGACATGCCCATCGAGGGCGAGGGCCAGATTCACATTTACTACCTTGAGAACGCGAATGCCGAGGACGTGGCGTCAACGCTGTCATCGCTTGCTTCCGGTTCCGGCTCCGGAAAGAAGGGCGGCAAGGGTGCCTCCGCGGGCGGGGCCGCATCGCTCTTTTCCGGCGAGGTCAAGATAACCGCCCACAAGCCGACGAACAGCCTGGTCATCGAAAGCACCCTGAAGGATTACATGGCGCTCAAGCGCGTCATCCAGCAACTCGACATCAGGCGGAAGCAGGTCTATGTCGAGGCCGTGATAATGGAGATTTCGTCCAACAAGAATAAGAACTTCGGCATATCGGGCAGCTTCGGGGCCAGCCTGAATATCGGCGGCGAGTCGGTTCCGCTGCTGATGGGGCTGGGCGGGCTTGGTCTTTCCGGACTTGACGTCAACCAGCTTACCAGCGGCGGCATGGCTTTCGGCATGCA
The DNA here is from genome assembly GCA_029555025.1 of Deltaproteobacteria bacterium. Taxonomy (GTDB): domain Bacteria; phylum Myxococcota_A; class UBA9042; order DTJE01; family DTJE01; genus JAGOFO01. Next base: position 29,047 of record JAKPTZ010000121.1, read on the forward strand.
GGGGCCGATGGTCAACCTTAATGCGGGCAGCACCGGCGGCACGACCGGAACGCTTTCGATCCCCGCCTACGGTTTCGCGATTCAGGCTATCCAGACCAACTCCGACGTCAATGTCCTTTCGACTCCGCATATCCTGACCATGGATAACGAGGAAGCCGAGATAGTCGTCGGAAAGCAGATTCCTTACCAGGCCAGTTCCGGCACGGGCCTGAACAGCCTGCTTGGAAACTACGGCGGGCTGACCGGCGCGACCAGCGGCCTGGCGACATCCGCTCTTTCGTCACTGACCGGGAGCCTTGGTTACGGGGGATACGTCCAGCGAATCGACGTTGACATGACGCTGAAGATAACGCCCCAGATCAGTGAATCCAACTTCGTGCGGCTGCAGATCCAGCAGCAGCTTGACGATGTCGAGTCGATGGACACGACCCTTGGCCCAACCACGTCGAAACGAAAGGTGTCCAATACTGTCGTCGTCAAGGATCAGCAGCCGGTCGTAATCGGCGGCCTGATCCGCGATGTCGAGACGTCCGGCATCGACAAGGTTCCGCTTCTCGGGGACATACCGGTTCTTGGCGCGCTCTTCCGGCGATCCGTCAAGACGGTCGAGAAGCGCAACCTTCTGATGATCATCATTCCCTACATTATCGAGGATCCGTCGGATCTTCAGCGAATCCATGACCAGAAACTCGAGGAAATGCGCGAGTTCGCGGAATACATGGCCACCAGGAAGCAGGAATACCAGGGCGGCATCGACTACCGGAAAAAGATTGGGCTTATCGAGGACATCACCCGGACGATGGAAAAGGTCAGGAAGGATCGCGAGATGCTCGAACAGACCACGTTTGACAACGTTGACCTGGTCGGCGCGCCTGCCGGACACGATCTCGAGTTCGATCCCCTTTCCGCCGCACCTGCCGCGGTCCAGCAGGAATCCGGCCAGGGCAGCGGCGATGTCGTTCCGGCGAAGAAGCAGGGGGCATCAGCGGGCCAGTCGAAGGCACCGGTTCTTCCACCTCGGGCCGAGCCTTCCGCCGCGCCCGCGCCGGCCGTGGAGATGGGTGCCGAGGAGCAGGAGCCGACAGTCCCCCTGATTGACTGACCTGCCTGAAAGGTGTCGGGAGCGTCCCGTCGTTCGGCGGGGCTTGCGGAGAGTCAGATGTCCGGAACTGGAAATGAATTCATCAGCAGGTTGCTTCTGGAGCACAGGCTGGTCGATGTCGAGTCCCTGGCGAAGGCCGAGGAGGCTCGCGGCCAGCGCCAGGAGCGTGGCCTGGTCGAGACCCTCCTGGACATGGGCCTGATGGAGGAGAAGCGATACCTGGCGGCCTTTGGATCGATTCTTGGCCTTGACGTGCTCGAGTCCCTGCCGCTGGACGATGTTGACCTGAACCTGCTCAAGCTTGTTCCCATCACGTGGGCCCGTGAAAACTCGGTGCTTCCAATCCGCAGGGACGACGACAGGATTGTTGCCGCGATATCAAATCCGCTGAACCTGTCGATTGTTGATGACCTGAAGGCGCTGTTCGGCGCCCGTGTCGAGATTGTTCTGGCATCCAATGACGTGGTTGAGGACGGAATCAACCAGGCTTACCAGAGGTTGACGGGGCTGGAAGGCACGGCCTCGGCGGTTTTCGGCGACGACGAGAACGATCTGGAAAAGGCCGCGGCCGACCTTGAGGAGAGCAGCCGCGATCTGCTTGACGTCACCGACGAGGCGCCGGTAATCAGGCTGGTCAATTCAATTCTCGGACAGGCCGTCAAGGAGAGGGTCAGCGATATCCATATCGAGCCTTTCGAGAAGCTTCTTTCGGTTCGCTTCCGGAAGGACGGGATTCTTCGCGAGGTGCTTAGGCCGCCCAAACGGTTCCAGGCGTCAATCACAAGCCGAATCAAGATTATGGGCAACCTGAACATCGCCGAAAAGCGTCTTCCCCAGGACGGTCGAATCCGAAGGGTCGTGGCCGGAAAGGAAATCGACGTCCGCCTATCCTCGGTTCCGACGTCTTTCGGTGAACGCCTGGTTCTTCGAATACTTGACAAGTCCTCGACGATTCTGGACTTGACGGATCTCGGGTTCGACGGCGACAAGCTGAAGGTGATGCATGAGCTGATAACAAGGCCGCATGGAATCATCCTTGTCACCGGCCCGACCGGGTCCGGCAAGACGACGACCCTTTATGCCTGCCTGACAAGGATTAATACCCCGGACAAGAACATCCTGACGGTCGAGGATCCGGTCGAGTATCAGATTAACGGGATCGGACAGGTGCATGTCAACACCAAGATCGGGCTGACCTTCGCAAGCGGTCTTCGCGCGTTCCTGCGCCAGGATCCGGACGTCATCCTGATCGGCGAAATTCGCGACCGTGAAACCGCGGAAATCGCCGTTCAGGCGTCTCTTACAGGTCACCTGGTCTTTTCAACGCTTCACACAAATGACGCATCGTCGGCGTTCACCCGCCTGGTCGATATGGGGATCGAGCCGTTCCTGATTGCAAGTTCCGTGCTGGCCACGGTGGCCCAGCGCCTTGTCAGGGTGGTGTGTCGCGAGTGCCGCGAACGGTACGAACCTTCCCGCGGCGAGCTTGAAACCCTTGGGATCGACCGGATCCGGCCGGAGGACACATTCTACAGGGCTGTCGGATGTCCGGCCTGTTCGATGACGGGATACAGCGGACGAAACGCGATTTACGAGATCCTGAAGGTCGAAGACCAGGTCAGGGAACTGGTCATGAAGAGCGCCGACGCCTCGGAAATCAAGCGTATGGCGATGTCACTGGGCATGAGAACCCTGCGCCAGGACGGCGTTGACAAGGTCAGGCGGGGCATCACGACGGCCGAGGAAGTGATGCGGGTCACGCAGGGCGACGATGAATGAGCCGGGTTCGCCCGGGGAGCCGTAGATGCCGCTTTTCGAATACAGGGGAATATCGGCGAAGGGAAAGCAGGTCACGGGAGTGTCCGAAGCCGACGGTGTTGCCGAACTTACGTCGAAGCTGAAGCGCGAAGGCATATACGTCACCAGAGTCACGGAGTCCGGCGGAAAATCCCCCAGGGCCGGAAAGCCCCAGTCCGGTTCGGTGCTTTCGAAGGAAGTCGATTTTTCAAGGTTTTTCGATCGGGTGAAGTCGGCCGACGTCGCCGTGATGACCCGCCAGTTCGCCACGTTGCTGAAGGCCGGGGTTCCCATGGTCGAGTCCCTGGCCGCCCTTGTCGATCAGCAGGAAAGCCGGAAATTAAAGACGATGCTGGGCCAGATTCGCGAAAGGGTGCGCGAGGGCGCGTCCCTGGCCGACGGACTGAGCGACCACAGGAACGTCTTTCCTGATCTGTACATCAACATGGTCAGGGTCGGCGAGGCCTCCGGCACGCTTGACATGGTTCTTGAGCGGCTGGCCGACTTTCTCGAGTCGAGCGTGAGGCTTAAGTCCAAGATAACGTCGGCGATGGTCTATCCGATCATAATGACGTGCGTCGGCATCCTCATAGTATCCCTGATGATGGCCTTCGTCGTACCGAAGATGACCGAGATGTACGCCGATATGGGCGGTGACCTGCCACTTGCCACAAGGCTTCTTAAAGGCGCCAGCGACCTGCTTCGAGCAACCTGGTTTGTACTTATTCCGGCCATATTCGGCACGGTTTATGCGCTTCGAAGGTACTTCAGGACCGAGGCCGGCCGCCTTAAGTGGGATCGTTTCATGCTCCGGGTTCCGGTCTTCGGGCGGCTGAACCGGCTGGTTGCGGTGGCAAGGTTCGGCCGTACCCTTTCAACCCTGCTTTCTTCCGGGGTTCCGGTCCTTACTTCGCTTGAGATCGTCAGGACGATTGTGAATAACGAAATCATGGCAAGGGTCATCGACGACGCGCGTGTCGCGGTCAGGGAGGGAGACAGCCTGGCGAGCCCCCTCAAGGCCAGCGGTCAGTTTCCCCCTATGATGACCCACATGATCACCATCGGGGAAAAGACGGGCCAGCTCGAGGCAATGCTGAAGAACGTCGCCGATTCTTATGACGCCGAAGTCGATGCGAAGGTTTCGACGCTCACGGCAATCCTGGAGCCCGTGATGATCGTCGGGATGGCACTGATGGTGGCTTTCCTGATTGCCGCATTGCTGATGCCGATGCTGCAGATGAACGAACTGATTTCCGTCGGGTAGTTTTCCGGGCCGCTGACACCGTTCCAGCGGTCCGTTCAAGCAGGAGAATTGGAATGAATGCCAGATCCCTTCTGATGCATCGTGTGTGTCGCGTCACTGCCGCGCGCGGCATGACCCTGATCGAAATCATGGTTGTCATCGCGATTATCGGCATCGTCATGACCGCGGTCGGCGTGGGTGTCGTTCCCCAGTTGAACAAGGCCAGGATCAAGGCCGCGGCGGCGCAGTTGAACACGATCGAAAACGCGTTGACGACTTACTCCCTGGACGCGGACACCCCCAATTCCCTGGAGGAACTGACCAAGGGCGGGGGCGCGCTCCTGAAGGCCAAGCAGTTGAAGGATCCGTGGGGCACGCTGTTTACGTACGCGTATCCCTCGTCGGACAGCGACCGTGAGTACGACCTGTGCTCGAACGGTCCGGACAAGCGGGCAGGCACGGACGACGACATCTGCAATTATGAAAAGTGATGTCCGTCCGCCCGCCAGAGGATTGCCGGCACATGAAGGCGCCTTGTCAAAAGGGTTTCACCGTCCTGGAATTGATGGCGGTAACCGCCGTCGTCATGCTCATGGCCGTTGCAGGCACGGTGACGGTGCGGGCCGTCCGTCGTGCCGACATCAGCGCGGCCGCGTCGAGAATGTCGGCGGCAATCAGATATACCTATGACACCGCCGTCCTCAACAACGGAACGTACCGCCTTGTAATCGATATTGCCTCCGGCTCGTGGTGGGCCGAAAGGGTTGATACCAGCGAGACATGTTCCACCACCGCCGTCCTCCCGGGAGAGGACGAGGAGGACGCCGAGGACGGTGATGAGGACAGGCCGGGACTCCGGTCTGGGTCAAATCCCTTTGATGGCGGTTCGATGGCGACACGGATGTGGGACATGGCCGCAATCGCGGCAGGTTCGGGTGAAGACGGCGGCGGCAGCGGCGGAACCCTGGCGGCGGCGGTCGCGGAAGGCGTCGCGTCCATCAACCAGAAGGGCCCTTCGCAGCCGGCTTCCGCGCGCGTGGAAAAGTCGGACGAAGCCAGGGAGGCCGCCCGGGAGTTGAGGCGGCAGCGGCAGCGCGTCCGCGACGAACTCCTGAAGAAGAGCGACCTGCCTTCTGGAATACAGTTCAAGGCCGTGGCTACCGGCCACGGGGACGAACCGGTCGAGGAAGGGCTGGCCGAGATATATTTCTTTCCCAGCGGCTATGTGGAGAGGGCCTATATCTACCTGCAGCTTGGGGAGGACGTCTATACGATTGAAACGGTTCCCCTGCGTGGAACAGGGGTGATTCACAAGGAAGAACTCGACTCCAGGGAAGTATTCAGGAAGGGATGAAGGGTGGGGCTGTGACGGGATTCCGGCATGCCATCGATGTGATTATTTCGACCCGGCGCGGTCGCGCGACCGGCGTCCGAGGCTTCACCCTGCTGGAAGTCATGGTCGCGATGACCATACTTGCAATGGGAATCGGGGTCATCTCGTATGCGAATTCGGCGGCGATGACCCAGATTTCGCGGGTCACGCGGATGACCACCGCATCCTTCCTGATGGAAAGCGTCGTCAACGACATCCAGGCCTATTACGTCAAGGAGGGGTTTCCCTCGAATGACCTCGAGGGCCGTGGCTGTGAGCTTCCCAATGAATTCTCGGACGTGTTCGAGTGCTCCTATGATCTTCTGGCCATGGATCTCGAGCCTTCCCAGATGCAGGAACTGATGAATGTCGGGATGGAGGCGTTCACCGGCAGCATGGGCAGTCTCGCCGGCGGCGAGGAAGGCGCCGCGGCCGGGATTTCCGGCATGGATGTCGGACGCATGGCGGCGCTGGCACCACTGTTCGGTCCGATGGGCGGCGAAATCATGTCGCTTTGCGATATCAACCTGAGCCAGTTGATGATGGGAATAACGATGTTGTCGTCCTACATGCCCCAGATCATCGACCAGGTCGCCCAGAGGACACGGAAACTCACCGTTACGCTTTCATGGCGGGACGGTCCCCGCGGACAACGTGATTTCACCATTGAAACTTTTATCGTGTCGCTGCCTGAGGAATTGATCCGGCAGGCGCGCGATCAGGAAATGGCGCGCGAGGCTGCCGAGGAGATCCAGGGTTCCGTCCAGAGTTCCGCGCCGTCTGCTGGTGGCTCCGGCGGAACAGGTGGCGGTGTCGGCAACCTGCTGCAGACGTTGACCGGCACGGCTGGCGCCGCGGGAGGCCTCAAATGACCCCGGAAGTCGAGAGGACGAGGCACGCCCGAGCCGGTTTCACGCTCCTTGAAGTCATGATTGCGGTCGGTCTGCTGGTCGTGGTGTCGTTGCTGATGTATCAGTCGATATCCATAACGATGAGGGCGAGGGAGGAGATTACCCGCGTGGAGGATCTGAACCATTGCGCCCAGGTTCTGTTGTCCCACATCAAGGCCGACATATCGATGGCTTTCGTGTCCAACCACGTCAACATCGAGCAGCCGGCCTCGAACACTCTGTTCGTCGGGCGCGAGGATTCGATCCTCCTGACGACCTTTTCGCACGAGAGGCGGCAGCGCGGAACCAGGGAGTCGGATCAGGCAGTGGTGGAGTACCGGGTCGGAACCATGGATGGTGAAGATGTGGTCTTCAGGCGCGAGAAGGCGATTCTTGACGAGGATCCCGAGAAGGGCGGCGTCGAGGAAGTGATTGCGGTTGGCGTGCGGGACTTCAAGCTTTCCTACTGGGACGACAAGGAAGAGGACTGGGTCGATGAGTGGAAGGTCGACATGAAGGATGCAAGGCAGGCGGGGCTTGCCGGCGGCCTTTCCGAGGCGGTTGCCCCGGTCGGCGCGAAGTTCATGAAGCAGGCCCAGGAGAAGATGCTTGAGGAGTACATGCTTCCGTCCAGGGTGTATGTGAGACTCGTCCTGGCCGATTATGACGGCAACGAGTATCCGTTTGAGACGCAGGTTCCGGTGCATATCCGGGCGCCGTTGAACTTCTAGGAGTTAATGCCGATGGGCCGGCGGTCAAACAACAGGGGCGTGGCGCTGATAGTCGTTCTGACCGGCATCACCATCCTTGCCGCGTTTTCATCGGAGTTCACATACCGCTCGAGGGTTGACATCAGGACGGCGATGAACCAGCAGAGGCGGGTTCAGGCTTATTTTCACGCGAGATCCGGGATGGAGATAGGCAGACTGGTAATCACTTCGCAGAAGATGGTTGATCAGGCCCTTTCCAGTTTCGGCCTTTCAGGAAGGGCTGCCGGTCTGGAGTTGTGGCGGTTCGCGCCCAAGTTCGTCGATGTCTTCACGTCATCGTCGCTTGAGTTTCTTGGTTTCAAGCTGATGGATCTTTCCGGAGTGCGGGGAATCGGCGTCGGGGCCGGCGGCTTTGAACTGGAGATTGTGCCCGAGGATTCCCGCATCAACGTCAACTCGGGAAGTTCGGACAAGGACAAGCGGGAGATTTTCTCCAAGCTTTACCCGATCCTGGCGGGCCAGATCGACGAGGAGCCGATGACTGGAATGGACAGGAAGGCCGCCGAGGTTATCCTGAACATTATCGACTGGGCGGATCCCGACGATTCCAGGTCCGACATCGATTCGAACGGCAACCTGCTTTCAACGGTAGGCGGCAGCGAGAACATGAACTATTCGAAATGGGGTTACACGTCCCGTAACGCCAGGATGGATTCGCTGGATGAACTGCTGATGATTGAAGGCGTGACGGACAGCATATTCTGTCGTTTCAGCCGCATGCTGACGGTCTATAACACTTCGAAGATCAACGTGAACGACGCCGATCCCTGGCTGATCAAGGCAGTCGTGTGCGACAACCTGGTCACCGACAAGCTGGCGGTCTGCGGGTACAACTACATGTCGCCTGGATCGGTCATGGATCAGGCCATGTACCTGTTCGAGACGTGCAGGCAGATAAAGCAGCAGTTGAACATGCCCCCGTTCATGTCGGCTTCGCAGTTCGTCAATTTCTGGACGAGGTTGCCGGAGCCCCTGAACCAGCTTGTGGTTGTCAATCCTGAAACGTTGAGGGCGTCGGCCGGTACGAAGAGCACCGTTCTCAGGGTGGTGTCGCGAGGGTGGGTCGATGAGTCCGGGCACGAGATGTCTGCCGTCATCGATACCGGATCGACCAGATGGCTTTCGTGGAAGGAGCGCGGGTTCGATGCCTCGGGAAAACGCGACATGGGGCAGGTCGATGGCGTCGATTCCGCCGGAGAGGCGGGAACGGAAGGAAGATAAGCATGGGTCACAGAGTAATCGGTCTGACAAGGTCGGGAACGATTCTTAGGGCGGCCGTCGTGGAGACGAGGCTTCGCAGGTTCGAGTTGAGAACCGTGCTGGAGATCGATCTGGCGCAGCCGGGCGACGAAGTTGACGAAGCTGGCGCGGTCGATGCCTCCGACGGGCTTCTCACCGTGGGCGAGGCTCTGAATCGCGCCCTGGTGCCGCCGCTGAGTCCGTCTGATTCGGTTGTCGTCGCCTATCCCGGCGATGCCGGCTTCATAAGGAGGCTGTCCTTTCCTTTCAGGGACAGGGCCAGGATTTCGGAAGTCCTGCCGGTCGAATTGGGCGGCACGCTTCCCACAGGTCTTGATACCGAGCTTCATGTCAATTTCGAGCGGGCGGGCAAGGACGGAAACGACATTATCGCGGTTGGCGTCCAGGCACAGGCGTTCGCTTCGTGGCTTGACGGCTGGCGCTTTCAGGGAATCGATCCGAAACATGTTGCCATGGAATCGCTCGAGCTTGCGGCATACCTTCCATTTATCGCGAACGGCGAACCCGCCAACCGGATGATTGTGTCCGTCGATGGGAACCTGGTCGAGTTCATGGTCGCCAGTGGCGATTCCGTAAGGCTGTGTCGCGCGATAAGGCTTCAGGGCGGAATCGTCAGCGGCGGCGATCTCAGCGGCGCGTTCATGCGGGAAGTTCTCCTGTGCGTTGCCGCCGCGTCCGAGGCCGGAACGCCGCTTGACAGCGTTTTTGCGTGCGGCGATCACGCGGACGTTGTTGCCCGTGTTCTTTCGGAGTCGATCGGAATCCAGTGCGACAAACTTGATCCATTGGCGCTGGGAATCCCCGGGGCCGCAGATTGCGATTGTTCCGGAACGGCCATGTCGCGCACCGTCGCGCTTGCAATCGGGGTCGCTGACGGAAGCGGGCCGGCCGCTTTGAACCTGCGAACCGGTCAGTTCGGCTCGGGTGGGGCCGCCGGGCTGCTTCGCGAGAAGGCCATGTTCTTTTCCGTGGCGCTGGGGGTGTTCCTGCTGCTGGGGGCCGGATGGACGGCAACCAGGTACATCGGCCTGGTGGGCGACAGGGCTGCCATTGAGAAGCAACTTGTGGTGCTGTCGTCAACCATTCTGGAACGGCAGGTGGATGATTTCGAGGGGGCGCTTGCCGAGGTTCGTGCCGGCTCGCGCGAGGAACTGGCCCTGTTTCCCGCCTGGACCGGTGCGGGGACCCTTGAGAAGATAACCAGGGCCGTGCTTGCTGCCGGTCCTGCCGGCGTTCATTCCGTACCAGCCCAGGGGACCGGCTCCCAGGATGACGGTTCCGTTGAGGACACTGCCGGAAGCGGGGGCGAGTCGGTCGAGGAAGATTCCGCGGAGGTTGATCCCGGCCACTCGATGGAGCTTGAGCAGATAGAGATCGGGCCGAAGCAGGCCATGATCAAGGGTGAGGCTGAGTCCATCGAGAAGGTTGACGAGTTGATAGCACGCCTTCGGGGCGATGCATGCTTTCACGAGATCGTCACGGAAAGCACCGAGCGTGTTCAGTTCCAGCGTCATCAGGGCTGGCAGAAGTTCCGCGTCAGGATGAACGTTGACTGCGTAGGAAAGGATGCCCGCAAGGGGGCTCCGGCGACCGGGGCGGCTGCGACACCGGGGGCCGCGCCTGCGTCCCCGCCTGTACAGGCCGATTCTGCGGCCCAGGTCGATGGCGAGTGATGTCTGGTCTGCCGGAGATTCCGGCTGGAGGACGTGAATGAAGATTTCGGAGTCGTTTGATGCCATGACCGGTCGTCTTTCCGAGAGGGAGAGACGGCTTTTCGGCCTGCTGGCCCTGGCCGCCCTGCTTCTTCTGGTCGGCGGGGCGTGGTTCGGCGTTTCGACCGTTTTTTCCGGGATACGGGAAGACATCGAGGGAGATCGCAAGGTTCTTGCCGAGCTTCGAAACATGGCTCCGCAGTATCTCGAGAAGCAGGCCAGGAAAAGGGATCTGGAAGCGGCGGTCAAGAACAATACGGAGTCGGTCAGGGTGATGGCGAATGAAATCCTGAAGGACATTGAACTGTCCGCGGAGATTCCCGGCGCCCTTGGAACCAGGATGTCGGACATCGTCAGCTTTGAAGGCAAGACCGTCGAGACTCCGGTTGAGTTGACGAAGTCGAAGAAGGCAGCCAAGTCAAAGAAGAAGGTGACTTCCTCGTATGTGATGGAAGAGCAGGAATTGAAGTTCAAGGAAGTTCCGCAGAACGATCTGATGAGGTTCCTGGATGCAATAGAGAAGTCCGAGGCCCTGCTTTTCGTGACGAAGATTGACATGAAAAGGACTTTTAACGACAGGAACCGCGTCACCGCGTCGGTGGTAATCGCGACCTTCAGGTATCGCGAAGCCGCCGGTCGGGACGAGTGACTGGTTTCATACCGGAGATTCCCATGGCGATGGAATGGACAAAGAACCCAGGCGTAATCAAGGGCCTGAAGATTGGCGGCGTGGCCGTTTTCGCGCTGGTTTCGTTCGTAATTTCGATCGGGTACACGCTTCCCGAGGAGCGCATCAAGTCCCTGATCGAGGCAAAGGCGGCTGATGCCGGAATCGTTCTGTCAATTGCGGATTTTGACGCTTCCGGCTTTGGCGGGGTGACGATTGAGGGAATCCGGGCCGAACTGTCGCCACTGGTGTCCGAAGCGGCCGATGGAACCAGGCTGGAGCAGCCCAGGAAGCTTGAGATAGACCGGATGGATCTTGATGTAAGCCTCTTTTCACTGCTGCTTGGAAAACCGTCCTTCAAGCTGACAGTGCTTGATGAAGGTGGTCACGTCGGGCCTGCGCGCATCAAGGTGCTGGCCGACTCCATCGATGTGGAAATCGAGGAGATTGTCGATTTTCCCATTCCAAGGGGATTTCCGGCAGGCCCGTTTCCACTGTCGGGGGTCATTCGATCGGGCAAGGGACGGATCCAGTGGGATCGCGCGGGCGGCATTGCCGGAAGCGAGGGTGCCTTTGAGCTGAAGGCCGAAAAGGTGACGGCGCTGAAGCCTGTGCTCAACACGAAGCAGGCAGGCGCAATCGGCCTGACCGACATTGCCCTGGGCACCTTCGAGGCGTCGCTGATCATCGACAAGAGGTCGAATATCGCCGCATTGAAGTCATCCAAGGGGCGATCGCAGACGGGTGGCGAAGGTCGGGTCATCTATTTCGAGACGTTGAAGGTTGACGGTAAGGACATCAAGGCCATGGTCGAGGGGAATTCCCTGATCAGGCTGGCCTCCGGGCGTCCTCTTTCGAAAGCGCAGTTGACGCTGGAAATGGCTTTCGCGATCGAGGAAGCCTTCTTTTCCAAGACAAACAAGGACTCGACCGATACCCCGAACAAGTTCCTCAAGACGCTGCTTGATCTCGATCCGCGATGGAAGAGCGCCAAGTCCGGGGAATTCTACGGCCTGATGTGCACCGGCACTCTCGACAGGCCGAACTGCCTGCCGCGAAGGCCTTCCGTGCGCGGCGGGGACTTCAAGGCCCCATCGAAGTCGGCCGAAGATGACGAGGAGAAGCCGGTTCGCCAGAAGGCTTCGCGCCGCAAGCCGGTGACCACGCGACAGCGGCCGGCTGCGACCGATGAATCCGCGGGGGCAGCCGGCGGCCAGACCGGGAACGATGCACCGGCCGAACCGGTTCAGGCGCCGGAACCTGCGGCGCCGACGGAACAGCAGCCCGCGGTTGAGTTCACGCCGCCGCCGGACGGCCCGACGGCCAGGAGGCCGGGGCCGCCGGACACCGATGTCGATGTGACCGCGCGGGTTGGCGGAACCGCCTTCATTGACCGGAGCGAGAGTATCCGGACGCAGGGCGAGATGAGGGCCAGGCCGCGAATCCGGCTGCAGGAACCTGGCGAGCCTAGCGAGGAGTAGCCGGTGGAAAGATCGAATCCGGTACGTAGGGAACAAGGCCATCCCTGGTCCTGCAAAGGAGTGCCGGGCCCGCATCGAGAGTCCTGACCCAGTAAAGATCGTTCTTCAACACGTTGAAGCGCCCGCTCGGTTCCGGCCAGTCGCGTCCAAGAGCGATAAGTGCCATCAGCCACGGAAAATTGAACCCGGCGGCAGTGTAGAAATGGTTTGTTGTCCCGAACCGGCCGGCGTTGATCTCAGTGGGCCGCGGATTTCCATCGGCATCGCACTTGAAATCGACGAAGGCCACGCCGTCGAATCCGGGGTCGATGGAAAGGACGCATCGCGGGCCAAGCTCGTTGATGTCGTCCCTGCTGATTGTGTGGCAGATGGCCGGAGCCCCGGTTATTCCGCTTGGACTGACGTGAGGGATCACGTATGCGTCACGCTGTCGTCCCTGACTTGCAACAAGGGTGCCGCGATCAAAGATCCCCAGCCAGGTCAGGTTGTCTCCCGGAAGAAATTCTGAAGCGATGAATCCGCCCCAGCCTGAATAGAACTGTATCCAGCCGGTCGCTTCCGCGACCGACCTGCACGGGAGTGCCGCACCCCCGATTCCGCGTCCCGGAATACCGGCGCCTCGAAACCAGATTGGAACGCCTGGGAGGATGCGAAAGGCCGTCTCGACATCGTCCGCGTCGTTAATCAGCATCGTTGCCGGAACCGGTATGTCGTCGTCGCGCCATCGCGACCAGGTAAGCCATTTCGATGCCGAAGTCTCCTGAGCCTGCAGCGACGGAACCTTCATCCTCGCCGGAATCGCGTCCGAATTCCTGGTCAGGGCCATCATTTCCACGCTGGAATTCGGTATCACAAGGTCAATCGAGTGCTTCCGGCACAGTGCGGAGATTGTCTCGATGTAGGCATCACCGTCGTCGCACCTTGGAACCAGCGCCTTTTCATGTGTCAGTGCCAGGTGGATGTAATAGGGGCTTGCGTCGGTGCCGAGCAGGAAGACAGGATCGGGTGCCATCAGGAGGCTTCGCGTAAGGTTGACGGTTCCCGGTCCGCCGGCCCCGGTCACCAGGATTCTGGTCGCATCTTTCATTTTTCCTACTCAAGTTCAAAGTGTTTGCAGAAGACGTATGTACCCCTGGGTGTCTCGAACGATTCGGCCTGCTGCAGTTCGGTGTTTGGGTATTCAAGGCCGCAGCGGCCCGTTGTCGGAACGATGTGGACGCAGCGGTCGCACTTCCAGGCCAGTTTGAAGGCCAGGCAGTCGTCCTTGAATCGATCCCTTTCCTGGCCCGTTGGATAAACCGGTTTCACTGCACAGTTTTCCCGACCGCCTGGTCGGCCTCCATTGCGATGATTTCCTGGATGGCGGCTGCCTGGCGGTTGTCCGCGTGTCTGTTCGTCGCCGCGCAAAGGTTTTCATTACGGATCCCGACCCTCATCGATGCAAGACATCCGGCCGCCGCCACTTCGGCCGGCATGCCGTCGGTCGGCGTTACAAGCGCCAGTGCGGAATCGGGCGAGCTTGCAGAAAGAAGCACGATATACGCCGCGAGCGCGGGGCCTTCTCCGGAGTCGGCCGCCGACGCAAGCCAGGACAGCGCCAGTTCAATGTCACCGACCATGCAGGCTGAAGATGAGGCCGCAAGCGCGATCGGCAGTGGCATGCCAAATTCCTCGAGGGCGGGAACCGCGTCGGGGGGAGCCTTGAAAACGCGCCGATCGAGAACCGCGTTCACGGAATCGTAGTCGCAGCGTTTCGTGCCGAACGAGGCGGCAAGTTCCTGCCTGACTTTGTTCCACGCCAGGCGAAATGCCTCTGTCGCCCGCCTGTCGGCGTTGCGAAGAAAGAGCCTCGCAGCCGTGGAATATGCAGAGCCGCCCAGCCAGGGCTCGAGATCGTGTCGAGAAGGCCGGGCGATGGCACGGCATTCCACTGGGGGCTGCGATGGTGCTATATTCGTTGCACCGAGCCCGATGGCCGGAAACACGATCAGCAATGTGATTAAGGGTATTCTTCCCATGCCGCGAGCGATTATAACCCAAATGGTCCTGGCGTGGCTGCTGGGCATTGTGATCGCGGTTCCGTTGGAGGCGGCGGAACCAGAATCGTCCTGGCCGGCCGATGGGAGCTTCGTCCGGATTACACGCGAAGGCGGGGTTACCCCCTATATTTCGGTCTATTATGACGTGACCGTGCGCGGTCGCACCCTGGTCGTGACGATGACCAAGGACACGCTGTGCCGGGTGATGACGCATGAGCGCGTCGTCATCCTTGACGGTTCGGATGCAAGGCGCGTCCTCGGGATCCTTTCTGATGCCGGGGCCTGGATAATGCGGCCGCCGGTGCGTGACCGGGGCACGGTCGAAACGGCGCCGGGATCGCCTGACGACGATGCCGCATATGAATTCTGGAGCGCTTCCGGCCGCGACATGAGAAGGTTTCGAGCGACCAGGCGGGAACTTCTGGGCGACCCCGGGCTGACAAGGCTTCTTTCCGTGGTTCGCGCGACCGTTACCGGTCTTGTGGAGCCGCTGGCCCTGCGGGATGTCTTCCAGCCCGCCGATCGCACCGGGATTCTGGCAATAACGGCGTCCGAGCCTGCCGTCGCGCTGATTGATGGGTGGGATCGGGTCAGGCTTCCGGTCAGCTCGCTTGACCTGAAGGTCGGAGTGCATGAAGTGGTGGTGACCGGAAAGAGCGGATCCAGGAGGAATTTCACCGTCCGCGTCGTGCCTGGGGAAAACCCCGCGATACACGTCCTGCTTGGGGATCCGCCCCCGCCTGGAGTTACCGCGGAACCTTCGGTCAGCCCCGTCCCCTGACAAAAGTTTTGACCCCGGAAGAAGATTGCCTGAAAATGTGTTTTCCGTCCGTCACTTTGGCGGAACCGGTTGAAGCCGTTGATTTGACGTCAACCCTGGATGCTTGAATATTGACTTCGCTGCTTGTCGCACTGACCATCGCCTCCACGGTGATGACCATCCCGGACAACCCCTGCCCTTCCGGGTGGAAGTACATGCTGGCCGAGGTCAGGGCCGGTGAACGCGATCCCACGGATATTGCCCGCCGCCTGATGGTGAAGCCCGACATGCTGGCCGACTGGAACAGGATGTCGGTCAGGGAAAGGCTTCAAAAGGGACAGTTGCTTGTGTTCTGCAAGGATCTGCGACCGGCCTCCGTGGGAAGTCCATCCCGCGGCCGCCTGAGGGCCGGCGTGAATATGGACGCGGACGGCGACAGTCGTGGCTGCGGCTGGGTCAAGTCACCGCTGCGAACCACCACGTGGGGCACGCCCGAGACCGTTGCCGCCGTTTCGGATTGTCTTTGTCGTTTCAAAACACGTTTTCCCGGAGCGCCGGACGTGACGCTGGGGGATCTTTCGCGGCAGGGCGGTGGAAGACTCGGGCGCCACCTGTCACATCGCAGCGGCCGGGACGTCGATCTTGGCTATATCACTAATCCGCCGCAGTCCGGAGGCTATTTCAACCGCAACGCCAGGTACGGTAACCTGGACGCGGAAAAGCAGTGGTGGATCGTCAAATGTTTCCTGGATCGGGGCAATGTCAGGTTCATCTTCCTGAACTGGCCGGCCCTGTCCGCGCTGAAGTCGTTTGTTAAGTCCCGTCCGGAGCTTTCTTCTTACATGAGGTTTTTTTCCGGCGGATCGTCGCCCGTGATTTCGGCGGACAGAGAACATCGAAATCATCTTCACGTAAGGTTTGACTGCCCGCCCGACGACATCGAATGCATCGAATGATGCGGGCGCCCATTTTTCATCTGTAACATTGTGGTTTTCAATCTATAATCCGCTTTCAACGCGTCTCGGCCGGGTTAGGCTCGATCGATTCGGGCGCGTCTGGACAACTCAATGGTATTTCCGGGGGTTCAAATGGGAAGGTTCCTGGTGCTGCTGGCGGTCGCCGGCGCAGTTGCTGTGGGCGGATGCGTCAACAAGGAAGAGATGGCGGCCAGACAGAAGGAGGCCTTCGAGGCCAGAAAGAAGGAAGTTCAGGCGGAACTGGCCGTCGTCCTTCAGGGGTGGCTTGATGAGATGACCAGGACACTCCCGGCCGATATAAAAAAGTATCCGAAGGTTCAGAGCCCGCTGGTCAAGTGGCGCGCCGATACTTTCAACTTCGACTGGAGAAGACAGGTTGATGCCGCCGTGGTCAAGGCCCGGTTCCTTGCGGTTGCATCTGAATTCGAGGCCATCCCGAAGTTTTTCGACGTGATGGAGAAGTTCTGGAAGAAGGAGGTCATGTTCAAGGACTACATGGTCGCCTGGAAGGAACTGAAGCGTACGTCAAGCGACCCGCTGGCCGGATTGCTGGCCGACTTCGACCACACATTCGTTCATGTCGAGGCGTTCTACGGCGCTCAGGACATGGAAGGTGACGACCGGGCGATCTACTTCTTCCGGCACTGGCAGGTCGCGTTCGAGTTCCCGCGGGAAGAAAAGGAATCCGTCGGGGAGTACATCGCACGGCTTTGCGAGGCGAAGTTGAAGGACTACTGCATGTCGGTGCCATTCGAGGATCTGCATTTCGCGCTCGAGAAGCCGTACCTGACGGAAGCGCGCCGTATTGTGAAGGCGTACCTTGAGGAACACCCCGGCGTCGAGCTCAACCGGATTTTTGAACAGTACCTTGCAGATGTCGATGCAAGACTCGCCGCATGGAAGGATTTCCCGGAAACCCTTGTGGTTCCGACGATGAAGTCGCGTAACCCCTACACATCACAGCTTCTATTTACGGTCGATGGCCAGTCCGTCGATTACGAGGGCAGGGATTATTTGAAGTTCGGAAAGGACTGGGCCGTTTCGGAGTCCGAATGGAAGGCTTTTGCCAAGGCTCTTGTGCCAGAGGTCGAGAAGCTTTCAGAGGAGAGGGGCCCGGAGAACATGGAGGTCGCGCTGCTGAAGATGGACAGGGCCGCCCCGATGGCCGTTTCCGCCAGGATTGTCGAGGCTATCAGGGGAACGACCGCCAGGTACGTTCAGTTCGCGGGCCGCAATCGCAGCGATGCGGTGGCCAAGCTGACGAAGGTCGGCAACCTGCAGTTCAGGGAAGTTCCCGAACTGCCGGCGAAGCTGGACGTCGCTGGCGTCGGCAAGCTCGCATGCCGTGGGCTGGGCCAGTCGATCGATGATCAGGCCTTCCCGTCGAAGGTGGGTCCCGTCGTGTATCTGGGGACTTCCGGAATCAAGACAGGCGTCATGAAGGACGGATCCGTGGTCGATCTCGTGGATGCGGATCAGGCAGCCGCCGTCAAGGCGCTTCTTTCCGCCGAGTCCATGCTGCTGGTGGATGAAAAGGTTTCGTACGAGGCCTTCACCACCCTGATTGAACCGGTATTCATCAACTGCGACAACGAGGTCTGCAAGTACCCGCGCAATAACGAACCCAGGGTTGGGGTATCGATTTGCAGGTGATTCGACGGAGGTTCAACTTCATGAGATTCGCATCGTCTCTTATTATGCTTGTTGCGATAGTGCTGGCCGGCTGTTCGGGAAGAACCCCGCCACCGAATCCGGCTGCGGCCGGCGGCGAGGCGGCTCCAGTCCAGTCCACCGCCGTTGAACAGGTGGCCAAGCAGCCGCCCGCGCCTCCTCCTTCCAGGCATGCCGCCCTTCGCGAAGGCATCGACGGTTGGTTGAAACTGGCTTCGACCTGCCAGAAGCGGTGGTTTGCGAAGGTTGACCCGGCGAAGCTGGATAAGTGGGAACTTCCGGTTGACGTGCCGTCCATGGAGGACGACTGCGACAAGCTGGTTTTTGATTTCGAGGCCCTTTCGAAGGAAAATCTCCTGAAGGGACCTGAACTGGATTCGCTGTTCGGCCGGATGGCAATGGTCACCGATCTCTATACCCACCTGGCGCTTCGCTGCCGCAAGGTCGGCGTCAAGGACCGGGTTCCGTTCAAGCAGATGATAGCGGGACTCAGGGATCGCCTGGGCGCCGAGGTCGAGGCGGTCGCGAATGAAGGGGCGGCGGTGCTGGCTCTTGATGATGACATGCTGGTTCGCGACGTAAGCGGGCAGGCGATGATGGATCGTGCCCTTGGCGCCCTCGGCCGCGTGAAGTCCGACATGGACGAATGGATAGTCAAGCCAAGGAAGGAAGTCGGGCCGGTGTTCAAGTATTCATTGAAGGTTTCAGGCAGGCTTGCAGCCGGCGCGTCCGAAGCACTGGCGGCGGATGCATCGCTTCCCGAGAAGTTCAGGATGTCTGCGTCGGCGCTTTCGAAGGCCTGGACCGTGGTGTCCGATTTTTACGCCGGCGACTACCTCGCAGAAGAGGAAGCGAAGTCCGATTTCCTGCAGAAGTCGGTCGTCAAGGCTTTCATCGCCTATGACAAGGCGTTGGCATCATTCAGGAAGGCGGGCGGTCATCCCTGACCCGCGGCAACCGGAGGGGTTTAATGGAAGACGTCAAGGTTGGAGTTCTTGTAGGCAGCCCCAGTGACAAAGAAATTGCTGAAGCGATTGTCAAAACTCTGGAATCGCTTGGAATCAGAGGCGAAATCAAGGTGGCATCCGCCCACCGCACGCCTGACCTTGTAAGTGCTTACTGCGCCGCGGCGGAAGGCCGTGGCATCCAGGTTCTTGTCGCCTGCGCCGGAATGGCGGCGCATCTTGCCGGGGCCGTCGCGGCCCAGTCGCTTCTGCCGGTAATCGGCGTGCCGGTCGCTTCCGGGAAGCTCCAGGGATTTGACGCCCTCCTTTCGACCGTTCAGATGCCGCCGGGAATCCCCGTGGCCACCGTTGCCATCGACGGTGCGAAGAATGCCGCCGTTCTCGCCGCGCGGATCATAGCCCTCCGGGAGCCTGCGGTCAGGCAGGCGCTTGAAGCGGCTCTTCTTGCCGATCGCAGGAAGTACACCGATCAGTGATTTCATTCGGTTGATTTTCCCGTCTGGCCGCTTCAGTCGCAGATCACGCCTCGGTTCAGGATTTCATCGGCCATCTTTGTAAGCTTCGGGTTATCGATATCGCCCCGGGCATAGACGATGTGATCCCCGAAGTTGTAGGGCTGGAAGTCAAGCGGCAGAAGCAGTTCGCGACCGCTGTCGAAGTACTGTTCCAGGTACCAGCCTGCGAAATCGACTGTGACGTCCAGGGCCGCACCCTGGTCGAGACGATTCTCGGCAAGTGCGCACCTGAATTGCATGGCGTAGCAGAATGTGTCGTCCCGCCTGTGCAGTTTCAGGTCGACGTGCAGGAAGCCGGGCTCGAACATGCCGGACACCGAAAATGTCTCCCCGGCAATGAAGGCCCCGAACATCTTTGTAAGGGTGGCCTCGATTTCGTCAGTTTCAATCCTTGGAATCTTCATGTCCGACCTCCACCACGCGAAGAGATTCGCGAACATTTTCAAGCGCCATGCCGGCGGCCGCCTGTTCCGCCTGCTTCCTGCTGCGGCCGCTTGCCCTGTATCCGGTTCCGTCCGGAAGCGTCACTTGAACCGTGAATACGGGCGCGTGGGCAGGGCCCTCGGTTTCGACCACGGAGTATGCCGGAGGCTTGTGGGCCAGTCCATAAGTAAGCATCTGAAGTTCGGTCTTGGGGTCGATATGCCGCCCTTCGCGCCTGGCCTTCTCCAACTCGCCGGCCAGAAGGCCCAGAACGACCTGCCTGGCCTTCTCGAAGCCGCCGTCAAGGAATATCGCGCCGATTACCGCCTCGAAGGCATCGCACAGAACGGACGGATGCGTGGCGGCCTGATCCGCGACGGCGGCACCGTGACCAAGGCGCAAGAACCTGCCGATCTCCAGGCGGGTCGCGGTTGCGGCAAGTGACGGCTGCGCGACGACCACCGATTTCAGGCGTGTCAGTTCACCCTCCCTGGCATCGGGGAAAAGCCTGAACGCCGCCTCGGCGATGACCGTTGAAATGATTGCGTCGCCCAGAAATTCGAGCCTTTCGTTATCGGAAACGTCGTCTTCGGTTTCGTTGCAGAACGACGAATGCGTCAGGGCCTTCAAGATCAGATCGATATCGTTGAACTTGTGTCCGACATTCCTTTCCAGTTCGGAAATATCCACTCTGTTCGATGATTCCTTCATTCTTCCTGCCGTCCAATGGCAACCGCGCCGCGACTGGAAACGATTCGAACCGAAGTCCTTCCATCGAGAATGCGATGCCTGTTCGTGACGAAGACCCTTGTGTAGTCGGCCGCAAGTGCTTCGACGCCTTCGGAGCCGACCCTTATATCAACGACCTCCACCGTGCTTCCCGTCAGGGCAAGGGCATGGGCCGACCGCGCGCGCGTTCCGAACTGGCGCAGCGCGCGGGCCCGTTCCTTCCGGGTTCCGTCAGGTACCTGATCGTCCATGGCGGCCGCCGGCGTCCCGGGACGTGGCGAGTACGGGAATACATGAAGATAGGTCGTTGGCAGTGCCTGAACCATCTCAAGTGTCAGCAGGAAGTCCCTGTCCGTCTCGCCGGGGAAGCCGGCAATCACGTCCATCCCAAGAACCAGTCCCGGAACGCGCGCCGCCGCATCCATGACCAGCTCGGCGAACCGGCCTGCCGAGTACGGGCGGTTCATCCTGGCAAGAACCGCGTCCGAACCCGACTGCATCGGTATGTGCAGGTGCGGACAGATGTCGGGGCTGGCCGCCATCGAATCAAGCAGTTCCCGGCTGAGGCCGTGGGGCTCAAGCGATGAGAGCCTGAAGCGCGATCCCGTTCCCGCGGCCGTCAGCCGAACGAGCAGTTCATCCAGTCGCCCGTACCTGCCGTCGGAATTCCTTCCCCAGGCAGCCAGATCCACACCGGTCAGGACGATTTCCGCGGCACCGGCGTCCGCAGCCCTCCGGATTTGATTCAGGATGTCGTCAATCGAACGGCTTGTCGACGCTCCCCTGACCAGGGGAACTATGCAGTAAGTGCAGCGGCAGTCGCAGCCGTCCTGGATCTTGACCAGCGGCCTGGCCCTGACGCCCTTTCTGGTTGCGGCGGCAGTGATTGCAGGATGAACGTCGTCGGGCGGCATCGCCTCGCCGGCAGCATCCCTTCCCGGTTCTGGCAGTCCCGAGGCCAGAATCTCACGGACGCGTTCCCTGATGCCGGAAAGAAGGGCCGACCTGTCGGCCGTGCCGCCGATAATGGAGATTTCCGGCGGCATCGTTGAAGCGGTTCCCTGGTCTTGAAGCCTTGTCGCCATGCATCCCGCAAGGATTACCCCGGCTCCGGTCCGCAATGCCCGAAAGGCCGCGGCCCTTCCGTCCCTGTCCGCATTCATGGTGACGGTGCACGCATTTACAACCACCAGATCCGGTCGGTCGTCAGGATCGCAGATGATTACCGGCATGTCGGAGACGGCTTCAAGAATGGCTTCCGTGTCGAACTGATTGACCTTGCAACCGGTGGTCCTGAAGGCAAGCCGAACCTTGCCTCCGCCCCCCGGGAAAACCTCTCTTGAATCTTTCGCAGGCAAAAAGGCCCCCTAGTCGCTGTCGCGGCCCCGGCTTGCCCTGGCCAGGTCCTTCGCCTCGATCTTGTCCCGCTTGTCGTACGCCTTCCTGCCTTTGGCAAGCGCGATCTCGACCTTTGCCAGGCCGTCCCGGAAGTAAATCTCAAGCGGGACTATGGTGAATCCCTTTTCCCTTGTCTTCTGGTCCAGGCGCTTCAATTCCTTCGCGTTCAAGAGCAGTTTCCGGTCACGCCTGGGGTCATGATTCAGAAATGACGAGTGCGAATACTGGGCTATGTTGATGCCGACAAGCCATGCCTCCATGTTGCGGATCTCCACGTATCCGTCAACAAGCTGGGCATTGCCATCCCGAAGGGACTTGACCTCGCTTCCCAGCAGAACCAGGCCGGCCTCGAACTTATCAAACAGTTCGTAGTCGTGCCTGGCACGTCTGTTCTGGGCGACCAGCTTGCGGCCGTCCTTTTCCTGTCGGTTACCCTTTGCCATCCCGGTCTGTCCGTTCGCGCCATTTCCGGCGCGACAGTATAACCGATTTGCGCGATCCGGTCAGCCAGGCCGTTCGGAACAGCTTCGATGTTGCCACCCGCGTGGTTTGCCACGATAATGGGAGTCCTGGTTGAGACCCTTGGAAATACTGTGAAAATCGGAATTGTGGCAGCGATTGCAGTTTTATTGGCCTTCGTCCCGGCAGCTTCCGTCGGACTTCCGGCCCCGGGCGCCGGCCCCTCCTACATTGACTCAAGGGGCTGTTCGATATCACTCCAGCGCCTTCCCTCGGAGAGCGACAGGGTCGCCGTGTTCGACGGAGGGGAGCCTGCCAGGCCAATCCTGCTGCGGGACGGGCTGCTCGTGGCGTTTGATGCATCCGTTGAAAGAGTACCTTCGTCGGTATTGGCCAGGGCGGGGCTTACCCCGGTCAGGCCCATTGATCGGGCCGGAACCACCTGGTTGTGCCGAGCCGCCGGGCCGGATCAGGTGCTGGCGGCTTCCCGGGCGCTGGCCGTCATCGAGGGGGTACGCTGGGCTGTTCCCGATTTTTCCGTGCCGATTGATTTGCACGAGGCTCCGGCGGATCCATTCTGGTCGGCCCAATGGCCGGTCAACCCGTCCGGGAGTTCTCATGACGTCAAGGTCATCGAGGCATGGTCAAGAACCACCGGGGATCCTCGTGTCCTTGTCGCGATAATCGACACCGGCGTTGATACGTTTCATCCGGATCTTGGTGCCGACAGGTTCGTCGCCGGGGACAACTACATCGAAGCCCGGCAGGGGCCCTGGCCCGGGGATCGAGCGGCCGCCGCGCATGGAACCCATTGCGCGGGTATCATCGGCGCACTCCACAACGACATTGGCATTGCAGGGCTCTGTCCCGGTTGCAGCCTTGCCGGATACAGGTTCCTGACCGGACTTCCGGGCGACGAGCACGTGGCCGAGCTTTCGAACGCGGCCATCGCGCTGAGGCAGGCCGCCGACGACGGTGCGTGGGTCATCAGCAACTCGTGGGGGATATACAACGTCAACAAGCCCAAGGTCGATCTCGTGCCGATCCTCGAGGCCGCCAGATATGCGGCGGAAAACGGGGGGCCGGACGGGCAGGGCGCCCTTGTGGTCTTTTCGTCCGGCAATCAGATGGGGTACGACGAATCAACAGATACCACGTTCGCCCTGAACATCGCGCCTGATGATCTGGCGGCCCTTCCGGGGGTGCTGGCGGTCGGCGCCATCAATCCTGAAGGTGAAAGACAGGAGTATTCCCAGTGGGGGCCTGAACTCGATCTGGTCGCGCCTGGCGGTGCGTACGCGGCGCTGGAGCCGCAGATAGTGACGCTGGACACGTCAGGCTCGACATCCGGGCGGGGCAATGGCGCCAACAAGGGTGATGGGCAGCATTACGTGTCGGCCGGCATCGGCGACGTCAAGAAGTCAGGCATGCCGGAATCGGATTCATCAGGCCTGGTGACGCAGTATTTCAACGGCACTTCTTCCTCGGCTCCTTTCGTTTCCGGTGCTGCGGCGCTTGTGTGGTCCGCCGACCTTCTGGATGGGGTGCGGGATCTTTCCGCATCCGATGTCCGGCGCATCCTGCTCGATACCGCCGCAAAGGTTGGTCCCCTGCCATATCCCGCAGGCCGCAATGATGAATACGGCCGCGGCCTGGTCGATGTGTCCGCCGCGGTGCAGGCCGCTCTTGACGGGGGCCTGGCGCCGGCGGACGAAGTCGAGCAGCCGATGGCCGATGCAAAGGTCGCCGAACCTTCCGAACCCGATCCCGAGCAGATTCCGGAATTGGTGCGCGATGCTGCCGACACCGCCGCTCACATGGATCAGGCGTCGGATCTCGCGGTCGATTCGGCGAATGATGTTCTGAACGATTCGGACGCTTCCGTTTCCGGTTCCAGAGGTTGTTCATCGGCCTCTGAATCTGGTCGGACTTCAATCCTGCCCATCCTTTTTCTGTCCATGTTTGCGCTGGTTGTAATCCGTCTGACGCGCCGCCTGCCGCAATGCACAAAAAGCGTGTCAAAAGCCTGAAACAGCGGTTGAATTTATGACACACGGCGTTATTATGCCGTGAAACTGCGGGCAAACTGCCGAAAGTGGCAGCCCGGTGCAGTCGATTGCTGAAGGTTAACCAGGGAGACTCCGATGTCGATTACGCAGTGCGCCGCCGATTTGTGTGCGAAAGCCCGTTCCGAGGGAAGGGATACCCTTCTTGAACCAGAGCTTTATTCCCTCCTTGCCGAGGGCGGTGTCCCGGTTCCGGCCAACTTCATGGTCACTCCGGATGCAATGGCGGTTGCCGCCATCGCCGGGGCTCCCAGGCTTCCCGGTTCCAGGGTTGTCGTAAAGGTTGTTTCTCCCGCCATAACCCATAAGACCGAGATGGGCGGCGTCAGGTTCGTCGAAAACACCCCCGAGGCCATATCAGAGGCCTGCACCGGAATCATTCAGGCCGTGACCGAGCGCGGCGGGCCGGAACTCGCCGCCACCGTGCGCGGATTGATGGTTTCCGAGATGGTTCCGGTCGGTCACGACATTTCTTCCCAGCTCTTTGCAGGGATGCGGTTCTCACCGGACGTCGGCCCTGTTCTCGCATTCGGATTCGGCGGCCTGGAGGCAGAGGAACTTGCCGCGCGTTTTCGCGACGGCCAGGGCGTCGTCCTGATGTCCCCGCTTGTCATGACCCCGGAACAGATGCTTTGCAAGTTCCGGAAGTCCTTTGTTTACCGGAAGCTGGCCGGGCTGACCCGCGGAGGTGCCAGGCAGGTGTCGGACGAAGAATTGATGAAGGTCTTTAAGTTTTTCATCGACCTGGCCGTCAATTTTTCGAATCAGCCGGGGACGGGTTGGCTGGTCAAGGATTTCGAGGTCAATCCGTTCTTCGTGTCGGAAGGCCGCCTTGTCGCGGTTGACGCCTTCATGCGCTTCTGTCCGGAACTGGTCGTCGAGCGCGTCTGCGATCTGGAAAAGACGCACACATTGCTTCACCCGAAGACCGTCGCCATCATGGGAGCCTCTTCCAAGGGCATCAACGTAGGTCGAATCATCCTTGCCAATCTTCTGAAGAAGGGCTTCCCTTCCCGCCTGATTCGCGTGGTCAGGCCGGACTGCGAGCCGGTTGACGGTGTTGAGGCGGTCGCCACGATTTCCGATCTTCCCTGGGTTGCAGACATGGTAGTCGTCGCGGTCGGAGCGAAGCAGGTTCCGGCGATCATCAAGGAGTCGCTGGAGTGTGGAAAGGCCGCTTCGATGGTTCTTATTCCTGGTGGAATGGGCGAGACCGAGGAAGGGAAGGCGACCGACCGTGAGATTCGCTCGCTGATTCGCGAGGCCCGTGCCGCAGGAAAGTTCGTTCCGGTTTTCGTTGGTCCAAACTGCCTGGGCGTCAGTTCCGTGCCCGGAAACTACAACACCCTGTTTGTTCCCGAAACCAAGCTGCCTCCCCAGGATGCAAGCCAGAGTCGCGACAACGCCGAAGTGGCGCTGATCTGCCAGTCCGGCGGCTTCCTGATCACGCGCATGATGAACATGCCCTGGGTCGAGCCGCGTTACGCGGTCTCTACCGGCAACCAGATGGATCTTGCTCTGGTCGATTTCGTCGAATCAATCCTCAAGGATGACCAGGTCGAGGTTTTTGGCCTTTACATCGAGGGTTTCAAGCCGCTGGACGGTCTTCGTCTTGCCAGGCTCATCCGGAAGGGACGCGCCGCGGGTAAGGATTTCGTCGTATACAAGGCGGGCCGCACATGTGCCGGCCAGACCGCCACATCGTCGCATACCGCTTCGATATCCGGCGACTACGACTCGTGCTATGAGGTTCTGGCCGACGCGGGCGCCCTGATGACCGAGTCGCTCGAGGAATACAGCGAACTCATGCAGATGGCGATTGCCTTCAAGCGCAAGAAGATAAACGGTACAAGGCTGGCCTGCCTTTCCAACGCCGGATACGAGACTGTAGGGATGGCCGACGCGATTTGCGAGAAGTCGCAGTTCACGCTTGGCGACTATGACGAGAAGACGGCGGCCACGATACAGAACGTGCTTACAATGGGTCGTCTTGCGGGGCTGGTCGATATTCACAACCCGCTTGACATCACCCCCATGGCGCCTGATCTGGTCTATGCAGGTTGCCTGCAGGCCCAGATTTCATGTCCGAACATCGATGCGTGCATCGTCGGGATTCTGCCTCTGACTCCGGCAATGAAGACGTTGCCCCCGGGAGTCGATCCTGCCGGCGTTGATACCATCCTGGCCCCGGACGCACTTCCTGCCCTGTTTTCAAAGATTGCGCACTACTCGGCAAAGCCGGTCATCACCACGGTCGATTGCGGACGCCTTTACGACCCGCTCTGCGATGAACTGCGCAAGAACGGCGTGCCGTGCTTCAAGAGCGTCGATTCCGCGATGAAATCGCTTCAGCGCTACATGCTTTACAGATTGGGCCTTTCGGAAAACGTCTGCTGATATCGGTGATTGTCGGGGTTGCTCCGGCGCGGTTCCTTTTTCAGTGAAGCTCGTCCCACCAGGTTCCATGACCAGGCTCGGCCACAAGCGGCACGGCAAGCGCGGCCGCATTCTCCATCTCGGAAATCAGGATCTCCCTTGCGCGCTGGACTTCGTCATTATCGACTTCCAGAACCAGTTCGTCATGCACCTGCAGGACGATTTCGGCCCTGACCCCGTCGCGTTTAAGGCGCCTGTCCAGATTGACCATCGCAATCTTGATGATGTCGGCCGCGGTACCCTGGACCGGCATGTTCAGGGCCATGCGCTCGGCCGCTGTTCGAAGCTGGTGGTTTGGTGAATTTATATCCGCTATTCCACGCCGCCGCCCGAAAAGGGTCGTCGAGAAGCCGGTCTGGCGTGTCTGCTCGACCGTCTTCGACAGGAAGTCCCTGATTCCCGGGAAGGCGTTGAAATAGTCGTCGATTATCTGCCTGGCATCTTTCTGCGGAATTTTCAGGTCGCCGGCCAGGCGGAACGGTCCCATCCCGTAAAGCAGTCCAAAATTGACGATTTTCGCGACGCGTCGCATCTCGGGAGTCACCTGTGAACCTTCGCCCTCGGCCGGCAGCCGGTAAATTCGCCGGGCCGTTTCCGAGTGGATGTCCCGGCGGCTGGCGAATGCCTCGGCAAGGAACGGATCTGCGGCGAAGTGGGCAAGAACCCGAAGCTCGATCTGCGAATAGTCGGCCGAAACGAACTGGCGGCCCTCCGGCGCCCTGAACGCATGCCTGATGCGCCTGCCGGCCTCGGTTCGTATCGGGATGTTCTGCAGGTTGGGGTCTGATGATGAAAGTCGTCCCGTTGCGGTCACGGTCTGGTTGAAGGTGCTGTGAATCCTTCCGTCGGCGGGATCGACCAGGTTGTAAAGCGCGTCCGCGTAGGTGCCCTTCAGCTTGGAAAGCGAACGGTATTCAAGGACAAGTTCCGGAACCGGGTGCAGCGGAGCAAGTTCCTCAAGAACCTTCACGTCGGTCGAGTACCCCGAGGATTTCTTTTTTCCGGCTGGCAGGCCGAGCTTCACGAACAGGACATCCGCAAGCTGCTTTGGCGACATCGGGTTGAAAGCGACTCCGGCCGCATCGATTATTCTGCGTTCAACCGCGCGAAGGTCTTCCCCAAGCGAATGCGACAGGTCCGAAAGCGCCTGGCGGTCAACCAGGACCCCCTTCTGCTCCATGCGGCCGAGAATGCCGGCCAGGGGGATTTCCACGTCCTTCAGCAGATATCCCAGATTGGCCGCTGCGACGTTTTCCCGAAGGATGGCGTTGCCGGAACGCTGTGCCAGCAGGATCGCCGAAATCGCTTCCGGCGAAACATCAGCCCTGTTCGGCAGTGATGCATGGATCGTCCTTTCGAGTACATCCAGCAGCCCGAACTGACCGGATCCCGCGTCAAGGACGTAGGCCGCCAGCACCGGGTCGAAGGACGGCGCGGAGGGTTCGATTCCAAGCGGCGAAAGAAAGCGCGTCAAGTCCTTGAACCCGTGCCCGGACCAGTCCTGGAAAGCCCCAGCCAGCCTGTCGGGCGCGAGTCTTGCCGCATCGGAAAGACTGATGATGTAACACTGGTTGTCGTCGGTTAGGAATCCTGCGGATGCCTCGGGCCAGGGCGTGAAAAAGGCTTCCTTGTGAACTGACGACAGGAGTTGAAGGATTCCCGAGATTCGCCAGGGCTCCACCACCTTGGGGCTGATGTCGGCCGAGAGTTGGATCCGGTCGGCCTCCGGCGCATCGAAAAGGTCCTGCTCGACGAAGGCGGGACGTTCGGGGCCTGCCGGTCCGGTTCCCTGTGATGTCGAACTGCCGGCATCAACCCGGGGCGTCCCTTCGGCCCCGTGCAACTCCGCAAGCAGCTTCCTGAACCCAAGTTCGGAATAAAGTCCGGCAAGCGCCCCGGTGTCGGGCTGGCCCATGGCCAGTTCACCGATTGAAACCCCGACCGGCGCCATGTCTTCCAGGGTCACCAGCTTCATGGACAGCCTGGCATCATCGGCGTACTGCTCCAGGGCCTTCCGCGCGCGTGGCGGAACCGAGTCAATCGACTTCAGGATGTCCTCAAGGCGGCCGAACGAGTTGATCAGGTCTGCCGCGCCGCGCGCGCCAATCCCGTGCACCCCCGGCACGTTGTCGGACGAATCCCCCACCAGGGCCAGGTAATCCCGGACGAATTCGGGATGAACCCCGAGCTTCTCAAAAACCGCTTCGCGGTCGTAGTACTTCTCCTTCATGGGGTCGTGAACCGTCACGCCCGGCCCGACCAGTTGCAGGAGATCCTTGTCGCCGGACTCGATCACCACATCGACGCCGGCATCGACCGCCTGCCTGGCGAGAGTGGCGATGACGTCGTCGGCCTCGAAGTCCGGAACTGCGACAACGGGAAAGCCCAGCGCCGATGCGAGCCTCGGAACATACTTGAACTGAACTGAAAGGGCCGGATCCGTTTCCGGCCGGTTTGCCTTGTATCCCTGATACAGCCTGTTCCTGAAAGTCTCCCTTCCAACGTCTTGCACGAATGCGCAGTGCGTCGGCCTTTCCTGTGCCAGAAACCTGTTCAGCATCGTCGCGAGCCCGAAGATGGCGTTGGTCGGCATCCCCTGGCTGTTCGTCAGGCCGCGGATTGCGTGGAAAGCCCTGTGAACAAGGCCGCTTGCGTCAATCAGATAAAGCTTCATTTCGATTCCCGGGAGACTTGCACGCCGATTATGGCACGGAACATCGAGCTTTTGGGGAGCATGGTTGCGTATGGTGAGATTGTGGCGTTACTGCAGGCTGCATTTGGACGTGATGCCGAAGATGTGTCCCGACTCGCCGGTCTGGCCCTTGGTCGAGCCGCTGCCACCGCTGAACCCTCCGTCGCCGCCAAGGCCGACAAGCATGTATTCGTTGGTTTCGCATGTCGGGTTCGAGGATGCACCGACTATGTAAAGCGGGAACGTCGGGCCGCCCGGTCCGCCGCCACCGTCGCCACCGTCGCCGCCGTTGCCGCCCTTGCCGCCAGACGCCCCGGCACCGGCTCCGTCGGCCGTGGCGGCACCGCCTGCCCCGGCCTGACCGCCATCGCCGCCGGCCCCGCCGGTTCCACCGACGCCGCCGCGTCCGCCGAACCATGACTTGAGCGTATTATTCTTAATGACCGGGCTGGAGTTCACCACGAACAGCCCGAACGAGCCGCCGCCGCCACCGCCGCCCGAGCCTGCCGTGCCGCCGCATCCACCGCCGCCGCCGCCGCCACCGGCGCCGCCGGCCGAGTAGCATTCCGCGCCGAAAATGGCCGCGTCATCGTCGCCACCACCACCGCCGCCGCCGCCGCCGCCCTTGCCGTGATCGCCGTTGGTGCCGGCCCCGCCGGTCAACGGAATGAACAGGCCGCCCGCGCTGATGCTTCCACTTGCGACGCCGCTTCCGCCATCGGTCCCGTCGTTTCCGTCCGGGCCCGGTTTTCCGACAGAACCATCGGTCTGTTCATCGGGAGCTCCAGCACCCCCGGCCCCGCCCGAACCGGTCGCGGCGGTACCGGCCAGGCCGCCGTCGCCGAGCTTGCCGCCCGCGCCGCCCTTGCCGCCGTCCATCGAGCACGGGCTGCCACCGCCGGGCCCAGGCTTCATGTTCGTGTTGAAGTCGAATTTGGTGCAGATGCAGGGACCGCATCCGTCATAAACGAATGCGTCCGAGCCCTTGGTTCCGTTTGTACCGGCCTGCCCGTTCGTGCCGAAGTTGCCGTTTCCGCCCTGGGTTCCGCTGTCGGCTTCCAGGTAATTGTTGGATATCACCAGGTCTTCGTCGCATCCCATGACGTGCATGCCGTACGAGGAACCCGAAAGCTGAGACGACTGGGACGATTTCACGTGGAATCCGTCGAATGTCGTCGGCTCGGTGATGTTTCTGGCCACGACGGCACGCACGGCAAGCGTCTCCTGGCCGTTCCAGGAAATGATTGACTGGTTGGTCACAAGGTTTCGCTTCCATCCGCTGTCGCCGTCATATCCGCCATAAACGCTGACGCCGTTCACCAGGTTGACCTGTTCCTGGTAAATCCCCTTCGAAACATAGACTTCCGGAATTGGCGACTGTTCAGCCGCAAACGCCATCGCAGCCCCGATCGTTGCAAACGGGAAGGCCATCGATCCGATGAAGTTGTCGTCATCGCCGCCGTTCATCACGAACACGCCGGTCTCGACATCGCCGTCAATCCCGTCACAGTCCGCGTCGATGTATTCCGGATCCGGATGGTCAACGGTCGATTGGAAAAGGCACTCGTACTCGCACCCGTCATCGGGCACGCCGTTCAGGTTGACGTAGCCCCGCAGGCATGCGTCCAGCTTGCATTTGCCGCCGCTGCACGACGCCGTGGCGTTCGGATAGAAGCAGCGGGTCTCGCAATCGCCGCAGTGGTTGGGGTCGTTGTCGTAATCCGTGTCCGACGCGCATTCGCAGTGGTCGCTTGTCGGAACGCACTGCCTTGATATCGTGGTGCCGTCGATGCTGGTTGCCTCGACACATTTGAAGTCCAGTTCTATGACTTCGCAGGTCACTTCATCCTCGAGGCACTCCTCGATGGTTGTTTCGTTCTTGAAACTGCACTCGCCGGTGTTGTCGCAATCCTTGATCCTGGTCATCGACTCGCAATCGGAATCCTGGTTGCAGGACTGTC
The DNA here is from genome assembly GCA_029555025.1 of Deltaproteobacteria bacterium. Taxonomy (GTDB): domain Bacteria; phylum Myxococcota_A; class UBA9042; order DTJE01; family DTJE01; genus JAGOFO01. Next base: position 60,432 of record JAKPTZ010000121.1, read on the forward strand.
CGCAGTACTTCTTGTTGCCGTACTGGATGCACAGGGCACCCGCGGCGGTGCACTGGCTGTTTTCAGAGCATTCGGACTGGCAGAGCTGGTTGTAGTCTGGCATGCATGCGTATGCCGAGTCGCCGCCGCCAAGCAGGACCTGGCTGCATTCCCATCCTTCCGGGCATTTGCTTGAACACAGCCGCGTGCATCGCAGGTAGTTTTCATGAGGCATCTTGATGCAGTAGCCGCTTTCGCAATCGGGGTTCTCGTCGCAGATGCAGCCAAATCCCATCGGAGTCATGGCGCATGGATCCCCGACATCCTCCGTGTCCTGGGAAAGCGCGTCGATTCCGTCCGCCTGCGTCATCCCGTCGCGGCCCTCGTCGTAGGCCGCATCAAACGCATCGAGGCCGCCCTGATCCAGCGTTATGTCAACAGGAATATTGACGTCCTCGCCAGGCTGGGAGCCACCGCCGCAACCGGCCATATGAATGGCGACCAGGGCCGAAAAAACAGTAATGACTGGACGCATGGCTTGCCTCTTCCAACAAACACACCAGATTGTATTTAATAACCGTACTTATTGGAAGGACGCGAAGCAATGAGGCTCTCGTCGTCTGTCACGCCCCCGGGGTATGTGATAGATTCCCAGCCTGGCGGCCTGGCGTCGAACTGGGCGTTTGGATGGCATCCAGGCCGCGGCGGCCAGCCCAGGAAGGGGTTCGGCGTTGAAAGAATCGAAGGGGGCAATGTGTCCGAAAGGCAGTTTCATGCATTCGAAGGAGAAGATCTGGGGCCCGAGGCAATAATCGGCGGGGAGGGTCGGCTTGTTCTGGATAAGATTCCTGAATATTTCCAGAGATTTGAGAGGTTGATCCTGCCGTCCCGGCCAGATACGGTTCAGAATTTCAGGAAGCATCTGGATGGTCGTCCCGTGGTAGTTGAGGTCGGTTCCGGACGTGGGCGCCTGTTGTGCGAGGTCGCCCTGTCTCGTCCGGATGCGGTTTGCCTTGGTCTCGAGACCGGCCTTGGTCTTTGCGGGGATGCGTTGAAGCGGGCTGAAAAGAAGGGCGCGTCGAATCTTTTCATGGCCTGGGGCGATGCCCGGCGAACCATTCCGATGCTGGTCGATCCGGGATCGGCGGACGCGGCGTACCTGCTCTTTCCGGATCCGTGGTGGAAGAAGAAGCACGCCAGCAGAAGGCACGGCGCCTTGACGGGGATCACCATTGCGAATGCGCTTCGCTCTGGGGGCATCCTTCACCTGAAGAGCGATGTCGAGCCATACCTGCATGAAATTGTTGCGGCTTTTCTTTCCACGGGCATGTATGATCGTCTGACTGACGATGAAGCAGTCATCGCGGCGATGCCGTTGACCGACCGGGAGGTCAGGCTCACGGCTGCCGGAACTCCTGTGTTTGCCGCGGTGCTGCTGCGCCGTGCTTGATTCTTCCTGCGGCCTGCCGGGCCTTAACAAGGGGAGTGACCAATGTCTGTTTCGATAGCAAGCGTGATTGCGATGTCCCTGATGCTGGTCGTTGCGCTGGCATTTTTCTCCGTCAGCATGTTAAAGCGTATTCGCGTGATGCTCGCGGGGAAACCCGAAGTCCGATGGGACAGGCCGGCCCGGCGTTTTGCCGAAATGCTGAAGGTGGCCTTTGCCCAGAGCCGCATGTTCAAGGAACCAGGCCCCGGCATCATGCATGCTTTCATTTTCTGGGGCTTCCTGGTTCTGCTCTTCAGATCCGCTTCCCTGATCGGGCGCGCGTATGCGCCGGAGTGGTCCTCGTGGACGCTTTTCTGGTTCTGTCCGACGCTGGACGGCTGGTACGCCCTGTTGAAGGACGTCACCGAACTGGTCGTGCTGGCGATGATTGCCTGGGCATTCTTCAGGCGCCTTGTCGTCAGGCCGAAGCGTCTGGAAAATTCATTTTCGGCCTTTCTTATCCTGGGTTTCATATCGTATCTGATGGTTTCCGACTTCATCTATGATGCGTCAAGGTTCGCGCTGCTGTCGGCAGGCGGCGTGATTCCGGACGCCATGGCTTCCAAAATCGCTCACGAAAGGGAGTGGTCGCCGATCGGCGCCATGGTGGCCGGCTGGCTTGACGGTCTTTCGCCAGGAACCCTCAAGGTTCTGATCCAGGTCTTCTTCTGGTCGCACGTTGGCGTGCTTCTGGTGTTCCTGAACGAGCTTCCGCTGGCCAAGCACTTCCACGTCATCCTGGCCATTCCGAACGTCTTCTTCATGAGGCTGACGCATCCTGGCGCCATCGAGCCGATTCGCGACATCGAGGAACAGGAGACTTTCGGCGTGCTTCGCCCGACCGAGCTTACCTGGAAGCAGATGATGGACGGCTTTTCGTGTACCGAGTGTGGAAGGTGCACGGTCAACTGTCCGGCCGTCTGCACGGACAAGCAGTTGAACCCCAAGCGACTCATCTGTGACATGAGGGATTACGTCCGGGAAAATGAAAAGGCCATCCTTTCCGGCGGGGATCTTGGCGAGAAGGCCAGGGAGGATGGTCGTTCCCTGATTGACGCCATCCGTGACGAAGTCATCTGGGAGTGCACCACGTGTAGATCCTGCGAGGAACAGTGCCCCGTCACGATCACCCACGTGGACAAGATAATCGGTTACCGGCGCTATCTGACGCTGATGGAGGCGTCGATGGATCCCGAACTGGCGACTTGCCAGAAGAACCTGGAAAACAAGAGCAACCCCTGGGGACTGCCTTCGGGTGAACGCGGGCTGTGGATGGTCGAGGAACTTGGCGTCCCCCTTCTTTCCGACAAGCCCGATGCCGAATACCTCTTCTTCCTGGGATGTTCCGCGGCTTATGACGATCGAAACCGCAAGGCGGCCAGGGCCTTCGTCAAGCTGCTGAACGCGGCGGGCGTCAGCTTCGCGATACTTGGGCCGGAGGAGGGTTGTTGCGGGGATACGGCCAGGCGGCTTGGCAATGAATACCTGTTCCAGGCCCAGGCAAGTCAGAATATCGAGGTGTTCAAGGAATACGGGGTCCGAAAGATCGTTACGATGTGTCCCCACGGATTCAACACGATCAGGAACGAGTATCCGCAGTTCGGCGGCGCTTTCGAAGTTATTCACCATACGTCGCTGCTGGCCGCCCTGGTTGCCGAAGGCCGGCTGTCATTCGAAGGCGGCAAGTCCGATGCGGTGGTTTACCACGACTCCTGTTACCTTGGCAGGTATAACGGGATTTATGAAGATCCGCGCAAGGCTCTTGCGGGTGCCGGACTGTCCCTTGTCGAGGCCGACAGGTCCGGGAAGACCGCGATGTGCTGCGGCGCCGGCGGCGGCATGATGTTCCGGGACGAAAAGGAAGGAAGTCGCATCAACAGGTTGCGGGTCAACCAGCTTGTTGAAACCGGGGCGAAGAGCATTGTCAGCGCGTGTCCTTTCTGTCTGGTGATGTGTCGCGACGGCATCAACGAGGAAGGCATCGATCAGAACGTGTCGGCCTTTGACGTGTCCGAAGTGCTTGCCGAAAGGTTGAAGGCCTGATCCCTCCGTTCCGGACAGTGGTCGCTGTCACTGGTCGCCACGGATTTCTTTAATTGTCCGACCCAGGCCTGCCTTCAAGGCGAAAGGCATGCAGCAGAGCGCCGTCACCGTCCGAATCACCGCAAGGGACGCCGTGGCGCTTGCCGAGAACGCGTCTATGGCAGCCGTCGAACCGCCGGCCTGCGTGACATAGGGTTCGAAAAATGCCCTCATGAGAACCATGGTGGGTCCGATCCCGGCAACGGTGATCGGAAGGACGCACGCGAAGCTGTCAACGGCGAAAAGCTGCATGAATACGCCGACAGGAATGTCCAGGTTGAACGTTCCGAGCATCAGGAAGTCGCCCGACATGTCGAACGCAAGCAGGATCACCCGCAATCCAAGGACGGCGGCCACCCCGGCCGGCCCGGAAGCTCGGAAGGTGTGCAGAAGACCGGAGGGCGCATCCTTCCGCCGCCCTGCCCGCGCATGGGCTGCCGCAGCCATGACGGCGGGCAGCCCCAGCAGGCCGAGTATCGCTCCAACCGCCAGAAGGGTGGGCACGCCGGCCTTCAGGTGGTCTCCGGAACCCGAGGCGAGACCGGCGATCAGTATCGCGGACACGACGAAAAGGTCGATCAGGTTCAGGGCTATGAACGGGCTTGCAAGCGATTGCCACCTGACAGACCGGCCCCTGGCCGCGGCCGCCGCGATCAGCACGAACGCCAGGTTATAGTTGATGAAACCGAGCAGGTATGACGATGCCCGGATTGCCAGCAGGCGGGGATAGGGAATCCCGATGCCCGTCCGTTGCAGAAGGGCGTGAAGTCCGGCCGAGTCAAGGAGCAGGTGCGCCGCCGCGAAAGCGACGGCCAGGATGGAGAAAGTCCCGAAATCCGCCAGGGCTACCGCCGAGCGCAAGCCATCGAATTGAGTTGTTGCCGCAACCCAGGCGATGAGGCCCGCGGTTACGAGCCACGGACCAACCCTGCGCGCCACTTCCCTGAATGTTTTCATCGCTGGCAGCCCCATGCCTTTCCTGATTCGACAAGCTCCGCCTGCACGGTAAGCCTGACGCCGGTCCGCCAGTCAAAGGGTGCCCGGAATCCGGACTCATACAGTTCGTGGCAGTCCATTGCGACTGCACTTCCGGGAAACGGGTGCGGGCCGTCGCGGGGATCTTTTCCGGAATCTTCAGGGACTTCGGGCTCAAGCCCGAGTTCGCTGCGGACTTCGGCCACAAAACCCGCCGGGGTGACCGGATCCGGCCCGGCGACCGGAATGCGGCGAATGCCGGGCCCGGAAGGGCTTGATGAGATGTGGACAATCGCGTGCGCAACCGTATCGACGAAGCCGTCGGGCATGGCGTTGTCGCCGTTGCCCGCGAACCGTACCGGTCGTCCGGTCATGATGGCGCGGATGACATCCCTTGTCCTTCCGCGCCGGCCGTCCGGGTCGTGGTCGCCCGGCCCCCACATCATTGGCAGGATGACCCATGTGACATCAAGCCAGGGCTGATCCGCAAGGACCAGGAAGGCTTCAAGCTTTCCCCTGGCGTGTTCGTCGTCGGCCATCAGCGGCGAGTCGGATCTTATCGTCCCGCCTTCAGCCAGGATTCGTGCATGTTCGCCGATCGTGGACGTGATGACGAATGATGGGAGCCTGATGCCGGAATCCGCCACCGTCCGGCACGCGCTGACCAGTTGGACGGCGTCGTCGGCACTCGATATCGCCGTGTCAATCCATGTGGTGGCGCCGGACTGCAGAAGCATCTTCGCCAGATCGGGTCGTTGCCGGTCTCCGGTAATCCGGGTGACGCCGCCTGTCTGTCGGATCGGGCGCCGCCTGGAGACTCCCGCAATCCCGTCGACCGGACGCCCGGAAGCGGTCGATGCGGATGCCGCGGCCAGGCACAGGCGATGTCCCAGGAATCCTCCGGCCCCGACGATGATGGTGTGGAATTTCACGTCCGAACCCCGCCCGACTCGAATTCGTCCCAGCCCATTTTTCGGGTGTATTCGGAAAATACACCGGTGCAAGGTTCGTTCCAGCGGCAGCGGCCGCACGTTTTTCCGTTCTTCTGCCTGTCGCTGCCGACGGACCCGCCGTAGGCCCCGGTAATCAGGTTGAATTCCGATTCGATCAGGTACGCGTCCAGGTTATAGCCCTCGTATCCCGGCATCAGGCAGTTCGGGATGTTCTTGAACCCGACGCCGACCCCGACCTCGCGTCCGCGGTCGATTGCGGCCCGTATCGCCGCCGCCGACTCGGACAGGGGCAGGAAGATGCGATCCATATCCTCCGAGGTGCTTCCGGCCGGCTTCATGCCGGAAAAAATCACGGTGGGCTTGTGGGAAATCGGCTTCAGGGCCGCCACCGAATCCACGTAGTTGTTCATGTGGGCAACGTTTGCCCTTGTGACCACGCCGTACAGGAACGTCTCTACGCCTGGAGTTCCCATCAGGTTCATAAGAGCCTTGAAAACAAGTTCCCCGCAGCGTGGATTCCTGGAAAGCCACACGGTAGTCTCCGGATCGAAGTCGTCGATGGACAGGTGTACCGTCCGCATGCCGGCATTCACAAGGCTGGCAACGACCTTCGGGTAGGAAAGCATCAATCCGTTTGTCGTAAGCGTGATTTCGTTGATGCCCGACGCAGTAAGGAGCTGCATCGTATGCAGCAGATCCCTGCGAATCGTCGGCTCGCCCCCGACCAGCGCGCACTTGCGGAAATTCCAGCGGGCCGCCTTCCTGATGGTGTCGGCCACCGATTCCGGCGTGGCATAGTACTGGTGGCTGTGATCCAGGCAGCAGTACCGGCACGACATGTTGCAGACGTTGCCCAGGTTCAGGTGGAACACATGACTGCACATCCTGCTGAAGCGCAGCATGAAATCCACCGGGGAATCACATGCCGGAGTGTCGCGCAGAATGGTTACATCGACGGTGGGATCAAGAGTCTTCTGGTGATACATCGGTTCCCCCGGCCGCACCCCCGAAAACGATTATAGTCGCCGCCGTCGCCGTGGCCATAAAAAGTTGGGATGGGGCATTGGCAATGGGAAGGCTCTTTGTCGTCAGACAGGTGAGATACCGAGTGCGGCGATGAATTCGGGGTGTGGATTCGGTATGACTTCGGTGCCGAGCAGCCTGTCCTGGCCGATGCTTTCGGCCGCGGCCTGGATCGATGCCTCCACGTCGAAGAGGTCGCCGGAAAAAGCGAAGTAGCACTTGCCGCCGATGCCCGCCGAAAGGTGAATGACGTTTAACTTGACCATGGCCGCCTTCAATGCCGCGTCGGCCGATCTGATGCCGGCGCACGAGGTCGAGCATTCCACGACACCCAGTGCTTCTGCCCCCGGGTCGGCCATGGGCCCGAAAACCCCGCGCTCAAGCTGCTCGTGTGCAAATGGAAGGAAAAACCTGTCAATCAGCTTGTCGCCTGCAAGCCTTTCGGCTTCCAGCAGCGATTCCTCGACCTCGGCAACGCTTCCGTCGATAAGTATCAGGAATTTTCCCGGAGTCACGGTCGCGGCCAGGCATATGCGCGAGCGGGCCTTCTTGACAAGCGCGTCGATGCAGACGAAGCCCCGTGCGATCCCGTGTACTTCAATCCCCGCGAATGCCTCGGGGACGACCTGAAGGTCGGGCAGTGGAAAAAATCTGGCTGGTGTAAGGCTCAATTGGCCTCCGCAAAGGATCTCGCCCGAAAAGGGGGCGTCAGACGATCCTGAAATAGTCCTTGAGCACGCATCTGCGCTCGCGGGTGAAGTTGATTGCCGTGGTCATGCCTTCCCCGGTCGGGCTGGCAATCGTCCACGACGTATGACCCTCACCCATGAAACCGGTGCCGGCCAGCGACGGCGCGTTTTTCACGAAGATCGAGCAGTCGGCCGCGCGCGCGTACCGGTGCAGGTTTTCGATGTTCAGCGAATGCATCACGGCGGTATGCCGGAATCCGTGTTCAACCCGAAGTGCCGCCTTGATTCCCTCATCGACGTTTCGAACCCGGAACATCGGGATGATCGGCATCAACTGTTCGGCCTGAACCAGCGGGTGTTCCTCGTCGACTTCGCAGAATGCAATCCTGACATCGTCGGGAATGTCGATTCCCACCTGCTTGAGGATGACCGAAGCGTTCCTTCCGACGAACGCACGATTCGGTTCGTGACCCTTCAATACGAGATCGACAAGTTTCGGCACGACGTTGTCCCTGATGTAGTAGGCGCCGGCCCTGACCAGTTCCTGCTTCAGCCTGTCGGCAATCGCCTCGACCGCGATGATTTCCTTTTCGACGATGCAGATGATGTTGTTGTCCATCCCCGCACCCTTGACGATGTCCCTTGCGGCATTAGGAAGTATGGCCGTTTCGTCAACCAGCGCCGGAGGATTGCCTGGGCCGGCCGCGATGCACTTCTTGCCGGTTCCCATCGCGGCCTTGACGAGGCCCGGGCCACCGGTGACGACAACAAGGCGCACGCCGCTGTGGCGCATCAGCCTGTCGGCCGATTCGATGGTCGGCTCCGGAATGACGCAGATAAGGTTGTCCGGTCCACCGGCCGCCATTACGGCCTGGTTCAACATCCTGACGGTATCGACCGTCGTCTTCTTCGCGTTCGGGTGGGGGTTGATCACGACAGCGTTGCCGCCGGCGATCATTCCGATTGCGTTGTTGATGATCGTTTCAGTCGGATTAGTGCTCGGCGTGATCGAGCAGATGACCCCGTATGGGGCGCGCTCGGTCAGGGTGAGTCCGTAATCGCCTGTCTGAGCCTTCGGCTGGAGGATCTCGATTCCCGGGGTCTTCAAGGCTGCAAGCCTGTTCTTGGCAATCTTGTCCTCGACGCGGCCCATCTTTGTTTCTTCGTGGGCCTTGCGCGCAAGCTCGGGCGCGTTCGCCACCGCAACATCCCGGATGGCCTGGATGGCATTGGCGCGAACCTCGAGTGAAAGACGCATCAACTGTTCGTGCGCCGCCTGGGCCGCCTGCACGCAGCCGTCGATGTCATTGTGGACACCGAAGGTGCCTGGCTTGTTGACGTTGGTCACGATGGCCGGGCCCCGAACCGGGCCGTGTCCAGCCGGCAGGGCTCCCTCGTCCCGCAGGCGGGCCATCACCTGTTCCACGATTGAGGATATTTTCTGCTCTTCAACAGCCATTGTGGCCCCCTGGCTACTTCAGGTAGCGAGACCTGCCGTCGATCGCCAGTTCATCGACGATCGCCATGATCGTCGCGTCAACCGGACGATTCTTCGTCGCTTCAGTCTGCCTGGCCGACGAGCCGCTGGCATAAAGGACGACTTCACCAACGCCGGCGTCCAGAGAATCGGCTGCCACGACCATTTTGCCGGTCTCCTTCATGTTCTGATCCAGTTCGTTGACGACCAGAAAGCGGAGCCCGACCAGATCCTCGTTTTTCCTGGTGGATACGACGGTACCCACCACGATTCCCATCATCATGGCAGTCCTCCCTTCGGACTCTGGGTCCGACACGGCGCCCTGTGACGTTCGGGCGACCAGTGGTGCCCGATCACGGAACATCAGCAGGCAGGGCTTGTCCGGCCCGCCTGAACGGCAACCGCTTCAGGCCGGCCAAACGTATTCCCCGCGGGCCTACTTGCCGGCCTTCGCGCCCTGGCGGCCAAGCGGCAGGACTTCGTCGATGTTCGCGTGCGGACGCGGAATAACGTGAACGGAAACCAGTTCGCCAACGCGTTCAGCCTGGCGGGCGCCGGCCTCGGTCGCCGCCTTGACCGCGGCGACGTCGCCACGGACGATGGCGGTGTTGTAACCGCCGCCGATCTTTTCATAGCCGACCAGTTCAACCTTGGCCGCCTTGACCATGGCATCGGCCGCCTCGACCAGCGCAACAAAGCCCTTCGTTTCGATCATTCCAAGAGCATCAGCCATCGTTAACCTCCAGAACTTAACAAAGCCCGTCGCGTCCGCGCGGGCACATCCAGTCGCCCGGCATCAAACGCCGGACATCGATTTCAAAACCTTTATCGCCGCCTCGGCTGCCGAATCGATTTCGGATTCGGATCCCGAGAGCCATAGCCGTCCGTAAGCGCCGTGGGGATGAATTTCGACGAGGGAGACGTCGGCGGCCTTGAGTGCCTCGTTTGCCGCGATCGCCACATACCCCGCCGGTTCGGTTTCAAGAATGAACAGGCTCTGCCCGGGAAGGATCATCATGCCCCACGAATTTCTGTTGATGATCTGGGCCTGGAACGGTTCGATGGAACGAATAATCTGGGTCGATGTGATCACCGGCTTCATCCGGTCGTTCTCGGAAAGCTTCAGGTAGTCCAGGATCGCGGCGCCGGCACGCTCGACCTCGCCCTTGTCGAAATCGTGGAGTTCGACCACGCCGAAGGCCCGCTCCACCACCTGCATGCCAGGGGCCACCGTTGTTGCCTTCAGTGCCCGATCCGTGATCCTGTTGATGATGATTGCCGGCTGGACCTCGACGAACAGCGAGGCCTGCTCCGGCAGCGGCAGGAATCCCTGGGCCGTCTTGCCCAGATAGGCCGCGAGTTGCGGCTGCAGGCTGTCGATGAATGAAAAGGTCCGCAGGGTAATCATTTCAGTCGTCCAGGTCGCCACGCCCGGCCGGGCCGGTACTTCCGTCCGTTCCAGGGTCGTGGCCAAGACTCGCGGCAGATTATCACAGGAAGCGGCCACCAGTCGATAGCTATTGCGTGAAAAACAGTGTGTACGGATGTTCAGGCAAGATGCGTCTGGATCGGTTCCATGCGTGAGCCTGAAGGCCGGCGGTTCAACGGGTTACATCAAATCTATTGACCTTGTCACCCCGCTGCGTGCAACATTCCGTGGTCAACGTTTCCGTTGTTTTTCAAGTCAACCGGATTCATGGAGGATCGACATGGGCAAGACGACAGACAACCTGAAGGCGGCCTTTGCTGGTGAGAGCCAGGCCAGGAACAAGTACATCGCATATGGGCGCAAGGCCGAACTCGAAGGCATGCCGAACGTGGCAAAGCTCTTCCGGGCCGCAGCAGATGCCGAGGAAGTCCACGCCATCCGCCACTGGAAGGCCCTTGGAATGGTACGCGACACGTTGCAGAATCTCGAGGACGGGCTTGCTGGCGAAACGTACGAAATCGTCGATATGTATCCAGAATTCCTCGCCCAGGCCGAGAAGGAGCAGGAAATCACGGCGACCTATGCCTTCAAGGGCGCCCTCGAGGCCGAAAAGATCCACCAGAAGCTGTATGCCGCGGCCATCGAGGCGGTCAAGGCAGGCGCCAGGGACATCGAGGCATTCCGCGTATATACATGCGAGGTCTGCGGTTACACCCACGTTGGTGAACCGATCGAGAAGTGTCCGATCTGCTCTGTTCCGTGGACGAAGTTCCACGAAGTCCTGTAGGGAAGATGCACCGTTCCCGTCAGCGTCGAACCCTGCTCATGTCGAATGACGCGATGACCGGCGCATGATCCGACGGCTTTTCCATGGCTCGTTCCGCACGGTCGATTCTGGCCGAGACAGCCGCCCCGGCGAGGTTGGCGGTGGCCATTATGTAGTCCAGTCGCAGTCCCAGGTTTCTTCGAAACGCGTTCATCCTGTAGTCCCACCAGGAAAAATCGGTTGCCAGCGGGTTCAGGCTGCGGAAGACATCGACCAGCCCAAGCGCCTGGAGGTCTGAAAAGGCCTGCCGCATCTGCGGGTTGTATATCACCGAGCCTTCCCACTCCGATTCGTTGCCCACATCCTGCGCCGTCGGCGCGATATTGAAGTCGCCGCAAAGGATCGTCGGTCCGAATGACTCAAGGCGCTTGCCGAGCCATGTCGTGAAGCGGCCAAGCCATTCCTTCTTGTACTGATACTTGTCGCTGTCCGGTTCGGAACCATTCGGGAAATACGCTGAAATGACTGTCATGTCCGGAAATTGGCACGTCAGGAGGCGTGCCTGGGGATCGTCATCGCCCATACCCTTTTCAACGGACAAGGGGGTGTTCAGTGAAAGAATGGCCACGCCGTTGTATGTTTTTTGTCCGAATGCCATGACATGGTAACCGGCGGCCTCCACATCCACGACGGGAAACTCGCCGTCGGGGGCCTTCAACTCCTGCAGGCACAGATAGTCGGGTCGTTCGCGCGCAAGCCAGTCCAGCAGGTGCTCGCGCCTTGCCCTGATCGAGTTCACGTTCCATGTTGCCGCGACCGCAAGTCCGTTCATCGGCGACCTCCTGATATCCGAGGCAGGATAACACGTCCCGCGAATCCCGGAGCACGCTGGTCGCGCATTGCCTCGCTTGGCGCAACGCGTGATATCATCCCCCGGAATCGTTGATGGCCGGGAAGTCTCCCGGCATGGAGGTGCCAATGGATCGCCTTGCGGCCGTCGTCCTCGCGGCCGGGCTCGGAACCCGGATGAAATCGGAAAAGGCCAAGTGCCTGCATTGCGCGGCCGGGATGCCCCTGATCTGGTATCCGGTGAAGGCGGCGTTCGATGCGGGCGCCGAGAAGGTCGTCATCGTTGTCGGTCACCAGCGTGAAGCGGTTCAGGCGGAGGTTTCGCGGTTGTTTCCCGAACGGGCGATTGAGTTCGTCGTCCAGGAACGTCAGCTTGGAACCGCGCATGCCACCGTGTGTGCGGCTGATTCGGTCGCGGGGTACGACTTGGCCGTATTCATCAACGGCGATCTGCCGCTTTTGACCGGAAGGACTGTCAGCGGCGTTGTGGATGCCTTCCGAAAGTCGGGTGCTTTTGCCCTGCTGACGGCGCATGTCCGGAATCCCGGTGGATTCGGCAGGATTGTTCGGGACGATCGCGGCGTATCGGAAATTGTCGAGGCCCGTGACGCGGATCCTTGCCAGCTCGCGATTGATGAAGTGAACGTGGGGGTCTATGTCGCCGCGCCTGGTCCTCTGTTTGAGAAACTGGCGCAGATTCGGGCGGCAAGCGGTTCGGGAGAGTATTACTTCACGGATGTCGTCAAGTCGTTCAGGGCCGATGGACGCGATGTTGGATCGTTTGTGCTGGCCGACTCGACGGACGCCAGGCAGGTGAACGACAGGCTTGAACTGGCCGTTGCCGAGGGTCTGCTTCACGCCCGGAAGGTTCGCGAACTTATGCTCGCCGGCGTGACTGTTCATCAGCCCGATTCGCAGATGATCGATTTTGACTGCTCGATTGGCTGCGACACCGAAGTCTTTCCGGGATGCGAACTGCGTTCGGCCACCAGGATCGGTTCCCGGTGCGTCGTCGGACGCGGGTGTGTGCTGTCGGCGACATCGGTGGGCGACGGCGTCGAGATCAAGCCGTATTCGGTTCTTTTTGATTCGGTTGTTGAAGACGGTTGCGTCCTTGGCCCCTTCTGCCACCTCCGGCCGGCGTCCAGGGCAATGCAGGGCTCTCACGTCGGGAATTTCGTGGAGCTGAAGAAAACGACACTGGGGCCCGGTTCCAAGGCCAACCACCTTGCGTACCTCGGGGACTGTCTGATCGGTTCTGGCGCCAATATCGGGGCCGGGACGATTACCTGCAACTATGACGGCTACAAAAAGATGCCGACGGAGATTGGCGACGGCGCCTTTATCGGATCCGATTCCCAGCTTGTCGCGCCGGTCAAGGTCGGGGCTGGCGCGTACGTTGCCGCCGGCACGACGGTGACGGCGGATGTCCCTGCCGGAGCCCTGGCTATTTCGCGCGTTGAACAGAAGCACGTCGAAGGATATGCCGCAAGGAAGAAGGCCCGTTCCGGCAGGTGAGGGAATCTCGTTCAGCGTCTTCTGATTTCGAGTTTGAAAACCTTCCGTCCGCCAAGCTGCTTCGGGTCGTGTACCTTCATCACGCCAAGGCTGAGATCGACCTGCTTTCCCGTGGCCAGCTTGATTGAAATTTTGTCGTCGGCAGGGTCGGCTGAAATGCGGCACACGCCGAATCTGGGATGATCGACATAGTCGCCAGCCTTCATTTCAAGGATGTTGAGTTCGGTCGCCTCGACATCGTCCGTCAGGGCCGCCGGCTGTATCGTCGTTGGCCGCTGGGGACTTGGCTGAAACTCCGGAACCACGACATTTCCCGACGGCTGAAGTTGAACCCATGGCGAGAACGGGGCGACCCGCTCGCGGATCAGGGCAGCATCCTCGCACGTCGTAATCAGGAATTCGCAGAAAAGAACCTCGCCCCCAAGTATCAGCCCGGTTGCCGCCTGCTGGGACTGAGTCCCTTCCGACTGGCCGTACAGGCGCACATGAACCTCGTCGCCAAGAAGGGAAACGTTGCCCGTGACCGACGGGAAGAATCGCGTGCCATCAACTATGGCCTCCTGTCCGAACCCCGAATGGCCCGCGACGGCGATCACCGGATTGCGGAGCATCATGGTCGCGCAGATCCATGCGCACCTGATGGAGTTTTCCCGGCAGACCGTCTTGAACCCTGCCGCCACATCCTGCGCGGCGTCAAGCCTTCCGATAAACCTTGCGGAGTCCTCGAACCTTGTAACCAGCATGACTTTCCCCTGGAGTTCGTCCCCGGCGCATGACTGGCGTCAGGGTGTTGGTACCGGTGGCATCGCGGGCGCCTGGGGCATCGAGTCGATGAACTCGAAAACCCACGCATCGCCGTTGAAGACTGCCTTGATCCTGGATTCGCCGACGCCTTCTATCAGCGTCAACAGGGTTGCTTCCTTCCGTGACGGATTAAACCTTCCGATTTCCGATACTTTGAACTGATTCTTCAGCATCGAGACCGGCTTTCCCGTTCCGGGAAGCACAATCATCGATATGTCGCCGGTACGCCAGTACCGAACCGCATCCATCCCCTTCGCCGCCGCCTGTCCGTTCAGCAGGGCAAGCGTCATCGGACCGAGCGCCGCCACGCAGCCTTCAGCATCGCCGGCCTGAACCGCGCGCGCGAACTCCTCGAAGGCCATCGAGGCGGCAGACTTGTCCAGGTACCATCTGCTCTGTCCGGAAAATTCCAGCGCCTTGTCGTCCTCGCCCACCAGGGGCATGATTTCACGCTTGTATCCGCAGCCCCACGCGATCAGCATGACCAGCAGGACAGTTGGTGCAACCGGTCGGAAAGGAAGTTTCTTCATCAGGTTAAGTCTTACTTGCGGGTCGCTTCAAAGTCGCCGGTAACCAGTGCCTGCGACGTATCGCCCTGGATGTACCCGGTATACACGCCATTGATGATCTGGTCAACCATCAGGTCGCAGTCCTTGTCCATCATCCTGGCGCTGCCGGTCAGGGAAAGCGTGGTGTCCAGGGCCAGGGCGTTCAGGAACGCCTCGACGAATCCGAAAAGGCCGGTCAGGGTGGTTCGGCAGGCCTGTTCCAGATCCTGCTGGCTGCCAATCCCGATTGCCTCAAGTATGTCACCCAGGGTTCCCGCGGCGAATCCGGCGCAGTCGATCCATCTGAACACGAGTTCGAGCATGCTGTGGGCTGGCCCTTCCGGGCTGTTCTTGGTCAATCCCGCAATGACCACTTCGTTGATTACATACAGAACCAGCTTGCCGTAATTCAATTTGATCTCGTGCTGGTTCAGGTACATCTTGTCGAAGTCGGAAATCGCCGCCGTGAATTTGCCTTCCAGGAAATTCAGCGGGAAAGCCGGGTCATCGATGTATTCGGCCAGGTTAAGGTCGATCAGGCCGCACTGGTCGTAGTCGGGTGCGTCCGGATCGCATCCGAATTTCCAGTAGAGATGCATTCCGTACCAGTAGTGGGTGCCCTGAACGGTCTGGTCGTTGTTCAGTTTCTTGATGAGCAGGTCGGACACCAGTTCCAGGTTGGTGATGGTGCCCATCATGTCTTCGCCGATGTCGAAGAAATCCTGCAGCCAGTCCGGCGAACTGTTGCGCAGCCATCCGGTGATCCAGTCGGCGATGATGTTCCCGATCAGGTTGTAAACCGTATCGACGATAATCGCCCCGACCCAGAGCTTCACGATGTCCCGGATGCCTTCCATGATGGTCGTTCCGGGAGTCTCGAAAAACTTGATCATTTCCTGCAGGGCGCAGCACACGGTCTTTCCGATGTCGGTTCCGCCGGCCACGCAGGTCATGATCGAAGTTTCGCCGCCGGCACACTGCTTGACCATGTTTCTGAAGTCGAAGTGGTCAATCGAGTCGTATGCCCCGGCCGGGTTCAGCACGGTCGAGTACAGATCCAGTTCCAGATCCTGGCAAACGTTCGGGCTGATGTACATCCCTTCGTAGCAGCCGGTTGCCGCAACGCACGTCGAGTTGGTTCCACCTGCCTTGGTGAAGATTGTGTAGCGCTTTTCACCCGGCAGGCAGTCGAACGTGATGCCGCTGTACATGCTGGACGCGGTTCGCGAGGCGATGATGGCCGCTTCGGGAACTTCCCTGGTTGCCGACAGCGAATTGCATCGGTACTGCTCCGGCAGGATATAGACTTCGATGTCGCGCAGCATCTCGATGGTGCCGTCATACGACATGGAAGTCCTGAGGCAGCCGCACGGAATGTCAAACACGCGCATCAGGATGGTCTTGGAGGCGACGTCGGGAAACTCCGGTATGGAAACGGTGACTTCGTAAATGACGCCTTCGAGCGTGCCCGCGTTGAATCCGATCCTTGCGATGCCATCTGTCGAGTTCGTCAGCAGGTTAGGGTTTTCAATGAACGCATCGCCGTTTGCCGGATTGCCGTTGACGGCGTCGTTGATGTTGGTGATTTCCGCGTGGACCATCAGGTCGCCGGCCGGCTGGTTCATGCCGTAATCGATGACTTTCGCGATGATCGGGAAGCTCGTGTTGACGCGAACGTCAAGAGGGGCCGCCAGGTCGTGAAGCAGGATGATTTCGTAAAGGTGCTTCTCGGGTATGTCCGGGGTGCCGCCCTCGTCGCGCGTCGTTTCCTCGACCACGTCCTCGGGAGGGATCGTGTCGATTCTGCCTTCATCTTCCGGGTACCAGATTTCAACGTCCGCGGTGAATCCGTCACCCCCGCAGGCGGAAAGCGCCATCAGGGTTCCAAGCAACGCGGCCGTCAGGAACTTGAAGAGTCGGCTTTTCATGGCCCAAGACCTCCGAATACATCGCAATAATACAGTTTTACAACTTCAATACTCAATAGATATTAATCCAATGCATCGGCCGGCATGGTTCGACCGGCGATGACGGAGCACGAACTGTCTTATCGCATGATCCGCACGCCTGTTTCGTCACCGCAACGGCGTTGAACTTCTGACGTGTTTTCTGATAGCCTTGCGGCTGCCGGATTTTCGGGGAAACACCTTGATACAGCAAAGCGCCGCGAAGGTGGAACTGAGGGCATTCTCTTTCATCGACAGCCTGCAGCCGCAGCTTGCCTCCTTCATAGCCACGGTCAGTCGCGGCTTTCTTCCGATGGAAGGCGACGCGGCGCTGTTCGTCGAAATCTCGCCGGGACTGGAAATCAACGTGCTTGCGGACCTGGTTTTCAAGGGAACCACGTGCAGGCCCGGGATGCTGGTCGTGGAGCGTGCGTACGGGCTGCTGCAGGTTCATTCGCCGGATCAGGGTCAGGTTCGCCAGGCAGGCAGGATCGTTCTTGAGCACCTTGGGCTTTCGGAGGCGGAAGCACTGAAGCCGAAGATCATTTCGTCCCAGATCATAACTGGCGTGGATAACCATCAGTCCCATCTGATCAACCGCTTGCGTCACGGGCAATTCCTGCTTGCCGGCGATGCGTTCTATATCCTCGAGATTCATCCGGCCGCCTATGCGGCAATTGCCGCGAACGAGGCTGAGAAGGTCGCCCCGATCCAGAACCTGGAGGTGATGACTTTCGGCGCATTCGGTCGTCTTTACCTTGGTGGTCCCGACGACAACATCAAGGAAGCGGCCGCGGCCGTCGAAAGGATCGTGAATGCCCTGCCGGGACGGGAGAACCAAGTGAAGTCGCTGCTGTACTGAACCGGCTTGCCCCGGTACCCTTCGGCCCGGCGTTTTCATCGGGCGGGCCCCCAACGGGAATACATCCGTGCCAGCCGTTGTTTGTCCTGGCGTGGTCGCATGGAGGAATCATGAAGATTCTGCCTTTCCCGAAGTCAAGGAAGGAACGCTTCGAAAAGGAAGCTCTGCCTCTTCTGGATACGCTCTACAGGTTTGCGCTGTCGCGAACCGGGGATTCCTCCGAGGCGGACGATCTCGTGCAGGAAACTTTCATGAAGGCCTGGGATGCATTCGACAGCTACGAGAGCGGAACGAACTGCCGTGCATGGATGTGCAGGATTCTGCGCAATACCCACATCAACCGGATCAGGGCGTCGTCGAAGGAGTTCGTGACCGACGAGATCCCGGAATCGACCGCAGGGCAATCCCTTCCCGGCTGGGCCTTTTTCGATTTCGAGGCGCCGGATGACGCGTCGTGGCTGAAGTTCACGAGGCAGCAGATCATGGGCGCTTTCGAGCGGATGCCCCAGGAATTCCGTTCCGTCGTTGAACTGGCCGATGTTGAAGGGTTTTCGTACAGGGAAATCGCCGATGCGCTTGGAATCCCTATTGGGACCGTGATGTCGCGGCTGCACCGCGGGCGGCGCCTGATGCGCGAGATGCTCCTGGCGGTTGGCGTAGGTCCGTCAAGCGGCGCCACCGCGTCCCGGGAGGCGGCCGCCGACGATGGCGACGAAGGTGTCCTGAGTCTTGACGGTTACAGGAGGACCGGCGGGGGCGTATCATGAAGTGTGAAGATGCATCGAGGTACTATGACCTTTATCTTGACGGGGAGCTTGACTCGTCCGAGATGAGGGATGTTGAGCTTCATCTCGGTTCCTGCTCGCGGTGCGCGATGGCGGTTGGCCGGGAGAAGCTTTTCAGGCAGCGGTTTTCGGAGCGTATGGCGTCTCTGAAGGCGCCGGCCAGTCTCGATGCCGTGATAAGGGCCAGAACCGCCCGCCGGCGGGCCGTGCTGGAGCCGCGCAACCTTGCGATTGCGGCGTCGATACTTGTGGTGCTCGGTGTCGGTATTCCCGTTTTTGTTTCCGTTACCAGTCCGGTCGGGGACATTGACGACGCATCCTCAAGCGTTGTTCGCGCGCATCGCCAGAGTTCCGATTCCGAGGTTTACGGCAGCCGGCAGGCCGTTCAGGGCTTCGTCAGGGCCAGGGCTCCATTTCCGACCGAGATTCCGGTCGATGACGCCGAGGGGCGCCGTCTGATAGGGGCTCGACTGACCAGTATCCAGGACAGGCCCGCGGTAATCTATCTTTACGACGTCGGCGGTCGGCGAGTGTCGGTCGCCCAGTACCTGAAGGCATCCTCGTCGGTACCCGAATCCCTGCGAATCGGCCGGGATGGAGACTATACCGTCGCGACCTGTCCCAGGGGCGAGATTGTTCAGACGGTCGTCGGTGAAGGGAGTCGTGAAACGGTGCGTCAGTTCATTCCCGCAAGCTGCACGTTCTGAAAATGCCTCGATTCAGCCGAAGAACCACGTCGTGACCAGATCGCCGAAGAACAGCCATTCAATCATGGCAAGGCCGATGAACGGGCCGAATGGCAGGGCAAGGTGTCGCAGCTCCCCTGCCTCCGCCGCGGGCCGATCCACGTGGATGGCCGACCCGTCCGGGGCGGTTGCGTCAGCGGGCTCTGCGTCAGTTGCGTCGGCCTCGGCGGCCTCGGCGCCCTCCCATGGCGGGACGGGGCGGTTTTTTGAAACGACAGCCGGAATCGCGCCAAGAAGACCTTGAATCGAACTGGCCAGGAGGATGAAGGGCAGGGCAAGGTAACCGAACCACGCGCCGGCCATCGCCATCAGCATCACGTCCCCGTAACCCATGCCCTCGCGCCCGGTCAGGCGGAAGTAAATCTCGATTATGGCAATTATGGGCAATGCGCCGGCCGCCGCGCCGATCAGGGATTCGTACCAGTGGACGTCGCCCAGGGGCGGCGCGAGCACGACCGAGGACGCGATGCCCAGGACGATGCCTGCCGCGGTAAGCGGGTGCGGGATGATCCAGTGTTCGAAATCGATGAAGACGATGCATACGGTCAGGAAGCACAGCGCGAACGGGAAGAACCAAAGAAGTACAAGCCGGGCCGCCGTCAGTTCCAGTCCCGGCACGGCGGCAATCCCGAGCATCATGCATGCAAGGGACAGAACCGCCGTCATCAGCTCAATCAAGGGATACCGGATGGAAATTCTGGTGCCGCAGGAACTGCACCTTGCCCGAAGGAACAACCAGCTTGCAATCGGGATGTTTTCGTACCAGGCGATCTCGTGGCCGCAGCCGGGGCAGGAAGAGCCAGGCCTGACGACCGATCTTCCGAGTGGCACCCTGTAGATGACGACGTTGGCGAACGAGCCGAAGGCGGCCCCGATCAGAAGGGCGAAAACCTTGAAGAACCACAGTGGCAGCCCCTCAACCATCAAGTCCGTCATGTGCCGCCCCCGGAATAGGCCGGAAATACTACCTGACCGTCATCTTTCCGATTCTTACCCTGTCCGATCCGTCGTTCCGGACCTTGTCCTCGTCGAAGGAAACCACCTTCAGGCGGCTGCCGCCGGGAAGGTAGAGTCCCATCCAGACGTCATAATCGCCGGCCGGAGAGCCGATCGGAACGTCCAGGGTATAGGTGTCGACGATTACGTCGCCCTTTTTCCAGTGGTTTGTGGCATAGCAGCCGATGCAGTCGTCCTGATCCTCCGACTCCGGAACAAGGTTCAGGATCCAGTGGTCGCCATGGATTCTGGTGGATGATCCGATCTTGTCGACATGCAGGAAGACTCGGTACGATTTCGGAATCTTGCGAAGCACCCGGTAGTAAGTCTTAAGAACCGGTTTCGTTCCGCGCGTCAGGGCCTTCGGGGTGATTGAGAATCCGACCAGCTCGATGCTGTTGTCGAAATTGACCACCTTCCTTTCGACGTCATCAAGGGCGGCGAACTCCGACTCCGTCAGCGTGGCCTTCGCAAGCCAGTTACGGTCTTCCTCGCCCGGTGCCAGCCGGGAGGTTGTCAGTACGATTCGCGAGGACCTGTCGTCAAGGACTGGCAGACCGCGCTCCCGGGTCTGGTCGCGCCAGGCCGAGTTGATCTCGCTGAACTGCCTGGTCGGAACGAGGAAGAAGGTTCGCCGCGACTTGTCCGCAAGCATCGAGGTGACCTCGGATCTCGAAGCCTTTTCCTCGATGTTGGCCGTGTAGAAATTGGAGTCTTCCGAACCTCTGGAGGAGAAGGTTCCGTGCCTGAACAGGGGGCCCGCTTCCTTCCGCGCGGCGTCCTTCCATGTATCGACGATGTGCTTCTGGGAAAGGTGTCGGGAAAGTTCCGGCATGACCGAGAAGATCTGCACCGCGGTGAAGCCGGCGATGCACGCGATGAACAGCGGACGCTGAACCTTGAGTGTCTGGAAATCAAAAAACGCGGATTCAAGCCGCGAAGACCATTTGGATCCGATCACAGAGGATGCGCGGGCCCAGATGAGATCCCACCAGTGGATCGCGAAGACGATTCCAAGAAGCAGGTATAGTGCCAGGATGTCGGGGCCGGTCAGAAAGATGCGCAGCCACTCGGATCCGGCGCCAGGTTTGGTCAGCGCCGGCCATTTCAGGGCGATGAATACGATGATGTCGATCAGGATGAGTCCGCCGGCCGTGGCGACGGCGGCAATGAAAGCCTTGCGCCCGGCCATGAACGATTTGACGAGCACCGCGATGTTCGACACGCGGGATGCGACCGAAAGGATGGAAATGAGCATCAGGGCAAGCAGAAGCTTTCCGATAGTCGGGATCTGGACTGTCGAGGGGAATCCTGCGTCGCCCTGTCCAGGCTTCGAGAACATCGGATCGGTCGTAAGGAAAGTCACCAGCGGCGCCGGAGACTTCAGCATGTCCTTCATGATTACAAGGAAAAGGCCGGCCGCGAAGAAGCCGAAAATCCTTGCCGCCAGGACGCCGTCCCGATCCCTGTCTTCAAAATCACGGAAGAAGAGGGCGGTCAGCATGGCCATGCCCGGGAGTCCGAGATAGGACGTCTGGCCGAACGGTCTGATGAACACCATCGCGGTGACCATCGGGACGACGGCCCACAGCAGCAGGAGCATGCGGGCCGGTCTGCCAGTGTCGGAACCCGCGGCGGCCATCCAGATTGCCACAGGAATGAAGGCGCTCCACGGGAAGAATCCGAATCCGATCTCCTTGACGATAAAATCAAACGTCCTGGATTCCAGGCTCATGCCGCCCGTGAAGGTGGCGGCGGTGAATCTGAACTGCCTGAACCAGGCGGCCTCCGGAATGAATGTGGCGATGGCCAGGACGCCCAGAAGGGCAAAGACGGCGACAACCGCCGGAAGATGACGGCGATCCGGGGATACCGCGAACCATGTGCCCGCGATCGCGGCGGCCGTAACCACGGCCGTCATTCCGCCCGACAGCCAGCACAGCACAAGTCCGGCCGTCATCAGCACCCAGGGGCCCCACTTGCGGACAGGACATTTTTCGTCCTCGCAGGGCATGACGATCTGGCCGAATGAAAGCGCGGTCAGGGCCACGAAGAATACTTCGGCCATGCCGGCGCCGGCAAATCGCGCGGTTCCGTAAAACAGCAGGCTTGTGGCAAGGACGAACAATGCGCCGGCGGGAATGGCGTCCGAAAAAAGGCGCCGCGTCCCGAACACCAGCAGGGCCAGTGTCAGCACGGCGAAAAGAACGCCAGTCAGGCGCGCGCTGAACTCGTTGTAACCGAAAACGTCGAACCAGAGCGAGGTGATCATCGGCTCAAGCGGCGGAAGGAACGACGTCCTGCCCCCCGACTTGAACTGTGCGGTCGAACCGAAGCAGGAGGCGGCTTCCGTCACAAGTCGCTTCAGTTCGGCACTGGAGCCAATCGATACGGCGGTGAGCGCGCGTTCGAGATCGACCGGAGCATCGTCCTCGGTCGCCGCGCCCTTGATGACCGCGTCCCTGACTGCGGCGGCGTCAACCCCTTCAAGGCCGACAAGTATGAATGAAGTTGAAAGGTTGCGTGAAGCCGCGCTTCGAATGGCATTCGCAAGGGTCTTCACGGCGGCCGGATCCGTTCCGGGCGCGGCGACATCTGGAACCAGCGCGGACGGGTCGATAATAACCGCCGCGAAGATACGATCAGACGTCCTGTCCCTGAGAGCGTCCAGGCCGCGAGCCGAGCCGCCGGCCACGTCGGCGGATTCAACCTTGACTCCGTCAATCCCGACGGCGTCGCGAATGGCGTGGCCACCTTCCTTTTCGATTACGAGGATTGGCGGTTCGCCGCTCATTCGCCAGGCAACCGCGGAGTGGTTCATCTCCCACGGGTCCCACAGGCCAAGGGAAGCCGTGCCCGCGAAGAGCACAAGCGCAGAGAAAACAATGGCGGAAATGGAAATTATCCGTGTTCTGCCGATACGTGAATTAACGGGATGTCCGGCCAACTTGCCACCTCGATCTGGCTGACTCAAGGAAACTGCGGTAGAGTACTTGCTGTTGCCTTTGTTTTCAATAGTCCGGGCCTTTTTACAACAAGCGAAAAAGACAGTCATGATAACAAGATCCGCTTCAGCCAGGGACGTTCCGGTGTTGGCCGGCCGGTCGGCCGCGTTAGCGCTTCCGCCTGATTTCCCGAGCCTTTCCGGGACCGCCCGCCTTGATGCAATACTCAAGCTCGCTTCCCCAGGGAAATTCATTTCGCGCCTCCGGGAGGATGAGTTCGTCTTCCTCGTCAACGGGATCGGGCTGGAGGACGCTGGCGTGCTGGTGAGGTACGCGACCAGCGCCCAGCGCAAGCTTCTTGTCGATATGGATTCCTGGGAAGGGGATGAGTTCAGGCCGGATCGGTTTGACAGGATACTGGACATCGTCAAGGAGCATGGACTCGATTTCACGGTTGAGATGCTGCGGGAGCTTGATCCAGGCATCCTCATCCTGTCTCTCGTGAAGCGGGCGAAGTTTCATACGGTCGAGGAGGCCGAGGACATGGAATTCGCGCCGGGGACCTGGTTCATGACGCCTGACGGCACCTTCGTGGTGGAATGCGCGGATGAAGACGATGTGCCGGCCGTAAGAAACCTTATCGATCTTGTATATGCCATCGGCGTGGCCTACGCGCACTGGTTGATCCAGGGTGGCAGATGGGAAACGGTTTCTTCGGTTCAGGAGCAGTCTTTCGAGTATCGGCGTTCGAGGCTTGCGGACAACGGGTTTCCCGAGGAAGAGGATCCTTATTCGATATACGAGCCGTTCGACCTGGAGTCCTTCCGGAGTCGCGTGGCTGGAACGGATCCCGGCGAAACGAGTGCCGGCACGGCAAGGGGCGAACCCCTGGCGCTGACGGTCGCGGACACTCCGAAGGGACTTTTTTTCTGGAAAGTCATTTCATCGCCGGCAGCCGCCGGGCTTGACCATGCGGCAATCCTTTCCCAGACGATGAACCTGGTCAACCGCGTCATGGGGGCTTCGGTCCGCGATCTTTCCGAAGTCGAGTCGTGGGGTCCGGTGGCGGCACACGCGCTAACCGTGGTTTCCGTCGGCCTCGAGGCCGTTTCGCGCGGTGACGTGGAGGTGGCGGCCTCCGTCCTGAAGAAGTCGGTTCCCCTTGAACTTTTTCGTGCCGGGATTGAGTTTTCCAGGCCGGTCTCGGTTCTGGCCAGGCAGGTGGTCGCGGACGTCGGCGGCCTTGCCTCGCTGTCCCTGTTCGGCGATTCGGCTGCCGCGGATATCGATGCGGCGGCCGCCTTCCCGGTCAAGTGCCCGCCGTCGATTTCGGGTTCGGACGGGGAATATGTCGATTTCCAGAATTGCGGCCAGGTCATTGCTTCGATTTCAATGATGAAGAAGTTCAAGGCGGTGGTGCAGTTTTCGAAGGCGGTACTGGGCTTCGATCCATCAGGGAACCATTCCGGCGATGGTCTTCTTCATCCGCCGCGGTTTGCAAGCGTTGTCGCGACCGCCTGGGCCCGCCAGGTGCTCGACGGGGCACTGTCGCTGGCGCCCCTTCGCGGAGCCGACCTTGTCAGGCTTCGCGGGATTGCGTTCGATGGATCGGTGATCCGTCCAGGTCTGAGACTTTCCGCAAGTGGCGAAGGCGACGAGTACGCGCTTGCCGTCAGGGAATTCATTTCGGAATCGCTTGATTCGGTCGAGGCCGGGCTTGGAGGTCTGGTTGACGCCGATATGGTTGACCCGAGGCTGATTGGCGATTGTCTGCTTATTGCGGAATAGTGTGACTGATTACTTCGTGGCCATGGCGGGCAGGAACGTCTGCAGTTCCTCGACCCAGTAGTTGGCCCGCTTGTTGGCCCTGTCGGCCGCCAGCAGCCTTTCCATTTCCGGCATGATCGACTTGTCGCCGAGCCGCCAGATGGACAGCAGCACGAAACGACGGAAGTCAACGTCGCGCTTGGGATCGATCTGCGGGTACAGCTCAATCAAGGCCTTCAGTGCGGCGGCCCTGGCTTCCGGTTCGGTGACGCCACCGAGGAGCAGCGCGGCCTTCTGGCCGACGGTCGTGTTCTCGTCCTTAGTCATCTGCACAAGGCACTCGACATCGAACGGCTTGCACTGTTCAAGCGGCTTCACGGTCGCCAGGAATGCCTGGGCCTCGGCGTTGTCGCCCTGGAAGCGCTCCTTCACGAGATCGGACTTCTCGGCTGCGAGCATCTTTTTGAAGACGGCATAGTTCTGCCAGTCGATGCCCAGGGAGATGACCTTCACAAGCGGCGCCCTGAAGACTTCCCGCTTGGTTTCCTTGAAAATTTTCAGCAGCGGCGGGATACCGGCAAAACCGGGAACCAGCGCGAGCGAGCTTGCGGTGTCAAGGCGCTGCTTGGCATCGTTGTCTTCGTTGGTGATCGTTTCCACCAGGGTGGGGATGATTTCCTTGTTGCCCACGTTCCACAGGGCCATCATGCTCATGGTGATGCGGTTCTGCTGGGCGATCTGCCAGGTTCTGATCACGCGATCATCAACGCCGACCGGGGGGTTGAGGACGCTGCCGAGATCCTTCGCAAGTGCAAGCGCGGCCCTTTCGTCACGAAGATCGCCAAGGATCTGGACAAGTTCCGGGCCATCGAAGATCTGCCAGTCGAAAATGCCCATCTTGCCGGCCATTGCGTTGATCTCCTCGATCAACCTGCCGTAGTTCTGGACGTCCTTGGTAAGGACGCCGACGAGCGGTTCGACCGCGGGACGGCCGATTTCGGCCAGGGCGCGACGAACCGGGACATAAGCCTGGCGACCGCGCTGATCCCTGATGAACACGGCCTTGATAAGGGCGCCGATGGCCTTTTCGGACTTCATCTGGCCGAGCAGCTTCGCGGCTTCGGCGTTGACCTCGATCTTCTGAAGGTTCGGATCCTCGAGGAGCAGCTTGATGCACAGATCCTCGTGCTGGATCAGATTATCCTTGTCGATTTTGGCCAGGGCCTTGAGGGCATTCATCCTGGCGTCGAGGGCCTTGTTGCTTTCGAGGATTTCCTTCAGTCCCGCACGGAATTCCGGACGGGCGAAATCCTCGGCGACGGCGGCAGCCTGAACCGCGGCCTCGGGATCTGCGAGTGCGGCGTTCACCAGTTCAAGCGACGCCTCGGGGGCGTTGATCTGCTGAACCGCAAGAAGGATGTCGTCCTTGTACTGGCTGCGCGGGAAAATCTCGGCCAGGGCCGGGATCGATTCAGCGCACTTCAGCTCGCCAAGATTCTGGATGGCCTTCTTGCCGTTGACCGGGCTCTTGAGGAGTTTCACCCAGCCTTTGCAAGTCGTGGGCGTTCCACGGGCGCAGCCGGTGAAAGTCGTCAAGCCAATGGCCAGGACAGCGGTAAGAACGACGGCCTTAAGCAGATTACGCATCAATAACCCTCCGTTGATGCTGAACTTCCATGAAATGACCATATTAGAACAAGGTGCAGTATAATTCTGCCCGTGAACAGAGGTCAAGCGATTATGCGTCTGAATTCATTACCTGCCCTGATGCTGCTTCTGGCGACTTCCTGCGGCGGGTGGACCGATGGCGGGCAGCCCGTCGGAATTGGCGGCCCGACTGCGGGAAGTCCCGAGTACAGGGCCCTTCTTGGCGGGGACATATGCCGGGCGGACAGGGATTGCGTGACGGAAATATGTTCTGACGGCACGTGCATTGGATTCCTGATGATTTCGTCCGATGCCGGCAGGAACGATGTTGGAGCCCTCATCCGGGAGAGGTTCGGTGAATCGCCCGCCTCCTTGTCGAGGCTTGCCTCCATTGCCTCGGGAATGATCGAGGATCCGCTGACCGAGGTGTATTTCCGGGGACGCTCGGCCGACTTCTTCCGGTTCCTGCCCTGCGCCATGTCGCAGCCGATGCTTAGGGACAAGCTGGCGAGCCGGGATGAACCGGTCAGATTCTTTGCCGCCCGTGTCCTTTCGTTGTGCGGTGATCAGAATGGCAGGGAGATCCTTGACGGCTTTCTTTCGCATCCCTCGGAGGCAATCAGGCGAATGGCGGCGGCGGTTCAGTAGTCCATGCCGGCCGCGATGATCCGAAGGCGTTCGACCTCGGCGTCGGGCAGTGGCGACGGCTGCGAAAGGGTTCGGGCAAGAAGCACTATCCTGCTGTTGTGTTCGAGGCTTTCTAGCCGGTCGTATGCCATGAAAGGGTCGCTTCCCAGGCAGACCGCCCCGTGGCGCTCCATCATGATTACGTTGTGATCGACCGCCAGCCTTCCAACGTCCTGAGCGAGCTCGACGGAAGACGGAGTCGCGTACCGTCCGGTCGGCACCGAACCCAGCGTGATGACCGATTCTGGCAGGAATGCAGGTTCAAGCGAGAGGCCGGCCAGAGTGAGCGCGACCGAAGCCACCGGGTGTGCGTGAACGACGGCACCGCAGTCCGGACGGTTCCTGTAGCACGCAAGGTGAACCTTGATCTCGCTGGAAACCTCGAGATCGGGATCGACCGGCCTTCCGTCCATCGACGCGACCACGAGATCCTCGGGCCGGATGAATCCCTTGTTCACCCCGGAAGGCGTAATCAATATCAGCTCGTCGGTAAGCCTGACGCTGACGTTGCCCTGTCCACCGGAAACCAGGCCGCGGGCGTACATGCGTCGGCAGGTTTCCACGATCGCGGCCCTTTTTCCGGCCCAGATCATTCATCCCCCGCTTTCGACTGCGGCCGTCCAGACGCGGTCGATGCCGCATCGAGCTTCCACGCGCCCGCCTCACGAACGAAAAACACGGGGACTTCCGTTCCGTCGGGAGCGATGGTCAGAACCAGTGCCGTATCGCCTGAAATTTTTTCGGATGCAATCCTTGAACGGGAAAACTTCTCTATGGGGGTCTTTTCACCGGACCATGCCTCTTTCTGGATTGACAGAAGAGCTTCGGCGAATGGCCTGGATTGCGTGGAGAAGTGACTTCCAAAGGCAGCGGGATCCCCGCGGACGGCCGCTTCCTCAAGTTCGTTCAGTACTTTCGACGGAGAGTTGGAACAAGCGGTTGCCAAGCCCGCCGCGAGCATCAGAACTAATGTGGCGGGGCGGTTCATGGCGGCCTTCCGAAAACGACGGCAACCGGAGGGAATTCCGGTGAAACAGCAGATCCCGATCTGGTGCGAGAGGGGGGACTCGAACCCCCACAGGAACTACCCTACTAGCACCTCAAGCTAGCGTGTCTGCCATTCCACCACTCTCGCGTGGTCACAAAAGCGTGCGAATGCTATCAGTCGGAAAATTCGTTGTCAACGGGCTTCAGCAGGTGCGGCAGGGGCGGGTGCGGCTTCGGCAGGGGCTTCTTCGGCGGCGGCCGGCGCCGGCTGGGCACCTTCGGTCGCTGTCGGGGCTGCTGCGCCATCAGCCGTTTCCACCGGGGCGGCTTCCGCGGCCGGCGCTTCCGGAGCGGGCGGCTTCACGCCTTCTTCCGTCACAGTCGTGTTCTTCAGTTCGATGAACTTGTCCAGATTCTTCAGGTAGTCATTGCACTCGTCGTCGGCCGTCAGTTTGCCGGCCGCCTCGCAGGCAACCGTTTTCGGGGCCCTTTCGCAGACTTCCGTGGCGAGGTTGCGGCACGGATTGCGGCCGCACCCGGCGATGGCCAGGGAAATGAATGCCGTAACAACGACAACGATGGATTTTTTCACGTTGGATTCCTCCAGTCTTGACCCAAGTCTTGACCAATGATCAACCCGGCTTCAGGGCCGGACGCGGTGCCGCCCGCCCGTTTCGCCGCCGCCAGACATTACTACACTTCGCTTCAAAAGGCTTGAAGATTATCAGGCCGACCACGGCATGGCCAGCAGCAGCGCGACTATCGATGCCAGCAGCACGGCCCCCGTCAGCACCCTGTAAGTCTGTATCGTCAATCCCGACACCGGGACGGAGGGCATCGACCTGCTCAGCATGGATGAGGCTGTGGGTCGTGGTTCCGGGCCCGGAACTGGCGCGGTTTGTTCCTTTGCCTTCTTTCGCCCCGAGGGTGCTTTCGATGCGCGGGTCACCATTCCCGCAAGCAACTCGCGGCCATGGCCGTCGAAGTCCGGAACCGCCGCGGCCAGGGCCTCCCTGAATTCCCTCGCGGTCTGGAATCGATCCTGAATTCTCGCACAGGTGGCCTTCAGGATGATTTCCCTGATTTCGTCCGGGCATTCCAGGGCCTTGACCGACTCCGGCTTCAGTCCTTCCTCGGCCCGCGCCAGAACCGCTATGGTGTCCCCTGTTCCGAACGCCGACTGTCCCGAAAGCGCGGCGAAGAGCGTAAGGCCGGCCGCAGCAATGTCCGATCGTCCGTCCAGCGGCTTGCCGGCCGCCTGTTCCGGACTCATGTACGAAACCTTCCCCTTGACGATGCCGGCGTTCGTGAAAGATTCCCTGAACTGCCCGGTCGCGATTCCGAAGTCTCCGATTTTCGCCCTGCCGGATCGGTCGATCATGATGTTCTGCGGGCTTATGTCGCGATGCACGATTCCCAGCGAGCGCCCCTTCTCGTCCTTGACCGCGTGGACATATTCCAGGCCCTGCAGCACGTCGCACATGACGCATGCCGCCGCGGAAAGCGGAAGCGGCCTGGCGGCACGGGCGGCGCCAGGCTTTATGAGTGTTGAAAGGTTGCAGCCCTCGACGAATTCCATCGCCATGAAATAGTGGTTTTCGATCTGTCCAAAGTCTGTTACGCCGATTACGTTGGGATGGCTGAGCCTGGCGCCAATCCTGGCTTCGTCGATGAACATGCGGACGACGTCGCTTCCGGCCCCGAAATCAGGGTGAAGAAGCTTGACCGCCGCAAGCTTTTCGAAGCCCATCGGTCCGGTGTTCTTGGCCTTGTATACAGTGGCCATTCCACCAGTGCCGATCTCCTCCAGAAGAACGTACCTGTCCAGCTTCAGAATTGGTTCCGCCATGGTTGCCCCGGAAGAATCGAGTCACTCACCACGGATTGTGCGTCGGAACACCCGCATCAGTCAAAGATTCGACCGTCCTCCGGGTTGACAGTATTGATTGATCTGCAATAATGCTGACAACCCGGTCCTTCTATTAAGTGGGGTCTTAACATGCGCGGTTTTCCGAAATTCGCGGTATCGACCTTTGTCGCAGGCCTTGTCATCTCCCAGTGCGCCTTCGCTGCGTCTGAGCCTGATGCCTTCGACGTGGTCGTGAACGAAGGAAAGAAGCTTTCCTCACAGGGACGCTATGTTGACGCGGCCCTCGTGTTTGAAAGGGTTCTTTCACAGGGTAACGAATCCCAGGCCGCCTATCAGGAAGCACAGTACGAAATGGGCGTTGCCCTGTTCCTGCTGGGCCTGCCTGTGGCGGCGTTCACATACTTCGATCGTGTCGGTGAAGTCGGCGAGAGTCATGTAAGGTACATCGAGACCCTTCCGTGGCTTGTCAAGGTTCATCAGACCCTTCCCGGTGAGACAAGCTCGCTGCTCAGGATGGCTTCCTATCCCCCCGCGGCCTATCCGCCCGAGTCGGCCGATGAAATCAGCTTCAACGTGGGCCAGTACTTCTATTACACCGGAAATCTCAACCAGGCGCTTGAAAGTCTTATGCGGGTGAGCACCGCCGTGCCGGAGCTTTACGTGAAGGCGATGTACTTCAAGGGCGTCGTT
Organism: Deltaproteobacteria bacterium; assembly: GCA_029555025.1. Lineage (GTDB taxonomy): Bacteria > Myxococcota_A > UBA9042 > DTJE01 > DTJE01 > JAGOFO01. Next base: position 90,941 of record JAKPTZ010000121.1, read on the forward strand.
TTCGTCCGGCGCAACGACGCGCGCGCGGCGGCCTCGACCTTCCAGGAGGTTCTTGCATACCTGGATCGCTATGACGTCCCGAACGGTGAAAGGTACCGGGTGATGGCGAACCTTGCCACGGCACGTGTTTTCTATTCCGTCGGCCAGTCAACGCCGGCCGAATTCAAGACGGCCATCAAGTATTTCGATCGCGTTCCCGACAGTTCCGAGTACTGGCTGGACAGTCTTTTCGAGAAGTCCTGGGCCTATTTCATGGATGGAAACTACGCAAGGGCGCTCGGCAACCTGATTACCGTCAGTTCTCCCTACTTCGAGGAGGAGTACTACCCGGAGGCGAACGTCCTGCGGGCGGTCATCTTCTTCATGAACTGTCTTTATGACGAGGCGCTCCAGACGGTCGATCCGTTCTATAAGGAATACTACGACATCAGCAAGGAACTGCGGCGCGTCCTCGCCAAGTACGAGGATCCGGCATCTTTCTATCAATACCTGGCGTCGCTTTCGAAGACCGGTGGAAGTGCCTATTCGGTCAAGGTCAAGAAGATTTTCAACGCGGCGCTGGCCGATCGCAAGCTTCGGCGCCTCTTCGGATACGTCGTTGCAATCAATAATGAAATCACAAGGTTGGATGACATGGGCAAGAAGTCCGGCGCTTCGGCGCTTGCGGACTTCCTGGTTCCCGAACTGGAGTCTTACAGGTCGTTGACGATTGCCGAGGCCGGACAGCTTGCGCGTGAACGTCTGGAGCGCATGAGCAAGGAGCTTCGCGAGCTCCTTTCCCAGGCCCTGAAGGTTCGTTTTGAGTCGCTCAACGCCCAGAAGGGCATCCTGGGCGAAAACTTCAGGCAGGAGCAGCTTGCCGCGGCGCAGGCCGGCAGTGACGGCGGAAGCATCAAGATCGATGAAGAGCACCAGCTCTGGCCGTGGAACGGCGAATACTGGAAGGATGAACTTGGTTCGTATTATTACCCGATTAAGTCGGTTTGCGGTAATCAGCAGTGACCTCGGCGTCGCCCTGACAGCTCGGATTTGGATCGGCCGCTGCGCCGGTTCAGACGGAGGATTTGTATGATGGGTCATACAGGCATCAGGCTTCTGGCGGCTGTGGCCGCTTCCTTCCTGGCCGCCGCGGCCGGATATTCCGTGACGGCCAGCGCGCAGGTAGCCAGGGAGAAGTCGGTTCAGACGTTTTCCCTTTCCGATGATGGCGCGCCTGGCGGATCCTCCGTCCTGGAGATCCTGAAGACCGAGGATCAGGAAAAGGGGGCCAAGCCCCTTGGCGTCGAGGGCATTCAGAGCCGACCCAAGGCCATGGCCGATGAAAAGCTGGAAGCGTCCATTGCCACGCTGAATGACCTGATCGAGGAGGCCGACGACGACGACCCGAGCAAGCCGGAATACCTTGCAAGGCTTGGCGAGGTCTATTGGGACAAGGCCGAAAACTTCTTCAACAAGGCGCAGGGCGACCAGATTACTTCCAGGCTTCGTTCGGCAATCGACTCGAAGGACGACGCCACCATCCAGAAGATCGAGGCCGAAAGGGCCGACCTCATGGAGCAGCGCGCATACTGGCAGATGGAGTCGGTTAACGCCTACAGGCGTGTCGTTGATAACTTCCCCGAGTATCCCGCACTTGACGAGACTCTGTATTACCTGGGTTTCGCGCTTGTCCAGATGGGCAAGCAGGCAGATGCCTATCCCTACTTCGCGCGTCTGGTCCGTGAATCGCCAAACAGTCAGTACGTCCCTGACGCCCTTCTGAACATCGGCGAGTACTACTTCAATGTCGGCCAGATGGAAGATGCCCTGAAGATCTACACCGAGGTCGAGAATTTCAAGGATTCGACCGCCTATGGACTGGCAATCTACAAAAAGGGCTGGTGCTTCTTCAACCTGGCGCGTCATGAAGAGGCCATGAATCAGTTCCTGGTCGTCATCGATTACACCGGCACCGAACAGGCCGCCAAGAGCGGTTACGGCCGCCAGTTGCTCAAGGAAGCCCAGCGCGACCTGGTCATGGCGTACTCAAGCCTGCCGGACGGCTCCCCCGACAGCGCGATCAGGGTCTTCAAGGCGATCTCCCCGGACGGTTACATGGATCTGGCCATCAAACTGGCCGAGGGCTACGCCAGCCAGGGTGATTTCCAGAAGTCGACCAGGCTGTACAAGAACATCATTGCGGAATACGCCTCCAGGCCCGATGCATGGAAGGTCGTCCAGTTCCAGCGTGAGATTTTCGAGAACGTCTATCGCGCCGCCGTCAAGAAGGAAGTGGTCGAGGAGGCGCGCCGTCTTATCGGGTTGCTGGACAAGTTCCGCGCGGTGGCTCCGAAGGATCAGATTCAGCCGGAACTGGTTCGCGTCGAGGAGCTGATCCGCGTCGTGGCGACCACCTACCACAACGAGGCCCGCAAGACGATGGAGGATGCGACCCTGGAATTCACGCATCATCTATATAATGAATATCTGCGGCTGTTCCCGGATGCCGAGAAGTCATTCACGATTCTCTATAACTACGCATTGCTGCTCCAGGATATCGGAAAGTTCGAGCTGGCCGCGGAAAGGTTCAGCCAGGTCGTGGCCGCCCGTCCCAGCGACCCCCTGGCGGACGACGCCGCGCACGCCGCGGTTTCGGCGTATCACAAACTGCTCGAGAATCAGCCTAACCGGGCCAAGTCCGAAGATACGACCGACACCGAACCGAAGGAAATTCCTGAATTCGAACAGAAGCTTATCGCCGCGTCCGACACCTATCTGAAAATGGCCAAGCCGGATTCACCCAACGTGGTCGAGACCAGGTTCGTCAGGGCAATGGCATATTACAAGTACAACCACTTCGAGGAGGCCGCCGCCGGGTTCACCGACATCATTTCGAGGGATCCAGACCACGTGAACGCGCCAGACGCCGCCCGCCTCCTGCTTTCGTCCCTGGCCCTGATGCGCGATATTCCGCGGCTGAACGCGGCCGTTGACACGATTCAGGTTCAGCCGGCCCTGATGACCGGCGAGGTGCCCGAGATCATCAGGAAGATTAACGAGCGGAAGGACTTCAATGCCTGCTTCGAATTCGAGAAGAAGGGCCAGTACAGTCGGGCCGCCGAGTGCTTCCTTGCGTACGTGGCCAAGTTCCAGTCAACGCCGTTGAAGGATTCGGCCCTTATCAATGCCGCAAACAATTTCTTCAAGGCCCGCCGGGTCGAGGATTCCCTGAAGGTCAACGAGCAGCTCGTCAACGAGTTCCCGAATTCCGATCTCGGCAAGCGTGCTCTTTACAACATTGCAGACACGTATCGCCGCCTGGCCGTCTATTCCGAGGCCGCGCGCATTTACGAGACTTTTGTCGACAATTACCCGAATCACGAACTTACCGAGGAAGGGTTGCGGTTCGCGACGATGCTGCGAACCGGTCTGGGAGACAACGACCAGGCAATCAAGGATTTGCGCAAGTACATAAAGTTGTTCCCGAAGTCGGAACACATCGCGGGCATCGCAATCGAGATCGCCGCAATCCTTTCCAAGCAGGGCAAGCATTCCCAGGCCATCGCCGAGTACAACGCATACATCAAGAAATATGGACAGAGCGGCGGTCCCGACCGCCTGCTGCTGGCGAACCTGAAGATCGCCCAGGCCTACGGGAAGATGGGTGGATACAAGAATTACGTGGCTTCCCAGCAGGCGTACGACAAGACCATCGCCGTGTATGACACGATGTCGGACGAAGTGAAGCAGAAGGTTTCTCCAATCGGCCTCGCGTCGGTCGCCGAGGCGATGTTCGTCAAGGGCGAGGGCGTGCTTGACAAAATGCGGGCAATCAAGCTCTCGGGCAACATGAACGTGGTTACCGATCAGATTGCATCCAAGCTGGCCCTTGCCGAGGAGGCGATGAAGATCTTCAACACGGTTGAAGCCTTCGGTCAGCCCAACTGGACGATTGCGGCGTTTTCAAGGAAGGGCTTCGGCTTCCAGGAACTGGCCGAAACGATTGAGAACACGCCGGCGCCAAGAGGCCTGAGCGAGACCCAGAAGCAGTTCTATCAGGAAGGTCTTGGCCAGCGGGCCATCCCGATCTGGGAGAAGGCGAAGGATTCGTATCGCGAGTGCATCCAGCTCGCCCAGGAACTCAAGTGGTACAACAAGTACTCGGAAGAGGCCGAGGACGCATTGATGAAGCTGGATCCCGAGTTCAGAACGCTTGCCGACCTGCGTCCCCGTCCCGAGATCTATTCTGTCAACAATGGACGGATGACCTTCCTCGCCGAGAAGGAGGGAATGGATCCGCCGAAGTGGTCGGATGCCAACCTCGAGCAAAGGGTCCGCCAGGGCGCCGAGGCAGCCGACGCAACGCCTGAAGCCCTTTACAACATGGGTGCGCTGCTGAAGGGAAGGGCCAGGCTTGCCGAATCCCGAAGCTGGTTCGAGAGGGCGGCGGCGGCAAGGGCCGATTTCGACAAGGCGATTGCGGCAATCGGGTTCGTGCTGGCCCAGGAGGGGCGGATCTCCGAGGCCGAGGCCCAGTTCAAGGCCGCGTTGAAAATTGACCCGGCAAACGCCATAGCCAACGCGTTCTATGCGGCGCGCGCACTGTCGAAGCGCAGCTTCACCGAGGCCATCAACCTGGCGCGCGACGGACTGGTTTCCGATCCCGACAGCCGTGACGCGTACGCGGTTCTTGGCGCGGCATACCTTGAGATGGGGCTTATCGATGCCGGCCTTCTGGTTGCGAGAAACGCGATTTCGCTGGATCCGACGGACGGCCAGATCCAGAACCTGATGGCTATCATGTTTGGCAGGCAGAATGAAGTCCGCCAGGCCGTCAAGATGTTCTCCAAGGCCACCCAGGATGCGCCCGAACTTTACGACGCGTGGATGAACCTGGGCCTGGTGACCCTCGCATACAAGGATCTGAAGACCGCCGGCGACGCATTTGATCGTGCTCTGGCCCTGAAGCCTGCCAGCAGGGATGCCCGACTCGCCAAGGCTGTCGTGCTGCGTGGCGGCAACCAGGGTGACGCCGCGATGAAGATCCTGAAGGAACTGGAATCCGAAGGCCAGGATCCCGATGTTCACTTCAATCTGTGCCTTGTGTATCAGGAAAACCTCTCGCGGGAGGAGGACGCGCTTGATGAATGTGGTAAGTTCCTTTCCCTTATTCCCGCGGATCACCCCAAGCGGAAGGAAGTTTCGCGCAGGATTGAGGGCATCCGGATCACCATCGAGGCGTTGAAGGATTCACCGCCGCCGGCCCCGGAGCCGCCGGCCACTGAACCGGCCGTTGGGCAGGATACTGCGAATTAGCGGTTATCCACGGGTGCTGTCAAAGGCTCCCGTTGTGTTTTTGGGTTCGCGGGATTACGATTTGCGCCAGTGAGGTGCTTCATGAACAGGCTGCTGCTTTGGGTCGCCGCTGCAATGGTTTTTCAGGCGGGTGTTTTTGTTTCGGGTGCCGTCGTGGCCCAGAACAAGGATGCCAAGCCGACCGCCGTTGAGGAGATGAGTTTCGAGGGCGACCTTGTCGAGGCGCAGTTCCTGCGACCCGACCAGGGCGTTACCGAGGCGCTTCTTCGGAAGAAGAGATCCAGTCTGATTAAGTTACGAACCGACTTCGTTGACGAAATACTCAAGTCCGCCGAGGACCTTTAAGCATCCGGGGGTGCCATGGACGGAAAGACGCCGACCATACGAATTCAGATCTTCGAGGGCGACAGCCTCGTTCGCGAAGAAGTCTTCACATCGACGCCGATACGAATCGGGAAGGCGGGTCAGGCCCACCTCCGACTCACCGATCCCGCGGTGAGTCGTCAGCATGCCGTAATTGACTATCTCGAAAACGGCGAGGTTCGGATTACGGACTCGCAGAGCACGGCCGGTACTTTCGTCCAGGGGCGGAAGGTGACGCAAAGCGCCCTGCAGCCCGGAAACGAGATTGTCGTCGGAACGACCAGGCTCGTGATTGACTATGTGGCCGAGGCCTCCGCGATCAAGGCTCCCGAGACGTTCCAGTCTTCGGTGTCACAGTCGGATCTCAAGACCGGGCGGTTCGGTGTCGAGGTCAGCCTCAATTGGGAAGACTACCCGCTGGCGCATGGCTTCTTCCCCGTGGGGAGCACGGTCAAGGTCGGCGAGGGAACAAAGGACGACTTCTTCGTTCCGGAAGCCAAGACTGGATTCGAGTCGTTCGTATTTCTGAAGCCCGATGACAAATTCTTCCTGATGAACGTTGCCGGCGATCGTATCGATGCCGATTTCCTTGTCGACGACAAGATTATCCGTTTGCCCGAGATGAAGCGTCGCGGCCTTGTAATGGGCGACGAGTGGGTTCGGATTGACCATCGCACCGCCGCACGCGTCCGATACGGGGATCTTGTTTTCGTGGTTGGGCTTTCGAGCCAGCCGCGTAAGGTAATGGGCTCAAGCTGGAAGCGTTTCAGCATGCGGGAGCACATGTACCTGCTGCTTTCCCTGATGATTCACCTGGCGTTGATGCTTCTGATAGCGCTTGTTCCCGAAGAGCAGTTGAAGGCGACCAGGGATCCGTACGACCGGGAGACCAAGGCGTTGCGGAAGATTCAGGTCGCGATGCTGGAACGCAAGGTCGAGGAAGAGAAGAAGAAGGAAGAGGAAGAGATTAAGAAGAAGTTCGAGGAGGCCAAGGAAGACGACGGCATGGTTGATCGTCTCAGCCGCGCGGAGCCGACAGACAAGCAGACCTCGAAGATCGTCGTGGCGGACACCGAGACCGACCGGAACGTCGCCAATCAGGCGTTGACCCAGGTCATGGGCGAACAGGACGCGCGGTTCGGCCGCCTGCTTGACATGGCCGGTTCGGGACTCGGCGGCGGTACCATGGGCATCCGCGTGATCGGCGACAACGGCATCGACGCCGATCTGGCCAGTTCGCTTGGCGCGTTCGGCGGAACCATGGGCGGCGGCGCCGGCGGCTTCCAGGGCACCGGGGCCTGGGGTGGCGGTGGCGAATACGCGCCTGCCGATATCCGCGGGATATCCGGCCTGTCGAAGAAGGATGCGGAGGGTGCAAGCTCGAAGATCAAGTTTAAGAAGGGCGACACCCAGCTTCAGGTATTTGCCGGCGACATGAAGGTCGGCGCGCTCGACAAGGAAATGGTGCGGCGATACGTCCAGTCGAAGATGAACCAGATTAGGTGGTGCTACCAGCAGGAAGCCCAGAAGAACCCGGAACTGGCGGGCAACGTTGACATGACGTGGGTCATCCTTCCGACCGGATACACCGCGGGCGTCAAGGTTCGGGACACCACCATGCGCAATGCCGCAGTTGAAAGATGCATAATGGAACGCATCGCCACCTGGCGGTTCCCGGAACCGAAGGGCGGCGCCGCGGTTCAGGTTTCGTCGTATCCCTTCATTTTCCGCCTGACCAAGTAATGTATTCTCCTGATGAGGATTGCAGCCATGACTCATGACAGAAAGACGCTTCTTGTCGTCGCGGTTCTTGCGCTGGTGCTGGCGTCCGGGTGCTCGAAGGCCCGAAAGGACTCGGTTTCATACTGCAATCAGGGGATAATCGAATACGAGGCCGGTAATTTGAAGGAAGCAATCGGCCTTTTCGATGCGGCGATTTCGGTCTATCCCAGGAACCAGGTGGCCCATTTCCAGCTCGGCTCAATCCTGATGAACGACAAGAAGGATTACGCGGGCGCCCGGCGCGAGCTGACTGCCGCGCTCGAGCTGAATCCGAAAGACGTTGAGACGGTCTATCTTCTTGGCAGGCTTGAGTTGGCGGAAGGTAACCTTGATCCCGCGCTGGCCCGCTTCCAGGAAGCGTTGAAGATTGATCCCGTGCATCCGGGAAGCCTTTATTACACAGGCTCAATCTTCCAGAAGAAGGGCAAGCTTGACGATGCCGACGACTACTACAGGAAGGCTCTTCAGGCAAATCCGAAGTACGCCCGCGCCTATAACTCGCTGGGGATGATGTATTACGATACGGAGAACTATCAGGCGGCCGCCGCGGTTCTGGCCGAGGGTGTCAGGCTGAACCATGACGACCCGGATCTTCACCACAACCTGGGACTTGCATACCTGACCCTTGGAAAGGTGGATCCCGCGGTCGAGGAACTCACCGCGAGCATCGAGCTCGATCCGGACAACGCCACCGCCGCGTTCAACCTGGCCAACGCCCTGATCCGCCAGCAGCGGTTCAAGCAGGCCACGTTCTACCTTCAGAGGTTCATCGTCGCCCCCGAGCTTCAGGAATCCGAGCTTCTCGAACCGGCGAAGCTTACCTTCAACGCGCTGAAGCAGGCCATGGCCCAGGGTATCGGGCTGTAAGCCCATTTGTCAGCCGGGCGGCCCCAGCTATTCCACCAGCCTTCCCTTGAAGCACACGACGTCCGGCCTGGAAGAAAGAGTCCGGCCGGAAAAGGGGCTCCAACCGCATTTCGATCTTATTTCCCTGTCGGAAACAACCCATTCCCGGGACGGATCGGTCAGGTAAAGGTCTGCCCGCAGTCCCGGCGCAATGGCGCCGCGGTCTGAAAGTCCGAGTATCCGCGCGGGGTTCCCTGAAGTCACCGCGGCGGCGCGCCTGGTCGTCATGCGTCCGCTTCGAACCAGGGACATGACAAATGGAACCAGCGTATCCACACCGGGAACACCGGCAGGGGCCTTCGGGTAGGGAACCGCCTTTTCCGCAAGCGTGTGCGGCGCATGATCGGTTGCAACGCAGTCAATGGCGCCCGAACATACCGCCTGCAGCACCGATTCCGCGTCCTCGCTGTCGCGAAGCGGCGGGTTCATCTTGGCAAGATTTCCCAGCCTTCCCGTGTCCGCCGCTGAAAGCCCCATGTGGTGGGGCGCCGCCTCGCAGGTAATTCCCCCGGATGACGAAATGATTTCGACTTCCTCGCGACAGGATACGTGGCAGATGTGGAAACGCATTCCGGGACGCCAGGTCGAGGCGATCTGCCGTACTGCCGTCGTGGCGGCAATCACTGGCCGAAGGGCAAGATGGTCGCCGGCCGAGGTTCCCTCGCCAAGCCGGGCGGCCACCTGCCTGAGAACGACATCCGACTCCGCGTGAAACACGAACAGGCAGTCAAGAACCGCCGCCGCCCTCGCGACCGCGTCGATGTCACAGATCATGTTTCCCGTCGTGGCGCCAAGGAAGACCTTTACCCCGGCGAATGCCGGATGGGACTTCACCATTGCCACCTGCTCAAGATTCGACGCGGTCAGCGCCATGTAAAGCATAACGTCGCAACGCCCGCTTTTCGCCGCCAGTTCGGCCTTAGACATGAACTCGGAAGCCGTCGTGATCGGCGGCGTGTTGTTCGGCATGTCGCACACCGTGGTGACTCCCGCGAGCAACGCGGCGTTCGACCCGGATGCGAGGTCCTCCTTATGAGTGGCGCCGGGCTCGCGGAAGTGAACGTGCATGTCGATGGCCCCGGGCATCAGAAGTCGCCCCCGACCGGGAACAACGGAAGCGGCACACCCCTGAAAGTGCCTGCCGACGTCAACAATCAGGCCGCCATCAACGACAACGTCAAATGTTTCGGGGCCGTCCAGCCCCGGAAGCCTTACTTCTGAAAACAGCAAATCCGCCACGGCAACCACCGCCTTCGGGAAAAAAAAACGTATCCGATCATAGCATTGAATCGTTGACAAATTGCTGCAAAATCACGAAAATTGGTCGGTTCGGAATGTTTGGTCTTCGGGGGACTGCCCTGTTGACGTGGATTTTTTTGGTCAATCGAAGGAGAGCCAGAATGAAGAAACTGCTGAGTTTTGCCGTCGCGTGTGCCCTTTTTGGCTTCGCCGTTGCCTGCGGCGACGATGGTAACCCCAACCCCGGCGAGGACATCTACATCCCCACCGACATGAACCAGGGTGACGAAGGTACGGACGTCAACGGCCAGCCGGACGTTATTGCCAACCCGGATGCGCTTCCGGACAACGCTCAGCCGGACGAGGGCGGACAGCCCGATCTCGTCACGCCGGATCAGGGCGTCGACGAAGGTGGCCAGACCGACGAAGGCGGCACGGACACCAACCTGCCCCCGTGCGAGGATGGCGTCGGTTCCTGCAAGTGGTACTGGGACGTCTGCGCCGCCGGGTGCCCGAATCCCCAGACCGCCGAAGGCGAAGCCTGCATGGCCGAGTGCCAGGGCCAGCTGACCGCCGAGGGACAGGAAGACCTGCAGGTTTTCAACAACTGCATTTACAACATCTGCGGCAGTTCCCCTGATGAGGAAGCCTGGTATGCCTGCATCGATGAAAACTGCACCGAAGCAATCATCGGCTGCTACTGGGGCTGCACCTACCGCACCTGTGCCGAGATGTACGACTGCTTCGACGGTTGCCCCGAGGATGATCCGGGCACGTCCGACAACGAGACCAGCATGTGCTATGGCGACTGCCGCAACGAAAGCACCGAGGACGCCCAGCTTGACCAGAACGCGATGTACAACTGCGCTTTCGACAAGTGCCCCATTTGTGAAACGTACGACACCGCCGCCGAGGAAGAAGAATGCAATGTCTGCTTCAACGATGCGGTTATGGGCGATTGCTGGGATTACTACAAGAATTGTGTTTCCGGCGGCACCAAGTACCAGGATTGCGTTGACTTCACAATCTGCTTCACGACCTGCCAGTACACCGCCCAGACCCAGGCCGCCTACGATGCCTGCGTTGACGAATGCCAGGCTGGCGTGACCCCGGAAGGTCTGCGTGATCGTATCATGGCCGAGAACTGCTCGCTGGATAACTGCCCGGTCTGCCAGGTCGAGGAACCCACCGCCCAGCAGGACGAAGAGTGCAATACCTGCTGGATGGAAGCGATGTACGGCGATGACGAAGGCGTTGGCGTCTGCAATGCCGAATGGTCGAAGTGCGCCGGCACCGAAAACGAGACCTGCATGGAATACTACACCTGCGCCGGTGGTTGCCAGGACTACGCATGCGTGGCCGATTGCCGCGGCAACACCACGCTGGCCGGCATGAAGGACATGATCATCGCGTCCGAATGCTCGTCCACCGCGTGCCCGGTCTGCGACGTGGAAAATCCCACGGCTCAGCAGAAGACCGATTGCGACAACTGCTGGATGGCGTCCCAGAAGGGCGACTGCGCCGACGAATGGAACGTTTGTCTGCCGCACGGCGATGACACCTGCGCCGAAGTGTTCAACTGCATCCAGGGCTGCCAGGATTCCCCCTGCGCCCAGGCGTGCTACGGCAACGGTTCGTTCGATGCCCAGGACCTGTACGCGGCGTTCGAAGAATGCCTGCAGACCGAATGCGCCAGCGCGTCCGACTTCTCCGCCTGCGCCAACACCGCCATCAACGCGGGTGGTGCCTGTGCCGATGAATACGGCGCCTGCGTTCCGAGCTGATTCGGCCTTCGCTTGATTGACCGATGAAAAGGGGGTCGCCGGGTTTCCCGGCGGCCCCTTTTTTTTAGGGTGACACTGTCCGAAAGCGACACTTTTCGTTTTACTGTCGATCGTGTAACATCCGATGGTCGGTTAACGGTTTGTCAACAAATCCATATCGGGGGAATCATGAAAGTCTGCACGGTTCTGTTCATGTTCGTCATTGCCATTGGTCTTGGTTGTGGATCAGATGGCAACGGCACGGATGAAGGTGGTTTGACCGACGTCGGCGGCCAGGATGTTTCGGCGCCCGACACGAACACCCCGGATGTGGAAACCGACCTGGGGCAGCAGGAAGATGCCAATACCGGTGATACCGGCGGCGGCATCGACACCAACACGACACCGGATCAGGGTTTAAACACCGATCTGAACGTCAATCAGGATCAGGGCGGAACCGATACGACCCAGGCTTGCCCGACCGGCGTGCCGACAGGGCCAAGCTGCCTTGAAGTCGCGGCTTGTGCGGTTCTGTGCGATGACGCCGCGTTTGAAACGACGTGTCTTGCCCAGGCAGAGACGGCGGCCGCCGACGCGTGGGCTGCCCTTAAGGCGTGTGCGGCAACAAACGAGTGCATAGCGATGTTCCAGGCCGAGCAGGTCTCCGATTGCCTTATCGGTTCATGCGGCACCGAGGCCGGCGCCTGCGTGGTCGGTGAATCGACCTGCCGCGATATATGGACCTGTCGCAAGGATTGCCCCGCCGAAGACCCGACCTGCGCCATGAAGTGCATCGCCTCGGGAACAACCGAGGCCCAGGAACAGTGGGTTGAGTACAAGAACTGCATACTGGACATCGACTGTTCCAGTGAGGACGTCATGGAGAATGGGTGGCCGACCTTCACGTGCGAGCAGTATGCCAGGGGCTTCTGCAGTCTTCCTTACCAGGCTTGTTTCCCGCCGACATGATGTCAGGTTTCGTCGTCCGGTGCGGGATCCGTTGATACCGCCTTCTCGGCGGCATCGCTCAGCAGGCGATCCAGTTCCGATCTGATCATTGCTTCCGCCAGTTCCGGAACCATCTTCATCACCGCGTCAGCGACCATCGCGTCGGCCTTCTCGCGGACTATCCGTTCGATTTCGGCCCTGACGATCGCGGTCAAATCCTGCGTCCCCGGGGTTGACGGCCGGACGGAGCCGGCCGGCGCGGGATCGGAATCGATCAACTGGCGCAGTTCCGCGGCGGAAAAAGGCACCTTCAAAGTCTTTACGCCCGGGCCGAACCCGTCGGGTGGAGGAAGCCCGACAACCATCACGACCCATCCAGTTTCCCTTGCAAAGCGGCCGGTCAGCGCCTGGACGGTCAGCCCGGCGGCCTGAAGTTCGGCAAGCCCGACTATGGCAAGGCGGCTTCCAGACTCGGCCATGGTGCGTTCGAGTTCGGCCTGAGAGTTGACGAAAATCGGCGTGCGTCCTGACTGGCCAAGCGCGACCTTGACCATCATCATGGTTCCGCGGTTGGCCGTCCAGACCGGAATCTGCTGGGACATCTGGTTTCCTCCGTGAATTCGCCGGTTGTCGATCATGGCGGCCCGTAAGCCGGGTTCTGTCGGAACCGAAGTTCCCGACGGTCATTCATCTGAGCGTTCCGTTACCGGACGCTTCAAGCAACCTTACCCGGGGGCATCGGGTGGGCGGCCCGCCCCCTGTTCGGTCTTGCTCCGGGTGGGGTTTACCGATCGCCAGGTTGCCCTGGCGACCCGTGGTCTCTTACACCGCGGTTTCACCCTTACCCTTCCGCCAGGCGGAAAGGCGGTCTGGTTTCTGTGGCACTTTCCCTGGGGTTACCCCCGCCGGGCGTTACCCGGCACCCTGCCCTGTGGAGCCCGGACTTTCCTCCGGCCGCAAAGCCGGCGACCGTCCAGGCCACCATGATCGACAAGGAAGGATACCACTGTGTGAAGGCTTGAAACAGCCGTCAGTTACTGAATCACCCCACGCAGTTCGCGCATCATTTCCATGTCCATCTGGGAATTCCCGCCAAGGTTCAGGACATCCAGAAAGGACTGGACAATGTTGAATGCAATGAATGAAACCACCAGCACTGAGATTGTCACGGATGCAATTCTGGCCAGTAACGCCATCCGCGCCTGGTACCTGCTCCAGGTGGAAACAGCCGCCTCCAGAATCGCATCCGAAAGGGCACCAGTCTTTTCACCAGTTCCAATCGATACGGCAATGTCGTCGGGAAGTGACGGGTGAAGCGCCGCCGAAAGGGTTGCACCCCTGGCGACCAGAAGCGCCGTGGCCTTCCACGCATCCGACGTCTGTCGATCCTGCGCGGCAATCGTCCCGAGTTTCAGTGACTGGGAAATGCCAAGTCCGGCCTGAAGTGCCAGGCCGATTGTCTGAAGGCTCGCGAAAAGCGCCCTTTCCCTTATTGCGGCACCTACGAGAGGAACATGCCGGGCGATTCGACGGAGGGCGTCTGAAGCCCTTGGGTTCAAGGTTGCAAACCAGAATGAGCCGATGATTCCGGCAATTGCCAGAAAGGGCAGAGCGGTCTTTGCGACCCCGGCCAGATATCCTCCGGGCCCGCAACTGACCAGGCGTGGAAGCGGAAGCAGCAGGCACGCGGAAAGTGCCAGGAACGCCGGATAGGCAAACGATGTCAGAATGCGGCGGCGGGTTTCGGCCTGAAGCTTCAGGGTGCGGACCATCGAGTCAAGCATGTCGGGGATCGTTCCGGTGTGTTCGGCCGCACCAATGAGGTCAGGGGCCGTTCCCGGAAATATCTGCGGCGCAAGGCGTGCCGCATCGGCAAGGGTAAGCCCGGATTCCAGGCCGGCTGCCACGCGGTTGAGCGCAATCCCCGTACGGCCGCCAGACAGGCCGCCCAGGGACTTGAAGGCGGCAACCACGGGGATTCCGGCGAGAAGCTGGCGTTGAAGGCTTTGAAGGGTCAGCGCCCGCTTCGCAATTGCAATCGGTCGACCGGAAAAGGTCTTGCCCAGGCAGGCAAAAGCCTGAACCACGCCGGCCTGCAGTCCCGGGCGTTCCCTTCTGCCTGGTGAAACGATGTTTTGCGCCATCGGCAATACCTTCCTGCAAGAAGGGCACTTCTTTGACGATCCGGGTCCGGCGTCATACCATCAGTACGTCGCCGTCGAAAGTGGACGGACAATTATACCCCGCAGGTGTTATGACGCGAATCGCTTTGATTGCAGTCGGAACGGTGGTGCTTGCAACTTCTGCCTGTTCGGTGCCGACCCGTGTCCAGAAGCTTGCACTGCATGCCTCCGCGCCCGGGCTTGCGGGCGAGTCAGGCCCGTTTGCAGTCCTTGACCCGGGAACCAGGCCGGAATCGCGTGATTCAGCCACGGATGGCGGCCGGAATCCAGAAAAGGACAAGCCGGCGGCCAGCCGCCAGGCATCCGGTGGCGCGTCGCAACGTGCGGCCGCCCCGACGCCCGCTGTTCGACAGCCCGCCCCGGCCAGGACGGCCGTGTTGATGGTTCCGGCATCGGGAGATGCCAGGGCAAGGCTGGCCAGGTCGGCTCGCAGGCTGGTCGGAATACGGAAGTCGTTTGATGGAAGATCCTTCATCGGCCATCTGCTTGCGATTTGCGACAGGCTTCCACGCGGGGCGTCGTCGGCTGCGTGGACGGCCGGCGATGTCAGGCAGCAGGCCGAAAAGGCGGGGACGCTTGTCACCCGGGCCGACAGGCCGGTCGTCGGCGATATAGTGTTCTTTTCCTGTGGATCCGGTTGCGGGGCCGATGCCCATGAGGGAACCGGCGCCGGTGTTGTAATCGAGGAGAGTCCGGATGGCCCGGCATTCGTCGCATACCACGATGGTGTGGTGAAGGTGATGAAAGGGATGAGTGTGGATCAGTTGACCGGTTCCTGCCCGCCCTGAGCGGCGGGAATCCTTCCGGCGACGTGGTGCCAGACTATGTCCGCAATAGAGTCGGCCGGTGTTTCCCCGGGAATGATTACGACCTTGTCCCGATCCATCCGCTCGAGCGCCTTGTTGTAGTTTGCGTGAACCTGTCGCAGGATTTCGGGAACCTCGAATATATCCCTGGTAATGCGGTTCATGCTGACCCTGTTCCAGGCGACTTCCGGCGAGACATCCAGGAAGAACAGCAGGTCTGGTTCAGGCGCGAGCGAGTTGATTGACGCAATCCATTCAAAAGGTACATCGAGTGCCTGGTAGGCAAGCGATGAAAGCTTGTACCTGTCGGAAATCGCGACTCCGCCGGAATCCAGGACCGGCTCGATTTCGCACGAGTAATGATCCAGCCGATCCGCCGCGAACAGGAGGGCGAGTGCCCCGGGGTCGAACGGCTTGTCCTTTCCGAAACAGTCGGTTCCGCGCACGCGGTGGCGAAGCACCTGCCTGATGACTGAACCGGCCGGACCGGTACTCGGTTCGGCCGTTGCCGCCGTCATCACCGTCGGTGTGCGCTGCGCCAGCCTGGCGGCAAGAAGTCTCGTCTGCGTGGTGGTTCCGGCGCCGTCAAGCCCTTCGAAGACAATGAAGAGACCTTTGCGGGAAACGTTCATCAGGTCACTCCTTATCGCAGATACATCCTTCCGAGACCTTCGGGACAGGTCTGTTCCCAGTCGTCATCGGACACTTCTCCGTTGATCTCGGTTTCTTTGAACTTCAGCGTGGCCTTTGACCTTCGGCCCGGGATGTCGAACGTGATTTCGGCGGGGAACCTTTCCGATCCCGCATCTGAAGAGACCGTGGAAATTCCTTTGAAGCGTATGTCAATCAAGGTCTTTGAACCTGCCGATACGGTCGATTGGCGCACCGTTCCGTCAGCGTCGGCGCGGATCCGGTGAGTCGAGCCGTCGCCCGGCGAGCCTGACAGAAGCCAGCATCCGCATCGCCTGTCAAATTCGATCTTCCATGAGACATTCTCGGGAATGAAGCAGGAACCGAGCAGTGAGTTGACGTACTGGTCGATATCGATTCCAAGCGGCAGGACCTTGTCAATCGTTTCCAGATCCGATGTCCCCGCCACGCAGTATTTATCGCCGCGCTGGAAGTAGATGAATGTATCGGCGTTCCCAACAAACGAACCGGCCAGATCCCAGCTCGGGGTCCAAGCCTCAAGCCTCACCTGCCGATCCCGCGACACCAGGGTCGTAATCCGACCTCGCAGAAGCCCGGCCTTTGAACGACTGTCAATGCGCCCGACGGTCGAAACCGTCCGGATCCGTTGCTTTCTTTCGACAATTTTTGACAGCAGCACCGAAGGATCCGAGATCCAGTCGGCACCTGATGGAAGCGGGTGGAGTTTCCCGGCGCACCCCGGGACGAACATGAACAGGCAGACGGCCGCCATCGGCAGCCATTTCACCTGAACCGGTTTCATCTGGTCTTTTCGCCGAACCGATCCGGCAGATCCAGCATTTCGCGTACGTCGCGCCTGAAGCCGATCCTGCCAGCGGCGATTTCCCGAAGGGCCGTGACGGTTTCCCTGTTGGTCGTATCGATGACCGGTTCAGCGTCGTCAAGCAGCGCGCGGGCACGCTTGGCTGCCAGAAGGCAGAGCGCGAACCTGTTGGTTACGGTGTCCAGACAGTCTTCAACGGTAACTCTTGCCATGTAAGCACCTCCGGCCGGGAAATTTAGGTTATCTGTGGGGTTTTGTCAATCCGAACCGGCCGATCGACCCTCTAGTCGCGGAACTGCCTTGTCGATACGCCCGCCTGCCTGAAGAGGCTGGCGGCCTCGGGCGGAAGCGGATAATCGGAGTGATAAACAACCTCCGAGATTCCCGCGTTGATGATCATCTTCGTGCACATGATGCACGGCATGAATGTCGAATATATCGTGGCCCCTTTCAAGCTGACTCCATGATAGGCGGCCTGAGTGATGGCGTTTTCTTCCGCGTGTGAACACACGCATTCGCCAAGGGCCTCGCCCGACGGAGTAAGGGAAAGGCAGCGCGGGCAGCCACCCGAATTGCAGTTTGATGTTCCACGCGGAGTTCCGTTGTAACCGGTTGAAACAATTCGGCTGTCCTTGACCACAACAGCGGCGACGCGTCGCTTGGCACAGTTCCCGCGGCTGCTGATGACCCGGGCTATGGCCATGAAGTATTCATCCCATGTGGGCCTGACCGTTCTTGCCGCCGCGTCGCGAAAGACGTTTCTGACGGCGGCCACAACGGCATCCTTTCCATCGGAGTTGTTTATTGTGTAATCGGCAAGTTCAATCGTGGCGAGCAGTTGCTGGGTAACGGGATCGCCGCTTTGAAGCTCGCGCTCCTCGGCGGCCAGAAAGCCTTCAAGTGTGTCGGGGTCGCCAGGTCGGGCGCGCTGTCGCAAGCGCTCAAAGCGGGTTTCGCAGGGTGCATCGACGGCAACGAGAAAGAAGTTCTGCTGCTGCCGCAGAACTGCGACTTCCTGGGGATTGCGGATGGAATCGACAACCTGGTTGACTCCGTGCGAAAAGCGGCCGATTACCCTCGCCGCCAGTGCCCCAGCCCCTTCCTGCCTGCGAATCCTGTTACCTTCCTCAGTAAGCGTATCCCTGGTAATCGGAATGCCCTGCTGTTCGAGCGATCTGCGGATTTCATCGCTGAGGCTGAAATACTCGAATCCACCTGTTTTCAGCACTTCGGCCACGGTACCCTTGCCGGAAGCGTTCTTTCCTGTCAGGCCAAGAATCATGATACCCCCTGAATATCCAGCACTGTTGAACCTGCCCGCAGCGCCAGTCTTGACGGTTTCAAAACCGTTCTGAATAATCTACCACTATTCCGACTTCCGGGTGATATCTGGATTCGAGGCGGACATGCGAATGGGCGACAACGAGCAGGCGAACATAATGGACGATGAATCGAGCAGGAAGTCCCAGGTCAAGATTGATACCCCGTTCTTCTGCAAGACGATGCAGGCCGACATGATGGTCGGCCGCTGCATCGATCTGTATGTGGAAGCAAATGCGTTCGGCTTCAAGGATTCGGTGTGCTTCAAGTGCATGCAGGGCATGAAAATCCGGCAACTGCTGGCGCACGATTGATAAGAGGCATCATTCTCCGAGCAGCCTGTCGAGGTTCTTGTCGGACTCTGTCCAGTTGTCTTCGGTGACTACGTTAAGGGACAGCATCACCCGACTTCCGGCGAGTTCCTCGATTTCCACCCGGGCCTGCGTCCCGATCCTCTGCAAAAGGGATCCGCCCTGTCCGATCACGATGGCCTTCTGGGAATCCCTTTCGACGTGTATGGTCGCCTCAATCCTGGTTGCCTTTCGGGCGCTTCCGTCCGTCCACGATTCGATGGTCACGGCTGTCGAATATGGAACCTCCTGATGCGTCAGCAGGGTCACCTTTTCCCGGATGATCTCGGCGGCAAGGAACCTCAGGGGCCTGTCGGAGAGTTCGTCCTCGGGAAAAAGCGGCTCGCCAGCCGGCAGCATGCGCAGCAGTTCCTTAACGACATCGTTGACCCCACCGCCCTTCCTTGCGGAAATCGGGATCACCGCGGCGAAGTTTCCATGCTTCATGTATTCGGACATCAGCGGCAGAAGCAGTGGTTTGTCGATGCGGTCAATCTTGTTGATTGCCAGGACGGCCGGCTTGCCGGATTCCCTTACGCGGGCGATCACGGTGGCGTCTTCGCGAATGGCCTGTTCGGGCCTGGTGGCGTCGGTCATCATCAAAACGACGTCCGCATCGGCAAGGGCCGAAATTGCCCTGGCGACCATCCTCCTGTTCATCGGCTTCGATGATTCGTGGATGCCTGGGGTGTCGTGAAACAGGATTTGACCGTCATCACCGGAGAAGATGCCCAGAATCCTGTCCCGGGTCGTCTGCGGCTTGGGCGTGACGATGGCCAGTTTGCTTCCTGTCACCTTGTTGAGAAAGGTCGATTTTCCGACATTCGGTCTACCTGCAATCGCGACGACACCGCACTTGAATCCTTCTTTCACTTTGAATGCTCCGTGGAGTCGCCCCGCCGGGGGCATCTTCCTGCAAGGCCGCGAACCGCCCCTGATGGATCGACGATTTGCGTAACCGATTCGAATGCCGTCCGCATCCTTTCCTGAACCCTTGATGCCTGGGCCGGGGTTCCGATTTCCACCGCAAGGGCACCCCAGGGTTGAAGGCGGGACAGGGACTGCCGGATAAGGGCATAAGTCATGTCGGTTCCTTCCGGGCCCGAGAAAAGCGCATGAGACGGTTCGAAGCCGATGGCCGATGCATCGACCATTCCGGCTTCGCTTTCGGCAATGTACGGTGGATTGGAGACAATCAGGTCGAATGACATCCCGGCAGGGTAGTCTTCAAGGACGTCGGATCTGATGAACTCGATACGATCCGCGACTTCCAGCGTCCGGGCGTTTTGCACCGCGACATCCATTGCCGGCTGGCTTACGTCCGAAGCGACAAGCCTGACGTCGGCATTCCTGGTCGCGATTGTGCAGGCGATTGCTCCGCTGCCCGTTCCCACGTCGGCCGCGATCAGGGGCGTCCTTCCTTCCCCGGCCATGACATCCAGCAGGTCCAGGGCTGCGTCAACGATTGCCTCGGTTTCCGGCCTGGGAACAAGCACTGCCGGTGTAACCCGGAAGCTGAGGCCGAAGAACTCCCGGAAGCCCACGATATATGCCACCGGCTCCCCCGCGGAACGCCTGACCAGGAATTTCCTGAGTGTATCGCGCTCCAGTTCCGAAAGTGGCCTGTCCGGTGCCAGGTAAAGATCCAGCCGCCTGATTCCAAGCGCGTGCGCGGTAAGTATCTGGGCGTCCAGCCTTGGACTCGCGGATCCCTTCTTTGCAAGGAATCCGCTTGAGAGATTCATCGCCTGCGCCACCGTAAGAATTTCCGGTCCGTTCAACGTATCACCCCGGGCTGACGGCCCTGCCTAGAATGTATCATCCGGCCTTGGCATCGGGAAGACGAATCCCCCTGCCTCCTCGCCGGCCGCAAGCAGCCTTTCAAGCGCCATCCTGAGCCCGGCCCTGTCATTGATGTGGGGCAGCCCGCGTCGGAATTCGGTCGCGCCCGTCATGCCGCGCGTGTACCTTGCAAGGTGCTTCCGGAAAAGGCGGGCGGCGATACCCTCGAATCCGTCAAGGTAATCCAGAAAAAGATTGAAGTGATCCCAAACCGTGCGTTCCCACTCCTGCCTGTTAACGGGAGCAGGGGCTTCCTGGCCGGCCAGGCAGGCCCTTGTCTGCGAAAACAGCCAGGGATTTCCAATGGCACCACGCGCAATCATGACCGCGTCGCAGCCAGTGGTTTCCATCATCCGCAATGCATCGGCCGGGGATCTGATGTCCCCGTTCCCGATGACGGGAATCCTGCACGAACTCTTCATCCGGGCAATCAGGCTCCAGTCCGCCTTTCCTCGATAGGCCTGGTTTCTTGTCCTGGGATGAATGGTTACGGCGGCCAGATCCAGGTCGTTCACCATGGCCGAAATTTCATCCACGACGATGTTGGACTGGGTCGGGCCCGATCGTACTTTCATGGACACCGGTACATCCACGGCACCTTTGACCGCACGGGCGATTTCATGAAGCAGTTCAAGATCCGAGAGCAGCGCGGATCCGGCGCCGGAATTGGTCACCCGCTGTGACGGGCATCCCGCGTTGATGTCGATGATGTCGGCGCCGGCATTGACCGCAATCCGGGCGGCCTCGACCATGATGTCTGGCTTCGCTCCCTCAATCTGGACGGCCAGGATCGACTCTCCGTCTGCCCTGCGGAGTCTTCGCATGGCATCGCTTGCCCCAAAAACCAGGGCGATTGCAGGAATCATTTCGGTGTAACAGAGCGTGGCGCCGTGCCGCAGGCAAATCGTTCGCCAGGCCGGGTCGGAGTATCCGTCAAGCGGAGCGTTGACAAGCCTGCCTTCGACGACCAGCCTTCTGAATTCCGAAACCGGCATCGGGCCTGTCGTCCTTTTCGCCAGTGTGTCCAGCCGTTTTCTGACTTTCAGTGGGATTCGCAGGGGGATATGCGGTTCCATCTTCTCCCGATCAATTTTCGTTCGAGCGGCAACCAATGCCGCTTACGCTGATATTGTCGATCTGCCATCCGCGGTAAAGGTTGGCGTTCCCATCCATGGAATCGAAACGGAACCTGATCCTGAAGAATTCGCCGGCGAAGTCCTTCAAGTCGAGCTTGTAGGTGTTCCAGGTCGGGCCGGAAGCGTCGCCCCCGGAGGTCCAGCCCCCGGCTGCAGCGGCCCTGGTGACCTGCGCGGTATCGAGGGGCGTCATCGTGTTGACCGTTCCAACCAGTGTCCACAACCCGGTTTCGGACTGCGGCGACGTCTGGGCCTCGACGTACATGACATCGACCGATGAAGTCTGGCTCTCGATTTCCCAGGCGCTGTCGAACATCAGGTACAGGGTCCACGCATCGATGCCGTTGATCCATGGCGACTCCAGCGCACCGGACACGCGTTTTCCGACAAATTCGCAGTTTTCGCCAGATTCCGAGTAGCTGCAGGTGAGCGGGTTGCCGAACCACGCGTAGAAATCGCCCCCACCGGCGCCCGCGAGGGAGCCGGGTGACGGGATGCATCCGTCGTCGTAAATTCCCTCCTCCTGGCACAGGAGGGTACCTTCGGCCGAAATGTCGGCCTCGTTGGCCGGCACCGGCAGGCATTCATTCAAATAGACAGGGGCCACGCACACCTGGCTTGACTGGATGTTCCACGTCACAGGCGATGTTTCGCCCTGGGTTATCGTCCACATGCCGACCCTTCCCGAGTCCTCAAAGCCGTCAAAAAGACAGGAGCCTTCCTCGGACGGAAGCCTGCTCATCAGGATGGTCGAAAACGTCAGCGCGTTCATCGATATCATTGCCTCGTAGCTGGCCGGATAGAATCCGTCCTTTACCGAGTTCAGCATCAGGTATGGTTCCGCGGGAAGCTGGGGAAGTCCGACCAGGCACCAGTACCCGTTCGAATCAGATGTCGTCGTCGCGATTTCGGTTGACCCCGTCATGTCAACCAGCGTGATGAGAGCGGCGGGAACCGGACTCCCGCTTGCCGGCTCCGTGCTGCCGCTGGTGGTGACAACGTAGTCGTCGTACTCGAGAACGCGGCCGCACATCGAGAGCTGTGCCTGGGTCATGCCGTTCAGAAGAAGAATCATCTCGATCGGAATTACCGTTCCAGGTTCCAGAAACAGAACATCGGTTGTCATCGCCTGGTAGCCTTCGGCACTGACCTGAATGCACCACAGCCCGGGTTCAATCGGAATCTCAGACTTTCCTTCGTCGTCGGTCGTCACGGTCCACGCCGCGCTCAACTCGGTCTCTGGCGGGCATGAATCCTTGTAGAAGCTGACCGAAGCTCCCGACAGGGCCTGGTATCCTTCCCCGGTCGCAGAGGACTTGAATGGAGGCGGTGGCAGGCTCGCCCCGAACACCTTCATCATGATCGTCGATGTCCGGTCGCAGATGAAGTCTTCGTCCGTCATTCCATCGCAGTCGTTGTCGATTGTGTCGCAGATCTCCTGGGCCGGAGTCATCGCATCGCAGTCGGCGCCACCGGTTTGAATGTCACAAACAGTCTCGCCCGTGCAGGTTCCGAATTCGTTGACGATTTCGCATTCGATTCCGACCAGGTCTTCGTCGGTCGAACCGTTGCAGTTGTCGTCCACGCCGTTGCAGGTTTCCGCCGCACCCGGGTTCCTGGCAGCGACGAGGTCGTTGCAGTCGTTACCGCCGTTCGGGCAGATGGTCGGCGTTCCCGTGATCGTCATCGCGGCGTCACAGTATCCATCGACGTCGTCGTCGCATCCCTCGTCCGTGTCCTGATCA
>JAKPTZ010000142.1 GCA_029555025.1 Deltaproteobacteria bacterium
TTACGACGCGTTGAAGGATGGCCTGCCGGCCGGCTGGTACGCCTGGCACAGCATGAAACTGCTGGACAAAAACGGATGGGAGGGCGAAGGGGACTTCGTCATCGCGATACCGGACCGCGGATTCCTGGTGCTGGAAGTGAAGGGCGGGCAGATCACGAAAAGGGATGGCCGCTGGTACCAGTACGGCAGGGAAATGGATAAGGCCCCGCGCGAGCAGGCGCACCAGTTCGCGAAACTGCTGAACAGCCGGCTTCGGGCGAAAGGCTGCACGGCCCCAGGATATGGCATCCTGACGATCTTCCCCGACACGGCCTTTGACACCGCGCCGACCCAGGACGACGTTTGCGAAACGCTCCTGGGCGAGATGGAACTGCCCTACTTGAACGAAGCCCTGAAGAGTCACCTGGACGCGGCTTTCCCGGACAATCCCCGGCGGGCTGTCGGAAACTGGATTAACGCCCTTCACGAGCTTTGGGACGAAGTGTGGACCGCGGACATCAAACTCGGCACAAGGCATGAATTAAGCGAAGAGACCCGCATCCAGCTCGACGAGACCCAGTTGACCGTCCTGAACAATATCGGGCGTGCCCCAAGAGTCCTGGTGACCGGCGGCGCCGGCTCGGGCAAGTCCCTGCTGGCGCGAAAACGCGCGCTGATGGCGGCCGAAAAAGGGCAGCGGGTTCTTGTCTTCTGCTTTACCGACGCGCTTGTGCGTCATCTTCGCCAGACGATCGACAACGACCTGGTCCAGGTGGAAACGGTCGGTCGATTTTCGGCCGAACTGCTGCGGCGGGCGGGGCTGGCGAAACAGATTGATGAAAGCAGCCCGGATTTCTGGAAGAACGCCCCGTTTCAAGCTGCTGTCGATGCACTGCCGCCCGAAGGCGAGCGGCCGGACATGGTCATCGTTGACGAGGCCCAGGATCTGGGCGACAACGAGTGGTGCCTGATCCAGGAAATGGCAAAGGACCGTGACTGCTGGGTTTTTTATGACCCAAGGCAGGCGTTCTGGCCAGACCGGAAGATTCCCCGCTGGGTGGAAGAAATGTTCCCGTGCGACCTTCCGAACGCATACCGGTGTCCACCGCCGATCATGGCGCTGGCCAACGGTCTGATTGACGGCAATCCCGACATGGAATTGATCCGAAGGGGCGTCGAGGATCGGACCATCCGCCTGCTTGTAGCGGTGAACGGGAACCAGTACGCAACACAAACGGAACGTGAAATCACCAGGCTGATAAGCGAAGGCCTTGAGCCGGGCGACATAACGATGATTTCGCTGGCGGGGCAGTCAGCCACCAATACCGTCATCAAGCATCCCGAACTGGCCCACCAGAAACTGGTCAGGGCGGATGCCGCGGATGCGACGGCACACGTCGTCGCGGATACCTTCCTGCGCTTCAAGGGACTCGAAAGGCCGGCGGTGATCGTCACCGACCTGGACGACCTTCGGGTAAATGACCGAATGGCCACGCGACTTCACATCGCCCTGACCAGGGCGCTCGATTTCGTGCGCATCGTCGGGACCGCGGCCGATTTCGAAAAGTGTGACCTGCTGGCAGACGTCCTGAAGATGCAGCAGGAAATCAGCAGTAAAAAGGCCCAGGCCGAAGCAGCCGCCAAGGCAGAACAACTGCAGTACCGGAAATAGTCGCCGGCCGACCGGGCAACCGACCACGCTGCCGACCCATCCAAACCAGGAAAGTTTCAAACAACCCGCAAATCGGCAGGAAACATGCCGCATGGTGTGGATAATCGGTATCTGCAGGCCATGGCGGGGGTACGGTGCCACAACTCATCATCTTCATCATTCTTGTTCTGGTGATCGTCCTGGCGGTCGTCGGGTGGGTGATGGATGTGATCGGGGGCATCGTCGGGGGCGTCTGGGGCTTCCTGATTACCCTGCATTACGCGTGGCTGATCGGGTTCGCGGTCGTTTCGCTGACCATCGCCATCGTCAGGCGGATACTGTCCCGGGGCGAACACTCGATCGCCTGGACGATGTTCCAGATCTGCACCCTGACGACGGTGGTCATCTTCATCGTGGTGCCGGTTGCCAACAGCAGGCGCTGGAACCACACGTTCAACTGCGTCAGGGACTGGCAGTGCCATCTGGGCAACAAATGCGTGGCTGGGTTCTGCACGGTCCCCTTCGGCGGCGACCACATCGGCCTGGCCGAGTTCACTCAGGGGCAGTTCAGGGACTACACGCGGAACCGGTTGCACAGGGAGTGCGACAAAATC
Organism: Deltaproteobacteria bacterium; assembly: GCA_029555025.1. Taxonomy (GTDB): domain Bacteria; phylum Myxococcota_A; class UBA9042; order DTJE01; family DTJE01; genus JAGOFO01. Next base: position 2,245 of record JAKPTZ010000142.1, read on the forward strand.
CCCGGTGGGCGGGTCAAGGATATTGAAAAGAGATATGACTGCAACAACGCGGTTGACGGGAAGGTAGACGAATTGTTCGGGACGATCACCTCGCCAGAACGCTGCCAGTACTTCGAACTTGCGGCCCAGTCTGGAAAGGCTTTGCCGACGGACGACGATGCGCCGATGCCATGTATCGGCCGGGATCAGGCGGCGCAGATATGTTCGGACCTGGGCGGCCGACTGCCCACACGCAAGGAATA
>JAKPTZ010000148.1 GCA_029555025.1 Deltaproteobacteria bacterium
GGAGAAGCCGTGAACCCGGGCGCACAGTGGCTTGTGACCCGGGGTCGCCCCGCACTGGTCATCGGGTGGGCCCTCGCCAAAGATGTCGGTCTGGTGCCGTGGTGTCCGCGGCCCGGGGATCTGGATGGCCTCTGCAGACACAGAGCGCAGGGGGAGTGTGTCCGTGTCCAGGGTATCGAGCTCCTCGCTGGCCTGTTCGAAGCGGTGGCGGGCCAGCTTGCCGAGGCGCTGGGCCAGGCGAAGTACCAGTGCCTCGATGTCGCGGTCGGTCGGGGTCGGGACGGGCTGAAACACCCTGGGCCCGTCGGATCCGTTCTGTCCTTCCACGAACACCCCGTCCAGGAAGACCGTGTGAAAGTGAGGATTAAGAGGTATATTATGCCGCCTACCGGAGGTCTGATAATGAAAACGGGACGTAATGACCTCTGCCCCTGCGGCAGCGGAAAGAAGTACAAGCACTGTTGCCTTATGAAGCAATCCGGGGCTGTCCCGGGCTCCCCGCCGGATGCACATCCCGTTCTGTCGCTCGAGAGCCAGCAGCATTGCGGCGTGGTGGATAAGCTGATGGACTTTCTGGAGCGCCCGGACAACAGGCAGGACATTCAGGATGCCCTGCTGGAGTTCCTGGCCGATGCCCCCTACCACAAGATCGAGTTGGACTGGGTCCAGCAGGTGTTTCACCCCTGGTACATGCACTTCCGACTCGGCAAGAATGACGAAACGCTGGCTGAACGCTTCCTGCGCAGGCACGGGCACTCGCTGTCGCCCGCCGAGCGGCGAATCCTGGACGCCATGGGCCGCGAGCGGTTCCGGCTGATGGAGGTTCGGGAAGTGCGCCCATCAGTGGGCCTGACGCTGAAGGACGTTCACAGCGGGGAAGTCTTTGAAGTCCTGGAACGCAGCGCCTCGCAGAGCCTGGTTCCCTGGGACATCTTTCTGACCCGGCTACGACGATTTTCGACGCACAACGAGTTGGACATGGCGGTTCCGCTGGCAGGAAGGGCCAAGGAGCCCCTCTTGATGGTTCTTGCCGAAATGCTTGAACCGGCCACGCCGGAAAACGCCGAAGCGCCGCTTCAAGATCTGATGACTTTCGGATTGGCGCATGTCTTCTCGTATATCGTAGGGTTCAATCGAAAGGCGGCCAGGCCGCTAAAAACGTACAACACCGACGGCGACGAACTCGTCATATGCACGGCCCGCTACTCGATGAAAGATCTCGGTGCGGTCAAGGACGCCATCAGCGGCCACAGGAGCTACCGGAACGGCAACGACGATGGTTTCGTCTGGCTGTCAGGACGGCGTAAGCTGCCGGGCGGGCGGACAGACAGGATCTCGCTGGGAACAGTCCGATTCGATGGTTCAGGGCTGATTCTTGAAACCAATTCAAAACGGCGCCTGAGTAAGGGTAAGGCTTCGCTTGAAAAGGTTGCGGGCGAATGGATCGAACACGGGACCGATTCATTCGAGGACTTTGACCAGATCCTGGCTTCCGGCCCGATGGCTGACAGCCAGGACGCGGAACCGGAGATCCCGCCGGAAATCGAAAGACAGCTTCTGACGCAGTTCTACCAGAAGTACTACCTGGAACAATGGCCGAATGCACCGGTTCCGGCACTGAATGGGCTGACGCCGATGGATGCCGCCGCCGCCCC
>JAKPTZ010000153.1 GCA_029555025.1 Deltaproteobacteria bacterium
CTGCGGGTTTCGTTCCGTTATCGACTGCTTGAGAATCTGGAATTCGCCGTGGGCCTGCGATTCATGTGGATGCGGATCACCCCGTTCGAGGATTCGAAGCTGGCAGCCGACATGGACGGACTTTACGGGCTGCAGGATCACTTCGGCCTTCAGTTCGCGGCCGGCGTCATCTACGACACCAGGGATCATGAATACAACCCGGTCAAGGGCATCTATGTCGAAAGTTCGTTGCGATTCTCGCCCGGCATGGACAACAACCTTCATTATGGCGCCTTTGGCACTGACGCCCGCTTTTTCGTTCCGCTCCTGGGACCGCAGCTTTCATTCGCGACCAGGCTGATGCTGGACATGCTGTTCGGCAACGTGCCGTTTTACGAAATGGCGCGTGCCGGCGCGTTCGAACCGATCGAGTTCATCGGTGGAAGAATGGGGCTGTCCGGGATTCCCGAGGGGCGCTATCATGGGAAAATCAAGGTTGGCGCCAACCTTGAGCTGCGATCGCAGATATTTCCGTTTCGCATCAAGAAGTATCGCGGCATGTTCGGAACGGCGTTCTTCTGCAACATCGGGCGCGTCTGGGCCGATTACAGCGGGAACGCGCTTCTTGACGGAAACTCGCTTGGGCTGAAGGTCGCGGCCGGTGGCGGGCTGCGAATCCAGTTCGGTGAAACCGTGATTATCCGGGCAGACCTGGCATGGGCGAAGGAAGCCAGGGATGCCGGTTCGCCGGTTGGCATTTACCTGGATGCATATCATCCGTTCTGATTTTTTTCGTGATTTCGGGCAATCCGGCAGGGAGCCAGACAGATGAAACGTAATTCGAAACTGGTCGTGAGCCTTGTGATGGCCGTCCTGGTCGCCGCCCCCGTCCTTCTGCCTTCCGTGGCGCTGGCCGGCGGATATTCGAATCTGGACTTCGGCGGCCGAAGAATGGGAATGTTCGCCGTGGTCGGCAAGCCTGACGACGTGACGGCCGTTTTCCACAATCCGGCCGGTTTGACCCTGCAGAACGGAACCCAGATCTATTTCGCCCTCTCGACCTTCGTGCTCGACCTGGGAATGAAGCTTTACAACAGCCAGGGCAACCTGCTCCCGGCCGACCATGAAATCACTCCCGACATCAGCATCGGCGCGATTCCGTTTATCGGCGTCGCCACCGACTTCGGGACGAAGCGCTTCCGCGCCGCGCTTGCCATTTACGCCCCGAACGCATATGGCGCCAGCCTGCCGATTGACGAGCCGACCCGCTATCACGTCACCCAGGCGCTTTTCCTTTCAACAAGGCTGACCGCGTCGGCCGCGTACGACTTCAACAACTACATCAGCGCCGGCGTAAGCCTGAGCGTTCTTTACACGTACCTGACCGCGACGCGCTTTCTTAACACCGGGATGCTTCCATCCCCGGCCGATGTCCAGAACGACCCCAAGTACGATGGCCGCTTCAATTCCACGGAAGCGAACATGAAGAACGACATCCAGCTTGACATCCAGGGTTCGAACTGGACCTGGGCATTCGACATCGGCCTTCTGGTGAGGCCGGTGAAGAGCCTGAGCATCGGGCTGGTCTTTTCCAGCGGATCCAAGCTGGATCTGCGTGGCAACGTGACCGCGAAGTACCGGCTTCATATCGACGGGCGCGAGGATCTGCTGGGCAAGACGAAGCAGACCACCAACATGATCATCCCTTTGTCAATCCGCGCCGGCATCAACTGGGCAATCGTCCCGAATTTCGAGGTCGCCGCCGACGTGTCGTACTGGCACTACCAGACGAACCAGATGCAGATAAGCAAGCTTGACAGCCCGGTTGCGGGTCTGAACGGCTTCAGCGACGCCAAGAACTACGGCAATTCGTGGAACTGGTGCCTTGGTATCCTTTACCGGCCGATTCCCGAACTTGATCTGATGGCCGGATACCAGATGGACTACACCCCGAATCCGACATCGACGCTTTCCCTGGAAAATCCCGGCGTTGACCAGAAGGGGTTCTCGGTCGGAACCAGATGGCGCATCAACGATCACTGGCGCGTGAGCCTGGCGTACGTTCACAACTGGTTTGACCTGATCGACGTCCAGGACTCGATTGGCACGCCGCCGGCAAACGCGAAGGGTCACGGAACCAACAACGAATTCGCGTTCGATTTCCAGTACCGCTTCTGATCGCGGCTGTCCGCGGGCGGGGGTTTGCGATGACGCACGACCAGGTTTTCCGGTTTTTGGATGCCGCAGGTGACCCGGAATC
>JAKPTZ010000015.1 GCA_029555025.1 Deltaproteobacteria bacterium
GTCTTTCCAGCCGACTTGCCCTTCTTCACGCTGCGCCCGGAAACGGGCAGGATTCCACCCTTGCCATTGTCCGCACCGCCGCATGGCGCCGCCTGCCCCTTCTTCGGCGGGGCGCAGATCACCGGTTCATCGTCAGCCGCCAGGGCGCCGACGGCAACAATGAACACGATGGCCATGACGGTTGAAACAACAACAATCCTGCTCGACATACCCGACTCCGAATGTTCCGGATTCAACCCTCGATCTGGCAGAGGCGGTCTGACACCGACGGAATCACCTTTTCCTCGATCTGGGAAACCAGTGCCCTGGCCTGGCTGGACGAGGCCACCGGTTCAAGCGTCTGTGCAACTTCCCTGACGGCCGGCATCTGACGGGTTCGATTCTCCACCGCACACCACCAGCGCGTATTCTGGTGTTCGTGCTCGGACTGAAACTTCTTCAATGCGGCCTGAATATCAAGACGAGCGTCATCACACGCCTCGCGCAACTTCCCTTCAAAGAACCTCGTCAATTCGGCCTGCAGCCTCTCGCCCGACTTCCTCAGTTCCTGGCGCCGGCTTCGAATCGATTGAACTATCGCGATTATCAGGAACAGCGGGATGGCCACCGCATACACTTCCAGCCGAACGGCCGAGCTCCCGCCGGCCCGGCCGCCGCCGACGAAACCTGCAAGGATGGTTCCGGCCAGAAAGACAATGCCAAGGGTCGATCTGAAAAAGCGCCAGGCCGCTTCCGGAAGCGATGGAATCCTGGCCCGAAGGGAATTTCCCGTCTTCAGCATGAACGGAACCGGTTCGATTTCCGGAGGCGTCACGGCGGGGAACTGGATGCCGGCTTCGCGAACATGCGAATCCATCATCTGAATAATGGGCTCGCGATGCTTTTCCATGCGCGCCACGCATCCCGCGATTGCCCGGGCCTTCCATTCCGCGAAGATCGATTCCACGCTTGCACGCAGCCTGGATTGCTCGGACGGATCCAGTTCAACGACAAGTTCGTCGCCGTCCATCCTGCTGGAAAAAAGCAATCTTTCGGACAGCTTCGACATCGCGTCGCGAATTTCGGTGTTGCGCTGCTTCGGCACACGTTCGGTAAGGACGTACGAAATCGCGTCGCGGTCGCACTTCTCCACGTCGGACAGAACGCGACGCAGGCTGGACAGATCGACCTGTGAAGGCCCCTTCGCGCCGCCTGCCCGCGTACTGTTCACGCGCTGTGAAGAAACCCGCCCGACGCCGCGCAGGGAATCGACCGCTTCGTGTGCCGTATCAAGCAAGTCACGATAAAGCCGTGCCCAGCCCTGATCGTCGCCCGCGGCCAGCTTGTCCATTCGCGACTCCAGATCCGTCGCTTTCTCGACAAGCTCCTCGGGAAAACCTTTTCGCCCGCGCATAGTCACGAATCTTGTCGCACCCGGCACGGGATCCTGGATGGCCGTGATGGCCGGTCGGGAAGAACCTTCACCCATGACATCATCCAATCTGGAAATCATCTTCCGGGTTTGATCCGCGATCAACACGGAAGGAACCATTGAAATCGTGCATTTCGGCAACCCTGGAATCTGCCGTCTGGTGAATGCTTTCTATCGCGTTCGTCACCTTCGAATCAAGGTGCGTGATCCTGCTGTCGATTTCGGCGCTGGCGGCACTGGCAAGGCGCTGGGCCTCGGTTCGTATCGAATCGGCCTGGTGCTGCACGAGCTCGACGGCCCGCTGCCCCTCTTCGCGAATCTCGGCGATTGCGCGATCGCGCTGCTCGATGATATCCGACTCAAGCTCCTGGGCAAGCCTGTGCAAATCCTTCTGACCGCCGTGGAAAGTCGAATTCAACTGGTCGGTCATGTGGGTCGCCAGCCGCTCGATGTTTTCACTGATCTGCTGCTGCAATCCGGTCGCGAGATCGGTCAGGGCAGTCGCCATCCTGGCATCCAGTTCGCTTGCAAGCGTTTCAAGTCTGGCGGTCTGCTCGTCGGCAGTTCCACCGACCCTGGCAACCCCGTCTTCCGCCAGCGAATGCTGGTGTTCGGTCAAGGCCTGAATTGCCGCTTCACGGGCGGCCTCGATGATGTTCTGAACCTGCACCCCGGCAGCCACGGCGGCCCCCGCGCTGGCCAGGCCGACACCGCCGATTACCGCCGCCGACTTTCCAACCCCGGGTTCCAGCGAACTTGAGTCATGATCCCTGTCAGCCATGTCAAACCTCCACCAACTTTCAAGATCAGAAAGCCGCACCGTCAGCGCCCAGCCGCGAAAGGATCTCTGTGGCCGCGTACCTGGCCAGAGTCTGTGGCATCAATACGCTTACAACGCTCCCGGTCATGCTGAACCTGGCGTCAATGATCACCTGGCCCCTGGAAACGTCAAGGGCCTTTATCCGAACCGCCTGGTAACCGATCGACTTCGGCTTCTTGAGTATCACGTCACCATTTTCGTCCTGGGCATAATGGAACTCGCCGCTGAACTCGAACCGGCCGACGATCAGAGTCTTCACGCCAAGCTGATGGCCAATCGAAGGCGCCGTTTCCGAATCTACCAGTTCAGATGCCGAAACATGCAATTCTTCCAGCAACTTATCGGTAAGACGGCGATCCCTTTCGACCAGAGGAATTCCGGCCCCAAGAAGACGTCGCATTATCGTGTCGGTCACTTCCATGGAATCCGCGTGGGAGCGCCTGATGGTCTTGGAAAGCCCGTCAAGGGTCACATCGCCGACGATCTCGAACGTCGCCATGCCGACGGTTCCAAGATCCTTTGCCTTCATTCCCGGAAGAACGGATATGTCCTGACGGATGCATTCCGGACTGATGACATTTCGTCCACCGGGCCCCTTGCGCACGCATGCATCCAGTTTGACCGCATTCTCGTCCAGTTCCGTGTCGGCCGGCTCGGCGGACGCCTTGCCATCCGGATCGCCACGCACAGAAGACTGCCGATTCCCGGCATCGACCCGGGCAAGAGGCGCCCCGCAACCGGCAATCATCAAGACCGTGAACGCTGAAGCAATTATTTGTTTCATCAAATCCCCAGAAATGCCGGGTCAAACGGGCCGGCCCGAAACCCCTTCAAGATTTCTCGATTCGACGCGATATGCCATTTACCCGCAACGGTCCATTCAAGTCAAGACGGACCGGTCAATTGCCGACAGGCGGCGTCGGCGGAATTCCTTCATCGGCCCCAAGTGTCCTGGCACATACAATATTGCAGAGTTGAACCGAACCCTTCTCCACAACTTCGCGACGCCCCTTGCCCTGGCCACCGACCTTGTACGCAACGGCTTCCCAATCGCTCGCCGCCTCTGACCAGTAGTATTCGCCGGGGATCAACAGATTCACGAACTCACCGGAATCCTCAAGCTCAATCATTTCCCGCCTGCTGGGAAGGCGCCAATCCAGATAGTGGGCATGCATCAAATCCTGGCAATAAATGTCGGCGCTGAACCAGTCCTGGCAGATTGCCATCCCGCCGTACTGCCAGGCCGTGCGGTTGACAACCTTCAACAGGCCCCTTGACTGCGCCCACTCAAGCGGGGACACCTTGACGCTGACAAACTTCTTCTCGTTCTCCTTGACCACGAAGCCGTTAACCGATCCAGCACCCTTTTCGCACTCGACACCAATGGTCGTTTCCTTCGCAAGAGTCTGGAACGAATTTCCGGTATTTCCGACCTGAATCCCGTCAATCGTTACATTTCCCTTGCACGCCGAGCCGTCGGGAAGACGTCCATTGACGACAACCGTTCCATATCGTGGAACAAGTTCGACCCGAACCTTCGTCAACTGACCATCGACAACAGACTGATCCGAATACTGCGTTATGTAACCAGGCTTTTCGACCTTCAGCGTCTGCCCCATTGGCAGAAGGCCCCTGAACCTGCCTGGCGTGGTTATGGATTCCCTGCCACCAAGGGTCGCGACGGCACCCTCCGGGATCGTCACCACTTCGACTTCACCCTTGAAGGAAATGAAACCAGGCAACAGCACCCCGTTCGCTGGAATCGTCTCACGCATTGTTACTGGAGTCATTTCCCCCAGGGATACCGTGATGTCGGATTCGATGGCCAGAAGATTTTGAAGCCGGCATGGCGTCGTACACGACTTCTCCTCGACCGGGTTCTTAACGGTCAATGTCGCACCGGCGGGAAGCGTGCCGACCGAAACGGTTCCGGTGACGCGCTTCAATTTGAAATCATGAACCGAAAGGCCCAGACCGAATGGCGACCAGATCACCTTTTCCATCGGCTCGAAGCAGGCCAGCGACGATTCGGCCTTCACGGTGTAACGGCCGGTCCTCAAGCCCTCGACCGACAGCGAATCACCTTCAACCGACTTGATCTGGACACCGTCGTCAAGCAGGCTGACCCGCACGGCATCCTTGACCTTGATCTGCACGTCACCCTTCGCCAGCAGGAAGGCTCCGGCCCCGGACGCGACCAGGACAAGGGCGGCAAAGAAAACCGCCAATTTGCGGATCCGCCCGGTCGCCAAAGCGGATTCAACCGAGCGTAACCTGCCACGAACGGCTTCATCGCGGGATCCGGACAGCGAACCGGCGATTCGCAGAAATCTCAAGGCGCCCTGGTGATCGCCCCGGGCCTCGAGTTCGTCGGCGCAATCCATGCACAGTCCTGCCGCGCGGGCATGAAGTTCGGGATCATCCGATGAATCCGCTGCCTCACATGCATAAGCTGCGGCCGCCGCCGTCATGCCGACGCCGGACGCATTCGCGGCAAGCGCAAGGCAAGTTTCAACGAGTCCTTCCCTGGCATCGTTCCTCAAACCAAGATCCCTGGCATTTCCGTACGCCTCATGGGCCGATTCCCACTGCCCTTCTGCCCTGAGTACATTTGCCGCATCCAGCCACTTACGGGCAAGCAACTGAAGCAGTTCCGGATGCTCTCCAGCATCGGGCGGCGCGATTGATTTCAGAACACCGATCGCCTGATTCACGCGCCCGCCGGCGGCAAGAAAACCGGCCAGCACCGCCCTGGCCTGGATTACATCGATTTCGTCAAGTCCCCCATGTTCATCGGCGACCGCCCTCTCGAGCAGGTTGACGCATTCCTGTGGACTCGCCTTGCCGGTCACGGCGCAGATCAGGCCGGCCCGCAAAGATGCCATCGCGTCGCCGGGAGTGACTTTCAGGACTCTTTGCCACGCATCAAGTTCAACATCGGATTCCCCAAGCCGCCAGGAGCAGATTGCCAGATCCTTCCAGGCCGAAATGTCTTCAGGCCAGATTGAAACTATCCGTTTGGAAACGGAAAGCGCCTCCGGATACATCTTCTGGCGCATCAACAGATCCTTCAGCCGAACTATCTGGTTGTCGCGACAATCAATGGCGGCCGCCCGCCGAAGCAAATCCGGCACCGAATCCTCGCGCCCGGATGCAATCAGCGCCTCGACCAGAAGCAACCATGCGGACATCATGTCCGGGCAGTGGGAGACAAGAACCTGAAGATGGCGAATGGCCTGCAGAAACTTGCGGGATTGAACCAGCAGTGCAACCAGTCTCTGCCGCAATTCAATGTCACCAGGATATGCCTCGGCACCCTTTTCAAGCAAGCGGCACGCCTGGCCAACGGAACCCTTCACCTGAAGTTGAAGCGCCTGGGCTATCAGGACGGCGGCCCCGGACGACCCCTGTTGAGCGTATGCCATATCCCGTCCGCTTCCGGTCTGGAATGGCACGCCGCCGGCCACCTGCTCCATGACGAGACCGCCGCCGCACCTGGAACAGAAACGACTTGAGTCCTCGTAAGTCAGGTTACAGGTCAAACATTTCTTCATTCTGCATCTCCGTCCTGAATGATGGCCTTCACCTGCCGCCCGCCTCAAACCACCTGTCCGGCAAGGTCTTCAAAAGAATCAGCTCAACGCGCCGGTTCCTGGCGTGCGCCTTCGCGCTCTCACCAGCCTGGATCGGTCGCCTTTCACCGAACCAGACCACCATCAGGCGGTCCCGTTCAACCCCCATGGATGTCATCTCGCTGGCAATTGCCTCGGCCCGAAGCCTGGACAATTCCTCGTTGTGCTGGGTCGTGCCGCGCGCATCCGCGTGACCTTCAATCCGAAGATGACTGTCCGGATTCCTTCTCATTTCATTCGCGATATCTCGAAGGAAAGGCATCATCGATGCCGAAGGCGAGCTGTCGTTCGTATCGAAATACACGGCGCTGCTTGGCAATTCGCGATTCAGGACGCGGAAAAGGCGCTGGATCGACCCTTCCGACGCAAGAACCGGATGCCCCCCGACGGATGCCATCGCGAATCCCTGGCCAGGCTTGTATTTCAGTCCAAGCGGGAAGAAGTTTGCTCCGCCATCTTCCGAACACACCACATCCTGGGAAGATGTCGCGCAAAGAAGTTCCGGCTTCGTGAAGTACTGCGACAACTGGCGCCCGCCGGGCACCGGGTCGAGAACCCTGGTCCAAAGGCTGCCGTCCGAAATGCTGCGGAATATGGAGCCATCGGCCGCAACAAGTATCATCGAGTCCTGATGAGCCGAGATGCGCGACAGACGCGCGGGACCGGAAAGAGCGTTTGACGGAAGCCCCTGGACCTTGAACTGCTTCCAGTCGGTACGGCCGTCGGCCGAACACATCGCGAGATCCGGCTTGACCAGCATGCACACGTCCTTTGAGTCCCGACCGACCGACATGACCACGGGGAACACGGTTCCGGATACGCGACCCGGCCTTTCCGCCGCGGCGATTGCATACGACTTCACGGTATCGGACGCACCGACTTGCCTGAATTCGACGAGTATCGAGCCGTCGGGCACGAGTCCGGACACCCAGAATCCGTCGGATCCCTCCCACTGGAAATCGGCGATCGTCTTGAAGCCAAGTGGCACTTCATCCAGCGAGCCGTCCGCGATGCCGTAAAGCCAGATCTTCTGATCCTGAGTAAGCAGAAGCACATGCTCCGACCCGACCCTGGCATCAATAATCCGGGACGATAGGCCGATGTGGCGATCTTCCCAGTTCGCCGAACAGCCGGAAGATGCGAAAAGACCGGTTCGCGTGAATACCAGGAAATCGGGACATCCGATGCTGTCGCTGGTCGGAACCATGGCCATGACGTCCGCCTGCGGAACGTTTCCAAAAGCACTCCAGCGATGAATCGGCCTGACAACGACGGTTGCCGACGCATCCTTCCTGATCGACCTGTTCGGACGATAGCGAACCACGTACTGACGGGAAAGCTGTTCCGCGATTTCCATCAGAACCCTGACATAAGGTTCGGAAGACCTGGTATCGTCGGGAACCGCAAGAACCCGGCCCTGAAGGCTTTCAGCAATGGCGGCATACCCTGTTCCAGGGGTTGAATCACGCGGGGTGACGATGAAGTACGGCCGCAACTGGGCACGATCCATTTCCCTGATAAGCGCGGCGGTTTCGCGGCTGCCCTGGGTAATTACCGGATCCCCGCAACCACGATTCATGCCCATTGCCATGGACATAAGCGAACTGTCCCTGACGCATGAAGAAACATCGGCACGCCCCATGCACCGGCTGAAGAGCCTTGAGGCTTCCCGACCAAGCTTGGAAACGCAGGACGCCTCGCACTGTGGCCCGCCGATGAAGACGGTCTGCCCGATGGCGCCAGTGGTCGGCCCGACAAGCCCCTTGCGTTCATTATCCTGGCACCGGTTGCGACAGGCCACCCATGCCCTGGCACGGCCGCAGTCGTCGCCGGGCTCCATCCTCAGGCGCTCGAGGCCGCCGGAATTGACCTGAAGAGGTTCATCGGAAAGGAATATCACGACCCTTTCGCCTGGAGACGAACGCAACATGCCAATCGAATCCATCATCGCCTGAACGCCGTCCTCGCCGGCACCACCGACCGTGGTTGACATCAGGGAATTCATCCAGCCGATGAACTTGTTCGAATCCGATGAAAAGCCCTGCTTGTCGATGACCTCGTCCGAAAAGGACACGATTCCAAGCCGCGCATCGCGGCCGCGGAAATCCAGCACGCTGGCGAAATGCGCGACGGCGTCCCGAACCGCCTGTTTTTCCGGGGACATGCTGCCCGACATGTCGATTGCAAACATAATGTCCAGCGGCCTGTCATCTTCCATTCCCCAGAAATCGATGATCTCAACGTTCAGGGACCCAAGGAACAGCCGGAATGCATCACGGGTCAGGCCCGACACTCGGTTGCCCTTCTTGTCGCGGACATCGACATAGACGTCGATGTCACCGTTCGGCTGGCGGATGGTTCTGGTGATATTTCCGATGAAACCGAACGCCTCGCGATTGCGGATTTCCTGGTGCCACAGATATCGCTGCTCGGCCGTCGCCGCCCTTGGACTTGCCGGGAACCATCTTGTGTACTGAAGCCAGCGATCCATCTGATCGACTTCGTTCACCACCTTCCAGTAACCGGCTTCAGCCTGGGTCAGCAGCTTCGGGGACTCGGGATCATCGGAAAAAAACGTTCCCGCCAGGTAAAGCGCCGGGGGATCCTTCAGCGCCCTGGCTGTCTTGAACAGTTCTGCCCGAAGCCTTTCCCCGCGCGCCTGGATTCCGGGCACCGAGCGGACGTCTTCAAGAAACCGGTTAACGAAGTCCTCGGGAAATGCCTTGCCAACGTTTATCGCCTTCTCGAGCCTTTCCAGATAGACGTCCGAAACCGCGGCCCCGAACTTTTCCGGCCAGGTCCCCTTTCCATATATGGAGCCCAGTTGCTGCAGACGTGCCACATCGCGCGCCCGAAACGCCTCGGACAGCGCGATGCCAGCCTCGAGATCGTACGCCCGGGCGACAAGCTCGGCCGCTTCCGGCCATGACTCGTACTGACTTCGAAACATGGAAATCAGATTGACGTTCTGGCTTTTCTCGGCCCGTTCAAAACCACGCCGGCACTCGGTTTCCCTTGCCCTGGCGATGTATGGAGCGACTTCCGGCCAAGATTCGAATTCGGTTCGAAACGCCTTGATCTTCAGGTAATCCATGGATCCCACGGCACCTTCGAAGGCTCGATTGACCAGGGCTTCCCTTCCCTTTTTCAGACTGTCCTGGGCTCCGTCGCGGCCGCCGTACTGCGCAAGGAACTTCCTGACCGCTTCAATTCCGGGAACCTTCAGTGAGTCGGCAAGTGCCAGTTCGGCCTCCCGCCGGACAGAATCGACGAACTCCCTGGCGCCTGGATATTCCTTCCGGAAGGCTTGATACGCGTTGATATCGTTACGCTTCGTCACGAAGTCCCGATAGTTGGCGGTGGCTTCATTCAGAAGCGCGGTCTTCAGAAATTCGTCGCACCCTTTGACACGCGAGTACTTGGCCTTAAACGCGCGGTACGCCTCGACGGTGTCCGCCTTGATTGCCAGGTTAAGGGTGGCCTCGGCGACAAGGACTGTAATCACGTCGGCCTCTTCCTTGTACTTCGGTTTGCCGGCATGACCTTCAAGCCACTTTTCGCCCCTGGCCTGGGCCTTTTCGTTCGCACCCTGGTCGATAAGCTCGCGAAGCACGGTCGGAAGCCCCGCGCAGCCCTGCAACAGAAGCGAGAGCAGCATGAGTACGGTTGCAAGTGACGCACTGCGCGAACGATTCATGTCAGTTACTCCCGCATGTCGGGGCCCCGGTTCCGCCACCAATGGCCTCGCCTGACAACGTCTTCCGGCATCCCGAAAGATTCGAATTGTGATCACAGAACTGCTTCTTGATCTGTTCCGGGGCGATGCCCGAGAACTTGAACTTGTTGTTGGCAAGCCAGGTCGGACTGGCGCCGATTTCCAGTTGTCTGGCAAACTTCAGATTCTTTGACAGAAGCCTGCGCCCTTCGGATCCGTCGGCGCAACGCCGGAT
>JAKPTZ010000036.1 GCA_029555025.1 Deltaproteobacteria bacterium
TGCCCGGAAATGGCGCCCACGTTCATGGTCTGCTATCCTGCGTCCGGTTTTTCGCGGGATTTTGATTATGAGCGTCCTGTATTTCATATTGCTCCTTGGCGTCCTGATATTCATTCACGAACTCGGGCACTACCTGGCCGCGCGCGCGGTGGGCGTCACCGTGACCAAGTTTTCGCTGGGCTTCGGACCGAAAATTATCGGGTTCACCAGGGGCGGAACCGAATTCCTGCTTTCCGCCGTGCCGCTTGGCGGATACTGCAAGTTCATGGGTGACGACCCGGAAAACCCGCCCGCCTTTGACGACAGGAAAAAGGGATTTCTTACGACGGACATCTGGAGAAGGACGGTGATCGTCCTTGCCGGACCCGTCTTCAACCTGGTCCTGCCGCTTGTCGCGTTCCTGCCGGGCGCCCTTTCGGAAACAACCCTGCCACCGGCAATCATCGGAACGGCTTCAATCGGGGGCGCCGCATGGGAAGGCGGCCTGCGGCCAGGTGACCGGCTTCTTGCAATCAACGGGAGCGCCGTTCGTTACTGGCAGGACATGGTAGATATCGTAAGCGCGAACCCCGAAAAGGATCTGGAAATCGTGATCCGCAGGGAACCTGTCGCCGGGCAGGATGGCAGGCCGGGGCCGTCATTTTTCAACCTGAAGGTGAAACCGAAGAAGATCCTTGATCCGACGTACAGACAACTCGGCTTCGAGAAGGCACTGGGGCGTATCGAGGCATCGCTGGACAGGCCGCTGCCGGTCATAATGGTCAGGCCGGGAAGCCCCGCGCAGGCGGCCGGCTTGAAGGACTTCGATGCTGTCAGTTCGGTTGACGGGGTCAAGGTATGGTCGTTTGCCGAACTCATGCAGAAACTGCGCGAAAAGGCGGGACGCCAGGTGACCCTGGAGGTATCCTCAATTGACGATCAGGCTGCCGAAGCGGGATCCGTTTCTGCGCGCCAAATCTTGATGACATTGCCGCCGCAGGCCGCGCCGGAAGGTTCGGCAACGACGACCGACGCTGCCGGGAAGGAACCGGAAGACGCCGGCATCAGCGACGGTTCATTCGTAATCCTTGAGGTTGAAAACGACAGCGCGGCGGCGGCGGCCGGCCTGGCGCAGAACGACGTAATCGTGGCCCTGAACGGACGGGAATACAACGACCCGGGATTCCTGATTTCCGAGCTTTCCCAGGACATGGATCGCGACCACCTGTTCACGGTCCGCAGGGGAACCACCACATCAACGCTGAAGCTGAACCTGAAGAACCCGGAATGGCAGCCGGGATCCGCACTGCCCAAATACCTGTCGGCCGGGTTCAAGGTTCGGCGCGTGACGGTTCAGCCCGAATACATCCCGAACGACAACCTGATCGGCTGGGCCTTCGTCCAGACGTTCAAACGCACGGCGGACGTGTTCGTCGGAACGGTCGCAAGCGTGGCCGCGCTCTTCACCGGCCGGGTTTCGTTCAAGCAGATGGGCGGCCCGATCATGATTTACGACCTGGCCGCGTCGGCGGGCAAGCAGGGCGTGATGGCATTCCTGAGCGTGCTCGGATGGCTTTCAGTCAGCCTTGGGGTGCTTAACCTGCTGCCCATCCCGATCCTGGACGGCGGACACCTTGTCCTTTTCGCCTATGAAGGCATCAGGCGAAGACCCCCGACCATGAAGGAAAGAACCATCTGGTCCTGGGCCGGCCTGATAATCCTTGTGCTTATCATGGTCGCCGTCATGAAGAACGACATCATGCGCAAGATTGGCTAGGGGGCGGCGATGACGGACAAACCTGACATCAGGCAGCTTCGAAGCGCGAAGAAGCGAAGATCGGCGGAAACCGGACATGCCAGGCCGATTATCGTTGCCTGCGACACTTCGACCACCGTCGGTTCGGTCGCCATCGTGGAAGGCGGGGCGGTTACCGCTGAAACGGTCGTCAAGTCCCTTAACAGCCACAGCCTTCGAATCCTGAAGGACGTCGAGGCCCTGCTTGGCCACCGCGAACTGACGATGAACGACGTCGATGCGTTCGCGACCGCCGCGGGGCCAGGTTCGTTCACCGGCGTACGGATTGCGATGTCAACGTTGAAGGGTCTGGCATGGAGCCTTGGAAAGCCGCTGATTCCCGTCGGTTCGCTTCACGCGCTGGCGTGGCCGCTTCTGGGACGCGGTGCGCCGGTGCTTGCCGCATTCGACGCAAAACGCAGTGAAGTTTATGGTGCCTTGTTCGGGCCGGACGGAAAGCCGCTTGTCGAGCAGGCGGCGCTTGCACCGAACGACCTTGCGCGTGCGTGCCTGGCGGCGGTCGAGGACGGCGGCCCGATAATCTGCGTCGGTGAGGGCGTTCTTGAATACCATGACGTGTTCAAGGCGACACTTGGAAACCGGCTGGTTCTGGCCGGCGCCTGGGAAGCGTACGTCCGCGCATCGGTCATCGGAATAATCGGGACTGCCGAACTGGCGGCCGGAAGAATCTGCGACGTGGCCACCGTCGAACCGGTCTATCTGCGACGCTCGGAAGCCGAAATCAACCTGTCCAAAACATCCATAAATTGATACCATCCGCGCCGGCCAGGTTCCATTGCAACCGTGCAGACGGAGACTTTCCATGAAGAAGCCCGGAATCCAGTTCGCTGAGCCCGAGTTTTACGAAAAACTCGGACTGATTTGTGGCATCGAGATGCACAGGCAGCTTCACACCGAGCAGAAGCTTTTCTGCCGGTGCCCTGTCCGCCCGTACAGCAACGTCTATCACGCCGAAATCCTGCGGCACATGCGGCCGACGCTGTCCGAACTGGGCGAATACGACCCGACGGCCCTGATGGAATTCAAGACGAAAAAGGAAGTCCTTTACCGCCTGAACAGGGACACCGTCTGCACTTACGAAATCGACGACGCGCCGCCGTTCTCGCTGAACCGCGAGGCATTGAACAAGGCCATCAGGATGGCCCTGATCCTGAACCTTTCCCTGGTCAACGAAATCCATATCGCGCGCAAGCAGTACCTGGACGGGTCGATCCCGACCGGGTTCCAGCGAACCACGATCCTGGGCGTCGGCGGATACATGATGGTTGACGGAACGCGCATCGGCATCAGGCAGCTTGGCCTGGAAGAAGATGCCTGCCGCGAGGTGTCGGACGTCGCGCACCGCAGGACTTACCTGACGGATCGGCTGTCGATTCCGCTTATCGAAATCGTCACCGAGGCCGACATGAAGACGCCGGCGCAGGCGGCCAGGGTCGCGAACGCGATCCGCCGCACGTGCCACCTGTCGCAGGTGTGCCGTTTCGGATACGGCAGGGCCCGCCAGGACGTCAACGTTTCGATCAGGGGCGGGGAACGCGTCGAGATCAAGGGGGTTCCGTCCATCCGCCAGATCCCGGCCCTGGTTCATTACGAGGCGCTTCGACAGAAGGCCCTGCTGGAAATCCGCGACAGGCTGCTGCGCGACGGCATCGCCGGAGATTCGTTCGACACGGTCGTCGATATCAGCGACCTGGTTCGCAACCATCCGCATCCGGCTTTCGCGACCAGATGGGGCGCCGGGGTTTCGGCATCCGCCATCATCCTGCGCCGCTGCGCCGGCATCCTGGCTTACCCGACAGGCCCCGGCCGCACGTTCGGATCGGAAGTCGCCGACCGAATCAAGGTCGTCGCGTGCATCGACCGCATGCCGAACTGCCTGAGCTCGGACAACCCGGAAGCATTCGAATATGCCGACCTTTTCGCGAAGGTTCGCGAACTGGGCGGCGCGGACAACAACGACTGCGTGGTGATGGTGGCCGGGCCGCGCGCGGACGTGGAAACCGCGATGAAGGAAGTCCGCCTGCGCATGCAGGAGGCCCTGGTCGGCGTGCCGCGTGAAACCAGACGGTCGCTGCGCAACGGTGGCACCGGGTTCGAACGCCTGCTGCCCGGCCCGAACCGCATGTATCCCGACACCGACCTGCCGCCGATTGTCCTGACCGACGCGGACTTCGCCCGCGAGCGCGCGCTGTGCCCGCAGCCGCTGTGGGAAAAGGAAGACGCCTGGAAGGCCATGGGAGTTAGCACCGAACAGATTGGCCGGCTGTTGACCACCGACACCTTCATCCTTTTCGACGCCGCCCGACCGAAAGTTTCGCTGAAGCCGTCGGTGCTGGCGTACCTGCTTCTGGACTTCGTGCCGTGGCTGAAGCGCCGCGGTGCCGACGTCGGCCGAATCGACGCGGATTTCCTGGCCGGAATCTTCGCCGACGCGACGGACATGAAGCAGAAGGACGCGGCGGCCAGGCTGGCTGCCGCCTGCGATGTCACGCTGCACTGGACCGTGAAGCCCGCAAGGAATGGGGGTGAATCCAAATGAGCACGCCTGCTGAAAGATTCAAGGGATATCGTGGCGCGGGACGTGCGCTTCTTGAAAGGCTTAACGTCGGCGTCTGGGAAGATGTCGAGGTCAAGTCGAGGCTGGGCGAGTTCCGCGGCCTGATCCTGCCGCGCAGCGAGACTGCCGACGAAAACCACATCGTCCTGAAGCTGGACACCGGTTACAACGTAGGCATCGCGGTTGACGGCATCGTGGAACTGAAGTCGTGCGGCCGCAAGGAAGCCCACTACAAGATTCCCGAAAAGGAATTCCCGTTCGACCCGGCCAAGCCGAACGTGACGCTTTTCGGAACGGGCGGCACGATCGCGTCCCGCCTGGACTACCGAACCGGCGCGGTCATTCCGGCGTTTTCGCCCGGCGAGCTTTACGGCTCGGTTCCCGAACTGGCCGATGTCTGCAACCTGCGGACGGAAAAGCTGTACGGCGTGTTTTCGGAAAACATGGGGCCGGAGCAGTACATCGGCCTGGCGACGGCGGTGGCAGGCGAAATCCGCAAGGGCGTGAAGGGCATCGTCATCGGTCACGGCACGGACACGATGCACCACACGGCGGCCATCCTTTCGTTCATGGTTCAGAATTCGCCGGTTCCGATCGTCATGGTCGGCAGCCAGCGCTCGTCGGATCGTCCGTCGTCGGACGCCGCGCTGAACCTGATTCACGCGACGCGCACGGC
>JAKPTZ010000042.1 GCA_029555025.1 Deltaproteobacteria bacterium
ACGGCTAATCGCCTGCGCGCCACGGCCGACGTAATCAAGAATCAACAGCGGGCCGGCGACATCCCTGTACCGAAGCACCCTGCGCAGCACCAGTTCGACCGCCCGGGGGCCGTTACCGAAAATCGCCAGCGTCCCAAATCCTGTCCTTTCCATGGCAATTCCCCCCTTCCGGCGTCGCCTCATGACGATCGCGAGCGTCGACAACAGGATCCTCCTTCGGCCCGGGAACCGCGTCCGGACACGACTCGACGGATGAACCCGCGCCTTCCACCGGCGCATCAAACGTCGCGCTACCTTTGATGCCGCCTTTCGCCTTGAGCCACGCCCGGCGCTGATCCCTGAGCTTCCTCCAGTCCTGGAACGTCACAAAAAGCGGCCTTCCGGGACAAACACCCCCAAGCGCCTCGGCAACGCTCGCGCAGACAAGGCGACAGTCCCTGCGGGTTCTTTCGCGACCTGTCACATGGTCCTTGAGGTGAATCTCGTCGCGGTCCCCGAGCTGCGCCAGCAAACCTTCGAGCGCGGTCAACTGGCTTTTCAGTTCGCGGACCGCGCGATGGACTTCCGACACATCGAGCGCCCACGAATCATCCAGACTGATTTGAACCCCGGTAACAAAACACCGCGCCATGATCCACCCCCCTGCCGGAAAAACTTCCGGCGTTGTCCTACTTCCCGTCCGGGTCGATGACATCCGACCCGGCACCACTTGATTCTGTGAATCCTCAAAGGCAAATTCACTATTGTTTGAATAAAACCGAACTGTTATATTCCAATTGGATTTGTCGGTTGGATTTACTGTGGAATTCCTTGATCAAACTGAACTGATTAAACCGGAGTTCCGCCGCGATTTGAGCGTTATCATCCCGTAATACTTCAGTTATGTGTCAGATGCAGTGTTGGTTTTCTGTCTACACGTCGAGCAATTCGAATGCTTTCTGCTGGACCGGGGTTGGCCTGGAGTACTGGTCCCAGGTGGCCTCGGTGTCAGCGACCTGGTAGGTGATGCGAGTCATGGCAGCCAGATGTTCCAGCAGGGTGTGGAAGCTGTGGACGGGCAGGCCGTCAGTTGTCATCTTGCGGGACTTCTTTGCCTTTGCCGATGCGGACGCTTCCGGCTTTGCGACCGTGTCGCGTACCTGACGGTCGGCGGGGACACACTCGTCCTGGAAAAGCATCGGCGCCAACGCCCGACGCATGTGCCATTCGACGTAGTACGCCAGCATGCAAAGGAAAAAGTGCGCACGCACATGGTCTTCCGTCCGGTGGAAAATCGGCCGCACCCTGATGTCGATACCCTTCATGCACCGGAAAGCCTGCTCCACCTGGGCAAGAAACTTGTATGTACGGACCACGTCAGCGGCGGAGATCCGGTCGGCCGGTTCGCTGGTGCGGATGATGTAAATGCCGTCCAGGTTTTCTTCCTGACGGATGGATTCTTCTTTCCGCGACCACGTAAACGTGCCGTCGGTTATTTGTGTGTTGAAGTGCTTTGCCATCTTGTATCGCGGCAGGATTGCACCCACCTTCATGCCGATTTCACCGGCCGTCATCGGTGTCTGGGTGCGGCGGGCCACTTCAAGCGACAGGCGGGCAAGCTGGTTTTCTGTCGCATCAAGCAGCTCGTTACGCTTGCGGCGCCGCTCGTCGGCAAGCAGCGGATTGAAACAGGCCACAAGACGCTCACCCGGGAAATCAGGCGATTCGATTTCTGCCAGATTGACCTGGTCAAACAGCGACAGTTGCA
>JAKPTZ010000073.1 GCA_029555025.1 Deltaproteobacteria bacterium
GGGGCCGGTTCGAACAGGGTCATCATCGGAATGACGACTATCAGCGATGCGACGGCCATCACGGCGAAGCCCACGGCCATGGCAAGGCTGAAGTTTTCCAGGAACGGGATCGAGATGCCGACGTGGCTGGTCCAGGCCGCCACGACCGCGAACGCGGCGATGCCGACAAGGATCGTAAGCATCGTCCTGGAACCGAAGAAAACGGGCATTCCCCTTGAGCGCCCTTCGGCCACCCTGGCGAATGCCAGGGCGCCGAAGGTCAGAAGGAGGAGCGCTCCGTTAAGCACCGGCATGGTTACCGGGATCTTCAGCACGCTGAGGGTCCCGAGCCACCAGACCAGTGGCAGAACGGCACACAGGAGTGTCATCAGGAACGCGGCCGGACGCCGCAACCCGACGAAGAGGACAAGGAACAGGCCTGCGGCGAAAACGGGGACGACCCAGCGTAGTCCGTCGATGATCCGCCGCGAGACCTGGTAGGTGGCAAATGCCGAACCGAAATAGTAAGAGGAAAGCGGCCCGCGTTCCTTTTCGACAACGCTGACGATCTTTCCGGCAAGGTCGCCGGAGTCCGCGCCTTCGGCCAGCTTGACCATGATTACGTACGCCTTCATGTCGTGGCTGATGAAGGCGCCCGGGATCTGGATGTTGTTCCGGATTCTTTCGGCAAGCTGATCCAGGCCGGCCTGGGTCATCGGGATGGACGGAACCATGTCATCGACGTTCATCGTGCCTTCCGCATCGACTTCGGTCGATTCGACGTTGATAACGCTTCGGGCCGCAATCACGCCGTCCTTTTTCAGGGCAAGAAGTCCGTTCGTGATGTTGGCAACCCGCGTAAGGCCGTCGGAAGTAAGGGGGCCAGACGGTTCCTCGAGGCCGATCATCAGGTTGTTAAGTGCCCCGAAGCGTTTGTTCAGATCCTGCCAGAACGCGACTTCGGGAATGTCCTGCGGCAGGAATGAGGTTGGATTGGGATCCGGTACGATGGCCGGGAAGCGCGAAAGGAAGACGCCGGTAATCAGCGTCGCGACAATCAGTGCCCCAAGGCGGCGTCGTACCAGGAACTCGTGCATGTCTGTCCAGAACTTGAACTCAACGGGCTGCATGTTCATGTCTTCACCGAGTGTTGTGGAAGTCCGCGGACCAGGTACGGAACCGTCACGGAGCGCCCTGGAACAATGTCTCGTGGCCGGCGACCAGCGCCGCGCAGTCGAACTGGTCGTCAACGCGGCGGAACTGGTACAGGGTGCCTTCGGTCAGGGGTGTTATCGTCGCGCCCATCTCAAGCATCGCCACGCTCGCGCCAAGAACCTTTTCGTCAACGACGTAGGTCATGGCCCCCGTGATCCACCGCCCATCCCCGCTCATCTGTCCGGCCGCAAGGTCGAACTTGACCCGCTTGGCCATGTATCGTTCGCCGCTGGTCGGCGAGCCGAACGCCACGACCGAAACCGACATTGTGACACCTTCGAAGGTGTCTTCATCGATGTCGGGATAGTTTTCAAGGGTGACTTCCTCCGGGAAGTCATCGTCGTCGCCAATGGATGCGGCCAAAGCCCATCTCCAGACGATCTTCTGTGCGTCAATTCCGCCGGCGGTGGCCGTCAGTTCGATCGGTGTTGCCGCAATGGCGTCCCGTAACGCCTGCTTGGTGACTGTTGATGTACTGAACATCTCGTTGGGATTGACATCGATAATCTCGTCGCAGAAGGTCAGCGTGAGGTTGCCTTCGGTTCCCTGGGCAAGGAACAGATCCGATGTTGACATGTCAACAGGATCACCGATGGGAGCCATCTTTCCACGCGAAACCAGCCTGCCCGCCCAGCGGCCCTCGATGCCTTCATAGCTGACGTCGGGCCATACGTTTGCGTCGGTTCCCACGACGTCATCCTGGGTGTCATCTCCGGTGGCGTCAGGGTTCGACACGTCTTCCTCGCCGCCGTCTTCAATCACGTCCTGCGGCTGGCCATCGTCCGATTTCGGGTACAGTTCGTTCATCCGATCGGCGCCATCCACGTCCCATCCGCATCCGCCAATCGACAGCGCGCCGATGGAAAGGAGGACAACGGCGAATTTCATCCTTGTCTTCATCTTCATCCTCCTACCAGGAAACCTTGGCCTTGAAGAAGACCACGTTACGCCCGGAAGCGAGCTGGCCGAACCGCGATTTCGACGCGTACGCCGGAATAATCGCGGTCACGGCCTCGCTGATGTTGCTCAGATCCAGCTCTTCGGGTGCCTTCGGCTGTGTGGGGCCGAAGAAACCCATATAGCCGACGCTGAGTTCGACCGCCGGGACGACCGTCCATGTGATGGTGGGGAACAGCATGAACGATACGTCGTCGCAGTTCAGCGCCGCGGTCAGGCGTATCAGCAGCTCGTTGTCGAAGAACATCAGATCGACGTTCGGCACGAAGTAATTGTGGATGCCGTACATGTCGTTGAATTCGTCATAAAATCCGCGGACGTACTGGACGTTGATGTAAATCCAGTCCTTGTACGACCAGTCGGCACCGACGGTGGCCTTGATGAACGGGGTGGTCGGGACGTTGACGTTCGATGATTCAAGCAGCAGCTTGCCGTCCAGATACGTCCGGAAACCGAACTTGACCTGTTCCGGGATGATCAGGGCCGCTTCCGCGAAGAAGCCGGGGACCCACTTGTTGTCGGATGAGTACGAGAAGTCGGCGCCGACAACGTGCATCCTGGGATAGTACGTTTCGGCCAGGACATCGACGTTGAACTTGTCCTGGACGAACTCTTCGGTGTCGGTGACCTTGCCGGTCGGCTCCGGTATCTTTCCCGGACTGGTGATGTCAACCAGGCCCCAGTAGGCGACCGGGAACTGGAAGCGTCCATAGAAGTATGAAAGCGAGAACGTCACCGGATCGACGTTGAACTGGAACTTCAGGGCCGCCTGGGAATTGGAGATGTCGAATCCCGGCGTCCAGGCGCTGACTTCAGGTTCGTTGATCTGCGCGTACTTGTTCAACAGGTTGATTAGCTGGGACCGGTTTATCTTTCCGCCGCCATAAAGTGCCATGGCGTCGTTCATCAGGGCTCCCATCAGTTCTTCCTTGCCTTCCATTCCTTCCATCACGGCATCGAGCGCGACGTCGCCGATTGCCGGATCGATGTTGTTCATCATGTCCTCGGTGTCCATCGGCATGGCGGGGAAACCGGTGACCTGGCCGGCGCGATTTCTTGGCAGGGCGAAGGCGTTCTTGGCCGAACGCGGCAGCATCGCGGGCTTGAAGATCGGAAGCCATGCCGCGGTAATCGTCAACCAGTCGGTCGGATATATGTTGACGATGACCATTGAATTCGGAACCTTGGCGAAGAAGTCCAGCGGATCCGAGAAGTCGCGTGCGTTCAGGTTGTCGGTCGGGTTGAACATGTCGGCCGTCCCCCACGTTTCCATGACGCGGCCGATCTTGAAGTCCATCTTGCTCCAGGGCTTTCCCTTGACCTGGACGTACGCCTCGTTGAGCTGGAAGTCCCACGGGTCGATCGGTCCGCGCTTGGAAAGATCCACCAGGTTGATCCCGTCGTACAGGCCGTAGAACCTGAAGCGCATGTCCGTCACGATTCCGACGTTGTCGTTCGGATCGATCTTCAGCTTGAAATTGACGTCGTTGCGGTTCGTGTCGAAGCGGTATCCGTCGCCGGGCGTCGGGCCACGCCAGTCCTCGACGATGAAGCTGATGTCCGAACTGACATACCCTGAAAAGGTGATCTTGTCGGTCCAGTTGCCGGAAGAGGACGTGTTCATGTCGGAATCCGAACCTTCATCCTCTTCGGGCGCAGGCGGAACCTCGTCCGCGTCCGGCGC
>JAKPTZ010000094.1 GCA_029555025.1 Deltaproteobacteria bacterium
TGATCAGGACACGGACGAGGGATGCGACGACGACGTCGATGGATACTGTGACGCCGCGATGACGATCACGGGAACGCCGACCATCTGCCCGAACGGCGGTAACGACTGCAACGACCTCGTCGCTGCCAGGAACCCGGGTGCATCGGAAACCTGCAACGGCGTGGACGACAACTGCAACGGTTCGACCGACGAGGGCCAGGGCACGGTCACTTGCGGCCTTGGCGTGTGCACCCACACCATCCAGAAATGCGTGGGCGGAGAAGTTCAGACATGTGATCCTATGCAGGGATCCACCCCCGAGAGTTGCGACGGACTGAACAACGACTGCGACGCGGAAACCGACGAGGGCTGCGACGACGACGGCGACGATTACTGCGACAACCTGATGAGCGTCACTGGAACGCCGGCCGTGTGCCCCAACGGCGGAAACGACTGCAACGACGCGGTGGCCGCAATCAACCCGGGAGTTCCCGAAAAGTGCAACAACATCAACGACGACTGTGATGCATCGACCGACGAAGGCTGCGACGATGACAGCGACGACTGGTGCGACGCGTCCATGACGACCGTTGGAAACCCGACCGTCTGCCCGAACGGCGGAAACGACTGCAACGACTTGTCATCCGCGGTTCGGCCGGGCGCGACCGAGACCTGCAACAACGTCGACGACAACTGCAGCGGAATCACCGACGACAACGTGGCGGCGGCTCGCGACACCTGGGAGCCGAACGAATCCTGTTCGGACACTCAGGACATTGGCGACGTGACCAAGGGCACTTCCGGCGTGACCTATCAAGGCAAGATCTACCCCAGTGGCGACAAGGACTATTTCTACGTCGACCTGCTTGAGGGCTCGGGCATCGACTGTTTCCCGTGGACCGACCAGGACTTCCGAAT
Organism: Deltaproteobacteria bacterium; assembly: GCA_029555025.1. Classification (GTDB taxonomy): domain Bacteria; phylum Myxococcota_A; class UBA9042; order DTJE01; family DTJE01; genus JAGOFO01. The sequence goes on from JAKPTZ010000094.1 coordinate 898, forward strand.
CATCGTGAACCTGGTTCCGCCGACTGGCGCGGACTGCGTGGATCTGCGGGCAATCATCTATGACACCGGTTGCGGGGAACTTGCCAGGACAACCTCCACGGGATGCGCCGCCAAGCAGGTAACCTGGGATTGGGACGGCCAGTGCGGCTCGAACGATGACCACAGCTTTATCATTGCGGTTATCGGCGCTTCGACAAACGACTGGGAGTGCATGGGCTACACGATCACGGTCACGATGGACCAGATCTGACCTTTCCGGCATCATGCAGGCGCCCCTGCCATCCGCCACAATGTTTCAGCCCATCAAGCCCTGATTTTTCAGCATGTTGCGCGCATGATAATGACGGACTGACCTGCACGATCTATTATTGTCCGTTGCGTATAAACCTCTGGGTCTTCCGGAAGACTGGCATGGAATTTCTCGCAATTACGGCGATCGTGATCGCCGTCATACTGGGCGGCGTCACAACGATACTGGGTCTGCTGCTCAACAACACCCAGATGAAGCTTAAACAGGCACTGGCCCAGCGGTGTGACGAGCCTCCACAGAGCGAAACCGACGCGAAGCTGGCCAGACTGACCGAGGAGCTGCGCCGTGCCGAGTCTGACTTCGAACAACCGATCAAGGCCGGTGATGTCGTTCTCTTCAGACTCACGCTTTTCAGTGACAGGCTGTCCTCAATCAGGCTGACCGGGCACAAAATCACAAACAGTCCGAAAGATGTCAGCTTCGATTCGGTGCTTGAAGGGGTCCATCCAGACGATCGTTCGATGCTCAGAAACTCGTTGATCGATTCGGTGACCAGACAGAGACCGATTGAGCTGGTCTACCGGGTCATGGACCAGGGACAGGAGCGCTACTACCACCTTAGAGCGAAGACAGTCCCGGGAAGGGAACCGGCCGCTGTCGATCTGCTCGGTGCCGTGGCCGAGATCACCTCGCTGATCAACGCGCACAGGGAGCAGTCGGAGTCGCTGCGCACCCTGGAGGAGATCCAGGAACTGTCTCCGTTCGGAATCTGGGCGGTTGGCCCGGACAACGTGATGACTGTCTGGAACCCGGCCATGGAGAAGAT
>JAKPTZ010000101.1 GCA_029555025.1 Deltaproteobacteria bacterium
GGCGGCCTGGACCAGCCACGTCGGCATCTCGATCCCGTTCCTGGAAAACTTCAGCCTTGCCATGGCCGTGGGCTTCGCCGTGATGGCCGTCGCATCGCTGATAGTCGTCATTCCGATGATGACCCTGTTCGAACCGGCCCCGACACTGAATGCCCCCGTGCCGGTGCGAAAGCCTGCCGGCATCGGCATGCGTGCCCTGGCAGTCGCGATTCCGACAGCGGTCGCGGCAATATCACTGTCTTTCATTCCCTCTTTGAAGTTCGCGGTATCCCTGGAAGACATGTTCACCAGAACCGAGGACGTCGGTCGCGGCGTCGATTTCTTTGACCGCAAGCTTGGCGGAAACGAGATCCTGCAGGTAAGCGTCAAGGGCGATTTCAACACTTCGGCCGCCTTAAGCAGGCTGATGCGCTTCACTGACCTGGTCGAAGGGTCAGGGCAGTTCGCCGACGTCAGGTCAATCTCCCAGATCGTTTCCTATGTGTCTTCAGGGCTGACCGGAACCTACTGGATTCCGCCTTCGGACGACCAGATCGCCGACCTTTACTTCTTCCTTGAAGGGGTCGAGGACGTGAAGTCCCTGATTTCCGGCGACCGGCAGGAAGCGATGGTTGCCATAAGGATGCCGGCCGGCTCAAGGGAACGGACCGATGATCTGATGGCCATCGTCAATGATGCCCGCAGGCTTTCCGCGGAAGTCGGTCCGGAATCCGCCAGGGCCAGGCTGGCCGCCGTGGCACGCCACTATGACGTTCTGCTGCCCCCGGAACGTATCGATCAGGTCCTTTCAAGGGCGGCGAAGGATCTTGACGGGGCCGACCGCGCCAGGGTCGAGCAGCAGATGAAGGCATGGCTTGAATCGGACGACGCGCCGTGGACACCGGAGGCCGGGGAATGGGAATCGGTCGCGCCCGTACTTTTCGGCGACATCGACGATCTGGCCCGCGTGATTGCGGCTCAACCTTCGTATATAGAACAGAACCCCGATTCACAGGATGACCCGGCCGATCTCGCGCGGCGGATTGCCGAATCGATGGAATTCA
>JAKPTZ010000105.1 GCA_029555025.1 Deltaproteobacteria bacterium
GGTACAGAAGCGTCTATTTCAATCACATATTCGGGGGCGGTGGCAGCTACTCGGCAGGCTATTACAGCTACATCTGGTCCGAAGTGCTGGATTCGGACGCATTCCAGGCATTCAAGGAAACCGGGGATCTGTTTAACCCCGAGGTGGCGCTGAAGTTCAGGAAGAATGTACTTGAACGTGGCGGCACGGTAGAGGCGGGACAGATGTATCGTGATTTCAGGGGACGCGATCCGGCCGTTGAGCCGCTTCTGAAGAAGCGCGGGCTTGCCGGCAAAGGTCGATAGTCCGTTCGTCTTCATCGATTGGTGGGTAATGGCGGGGTTTTCAAGACGCCAGTTTCTGAAGTCCATTGTCGCCAGTGGCGTTGGCCTGGCCAGTCAATTCGCTATCGGTGATTTGCTGGCGGCCGGTGCTGCCACCCGGCGACATTTGTCGCCCCACGGTGATCCCGTCCGTAGAATCATAATTCCAGAGGCTCCCATCAATCTTCCGGACTGGAATTATGGCGACTCGAGTTCGGCGACCGAAACGGTTCTGATGTTTCGCGGCAGCCCTGCCAGGAACTTTTATGGAACCGGCCCGGTCGGTGATCGCTTCGACGTAAGGTTCAAGGTTGAATTCGGTTGTTTCGATACCACGTTGCGCGGCCAGCAGGCCAGGTGGTGCGGTACCGGCTGGACCGGACAGCCCGCGGTGCTTGGCGGCCATGTCTTTGTCGGCGGAACCGACAGATGTCTTTATGCCATTGATGCCCGAACCGGTCAGATCGCCTGGAAGACGATGTTCGGCCGGATGATCAAAAGTTCGGTCTGCATTTTCAGGAACAGGATTTATGTCGGTTGTGTCGATGACGTGTTTCGATGCGTTGACGCGGCAACCGGTCAGGTCGTCTGGTCGGTTCACGTCGGCACGGATATCGACAGTTCCGCCTGTATCTGGCGCGGACGCCTTTACGTGGCAGGTGAGTCCGGATTCTTGCGCTGTCTGGATCCGGCGGATGGCCGCGAGATATGGCGGACTTTACTTGGCGGGGTTGGCCCTGGATCCCTTCCGGGCTCCAATGGATCCGAGACTTCCCCGGCCGTTCACGCCGGCCTGGTATATGCCGCGACGTACGACGGCGTCCTGTTCTGCGTCGATGCCGACTCGGGCAGGGTGGTCTGGAAGGCGGCAACCGGCGATGATACCGACGCAAGTCCGGTAATAAGCGGCGACAACGTAATCGTTGCCAGTGAGAGCCGTTCAAGCGGCGTCTTCTGTTTCGATCGGACGACCGGGAGTCGTAAATGGTGTTTTCGCGGCTATCGGGGCGGCTACTGGGCGACCCCGGCGGTCCGGGACGGACGGGTTTTTGTCGGAGGGGGCGCCGGTGGCGGGATGTTCTGTCTTGATGAGCGTGACGGTTCACTGATCTGGCATACGCGGCTTGCGCCCTGGGTCTGGTCGTCACCATGCGTGGTGGACGGTAAAGTGATATTCGGCGCGCACGATGGCCTCCTGAGAATGCTTGACGCGAAAGACGGCAGGATTGTTGCCGAGGTGGATCTGGGCGGCAGAATCCTTTCAACCCCTTGTATAGTCAATGGAACAATCTTCGTGGGAACCGGTGAAGGCCGATTCTTCCGTATCGATACCGTGAAGCAGGCAACCATCTGACGAACCCGCGCTCGTCCGATTTCAATGCGGCGGCCCGCTGGAACCAACCCTGGTGGCCACGCCTGTCGCCGAAAACGTCGTGTACTTCGTGCCGGGCGTATATACGCCCCCGGTGATAAGATTGTCATTCAGCACGCCGGACGAGCTTCCATTCAGATAGACGTCGTAGCTTCCCGACGCAAGCGACGGACTGCTGAAGAACACCGACTGGTACTTCTTGGCCGGCTTGAATGTCAGCATCTCTGTTCCCGAAGAGGCGCGAAGGTGGAATATGGTTCCCGCGGTTTGTGCGGCCGAAAGGTTCACAAGAACGCCGTACTGGGTTGAGGAAGTGCTGTTGCCAACAGCCATGCCGCTGCTTCCAGCCGCGACAACCAGGCCACCGTTCATCCGGAAGTAGTAACCGGAGCCGTCACCGATATCTATCGGCCCATTGCCGTTGTCTGTCGGGCCGTTCACAAGAACGGTTCCACCGTTGATTACCATGTTGCCGTTTGAATCCAGTCCGTCGCCACCGGCATTCATCCAGACGAGGCCTCCGTTGATCGTAAGAATGTATGCGGCCGAGGATCCGCCGCCGCCGGGGGTCCATCCACCGGAACCGTCGCCACCGGCAACGTTGATGCCGTCGTCGGAAGAAACGATATGAATCGTTCCGTCATCAATCGTTATCAGCTTGCTTTCCAGGCCCTCGTAAGACTTCGTGATGTTGATTACGCCACCGGATATTTCCAGGGTTTCCTCTGCATGGAAAGCGTCGTCACCGGACGCGATAAGGCAGGAGCCTCCGGACACAAAAATTGCGTTGTCGCTGTGGACGCCGTCATCCGCCGAGTCGATTTCGATGTTCCCAGCCGAGATAACGACACTCTCCAGCCCCTTGATGCCCTTGGCGCTTATATCAATGGAACTTGATGAGCCGGATCCTCCGCCGCTGACCAGCTTGATGTCACCGCCATGGATGTCAATCGACCTTTGTGCGGTCAGTGCGTCCCCACCCGATGTAACGTTTACGCGGCCGGAAGCGATTTCGATGAAGCCGCGGCCTTCCTCCGTATCGTTGTCCGACTTGATGCCGTTATCACCGGCTGTTACAGTGACCGAACCACCAAGAATACTAACGTTGTCCTTTCCCCGAATGCCGTCATCGACGGCGTTTGCGACGATGTTGCCGCCGAGGATGTCCAGGCCGTCCTTTACGTTGATGGCGTCGTTGTAGCGTCCGTTTACAACCAGGGTTCCGTCGCCGGTGATGTCCAGATCAGATTTTGAAAAGATGGCCGCGTTTGGTTCGTCCTGTCCAGCCTCGGCATACACGTACGTGACTGCATCCGCCAGGGTGCTGGTCGTTCCCGCGACAAGATGAATTTCAACATCCCCAGCGTCCATGATGAAGAGTGGCGATGACGTGCTGCAGGATGCATGGATCCCGTTAAGCAGTAACCGTACAAGCCCGCTGTCGGTCGTATCGACGGTGATGATTCCATCGTCAAGCGTACCTGAAATAAGGAATACGCCCGCCTTGACGACCGTGACGACAGCCCCGTCGGCAACGGCCCCGGCGCCTGTCACGCTGATGCTGTCATGATTCAGGAATATGCATGTGACGCCTTCGGTTTCGCAGTCGGGCAGATTTGCGTCGCCCGCCGTGGACTCGTCGTGGGCTTCGGACGAGTCGGTAACAACGGACTGATCCGGGCCGATTGACAAATCCTTGCCTGTGCCGCCGTCCGGCATGCCTGCCGAATCGTCCTGATTCGCATCGACGTAGGATATGCGGTCACTGGAAGCCCCATCGTCGAGATGGCTGTCCAAATCGGCCCGCAGGCCGGAATCCGCCCCTGCATCCAAGGCGGCGTCGTAAACCGACAGATTGGCATCCTGCCCGCAACCGGTGAACGCAGCCAGACAGCCCAGAAATATCAGGTAGATGAATTTTCCTTCCACGTTGCCCCCACTTTGTCAATTCGACCCGCAGTCCGTCAGTCATGCCGGCGGCAAACGGTCCTTACCCCTTTTCGGAGTGCCCCGACGTCCGGCCGCAAACGTGGCGATGATAAGACCTGGGTGTTAAGCAAACCTTAAGTACATGGCGGTATTGGAATTATTCAGTCCGGTTCGCAACAATGTGGGCTCGTGATGTTCGTTTCGGCGTTGCCGCCGGCCGATGGCACCCCAGGGAGGTCGGGAATGACAGAAACCGCGGGTCACTGGTTCGAAAGGCATTTGCACCGGGCATTACTGCTGGTGGTCCTGGCCATGGTTTCAACAGTGTCTTCCTGCTATTTTCCACCGAACCCGCTGCCAATCACCCTTGAGAAGGCCAGGGCCGTCATCTCGCAGAATGTCGTTTCGCAGGCTTCAAGCCTGGATGCCGGGCTTAAGTTCATGGAAGGAATGGCGTTGTTCAGGCGGGTTGGAGGGTACCTGGGCGGCGGTCTGGGTTGCACGATTCCGGCTGAAGGCGTCGGTCTTCCGACTGAACCTGACTGCGAATTCGAGATGGGCCAGGATCACTTTGAACTGGGCATTGAGGAGTCGGCACGCCGGCTGGTCGAGTTAGTCAATGAGTTCGTCCTTGTGGAATCGCAGATTGCCAGATTTTCGAACACTAATATCGAGATTCGCCTTCTGCCCGACGTATTTTGCAGGATTTTTGATGAAGCGGGCGGCGATTCGGGATGGGATGATGGCGGCGAGGCGGGCGAGGGCGCCATGAACACCCGTGATGTCGATATCGGCGGCGACGGGGATGGCGGCGAATTTGCACAGGCGTGCAGGGATTTTCTGGAGGTCGTTCCGGTTCAACTGAACCTGTCTGCATACTACGCGGACTCGGTCGGTATCGATGTGCAGGTTGGTGAATACCGTGTCCTGGCCTTCCAGTTCAGGACATACGGCGACATGACATCGGTTTCCGTCGATATGTATCAGCTTAAGTCGGCGCTGGATACGGCCAACGCTTTGTACGGGTTGAAGGGTCGCCCCATGTATGACAGCCTGGACGCTTCCGGCTGGATCAGTGTCTGCCTTTCGAACGATTATTACGGGACAAGTCAGGTGGGGTTGTCGATTTCCGACAATACCGCGGCGCGAATGTCGGTTGAAGGCGATGTGTTCAGTTTCGATTCGGGCGAAGTCATCGCGACTCTGTCAGCGGACTCAGCGGGGACGACAGGAACGCTGTCGATCGATGCTGGAAGTGTTCAGGTCGAGTTTCCGTATGCGATTCTGATTGACTGGTTATGGGACCTTTCTGACGGGTCTGGGGAACCGGAAGCCCTTGAAGAGCCTCCCGACGTGGCTGGCAAGGCTCATGTCAGTTGCGATGGATTCGAACTGCATGCGCGTACAATCGGGGACATCGGCGTTGCGATTGAACAGCTTGGGTTGAAGGACGGCGTCCTGCAGGTACGTCACGATTTCGACACGCTCCTTGGCATAAGGATGTTGCCATCATCAATCCAGTCGATTCAGGCGATGATTGGAACAACGGACGACCTGAATCCATCGATGATCGTGAATTCAGGGGCAGGAATCCTTCTTGACTGGAATCTGCACGAAATGGCTTCCGATCTGCGAACGGTTCCAGCAGGCACGGCCGATGAGACCTGGTATGTCCAGATGCTTGGCAATTCGCCGGAATTCGCGGTCCTGTCCGGCACCGCAAATCAGTGGATTCGTGTCGCGGCTGGTGAGCTTTCGGTGTCCAGCAACGGCATTCCAGGCCCCGGCATTACGATTCCTGCCGGTATGTGTGCAAGGATCGTCGAGCCCGCCGAGGGTGTTCACGTGCTGATGGGTTCGATTGTATCCGAAGCGTGCGTGCAGCCGGAAACGTCAGGGTACTGACGGCCAGCCAGGTCAGGCGTCGAATTCTTCCTGCATTTCGGCAATCGACTTCAGGAAATCTTCACGGGCCGCCAGGGCCACATTGATGTATCGGGTCAGCACGTCCGTCGGAATGGTTTCACCTGTCCAGAAGAACTGCGATGTCACGAAGAAGTGGGCCCTGACCGCCGGTTCGCGGCAGCCGCACCCGCAGTCGTCATCGCAGTCGCAAGCCTCGTCCCCGCAATCATCCTGGTCGCACCCGCAGTCGCAAACGTCGGAACCCATATCGCAATCGCAGCCTTCGTCGTCGCACTCGCAGTCGCCGTCCGAAACCGGCATGTGAAGGGGAAAAACCTTCGCAACCTTTGATGTGGCATTCACGTTGCCCGCGATCGCCATTCCAAAAGTGAACATGGACTGGCTGCATTCCCAGACATGGATGCCCATCGTGACGAATTCGTCGTCATCCGAAAGAAAGGACACGAAAAAC
>JAKPTZ010000003.1 GCA_029555025.1 Deltaproteobacteria bacterium
TGAAGAAGTCCTTGTTACATCAGGCATTCAACGGGGATTTGTAGGGATGGCTTCGGAAAATACGTCACAGCAGGCTTCCAGCCTTGTGCTTTTCCAGACCGAGGACGGGCGCACGCGCATCGAATGCCGGTTTCAGGATGAGTCGGTCTGGTTGACCCAGCCGTTGATGGCCGAGTTGTTCCAGGTTACCCCACAGAACATCAGCACTCATCTGAAGGCAATCTATTCAAGCGGCGAGTTGGTTGAAGAAGCAACTAGTAAGGATTACTTACTAGTTCGATCCGAGGGGGGGCGTGTAGTGACCAGATTGGTTAAACACTACAATCTTCCCGTAATAATTGCTATTGGTTACAGGGTCAAGAGTCATCGGGGCACCCAGTTCCGCCAGTGGGCGACGGCGCACCTGAACGAATATCTGGTCAAAGGGTTCACGATGGATGACGAACGGTTGAAGAACCCGTCAGGCCCTGGATACAAGGACTACTTTGACGAACTACTGGAACGGATTCGGGACATCAGGTCGTCCGAACGGCGCTTTTACCAGAAGGTGCTGGACATATACGCGACCAGCGTCGATTACAGCCCGGACACAGAGGCGTCCCAGCAGTTTTTCGCGACGGTCCAGAACAAGATGCACTTCGCGGTTCACGGTCGAACCGCCGCGGAAATCATCCACGAACGGGCGGACTCAGCGAAGCCGCACATGGGCCTGATGACGACAAGACCTGATGGAACAATCAGGAAAGGCGACGTGGCAATCGCCAAAAACTACCTGACCGAGCCGGAACTCGGCGTGCTGAACAGAATCGTGAACATGTACATCGAGTTCGCGGAGTTACGGGCGCTGGAACGCCGGCCCATGACGATGAACGGCTGGATCGCGAAACTGGATGAATTCCTGAAGATTTCCGGACGGGACGTATTGGAAAATGCCGGCTCGACATCCGCCGAGACTGCCCGGCTGAAAGCCGAGGCCGAATACGAGAAGTACCACAGAATCATGGATTTCCAGCCAAGACCTGTCGACGCCGACTATGAACGCGTGCTGAAACAGATTGAAGGCGCGCCCGGTCGGGGCAAGCGGCCCAGGAAACTGCCGGTGAAGGAATGAACGAATCCGAAACCCGTGCGGAACATATCGACCCGGCGCTGAAGGCGGCGGGATGGGGTGTGATCGACGGCAGCCAGATAAGGCGCGAATACCAGATTGCGCCGGGCCGCATCGAAGGGCACGGACGTCGGGGCAAGCCATTGATCGCGGACTATGTCCTGGTGTTTAACGGGCACAAACTGGCCGTGGTCGAGGCCAAGGCATGGGACAAGCCGCTGACAGAAGGCGTGGGCCAGGCAAAGGACTACTGCGGCCGGATGGACGTGCGGTTCGGGTTTGCCACCAACGGCCAGGGCGTCTATTCAATCGACATGGAAACCGGGGCGGAAGGCCCGGCGGACGTCTGGCCCACACCGGATGAACTATGGAGCCGCACGTTCGCTGTCCAGAACATCTGGCGGGATCGGTTCGCGGCCGTTCCGTTCGAAGACAGGGGCGGCAGTCACCCCGGCCGGTACTACCAGGACATCGCGGTTGACCGAGTGACCCAGGCTATTGCGGACGGAAAGCGGCGCATCCTGCTGACCCTGGCGACCGGAACCGGCAAGACGTTCATCGCGTTCCAAATCGCCTGGAAACTGTTTCACGCGCGCTGGAACCTGAAAGACTGGAAGGGCGGCGGCGAACCCGGGCGGCGGCCGCGCATCCTGTTCCTGGCGGACCGCAACATACTGGCGGACCAGGCGTACAACGCGTTTTCGGCGTTCCCGGAAGACGCGCTGGTCAGGATCGCGCCCGATGAGATTCGGAAGAAAGGACGCGTCCCGAAAAACGGCAGCCTGTTTTTCACAATCTTCCAGACGTTCATGACCGGCCAGGCGGACGACGGGTCGCCGGCACCCTATTTCGGCGAATATCCGCCCGATTTCTTTGACTTTATCGTCATCGATGAATGTCACCGCGGCGGCGCGAACGACGAAAGCAACTGGCGCGGCATCATGGAATACTTCGCGCCGGCGGTTCAACTTGGATTGACTGCGACGCCCAAACGCACCGACAACATCGACACATACGCGTACTTTGGCGAGCCGGTTTACACATATTCGCTGAAGGACGGTATCAACGACGGGTTCCTGACACCGTTCCGCGTGAGGCAGATTTCGACCACTCTTGACGAATACGTGTACACGCCGGACGACATGGTGGTCGAAGGCGAAATCGAGGCGGGCAAGCGGTACGTCGAGGAAGATTTCAACCGCAAGATCGAAATCATGGAGCGCGAAAAGAAGCGCGTCCAAATCATGATGACCAGCATCGATCAGCGTGAAAAAACGCTGGTTTTCTGCTCGACCCAGGTACATGCACTAGCCGTCCGCGACCTGATCAACCAGTTAAAAACCAGCCACGACCCGGATTACTGCCACCGGGTCACGGCCGACGACGGGGCGCTGGGCGACGAACACCTGCGCGATTTCCAGGACAACGAAAGAACCATCCCGACCGTGCTGACCACGTCGCAGAAGCTGTCCACGGGCGTGGACGCGCGCAACGTCCGCAACATCGTGCTGATGCGGCCGGTCAATTCGATGATCGAGTTCAAGCAGATAATCGGGCGCGGCACGCGCGTTTACGACGGCAAGGACTACTTCACCATTTATGACTTCGTGAAGGCACACCACCACTTCCAGGACCCGGAGTGGGACGGCGAGCCGATCGCGCCCGAGCCGGCCGGGCCGCGGCCCGCGGACGGTCCGAAACCGGTGATCCCGCGGGGCGACCTGCGGGACGGTGGCGGCGACGAACCGGCGGTCAGGCCGTGCAAGATCCGGGTCAAGCTGGCCGACGGCAAGGAACGCCACATCCAGCACATGATGCAGACGACCTTTTGGCATCCGGACGGGACGCCGATGTCGGCCAGGCAGTTCCTGGAAATGCTGTACGAGCAGATACCGAATTTTTTCACGGAAGAATCCGAACTGCGCCGCATCTGGGGTGACCCGACAACCCGGCGCAAACTTCTGGACGGACTGGCGGACAAGGGCGTCGGCATGCGCGAACTTGAAGCGATGCAAAAGCTGGTGGACGCGGAAAACAGCGACATTTTCGACGTACTGGCTTATGTTGCCTGGGCCCTGCCCCCCTTGACCCGCCAGGAACGCGCCGACCGCGCCCGCGCAATGATCAGCGCCAACTTCGACACCAACCAGCAGGCTTTCCTGTCATTCGTCCTGGCCCACTACGTCAACGAAGGCGTGGACGAACTGGATTTGGACAAACTTGCCCCGCTGCTGAACCTGAAATACCACTCGCTGCCCGAGGCCTTCGCTGAACTGGGCGAGGCCCAAAGCATCCGCCGGGTCTTCGCCGGCTTCCAGAGGTACCTGTACCAGGGCGCGGCGTGATGGGGTGGGTTCAGGATCCCGGCGATCAACGACCCGGATTCAGCGGATTATCTGCATAGAAACGATGCAATCGTCGTGAAAGACGTTGGCGAACGCAGGCCCCGGTTACAGAACAAAATCCCGCCAGTTGTCGCGATTGACAACCCGAAAGGAACCACCGGGAACCATATTCTGCCAGTCGCGAGGGGCCTTGGGATCCTTGCCGCCCCACTTGAATTCAAAACCTGACAGCGCACCATCGACCTCCTGAACGAGATCGATTTCGGCGCGCGACGGTCATCACGCCACGACGCACACCAGACCGAATATGAAACCATGTAAAAATCCCCTGATGCTTTGCGTCAAACTGCGGTATCTTACCGGCATCATGGAGGTTCCCTATGCGACCGACTCGACTTGTTGTGACCGTCATCCTTACTGCCATCGCGCTTTCGACAGCTTCGTGCGCCGCGTCACGGTTCATCGGATACGCGTCAAAGCCTGACGCACCGCTTCCGGCGGGCCAGGTTCAGCACCCTGCCCTTCAGGCGCCGGTCAAGGTAACCTTCGACGCACAGCACGTCCCGCACATCGTTGCCGAAAACGAACACGACCTGTGGTTCGCGCTTGGTTATATCCAGGCACGCGACAGACTGTTCCAGATGGACATGCTGCGCAGGATGGCCGCCGGTCGTACCAGCGAACTTCTTGGAAAGCAGGATGCACCCGAAGGAATGCCTTTTTCCGACACCATCGGGATGGATCGTTTCTTCCGCGTAATGGGGCTTGCCCAGGATGCGGAAAGGACCATCAAGAGGATATCGAAGGAAAGCCAGGACATCGTTGATCCCTATATCGCAGGCATCAACGCCTTCATCAAGTCGGCGGACCCAGTTCCAATCGAATACCGGCTGATTGACCAGGCTCCAATGCCATGGACGGCCGCCGATGCAATGGTCGTGGCACGACTGACCAGTTTCCAGCTTTCGGTCAACATGGCGCACGAACTGCTGCGTTACCTGCTGCAGGTCGAACTGGGCCCGGACGCGCAGAAGGAAATTTTCCCGTCGGATCCGCCGATTGGCCCGAACATCATCGAGCGCGAGGACGTCGATTTCCGTTCGATGCCCCGCCAGTCAACGCCGGCGACGGCAGCGCGCCTGGATGCCGTGATGGCTGAATCCGGCACCGATCTGGCCGCGTGGGCGCCGACAGCGCGCGCCTTCCTTGGTCTGCTTGCCCAGGTCCAGACCCAGGTCCGTCCGTACGTCAGCCCGGCCGCATCCAACAGTTGGGCGGTTGCCGGAAGCCACACGGAAAGCGGCAAGCCGATCCTGGCCAACGACCCGCATCTGCTTCACGGGGCGCCGGCAACCTTCTACATCGTCCACCTGAAGGCCCCTGGGATCGACGCGATCGGCGCCACCCTTCCCGGAACGCCGTTCCTGACGCTCGGGCGCAACCAGAAGGTTGGCTGGGCCAGCACCAACACATTCGCGGACGTTCAGGACATCTATCTTGAAAAGCTGGATCCGAACGATCCCGGCAAGTACATGACCCCGCAGGGCCCGGTCGCGTTCGAAATCGAAAAGCACGTGCTTCGCGAGCGCACTGGACGTGACGAATACAAGGAACACAAGTTCGACCTGCGATACACCCGCCACGGCGCGGTGCTTAACGATGCCATGATTGATGGCCTTCCAGGCCAGCCAATCGCCCTGAAGACCGCTTCCATATGGCCGACCGATGAATCGCTTTCCATGAAGAAGTACCTTACGGCGACGTCGATTGACGACATTTTCAACGCCCTGCAGTCGTGGGGCCTGCCGATCCAGAACTGGGTCGCGGTCGATGATGCCGGACACATCGGTTACTTCCCGATGGGGGTCGTGCCGATCCGCCGGACTTTCGACGGCACCGTTCCCGTTCCGGGATGGACGGACGAATTTGAATGGGACGGCTTCATTCCGTATGACCAGTTGCCGAAGATGATCGACCCGCCGTCGGGCATGATCGTGACCGCCAACAACCAGGTCATGCCCGCCCAGGATTACCCGTATCCCTACAGCATCGACACGATGCAGGGATACCGCGCCGGGAGGATCCGGGAACTGCTGAAGGCCGGCGGCAAGTGGACGGCGGACGGCATTCGCATGATGCAGATGGACGCGCACGTTCCCCAGGCCGATCGCCTGCTGCCGTCACTGCTGAAGGCCCTTGATGGCGCCGACCTGGACGACTTCGAAAAGTCCGCGCTTGCAAGGCTGAAGGGATGGGACAGGGTCGCGGCCATCGATTCGGTCGGCGCCAGCGTCTATCACGCGACGTACCGCGAAGCCTGGCGGCTTGGCCTGACGGACGACCTGCCGAAGCTGTTTTTGAGCCTTGTAAAGGTCTTCGCCTATACCTACGGATTCTTCGACCGCCTGTGGGCCGAATCCCCCGACGCGAAAGTCTGGGACATCAAAGGCACGCCCCAGGTGGAAAAGCGTGACGACATACTGCGCATGGCCTTCAAGGCCGGTGTGGCCGAGTTGAAGAAGAAGCTGGGAAGCAACATGGACAAGTGGTGCTGGGGCAAGCTGCACACAATCACCTTCCACCACCTGTTCGGCAAGGCCGCGATGGGCAAGTTCGATGTCGGTCCGGTCGCGATACCCGGTGGATGGGACACCGTCTGGGCCGCCGGATTCGGCCTGTGGGACGACAACTACATGTTCAACGTCAGTGAGGGCCCGGCCTTCAGGCATGTGATGGATTTCGCCAACATGAAGGACAGCAACATGATCCTGGATCTTGGTCAGTCCGGATGGCCGATGACGCCCGCCTATGACAATGCGTTCGAGCACTGGCGCACCGGCAGGCTGTGGAAACTGTCCATGGATCCGGCCGAATTCGCCCAGGGCGCCGAGGGCGTTGTTGAGCTTGTTCCCGCCAGATAAGCAGACCATTCGTTAAGGCCGACCACCCGCAGGAACGAACAACGCATGTTTCAAGCCTTATTCGCTTGTTGAACCGGTAGCGCCGATATTTGGCTGGCATATGCCATCGGCGCACAACGGCAGGACAATCGAGGTCTGCGACGTCACGTCGATCAATTCAAACGACATAAGCGCCGAAAGCGCGACGCCGTTGTCTTCGGATGGGATCGTGGCGGTTATGCCAATCTCGATGCGGGCGCCTGGACCAATCACTTCGGAACCCGGTTCACTGTCAAATGAAAAAACCGTTGAATCGCTTCCCTGCAGGACTTCCGGACAGGTAACGGTTTCGTCGGGCCCGGCCGCGCAGTCGGCGATTTTTCCGCCGGCAATCAGGCAGGAACCGGTGCCGGTATTCACGATTGCGACGTTCCCCGTGGCTGCGGAACCGACAGCGATGGTTCCAAAGTCAAGCTTTGCCGGGACAATCCGGGCATCGCAGAGAGCTGGATGTGCTGTTCTGGCAATGACTGGAATGCTGTAAGTGAAAAGGTTCGGCGAACTGACATGAACATCCAGGAACGCGGAATACTCGCCGGAATCTGGACCGCTGTTGGTGAACTTCACCTCAACTGGAAGGAACTTTGTGGGGTCAAGTGTGACAACCGGTTCTTCTTCGAATGGTGGCAGGGTCTCCCCAAGACGTGTGATTTCAAATCGAACCGGTTCACCGGCAGATCCCTGATTGAGTTCGACCGAACGTATAGTCACAGCGACGTCACTGTTGTTGATGACGGTCATGACCATTGATTTGGACTTCCCGATCGCGACCCCGCCGAAATCGACCACTTCCGGAAGGAACTCCAGGCTACCGGAAGTCGCGGTTCCAACTGCGGTGATCTGGAACGACCACATCTGCTGCCGACCGCCAACCAGGCCGACGACCGTCAGGTTTGCGGCCCGCGCGCCCTGGGAATCCGGCGAAAAGCTGACCTGGATGGCCAGTTCCCCGGCGTGATCAAGCACCGATGCGTCCCCGATATCGAGGTCAACAATCTCGAAGTTGTCGGCATCGATATCCAGATAGAGGTCGGTTATCGAAATCGGGTTGGACTGGGTGTTGGTCATGACGACATCAATGGTTCGCGACTGTCCCACCGGAACAGAGCCGAAATCGATCGGATCAGGGTTGCAGGAAAGCGCCTCCTCGACAAAGGCATCGTATGTTCCCAGGTCGGTTCCGGGCACATCGTATCCGCTCCAGTGGCCTTCATCACGAACTGCATCTTCCGGACCGGCCTCGGCATCGTCGTGGATGTCTGCCTGGTTGCCGTCATCGGTGCCGGACGCAGGACCCGGGTTCCCGCAGCCTGCCACGACAAGCACCGCGATAAGGGCCGGAGCGACCCGCATGGCGTACTCATTCTTCATCGCACACCCCAGACTACCAATTGAGCTTGGGCCATTGTCCAACTATTAACAATGCATATCAAGGAAGGCGGCGAAAATGCCCCTGGCCGGGGTCGAACCTTGACTATTGGTAACCCGGGGGTACAATCCGCGCAACCTCGGCGGGGTGAATCGACTCTTTTTGCCCGGCCGTGTCCCATTCAGGTGGGGAAGATGCTTCTTCTGGCTGTTTCGGTGCTGATCCTGCTTGTTTCGGGATTGGCCGCAGTCGTTTCCGCAGTTGCCCGCGGCGCACGTTTCGCGACTGCCGCCGGTGTGGGCGGCGCTGTGTCCGGTTGCGTCGTCGCCGCATCATCGGCACTCCATGTAATCGTCACCGGTCGAACCTGGGAAGCCTGGACCGTCTGGCAGACCCCGATGGGCCCCCTTCATGCCGGAATCGATCATCTTTCCGCCGTTTTCATCATCCTTATTTCAATCGTCGGCGCCCTGGCCGCCCTTTACGGCCGCGGCTATCTTGCAGGGCATCATTCCCACCCGTCGCGGGCCGAACGAAGCTGGTGCTGGTACAACCTGCTTCTGGCGGCGATGATCCTGGTCGTCACCACCCGGGACGGATTCGGCTTCCTGATGGCCTGGGAAGGCATGTCGCTGGCATCGTTCTTCCTGGTCATGTACGACCACGAAAGGGCGGGCGTCACTCGCGCGGGCTGGATCTACATGGTCACCGCACACGTTGGCGCGGCGTTCCTTTTCGTGATGTTCCTTCTTCTTGGCCACGGCGGAACGCTTGATTTCACATCGATTATTGCCAGGTCCGATGTCGCCTCGGATCACGTCCTGGCTTCCGGGGTGTTCATCCTCGCGGTGATCGGCTTCGGAACGAAAGCCGGGTTCATCCCGCTTCACATCTGGCTTCCAGAGGCGCATCCGGCCGCTCCATCCCACGTTTCGGCGCTGATGAGCGGCGTGATGATCAAGACCGGCATTTACGGCCTTCTTCGTGTTCTTACAATGATCGGCGCTCCCCAGACCTGGTGGGGCTGGGTGCTTGTGACCGTGGGTGCCGTGTCGGGCGTGGTCGGCATCCTCTTCGCACTGGCCCAGCACGATCTGAAGCGCCTTCTGGCCTATTCAAGTATCGAAAACGTCGGCATTATCACGATGGCCCTGGGCCTTGGGCTGATTGGCGCCGCAAGCGGCCAGATGCTGGTGGCGTCGCTGGCCTTTTCGGGCGCCCTGCTTCATGTCGTCAACCACGGATTCTTCAAATCGCTTCTGTTCATGGGTGCCGGTTCGGTGATTCATGGTGCCCGAACCCTGCAGATTGACCGCATGGGGGGACTCCTGAAAAACATGCCGGCCACCGGCGCGCTTTTCCTTGTCGGGTCGGCAGCCATCTGCGGCCTTCCCCCACTGAACGGGTTCGCCGGAGAATTTCTGATCTACTCGGCGGCCTTCTTCAGCATCGGCGCAGGCACCTCGATTCCCTTCTCGTCACTTACCATTCTCGCGCTTGCCCTGATCGGCGGCCTGGCCGTCGCAACCTTCACGAAGGCTTTCGGGATCGCCTTCCTGGGCGAACCGAGATCGGCCGAGTCATCACTGGCCTCCGAATCCGGGAGTGCCATGACGATTCCGATGGCGATGCTTGCAGCCCTTTGCATTGCGGTCGCTCTTGGCGCACCGTGGCTGGCGAATCAGATAATGCCGGCGGTCGCGACGTTTTCCCCCGCAATGGACAACGTCCTGCTTCCGCGGGCCCAGTCCGGCATCATCATGACGATAACGTTGATTTCGGCCGGTTTCGCGGTCACGATTGGCCTGTTGGCCGCGCTTCGCCACGCGCTGATTCGACGACGCGACGCCGATTCCGCCCCGACATGGGATTGCGGGTACGCCGGCCAGTCATCGCGGGTGCAGTACACCGGTTCATCCTTTGCCGAACCGACCGCACGGATGTTCCGGCCAATCCTTCGAACCAGACGCAACTTGACGGCGCCCCAGGGGCTTTTCCCGACCAGGGCGGCCATTTCGACGCATGCCGCGGATATTTTCCTGCAGTACGTCTATGAACCGGCCGTCGCGGCGATTTCGCGGGCCGCCGCGCTTGTTCAGGCCCTGCAGAAGGGACGCGTCCATCTTTATCTGATGTACATCTTCATCACGATCGTCGCCCTGATGATCTGGAACCTGAGGTAGGCCATGGCATCCGCAATCGTACAGTTTGCCGCCGGCCTGCTTCTTGCCCCGTTGCTGCTGACCGTCATCCGCCGGGTCAAGGCATTTTTCGGCGGCCGCCACGGACCAACAGTCATGCAGCCGTACATCGACCTTGCGAAGCTGGCGCGCAAGACCCCGGTTTACAGCCGAACGACCACGTGGGTCTTCAAGGCAAGTCCCGTTGTCGGGATGGCCGCTTCGATCGCGGCGCTTTCCATTCTTCCCCTGTCCGGCGTCCCGGCGCTGGCCGCCTTCCCCGGCGATTTCGTATTCCTGGCATACGTCTTTGGAATGATGCGGTTCTTCACGGTTCTTGCCGCGCTGGACACCGGCTCGCCCTTCGAAGGCATGGGTGCCAGCCGCGAAGTGCAGTTCGCGGTTCTGTCTGAAGTTGCGCTGTTTTCCTGCCTCATCGCACTGGTCATCGCGCTTGACGCCACTTCGCTTGGCTCGATTTTCGCGATTGCCTGGGGCCCCGCCGTCCAGCCTGGCGCGGCCGGAATCCTTGTCCTGGTGGCGTGCGCGATGATGCTGATTCTTCTTTGCGAAAACTCGCGGATACCGGTCGATGATCCGACCACACACCTCGAGTTGACGATGATCCACGAAGTAATGGTTCTGGATCACTGCGGACTGGATCTTGCCATGATCGAATACGCTTCGGCACTGAAGCTGTGGATCTGGTCGGCAATCGTCGTCTCGCTCGCCCTGCCCGTCCGGACCGGCTCACCGTG
This sequence comes from Deltaproteobacteria bacterium, assembly GCA_029555025.1. GTDB lineage: Bacteria > Myxococcota_A > UBA9042 > DTJE01 > DTJE01 > JAGOFO01. The sequence continues at coordinate 10,721 of JAKPTZ010000003.1, forward strand.
GCTGGACCTTCTTGCCGGCACGATCGGGATTTTCATACTCGGTGCCGTAATCGGCGTCATCGAATCCATCATGGCAAGACTTCGGCTTCTGAAGGTTCCCCAATTGCTGGTCGCCGCCTGTGTGCTTGCACTGCTGGCCGTCGGCCTTGGCTTAAGGTGAATGATGCAGGCGCTTACCGAACTGCTGGCAATCGTCATGATCCTTCTGAACTTCCGGCTGCTTGGCGGAAGCCGCCTGAAGGCGTGTATCCAGGCCCTGGCAATCCAGGCGCTTGTCCTTAACATTCTTCCGGTTCTGGCCAACTTCTCGCGGGATCCATGGGTTATCACCCTGGTCATCGGTTCGACCCTCATCAAGGCCGTACTTCTTCCGGCACTGCTGATGCAGGCCATCAACAAGACCGGCGTCACGAACGAGGTCAAGCCGATTATCGGTTACACAAGGTCGCTGCTGATCGGGGCCGCGATGCTGGCTCTGTGCGCGCTGGCATCCCGAGCCTTGAAGGTGCCTTTTTCCGACGCCGAACAGCTTCTTGTTCCGGTATCGCTGTTTACCATCCTGACCGGCGCTTTCCTTCTGGTTGCCCGCCGCAAGGCCATCAACCAGGTTCTGGGATTCCTTGTGCTTGAAAACGGCGTCTATCTGTTCGGCGTGACTTTCGCGGTCAGCGAGCCATGGCTGGTGCAGATGGGCGTGCTCCTGGACGTGCTGGCGGCCGTTTTCATCATGGGAATCATCATTTATCACATTAATCGCGAGTTCGGCGACATCGACATCGATCGCCTGTCGAACCTGAAGGATTGAGTTTGATCGGGCAATCGTGCCCGGCGGGACGCTTTCGATGATCTGGATACTGATTGCACTTCCGGCGATTTGCGGCGTGCTTGTGTTCCTGCCCCTGATCGGGCGCCTGACGCGGACCATCCTGGTTGGGGCCGCCGCCGCTCACCTTTCGCTTGTGCTTCTGATCTGGATTGCCCGGATGGTCGATGTGACGCCGCTGCTTGCGACGACCGGACTTCCGACGGGCGCGTTGTCGATTCCAATGGAGGCCGCGGGGGGCTGGCTTGGCATCGATCACCTGTCGCTGCTTGTCCTGACGATTTCAAGCCTGCTTTTCATGGGCGCATCACTATATTCGCTTGGTTATCTCGGCCCGGAACGCAAACAGCGGATCAAGGCACTGACCGACGAACTGCACGTCAACAACCAGCCGGACGCCATGTTCGCGGCCTGTCTCCTGATGTTCCTGTCGGCGACGACGGTTGTCGCGACCGCGCGCCACCTTGGCATACTGTGGGTGGCCGTTGAGGCAACGACTCTTGCAACGACTCCGCTGATATACTTCCACCGCAACCGGCACAGCCTGGAGGCCGCCTGGAAATACCTGCTGCTTTGCAGCGTGGGGATCGCGATGGCGCTGCTTGGAAACTTCTTCCTTGCCGTGGCCACCGCCCAGGGCAGCGGAGGTGAACTCGAACTGCTGCTGCCCGAACTGCAACGCCACGCCGGTTCGATGTCGCCGAACTGGCTGCGGGCCGCTTTCCTCCTGATGCTCGTGGGATACGGAACCAAGATGGGCCTGGCCCCGATGCACGCCTGGCTTCCGGATGCCCACAGCGAAGCGCCTTCGCCGGTTTCCGCCCTTCTTTCCGGCGCGCTTCTGAACTGCGCATTCCTTGCCATCCTGCGAATGCTTGGAGTGCTGGACGCCGCGGAAATGGGTGATTTCGGGCGAAAAATGCTGGTCGGATTCGGACTTCTTTCGATGCTTTGGGCCGCGGCGATGCTGATATTCCAGACAGACTTCAAACGCATGCTCGCATACTCAAGCGTCGAGCACATGGGAATTCTTGCCCTGGGTGCGGGCATCGGCGGCATCGCGGCAACCGGTTCAATGTTTCACGCACTGAACCATTCCCTGACAAAGGCCGCGCTTTTCCTGGTCGCCGGGAACATCCTGGCGCGTTACAAGACCAAGAACATTCCTGATGTGCGCGGCCTGCTGTCAACGATGCGCGGCGATGCCGTTCTGTGGATTGCCGGCATCCTGGCGATTACCGGGGCGCCGCCGTTCGGGCTTTTCACAAGCGAGCTGATGATCCTGCGCGGCATCGTTTCCGACGGTCACTGGATTATCGCGGTCGCATTCCTGCTTGCGCTGGCGATCGCGTTTGCATCCATGCTGTGGACCTTGACCCGAATGACCTGGGGCAAGGTTCCTGAAGGCATTCAACTTCAGGATTCCTCGATCAGGTCGATGTTTTCCTCCAGCGTGCCGGCCGTCTTACTTGCCGGTGTCCTTGCGCTTGGCATATGGACCGCCGACCCGGTGTGGCGGGTTGTCCAGGCCGCCGCGGCAGTCATTGGTGGAAACGGGGGCGCGCAATAGCCATGCTGATGCTGAAGAACAGTCAGGCCGTGCCTTTCGCCGACATCCCCCATGCGACAATGGGCGAATGGCTTCGAATCGTGATGGACGCGACCCAGGCCGGATACGGTCTTTCGGCACTCTTTGCTGTGAAGGACGGCGAGCGTCACCAGGTCTTCACGGTTCTGTCGTCCCGGGAGCAGCACAGGATCGGTGTCGTCAGGACCACCATCGGCCAGGCGTACCCGGCCCTTACAACCGACTTCCCCGCCGCCCACTGGTTCGAGCGTGAGTTATATGAACAATACGGCATTGAACCGGAAGGCCATCCCTGGCTGAAGCCAATCCGATTTGAACCATCCGTGATTCCTGGCCGTTACGTGCCGGACATCGGCATGGCGCCGTTCTTCGAAATGGAAGGCCAGGAAGTTCACGAGGTCGGTGTGGGCCCGGTACACGCCGGCGTTATCGAACCTGGGCACTTCCGTTTCCAGTGTCACGGCGAAACGGTTCATCACCTGGAGATCTCGCTTGGTTACCAGCATCGTGGAATTGAACGCGCCCTGGTTGGCGGACCGGGACCACGCACCATCCACCTTGTCGAGACGGCGGCGGGCGATGCCACGGTCGGACACACCGACCCGTTCTGCCGTGCAATCGAGGCCCTCGCCGGTGTCGAACCTGGCCTGCACGCGCGGACGGTACGGGCAATCGGAACCGAACTTGAACGGCTGGCGTGCCACTGCGGCGACCTTGGCGCCCTGGCGGGCGATGTGGGATTCCTGCCCACGCAAAACTACTGCGGACGCATCAGAGGCGACATCTTGAACCTGACGGCGCTGATTTGCGGAAACCGCTTTGGACGTGGCCTTGCAGTTCCATGTGGAACCCGGCATTCACTTGAACCGGGCCGCTGCCTGCTTCTGCTGAACCGTCTTGACGATATCAAACGCGATCTTGAAGATGCAATTCCCCTGATGTTTGAAACACCTTCCGTCATGAACAGGATGGAGGGTACCGGCATCGTAACCCCTGAAACGGCAAAGGCGATCGGACTGGTCGGCCCGGCTGCCAGGGCCAGCGGCCTGCCGTACGACGTCAGGTGGGATCTTGACTGGGAGCCGTGGAGCCATCTGGACTTCAAGGTTCCAACCTGCCAGTCGGGCGACTGCGCGGCCAGGGCCCGCATCAGATGGGCCGAGATACAGGTTTCGATTGAGATCGTGAACAAGCTGGTCAGCGGCATTCTTGAAGGTGATGACACCGGGGCGGCCGCCGACTGCGCCATCAACGGGGACAGTCTGCCCGACCTTTGCCCCGACCACTTCGTCGTATCCATGG
>JAKPTZ010000026.1 GCA_029555025.1 Deltaproteobacteria bacterium
TAAAGCGGGGCGTACAGTTCGACGACCGACTCGGTCAGCACACGTTCAAGTTCATTGATGTCCGCCGCGCCCTTGATCGTTGAATTTATCGGGGATCTTTTCTTGACGTCGTGCATCTTCAGGACCAGGCGGATGCCGCCTTCCGGCAATTGAAGGATCTGGCCGCTGACGCCGATATCGGCCTGGACGCGTTCGGCGAACTTGACCTCGCAGTCGTCGCGGCCCGCCATCAGGCAGTCCTGCAGGTCGATTCCGAAACCTTCCAGGATTACCTGGGCATTTTCCTTGTCCATCAGGGAATATCCGGTGGCGTACCGACGGGCGCCGTCACGGACGATTTCGGTAAAAAGATCCAGAACTTCGGGGCTTACATTTTTCGAAAAATCACGAAGATCCGAAACAAAGATGATCTTGTCCTTTTCCTGCGACATGGCGGCCGGGCAGAACAGCACGGCAACCAGGACGGCGGCCAGGCATGTCAGCTTCAAATTCATCGAACACCACTTGACGGTTTGCGACTGCACCGAACGATACCTGAAAGGGTTTACACGGTCAATTCCCCGAATGGGTTGCAGGAACCGTCGGATTGACCGGAACGGGCGGCGATGACGGCGGAGGGGCGGGAACGGCCGGCAGGGATGAGGGCGGCAAGGATGCCGGCGGCCTGGCGGAAGACGAACCACGACAGGCCGAAATGATGTCATTAACAACATCGGTGCCCGGTTCCGCGATAACGGCCTTAACAACCCCGTCGGCCCCAAAAACGAACGTCCTGGGAACCGTCACCGTCATCTGCGGGGTGGTCAAGCCGAACAGCCTGGAAATGAGCATATTGACGTCCGTGACCGTCCGGAACGGCACCTGAATCCGATCCTGGAACGACCGGACTTTGGGCCTGTCTTCACCGGCCGCGACCAGCACCACGCGAACACCGGCCGACGAAAGGCGGGCCGATTCGGACTTCAGTTGAAGGATTTCCCTTCTGCACGGTTCGCAGACCGTCGTGAAAAAGACCAGCGCCGCACAGCCGTTGTCCGCGGCAAGTTCCGACAGCATCCTTGCGACCGTGAAGACGTTCCTGTCCAGATCCGGGGCCCCGAATTTCGGGACCGGCTGGCCCTCCGATGGGACAACCGCCTCGGCAGGGGCCGCCTGGTCGGCCGCAGTCGAAACAAGCGGAAACAAGGCCACGCAGACCGTCAACACCAGTGTCGCGAATCGCGCCGGATATCGAAATCCATCAACCAACAGGCACCCCGGACAATGCGAACGGATCACCAAATAAATCCACCCGTTGCGACAGTCAAGCGCAACGACGCCCAGTATAGTCGAAAAGCCCGGGGAACTTTGTACAATCTGCCGGCTCGAGTCATTGGGAAGCGAAGGAACGCAACAGGAATCACAGACCGTCCCGGGACCATCATTTCTTCAACAATGCAAGCAGTGTCCGGACATTTGTGGAAACCTCGGCGCAAACAACTTCATCTGCTTTTCCAGTCAAAAACAGGGCCGCACGAACCGGCCCTGGCGCATCGTGACGGCAGAAGTCCCTTTCCAGAATCGATATGGCTTTCCTGGCGTCATGATGATCCAGGATTCGGTGAAGATGACTGGCAACGTCGTTAATTCCGGCGGCAAAATTCCTTAACACGTAGTTCAAATCGTATGCGTCCTTGTTTTCGCCACGTCCCTCAAATGCAAGCGCCTTCATCACGATGAATCCGCCGGGGCCGCATGCCCACAGATTTCGGGATGCGGCTTCATGCTGGATGGTGTGGCACCGAATATTGACACTCATGCGGTCATGAAAAGCGCATTCGAGACCGGAAGCGACCACCGCCGCAAAATCGCTTTCGATGTTTTTCAACCGACCAGGCACGTCACTCGAACAAGACGGCGAAATCAGGAAGTCCACACTGATTTCGGGAGTGCCGGATACAACCCACCGATGATTTGTTTGATGTCCCCGTTCATTTCTATCCGGACGGAAGCCGGCATCTCTAAGCCGGGCAGAGATCTCCCGATACCTTCCGGATTCCAGTACGGCCAGTTTCAGGCCCAGATCCAGATCCATTGTCCCTGCGTGAGGCTCAACGCCCGGCATTGAGTTGCTTTGATTAATAATCAGGGTCGGTACCAGGCCACCGACCACAATAATGTCGTCCATCATGTCGCCGAGCCGCGTCGCAATAAACAGCAGCGCGGATTTCACACGTGCGGTATGAGCGCAGTCGTATTGGATTGCCGTGGCGGGCTTACCGGTCATCCTTATTCCAGTCCAGGATTTGCCGTCGCAGCATTGCGGCAGCATCGGCCGATCTTTCGTGGTGTCCCTTCAGATCGACGAAGACCTGTGCCGGATGGGCGCAAATGACGCCATCCTTCGGCCGCGTCCACTGAAAGACACCATCGTCATCGGGTACAACCAACCACAGGTTGGCTCCCCTTGATTCGGAAATAAAGCCGATCCGTTCCAGGAATTCGGAAGGAATTTCTTCACGCACAAAAATTGTGACTGTCCGGAAGGCGGCGAAGCCGGTCATCAGCCATGCGGCACCAAGACCGGTCGCGGCGTATTCCAGACCTTCGCCAGTCAGGCTCGATGCAACTTGATGAAGCAGCGCTTCGCCCGACCGGGCCGGCAGGCTTCCCCTGATACAATGGTGACGGTCGAAGTTATATGAGTCGCGCCATGCATCAAGCAACAAACCACGGTCATTCACGCGAACCGTTCGGTCCTTCTGCCTGGATACAAGCTCTTCGGCAACAAGGCGGGACAACAGGCGGCTGACAAAACCGCGGTCAAGACCGGTAAGTTCGGAAATCCTGGCCTGACTGAATTGTTCCAATGGATTTGCCAACAGCATCCGGACGATTCTTGAGCTTCTGGGGGCAAACAAGTTCGTTGGACGCCCGGATGAAACGAAAGCATCGCGCTTGCCTTCAATCACAACCTGCAGACCGGGAGCCACGATAAAGGCGTTGCCACTTAGATCGAACCAACCCACGCCGCGTTCGTGACAGATTTTTCGTCCGGCTTCCCCCATGTAAGGAACCGCCACCAGGGGGACAATCCCGTCAAACCGGGCGGCCATGGCACGAACCTTTTCGACCGCGGAAAGCACTGGGGCTGAAGTTGCCGACTTGCGAAACTCGACAACAAACCTGGATCCAAATTCGAATGTCAAATCCGCCCCTTGAACCCAGCCGGCCTGGCCGGATTCCAATACTCTGGCCTTCTGATTAAAAGGCGCAAAAATCCGGTTCAAGACCGCCGGCATTGCCGCCACAAGACGCCTGTGTTCGTTTGATTGCATCATTGATAAACAAATACCCTTCATTGCTGAATCTGTCAATGTAGCCAATTTATGCAAATCACCCTGACAAATCAACTGCGACGTGAATTTCGCCAACGCTTGAACTTTCACTCTGACTTCACAAAACACGTATCATCCGGAATCGTGACGACAGCTTTTCCGGGGAGGCGCGATGAGACTCCTGAACCCGTCAGCATTATTGGTTTCGGTGATGCTGGCCGCGGCGGCACTTGCCGGGTGCGGGGGCGGGCCGGTGGCGTCCGATGTGCCGGGCGACGTGGGCCAGACGGGGGACGACCACACGGTGCCATCGTTTGCAAGCCTGGCGGACTTCCTGGCGTACGCCGGGGAAGCGACGCCGGCCCAGGTGAAGTTCGTCATCCGGGACTTCCAGGGCCCGGCGGTGGTCCACTTCGAGGAACCCGGCTTTTATGCGATGCACGACGAATGGTCATGGTTTTCGCTTCTTAACGGGATCGAGATCCCGGGATACGACTTCGCCCCGATAAATGGAATGTCGTTTCCGACCGTGGGCGCCATTTTTGACTGGGCCAGGGGCCGAAGTCCGCTTCCGCTTGACCTGGTGTTCGTGGCCGAGGGCACCCGCCTTTATTCGCCGAAATTTTATGACCGCGCGTTCAACCGTACCAGCAGCCAGGGAACGCTTGCGCCGCGATTTTTCGGATGCGGATCGGTCCTGTATTTCCCGCCCGATGACAGACGTCCGATTCCCGTTGAGACGTGGGGTTTCGAGCTTGAATACGGCGACGTGCCGACCGAAACCGACGTCGAAAGGTTCTTTGAATCCATCGGCGAGGCGCTTCCCGAAGGCGTTGCCGGCGAGATCATCTGGATTGTAAGGTCGGAAACGCAGAAAAAGGTGGCCCAGACGATTGACGCCGGGGGCGGGCCGCTTGCCGGCAGATGGGCAACCTGGGACATGTTGCAGGTGCCCGGCGAGTCCCAGACTTACAACCCGGGCATCTCCGCCGGCTTCGTGAAGATTTTTGAACCGGGCGAAGTGCCCCTGGTCGATGCGGCAAGGACCGTGGCGGTGCTGCGCGAAATCCCGGACGACCTTCCCCCGGTCGCCGCGATCGTCACGAACGTGCCCCAGACCCCGTTGTCGCACATCGGCATCCTGGCAAAGGCGCGCGGCACCCCGAACCTGTACGTGGCGGGAATCGCCGACGACCCGCGGTTCGTGACGTGGGCGTCGTACAAGCGGCCCATCATCGTCAAGGCGACTGCCGACGGGCACGAATTCCGGGAAATGAGCAACGCGGAATGGTCCCAGTACATGTCGCTTCAGGCACCGCGCCAGGCCGACATCCAGCCGGTCGATGTGTCGGGATTCCCGGACACCTTCGATCCGGGCGCCGCGACGCCGACGGAGATGGAGGGCCTGATTCCGATGATCGGCGGCAAGACGGCCGGGTTCATCATGTTGAACTCGATCGGTGAACTGGACAAACCGGACGCGCCGATTGGGATAACCGTTCGTGGTTACCGGGAATTCATCGACACACTGGATCCGCCGCTTGACCAGATACTGGCCCACTCCGCGATGACCGACTCCAGGGTCGTGCTTGCGGTGACCGAAGGGCCGAACGCCTACCTGGCCGCCAATGGTGGCAGCGATGCGGCGCAGAAGTGGCTTGACGCGTTCCGGACGGCTTACCTGGGAACGGTCATCGGCCGGGCCGTCGAGGCTGGCGGCATCAGGCAGATGGTCATGACGGCCCCGATGGACGCGGGCTTCGTCGCGCGAATCACGTCCGCGCTGGAAGAAAGATTCAACTTCCTGGACGACGCCCAAGGACTGCGGTTTCGGTCGTCGTCGTCGGCCGAGGACGTTGAGGGCTTCAACGGCGCGGGCCTTTATGAATCCCACACCGGATACCTGCACCCGGAACTGCAATCGCCGAAAAAAAGGGACAAGACGGTTGAAGCCGCCCTGCGCCGAGTCTGGGCGTCATACTGGCTTAACAACGCATTCCAGGAACGGGCCCTGGCCGGGATCGACCATCTGGCCGCGAACATGGGGGTGCTGGTGCACCCGGTGTTCGACGACGACCGCGAGGCGGCAAACGGCGTCTTGACGCTTGAGCTTGTGCGACGGGCAGGTGGCGACGTCGTGACCCTGACCGCGAACATGCAGGACGGCGCCCTGTCGGTGACGAATCCCCCGCCCGACTCGAATGCGCTGCCCGAAGTCGATGTCGTTACCAGGACCGGCGCGGATGACCCGGTGATTTCGCGCGTCCGGGCCTCGACCGAAGTGGCCCCGGGAACCCTGCTGCTTTCCGACACCGAGCTGACGTCGCTGCTTGACTCGTTCGTGAAGATGGCGTCTGACTGGCTTGACCTGCGAAACAAGGATCTCCTGTCGGCAAGGAAGCGTTCCACGTTGACTGTTGATGCGGAAATCAAACGGATGTCGCCGGGATGGCCGTCGCTGAAGGACGGCACAGTGAACCCGGCCAGGCTGGTGCTGAAGCAGGCTCGAACCGTCGAAAGGCCGGTGCTGGCCGGTGACGCAATCAGGAAGCTGCCTGTGCCGGACGACCTGCTGTCGTACGCGATCCTGGCCAGGCAGCGGACTTGCCAGTGCACGGCCTTCCGCGTGGATGTATTTGAATTCACGACGGATCCGGCACATCCCTGGCCGTTTGACTACTCAAAGACGCCGTTCGTTTCGCACGCGGCCCTGCGATTTACGACGACGATTCCGGACTTTGATTTCAACCCCGGCGACCTGCGGATGCTGACCCACCTTCACGCCACGTTCACGTTCGATGACGACCGCCAGTGGCGCATGACCGTGACGCCAATTGACACGCAGGCGGCCGGATTCGCGTCGTTGGAACTTGACCAGGCGGGCGAATGGACGATGACCGGTGGCGGCGGACAGTCGGCCGACGGTGCCGACCTTGCCTGCACTGCGACAACGATTCTTACTTCACCGCTGGCGTTCCTGGATTCGCTGATGTAGGGGGCTGCCCGGGACGGGCGAATTTTCATTCGCCCTTACGGAATCCGGACGGATGCGTGCGGCCCGTAAGCTCCACACCTTTCGAACAAAAACTCACTCGTCGGAAGTTTCCTTCAATTGCTTTGCGGATCTGTCGGTCGGCAGAAAACTTTCGCCACTCACCACGCTTCTGCCAGTCTTCTGCTCCAATTCCCGGCGGGCCCGCCTGGCAATTCCGCCACCCTTCCTGCCAGCGCTGGCGTTTTCCACCATGCCGGTGGCCTGTACGCTTTCGGCAATCTGCCGCGTAGAAAGTTCCGCAAGCGCCGTGAAGATAAGTTCCGCCTCGGTCATATGGTCGCGCAAGTTCTGTACATCCAATCCTTTGATCTTCTTATGTTCCTTGACTGAAACCCCCGCCATTCCTGATGGATGATGTTCGTCAATATGGCATATTCGTCAGCGCCACTGACGTCATGGCTTTTCCAATAATCCGTCAGCTTGTTCCTGGTTTCCTGGCCCATCATCCGCTGCTGGATCCATTTTTCGCTTCGGCCATGCTGGCGCCAGTAATCACGGGCGCGATCCAGCGACCGCGCCGGGTCGCCCATGTCCTGAATTCGCTCGTAACCAACCCTTGCAAGCCAAAGCTTAATCGGTTCAGCTTTGGGACTGGGAACGGACTGAACTATTCGCAAAAGCACTTCCGGATCGGCGACATCCGTCAGATAGGATTTTCCATCGCTGGCCGTCAACTTCAGTCGGTTACATTTTGTAACCGACTCGCTACCTTCCTTCTTGAGCCTGTTTTTCAACACCTTCCAGTAGTTACGCGCGGCCTGATAGTCCGGCTGATGGATCAGCGCGGCTACAATGTCAACGACAGAAAAGAACCAGGTCTCGGAATCAGCGTCGTACACCCGACGAATCTTGAAGTCCTCGAAGACCGCCAGAACCTGTTCCTTACTCATCGTCCTGCCCTCCAATTACGCTTGCCCGGCTATGGCCAGAACACAGGGATATGAAAAACTAGCACCATCGACAGTGAGGCGCCACACCAATCCTCGCCGAACAAATATTCGGGGAAATACGGCGAAGGCTATCCCGGGAAGTGCAACGGCATTGACCGTTCATGATACGTTGACTGGAACCGCAGAATCCGGGGAATCATTCGCCGCAGGTCTGGCCGGCGTCGGGGTCAACGTCGTTCCAGCGGCCGGCTGCCCGGCACTGATCCTCGAAATACACCCGATGCTTCGCGGCCGCGGCCGAATCAAGGCGCGCGACCTGGGACGTCCATCCATACCAGCCGGCCGGAATCGCCGCCAGCAGGATGACCGCAGCAACCGCCGCGGCAATGCGGCGGGCGCCCGGCCGTGGCATTTCGGACGACGAAACGAAACGCAGAACCGCAGCCAGGGCAAGCGCCAGGAAGATGACGGCCGCAAGCACCCACAGCACCGCATACGACGGAAGTTCGGTCAGGACGAATACCTGGGCCAGGCAGCCGCCCTTAAAAAGCGGAATCGTCAGATCGTGGAACGGGTTCGGGATGTTTTCCGGCAGGTGCGGATACACGACTGTCGCCAGTCCGGTGTACATGATGGACGCGCCGACAAGGCCGGGCGCGGCGATTCCGGCGGCCAGCGAACGCTGCATCAGCAGGGCCGCTGGCGCGATCAGGAACGGGATCATCGGGGTCAGGTGCCGCTGGCCGACTGTCCATCCGCCATCCCAATAGACCATCGAGGAAACGAAAAGGGCCGGCAGAAGGATCTGGGCAAGGCGGAACGCGCCGTCGATGCGCCCCGCGACCCGGAAATAGCTGACGATGCCGACGAATCCAAGCAAAAGGAACGGCGAGAACACGAACAGGCCCTTTGACGGCAGGAAGAAACTGCCGGCGAACTGGGTCCAGCCCGGATAAAGCACGCCCATGAAGCCCTTCTGGTGAACCGACGCGAAGAACGGATTGGCGATGTGGTTGTAACCGGTCTGCAGGACGCCACCGAACGACTGGTGATGATAAAACGCCAGGAACGCCAGCGGGATCGCGGCCGCCGCAATCGCAACCGGCAGCCCCCTGGCCAGCGGCCGCACGCGCACCAGGAACAGAACCGCCAGCGGAAGCAGATAGACGGCCGCCTGGTATTCGGTCATCAGGCAGAACCCGGCCAGGAACCCGGCCCCGGCGGCAGCCTTCAGGCTCGGGGGTTCGGGACGGCGCCGCAACAGGAACCATATCGCGTAAAGCATCACGGCGACCGGCTGGTGGGCCAGATATGTGACCGAATACGGCATCGCAAGCGTTCCAAGGCCGTAACCAAGGATGGCGATCGCCCGGACGGGCGACCCGACCCCAAGTTCCTCCATCTCGCGGCGCATCAGCCCAAGAAGCAGCAGTGTCGGAAGGATGCAGACAAACAGGCGGGCCAGGCGCATGTCGCCACGCAGGCATGTGAACCCGGCCACAAGGTGGCGCAGGGCAATCGCCGGGGCAGCCACCAGAGCGGTTCCCGGCGGCTTGTCGGAATAGAAGCGTTCCGACCGGTGGGCCTTTCCATCAACGGTGACCGTGTCACGAATCACCGACTTGTCGTTGATGTTGCCGAACCGGGAAATGAATGGCGTTATCTCGAAATTCCGGTTTTCGACCATGGCCAGGGCCAGATACAAACGACTGAGTTCGTTGGCCGAGTTCATCTTCGGGAAGTACGGGAAGAACAGGACCTGGGCCAGAAAGACCAGGACGATGGCGTAACGATCAATGCGCAGGGGGAATGCCGCCAACCCCGCTCTGATCGGACATCCGCCGCCGCACCCGAACCTGTTTCCTGCCTGTTCGAAGAATTTCATTGGCCGATTGTAGGACAACCGCCGGGGCCGGTACAGTGCCGAACTTCGACCATGCCGGGACACAATTTGCCGGCAAGTCACCAGTGTTGGTCCTGTGCGACTCCGGCGAACACTCGCTGCCCGAAGTCGAACTGGCGACAGGCACCGCTAGGTCATCGCCCAATGAACCTTAGAATCTTATTTGGGCAAGCCATTGACTACAGTCAAATAGACGAGCAGACTGACGTATAGTGGCTTTTACAAAAAGGGGGGGATCTATGAACAGCATGCATCGGACAATGCTCACCATGGCCGCCGCAATCGTCTTCGGGTGGGGGCTCGAAGGCTGCGGCACTGACGAAAACTGCAACTGTCCGGACGGGAACGCCGCCTGCGACATCGTCGAGAACCAGGACACCAACCTGCAGGATCTTGCGCCCGACAACGGCGAAGATTCGTACCCGGAAGACATGGAAACGCCCGATGAAGCGGTCGTGCCCGACTCGGACGCCGGACTGACGGACGTTTCGCTGGGCGGAACCGCCACCATCAGGGGGCGGGTGACCTTCACCAACATGACCGACCATGGTGGAATCATAATCAGGCTTTCAGACGACATGAATCCGGCCTGGACGGGGGCGTCGACAGTCACCACGACAGGCGGAGACTACGAGTTCACTACCGTGCCTGAGGGAAAGTACCGAATCAAAGCGACCTATGAAGGCTTCACTGTCGAAAAATCCAGGACAGCGCTGGACGTCGAGGTGGCGGACGGAGCTGTGGTCGTTATCCCGGACATGACATTAACTGCAACCGGGATAATCAGGGGCCGGGCCGTTTTCGGGGAATCCGCGACCGGACCGGGCGGAAACGATGCCGGAATCATGGTTTATCTGCCCGGCAGGGAACACATTTCTGTTACCAGGGCCGACGGCAGTTACGAATTTGCCGGCCTGCTGCCAGGAAAATACAGGGTCTGCGCGGCCTTGACGAACTACGCGGGAAGCTGCCTGGATTGGGTTGCAGTCACCGGCCTGAAGGTATCTGACCCTTCCGTAATCACGATCTGGCCCGAGTTCAGTCTGGAGGTTCCATGGAACAGGATCAGCGGTCGGGCGACGATGGTCGGCCAGGAAGACAATGCCGGCATATCGGTTACCGCGATCGAGTCGGGAATGGTTCGCGGCACCTCGACGACCGACACCGAAGGAAACTGGAATATGGAGGATCTTATTGCCGGCATGTACACATTTGTGTATAGCGCGCCGGACGGAAGCGGCTTCGAACAGGGCGCCTGGTTCGATGGATACGAAATCTTTTATGGCGTGACTGAAATGATCCCGCCGCAGTACCTCAGCCGCGGACGTGCGGTGGCAGACCTTCCCGCAAACGACATAATCATGCCGATATTGTCACCCGACAATCGTTATCTGGTCGGCATCACCGCCTTCGGCGTCCTGAAATCACTTGATCTTCAAGATTCCGGGCTGTGGCGGCCGCTGGCAGCCAACGCGGGGCGACTGCAGGTTTCCCCCGATTCCACGTTCGTGGCGTTCGGAGACCGGGACAATCGCAACATGCTTTATTCCGTGCCCATCGACGGCAGCGGCGACGCACGGTTGCTTACGACGGTCATGACCGACAGCTACAGCCAGAACTTCATGGTCACTCCGGATTCTTCCCGGGTCGTCTTTAACGAAAAAGGCGTGACGCCCACGAATTCGATGGTCACGATCCATTCGGCCGACCCGGTTTCAGGGTCGACCTGGACACTGTGCCAGTCCGACTCGTGGTCCAGCCTCCACATGACTCCGGACGGAAGGACCATCGTCTGTCACTACAGCAAGGGTTCGACCGTGACGATCGCAAGCATCGCGGACGGAACCGTCCTGTACACACAGACCGACGCAAGGGGCTTCAGCGCGTTACCGGGCGGCACCTTCGTGGTGACGGTGGATACCCTGGGCGGCATGAAGCTGGTTGACCTGGCCGACGGCACGGCGACCGATCTGGACGGAACGGCGACTGGAAGCGTCATCGCTTCAGACACGACAGTGTTCTTCAACACCGAGGGATCGAAGATCATGGCCACCCCGATCAGCGGTGGACCGGCGACGGAACTTGCCGAAGGCACGATGAGCTTCCTGGCGCTGACACCAGACAAAACCAGACTGGCAGGATTCAAAAACAACCCAACCCTTGATAACTCCAACGCAATCGATCTGTACTCCCTTGAAACGACGGGCGGTGAACTGACCCTGATTGCCGAAGGGATCAGCGGACTGTATTCCAACTACCCGTACCCGGTGTTCAGCGTGACGCCGATCCGGACCCAGAATATGGGATGGAGGATCGCGGACGACTCGACATCGATCTACGTGCTGCCAAGGTGCGATTCATACAGTCTGGAAGAATGCGACATGCTCCGGATCATGCTCGATGGTTCGGGAACCGAGGTCCTGATGTCGATCACATCCTTTGGAATGGGCGGACGTGAAGATCCCTGGACTGTCTGGGAAGTCAACGACGCCAGGGGCTTCGCGATGGGAACCATAATTGTCGACCAGGGCACGCTTGCCAAATCGCTGATCATCCACCACATTGCCGACGGGTCGAACCATACCATCGACCACGCGATGGCCGGCGGGATCTCGGCCCCGGATCGAAGCTCTTTCATCTCGTGGTTTGACGACCCATACGTCCTGACCTGGTATGACCCGGCGACTCTTGAAAGGCGGGCGCTGACGCCCTACAGGCCCGAAGGCACCACAAATGTCAACGGACCGATCGATTTCCACTTCTCTGACGATTCCACGAAAATCAATTACAACGCACTGTTCGGGCGCAGCATGACCGGCTATCTGCCGGGCGCGCGCCAACGACATTACATCGTGGATCTGGACTGAACACAGTCCTGCCGCACAAGAACGTAGCGCAGAAATCCGTCCACAAATGACGAAGGGCCGAACTAACCCCGAACGGTAGGGGCGAATGACCCTTCGACAGGCCCTTCGGCGGGCTCAGGGCAGGAAAATCGCCCGCCGGGACCGGTCACGCGGCGGAGTTCAGGATGCTTTCGATGTCATCGACGGTCAGCGGCGGCACGCCCGCGATCGCCCCGTTAACACCGAACACGCGCACGGTGTCCTCGGCCAGCCGCCGGATTTCCGCGGCCGGGATGCCAAGGCCCGAAAGCCTGGTCGGAGCCCCGATGGACGCGAAGAACTCTTCCAGCCTGTCGATGCCGAGCAGCGCGGCCTCGACATCGTCTGCGCAATCGACAGCCATGACGCGACGGGCAAAGCCGGCCCATTTGCCCGGCCCGACCCTGCGGACAACGAACCGCATCCATGAAGGACTGATTGCGGCCAGGCCGGCGCCGTGTGAAACGTCATAATGCGCGGAAAGGACGTGTTCGATGCCGTGGCACGGGAAAGGCGCGTTCCAGCCGACGTGGATCCAGTTGTTCAACGCGACGGTCGAAGCCCACATGACCGCCTCGCGGGCCGCCAGGTCGGAACCGTCCGCGACCGCCCTTGCGCCATGCTCGATCGCCGTCGAAATCACGGCTTCGGCCATGCGATCCTGCAACGGCGTCCCCGGTTGAGCGTTGAAATAACCCTCGGTCACGTGGGTGATGATATCGACCACGCCGGCGGCCGTGTGATACTTCGGAACGGTGACGGTCAGTTCGGGATCGATTAAGGCAAGCTTCGGATAAAGGATCGGATAAATCGCGGCCGCCTTCATGTTCGCTTCCCAGTTCGTGATGACCGCATTGCAGTTCATCTCGGAACCGGTGGCCGCCAGCGTGGGGACCGTAATCACGGGAAGGCTTGCGGTTGGGGCCACAGGCTTCGCCTGGGACACCTTGCACATCTTCCAGGGATCCTGGTCGTAAAGGGCGCCGGCCGCCATCACCTTGGCCGCGTCCATCACACTGCCGCCGCCAAGGGCGATGACCACGTTGCCGCGAAACGCCCTGATCGCGTCGATTCCGCGACGCACCGTCGAAATCCTGGGATTCGGCTCGACACCTTCAAAAACATGGATCGCGACGCGGGCCGCTTCCAGGGATTTGACGGCCTTGTCCAGGGTCCCGTTGTTCCGGACGCTTCCGCCGCCAATCACCACGACTGCGCGATTACCGATGCCCGCCGTCAACTTCCCCAGTTCCGAAATCCTGCCGGGCCCGAAAACGACCTGAACCGGGTTCGAGTATTCAAACTTCATGTCCGACAATCTCCATTCAAAGGGCGGCGCCGTCGATCACGTCGATGACCAGCGGTCCGGCCGGAACCATTTCATCCCCAATCGAAAAGGCCGACGACAGAAGCTTCGACGCCGCATCCAGGCTGGCGTCCGAGTTGTATTCGATGACCGCCACGTCGTCGCCCACGGACACGAAAGTTCCCCTTCGGGCCAGAATGCGCACGCCGACGGCAGGATCGATTTCGTCTTCCTTCCTGCGCCGGCCGCCGCCGACCAGCAGGGACGCAATCCCGACCTTTTCGCAATCGACGGCCGTCACATAACCGTTCCGTGAAGCCTTGACGCCGATCTGGCGGGCGGCCCGCGGAAGGATCGAAAGGTCGTCCGCGACAGCCGGATTTCCACCCTGCGCCGCAATCATCGCGCGGAACTTGTCGAGCCCCGCCCCGGACGCAATCGCGCCGAGGATCCTTTCGCGACCTTCCTCGTGACTGACAACCACCCCGCCAAGCAGGAGCATCCTGGCGCCAAGTTCGACCGTCAGTGCGGTCGTATCGGCCGGGCCTTCATTGCGCAGGATCTGCACAGATTCAACAATCTCAAGGGCATTTCCGACCATCGTTCCAAGCGGCTCGTCCATGTCGGTCAGGAACGCGGTCGTGCGAACCCCACCGGCCTGGCCGACCGCGACAAGCGTTCCTGCCAGTTCACGTGCCTGGTCAACGCCCTTCATGAACGCGCCGCTGCCCACCTTCACGTCAAGAACCAGGCCCGAAATGCCCTCGGCCAGTTTCTTCGACATGATGGACGCCGCAATCAGGGGAATCGACTCGACCGTTCCGGTGACGTCCCGCAGCGAATACATGCGCTTGTCGGCCGGCACGATGTTTTCGGTCTGGCCAAGCATCGCGACGCCGTTTGCCGCAAGCGCCGCGCGAAATTCGTTTGTCCCGATCCGCGTCTTGAACCCGGGTATCGATTCGAGCTTGTCCAGCGTTCCACCGGTGTGCCCCAGGCCGCGCCCCGAAATCATCGGAACGTTGACGCCGCATGCGGCCACCAGCGGGGCCAGCGGAATCGATATCTTGTCGCCGACCCCGCCTGTCGAATGCTTATCGACCTTGGCACCCGGGATATCCGAAAAGTCCATCACGTCGCCGGAACGAAGCATCGCATCCGTCCACGCCCACAACTCGTCGGGATTGAGCCCCTTGAAAAACACGGCCATCAGCATGGCGGCCATCTGGTAATCGGGGATCATGTCGGACGCGTATTCACGGATGAATGAACGTATCGCTTCAGGTTGAAGGGCACGGCCGTCACGCTTGAAACGAATCTGCTGGGAAAAAAGCATCAAGACCCCCCTGCCGCGGGAATTGTTCCACCAAATGGCTATTTGACTGGGCGGGCAACAACGACGACGCGACCTTCCTTCACCTTGACGGAAAATTCGACGTCCCTGATTTCCGGGTTGGCGGTGTGGATCTGCTTCTGCTTTGCAAGCGTCCTGGCAAATCCTTCCGGCGTAATCCCCTCGGTCGGCAGTCCGACCGATTGGCGGGCCTGGATGAACTGTTCGTAAAGAGATGCCCGACCGTGGGCCGGCCCGGACTGCGTGCCCGCCGTCCCGTCACCGCCGTCACCGCCGTCACCGCCGTCCGCGCCTGCCGCGTTCTTTGCCGCGGCCTCGCGAATGCGCCTCATCCGCGGAGTTTCGATATTTTCGACGGCTGCCGCCCCGTAACCCTTTTCGGCCCGCAGCTTCGCACGGCTGGTACGGCCGGTTTCAAGATCCCGCAGAATCCGATCCCAATAAACCGACATCGTGCGATACCTGGAAACCGCGGCCTGGAAACGGAACTTGTAGAAGGCCTTGCATTCGTCGTTAAGGATCGATGTCCGGATGCGCCGTTCAAGCTGATCCCGCAGATTCATCGGGGCATTCTTTTCCAGGCCCAGAAAGTACGCATTGAAGTGAACGCGCAACCGTTCGGTCAATGCCGCGATGTCGGCCAGTTCCTGTTCAAGATCGCTGTCCCGAGCCATCTTCCGACACCTGCATCAAACCAGCGCCGAAGCAACCTGGTTACGTTCCACCTGGCCCTGTTCACCGGTGGCAAGGTTCTTCACGGTCACGACGCCCTGACCGACCTCGTCTTCGCCAAGAAGTATCGCATATCTGGCGCCCCGACGAACAGCGTGGGCAAGCTGCCTCTTCAGTTTGGCGCCAGGCTCGGGGGCCGCCTCGCACGAGATGCCGGCGTCGCGAAGTTCCGACACCAGGCCAAGGGCCGAATCCAGGGCCCTGTCACCCAGGGTGCACACCACCGCGCGCGGCCCGGCACCGCCCATCGGGGCCTGTCCAAGTTCCGCAAGCGCCGCGAAAAGCCTGTCAACGCCGATGCTGATTCCGACGGCCGGAACCTCGGGCATGCCATAAGTCTCAAGCAGGCAGTCGTATCGACCGCCGCTCATGATCGAACCTACCGACGGAAGATCCAGCAGCATCGTTTCATAAACGGTGCCCGTGTAATAGTCCAGGCCACGGGCAATCGACATATCGACCCGGATGAAAGGTCCAAAACCCATCGACTCAAGGGCCTGAAGGACGCCACGCAAATGTTCGGCCCCGGCCAGTCCGGCTTCGGTGACGACCGTCGGCACGCCGGCCCCCGAAATCGTGGCAATAAGACGTCCGGCCTGATCCGCATCCATCAACCCCTGGGCCGCGATCGTTTCCGCGACGGCTCCGGGCCCGATCTTGTCCAGTTTGTCCAGGTTGCGCAGGATGTCGGCCTGGGCGTCCGGGACGGTCACGCCGAACTGGCCAAGAACGTCGTTCAGGACGCCACGGTGCCCGATCCTGACTTCAAAGCGTTCAAGCCCGACCGACTTCAATCCCATGATGCCGGCCGCGATGCAGTCGGCATCGGCAAGGGACGAGGCGGTGCCGATGATGTCGGCGTCACACTGCATGAACTCGCGGAAGCGACCATGAGCCGGCTTCTCGGCCCGCCAGACGGTGCCAAGCTGATACCGCCTGAACGGCTTCGGAATATCCCTGTACTGGGCGACCACGCGTGCCAGCGGAACGGTCAGGTCATAACGCAGGGCGACCTGGCGGCCACCGTTATCCTCGAACTTGTAAAGCAGCTTTTCGCCTTCGTCGCCATACTTTCCAAGAAGGATGTCGGCGTATTCGATGGCGGGTGTGGAAAGTGGTGCAAAACCACAAAGTTCGAAAGCCCCGGTGATACCGGAAAGCATCGTCTGCCGGGCCGCCTGCTCGTCCGGGAGAAAATCCCTGAAGCCCTTCAGCAGCCTTGGCTCGATGGTCGATTTGTTCGGCCTTGATTCGGTTGACGACGTTGTCGATTTCATGAAAGGGACATGCCCTCCGTTTGGAAACGCGGTATTTTATCATGTCGCAAACGAAACGGGTTCCCATGATGCCGCGACGGTTTTCCATTTCGGCCTGGACTGGACGGGTGCTCGTCGCAGCCGCGCTTGCCGCGGCAACGCTTCACGGGTGCGCGACACCGCAGCCAGCGGAACCACCGGCTCGATGGAAGGTGGCCGAAATCCAGACGGAAGTGGAGTCCGAAGACTGCTGTCCGGCCCTTGCTGCGGCCGGCTTCGCACTGCTTGCGGCGCGCGACATGGCGATGCCGGGAAATTCCCTTCGAATCGCGCTCGGCTGTCGCCCCGCAGGAGACGGAATCGAAGTCGCGTCGATGCTTCAACTGAAGGTTTTTTCCCGCACGCTGGAATCGGAAACGTTTGAAAGCGCCAACTCCGACACGATCTTCGCCTGCGAAGACGGATTCCTCTCCCTGGGTGCCTCGCTGTTCGATCTTATCCGTCAGGTTTCCGAAATTCAGGCGATTTCGGGGGTTGCCGATGAAAAGCTGTGCGAAATCGCTTCACGCCGGCGTGGTCCCGTGCCACTTGCAGTCCTGATGCGGGCGCTGGAGGAGCTTGCCGTCCGCAACAACACCGACTGCGTCGCCGCCGTCGAGGAACTGGCCCTGTCTTCTTCCGGTGACCTGGCCCTTCGTGCAATCGGCACGCTGGGGCGCCTGAAGGTTCCCCGGACGGTCCTTACGCTTGGACGCCTGACCCTTTCGAACGAAGGGTCTATCGCATGGGCCGCCACATACGCCATTGCCGACATCGGCGGACCGGATGCCGTCAGGGCACTGGAAATCATCGCAGGCCAGTCGGTCAGACCGACGCTTGGCCTGGAGGCGGCCAGGCTTGCCGAATCCCTGCGCGAACGCGGCCGATAACACGGGCCCGTGTCGTTGAAGACAATAATCACGTACTGGGTTATCCTTCGGGACGCATAACAGGCTGGGTTGGACAACCCGCCACCGGCAGAGCGATCCGCCCGGGCGGGAGATTCGGCGGCCTTCATCTTTCAGTATTTACGGACAGCACCGCAATGAGTCAGATTGAACTTAACGATTTCAAACACTTTCACTTCATTGGCATCGGCGGCGTCGGGGTCAGCGCCGTGGCCAGACAGGTCCTGCACGCAGGCCACAAGGTCTCGGGTTCAGACGTTCGCGAATCGTGCCTGACGATTGAAATGCGAAACGCCGGTGCCGACGTATTCATCGGTCACAACCCGGAAAACCTTCGCGGCGCGGATCTGGTGGTCGTATCGACAGCGATACCGGAAACGAACCAGGAACTGCTTGCGGCGCGCAAGGCGGGAATCCCGGTGGTTCACCGGTCGATGATCCTTGATGCGGTGATGCGCGGCCGCAAGTCGATCGGGGTCACCGGGACGAACGGAAAAGGCTCGGTTTCGGCCATGATTACGTGGCTGCTCGAATGCGCCGGTGTCAATCCGGCATTTGCAATCGGGGCAAGGCTGCTGAACTTCCAGACGAATTCACGCCCGACGGACGGCGAAACAATCGTTTGCGAACTGGACGAATCGGACGGTTCCTTCACCAACATCCGCCCTGACGTCATGGTGATCAACAACCTCGAGGCCGATCACCTTAACTATTACAAGGACCTGGAAGGCCTGCTGGCGCTGTTTTCAGGATACCTTGCCGGCCCCATGGCGCCGCGCAGGCTTCATGCAAACGGCGACGACGAAAACATTGCCGAGGTTCGCCGCAGAAGCGGATTTCCGGGCGTCACGTTCGGATGCGGCCCTTCGTGCGACTTCGTGGTGCGCGACATACGAACCGTCGGGATGACAACGGTATTTTCCATGTCGGGACCGGATGGGGACATGGGCGAATTCATCCTTCACATCCCGGGCGAATACAATGCGATGAACATGGCCGGGGCGATAAGCGTCGCGATTCACGAGGGCGTCCCGCTCGAAACTGTAAGGGCTGCAGTCGGCACGTTCCGGGGGCTCGAAAACCGATTTTCGTGCGTCCGGACCGACCGTGGACTGGTGGTCAAGGACTACATATCGCACCCGACCGGCATCCGCTGCGTGATCAATACGGCGCGCAAGTTCGCGACGGGCAGGATCCTGTGCGTGTTCAAGCCTTACCGTTTCACGATGATCCATTACCTGGGCGACGAGTATTCTGAAGCCTTCAAGGGCGCCGACCTGACTTTCGTCACGCGCATGTACACCGCCGGTGAGGTTCCAATTCCGGGGATAGATACGGACTGGCTTGTCGGCAGGATCCGCGACGCCGGTTCAGATGTGGCGTATATCCCGGAAATGACCGATATCATTCCGGAAATCCTGAAGGTTCTGCGCGATGGCGACACGATCATATTCTTCGGGGGCGATGACCTTTTCCAGCTTGCCGACGAACTGGTGCAGCGACTCGGCGCCGTTTCATCTGCCGGGTGAAATTGACTCAAGGGGGCCCCAATGCTTGTTGAAGGAAGAAAATTCTGCGTAATCGGAATGGGAAAAAGCGGCATCGCCGCATCCAACCTGCTTGCCTCGCACGGCGCCCAGGTCGTCCTTTCCGATATGCGCGATAACCGGGATCTGCGGGAATCGGTGGCCGGTTCCGTTGATCGGCGGGTCGAAACCGTCTTCGGATGCGAGGTTGTCAGGCCCGGCAGCGTGGCGGTACTTTCACCGGGAATCGCGCCCCACGCTCCGGCTTTCAGGCTTGCCCAGCGAGTTGCCGACGAAGTAATCGGCGAGGTCGAACTTTTCTTCCGATTCTTCCCCGGCCGCACCATCGCGGTCACCGGGACGGACGGCAAGAGCACGGTGACGACCTTGACGGCACACCTGCTGAATGCATGCGGGATTCCCGCGCGGGCCGCGGGAAATCTTGGCAACGCGCTGTGCGGGGAAGTCCAGGACCTTACGGAAAAGGACGTGGTCGTTGCCGAAGTAAGCTGCTTCCAGCTTATAACGTGCAGGCAGTTCAGGCCGGAAGTGGCGCTGGTAACCAACCTGGCGCCCGACCACATCGACCACCACGGGACATGGGAGGCTTACGTCCGGGCAAAGGCGATGGTCGGGGCGGCACAGATGGCCGGCGATGCCTTCGTCCGCAACATCGACGATCCCGTCCTGAAGACGTGGTTCACGCCAGGCAACCGCTGGATATCCGGAAACGGGCAGGCGGTCGTTGACGTTTCCCTTGAACACTCCGTCGAGGACGGGGCGTTCCTGGAGGACGGCGGACTGTGGATCGCATCCAGGAAAAGGGCGATTGAAGTGTGCAGGCGGGACGAATTGAAGTTGCCCGGCCCGCACAACACGGAAAACGCGCTGATGGCAATCGCGGCGTGTATGGCCCTTCAGGATCGGCGGGTCAGCATCCCTTCGCTGGTGAACGGCCTTCGTACGTACGCCGGACTGCCGCACCGGATCGAATTCGTCCGTCATCTTGACGGGGTTGACTGGTACAACGACAGCAAGGCGACCAATCCCCACGCGGCGGCGGTCGGAATAAGGTCGTTTGCCGGGCGACCGCTTGTGCTGCTGGCAGGCGGATACGAAAAGAACCTGGAACTTAAGGACATGGCGACCGCGATCGGGGAAAGATGCCGCCACGTGGTGCTGTTCGGTGCATGCGCGGAGCGGATGAAGCGGGAATTCCCGAAGGCCGTTCCGTTGGAAATCGTTCAGGACATGCGGTCGGCGGTGAACCGTGCCCGCGAAATCGCCGACCCGGACAGCGTGGTCCTGCTGTCGCCGGGGGCGTCGTCATTCGACCAGTTCACCAGTTTCGAAGACCGCGGCGACCGCTTCAAGAAGATGATCAACGAAATGTGAGGATCGAAGGGCACGGCGCGATTTAAGGCAACGTGCTCGACCGCGGCGGGCGAATTTTCATTCGCCCTTACGGATCGCGGGGCGGATCGGGCCGGACCATAAGTGTCCGGTGAGGCCTCTCGAACCGGACACTTCATGGCCGGCCACAGGCACGACTGCGTCATTCATGGGGCGTGCGGTTACTTCCGAGGCGGGCGAATTTTCATTCGCCCCTACCGATCGCGGGGCGGATCGGGGCGCCTTTTGGACCGCCACCACTCAAGACGCTCGCCCATCGTCTTTTCATATCCGCAGTCGCGGGGCTGATAGAAGCGGCTGCCCGCAAGAGCATCCGGAAGGTAGTCACAGGACACGAAGGCGTCATCGTAATCGTGCGGATAGGCATATCCCTGGCCGTAACCGTGCGAAGCCATTGCCTTGACCGGTGCGTTCCTTATGTGCATCGGCACTTCCAGCGACCCGGTATTTTTCACCGCGTCCTTTGCCGCGTGCAGGGCCAGGTAGGATCTGTTCGACTTGGGAGCGCAGGCCAGGTACGTGCACGCCTGGGCCATTGGAATCTCGGCCTCGGGCAGCCCCAGGAAAAGCAGGGCGTCCTTGGCGTCGCAAGCGACCGCCAGCGCGCGCGGATCGGCGTTCCCTATGTCCTCGGACGCAAAAATTATCATGCGACGGCAGATGAAACGCGGGTCTTCACCACCCTCAAGCATCCTGACCATGTAATACATCGCGGCGTCCGGATCCGACCCCCGCAGCGACTTGATGAAGGCAGAAATTACGTTGTAATGTTCCTCGCTTGCGCGATCGTAACGAAGACCTGGCCCGGTCAGGACCGCCTGGATCACGGCCTGGTCAACCACACGGGAGCCGCGCCTGACGGCATGGCCGAAACATGCCTCCAGCAGGTTCAGCATCCTGCGGCCATCGCCGTCCGAGGCCCGCGCAAGGGCCAGCAGCATTTCGTCCGAAATCGAGATGTCATGCGCCCCGAGCCCGTTGACCGGATCGCCAAGCGCGCGCCTGGCAAGCAGCAGCACTTCCTGTTCGGACAACGGCGCCATCCTGACGACGCGACACCTGGAAAGAAGCGCCGAATTGACCTCGAAATACGGATTTTCGGTGGTCGCTCCGACCAGCGTGATGGCGCCCGACTCGACATGAGGAAGGAAGGCATCCTGCTGGGCCTTGTTGAACCGGTGGATTTCGTCGATGAACAGGATGGTCCTGCGGCCGCCTGACTGGAGCCTCTCGACGGCGGATGCCGCAATGGCGCGTACCTCGCGCACGCCCGACATCACCGCCGAAAAGGGCACGAAAACAGACATCGTCCTTTCCGCGATGATTCTCGCCAGCGAAGTCTTGCCGCATCCGGGCGGTCCCCACAGGATAACGGACGGGATGATATCCGCCTCGATGGCCTCGCGCAGGAAACCACCTTCGCCCAGCACATCCTGCTGTCCCACAAGGGAATCCAGGGTCCGGGGCCTCATGCGATCCGCCAGCGGCGCGTCCGCGCCGGATGTCCCGGCATCACCCGAATCCTCGCCGCGAAGGGCGGATCCCTGCCAGGCTGCTTCGGTTTCATGGGCCGCCCGATCCTGGCGCCGCCCCCCTCCACGCGCGCCCTCGGTTGGTTGCCGCAACGGCTCGCCGAACAGATCACGGCCGTCGTCGATGGTTCCGTCGTCGCCTTCCTCGATTCCAGATTCCCGGTTCGGCATTGAATGCCCCTTTACAACCGGCCGCTATTCTAATACAAATGGATACCCGGTGGCCCCGGAGGCCGCACCTGTCAAGCAACTTTCCGGGAAGCATCGGTTCAAAGAAGCAAGTTTGGTCGTGTCCCCGACGGAAGGGGCAGGAGTACACATCATGCGCATGTTGATCGACAAACCGGCCCTTACCTTCGATGACCTGCTGCTGGTACCGCAGCACAGCCAGATCCTGCCGAAGGATGCCATCCTGAAGACAAGGCTGTCCCGCCGCATCGAATTGAACATCCCGCTTGTCAGCGCCGCGATGGACACAGTGACCGAATCCGGAACGGCCATCGCGCTTGCCCTGGAAGGCGGAATCGGCGTGATTCACAAGAACCTTTCGATTGCGGATCAGGCCCGGGAAGTCCGCAAGGTGAAAAAGGCCGAGTCCAGGATTATCGACGACCCGGTCACCGTGACGCCGGATCTGACCCTGGCGGAGGTTCGCCAGCTCATGGCGAAGCGCGGGTATTCCGGCTTCCCGGTCGTCGATTCCGAAGGCCGCCTGGTCGGCATGCTGACCAATCGCGATGTCAGGTTTGAAACCCAGATGAACAAGCTGGTTTCGGACGTGATGACGAAAACGCCCGTCATCGGCAGGGCCGGTATTTCCTACGCCGATGCCAGGGAGATTCTTCACCGCGAAAAGATCGAAAAGCTGCCGTTGATCGATGAAAACCACAAGCTTGTCGGCCTGATCACCTTCCGCGACATAGAGAATGTCGGCAAGCACCCGAACGCCGCCAAGGATCACCGTGGACGGCTGCTGTGCGCGGCCGCAATCGGCGTCGGACCGGATCGGCTGGACCGCGCGGCGGCCCTGGTCGAAGCCGGTGTTGATCTTCTGGCGCTTGATACCGCCCACGGCCATTCGGCCGGCGTCATCAGGGCGGTTGCCGAAATCAAGGCCAGGTTCCCCGACGTTGACGTAAGCGCCGGCAACATTGCCACCGCCGAAGCGGTCAAGGCACTTGTCGATGCCGGGGCCGACGTGGTCAAGGTCGGAATCGGGCCGGGCTCCATCTGCACGACACGCGTCGTGGCCGGTATCGGCGTGCCCCAGGCAACGGCGGTCGCGATGTGCGCCGAGGAAGCGCAGAGGCACGACATCCCGGTCATTGCCGACGGCGGCATCAAGTTTTCAGGCGACCTGGTCAAGGCGATGGCGCTTGGCGCAAGCTCGGTCATGGTCGGCGGCATGCTGGCCGGTACCGAGGAATGCCCCGGCGACGTCGTCTATTACCAGGGCCGTTCCTACAAGGTCTATCGCGGCATGGGAAGCCTGAGCGCGATGAAGTCGGGATCGAAGGATCGATACTTCCAGGACGATTACGAGCCGGAAAAACTGGTTCCGGAAGGTGTCGAAGGGCGCGTGCCCTACAAGGGTCCGCTTTCGAAGGTGGTGTATCAACTGATGGGCGGCCTGAAGGCCGGCATGGGATACTGCGGCGCAAGAACCATTCCCGAGCTCTGGGAACGAGCCACATTCGTGCAGATCACCGATTCCGGCCTGCGTGAATCCCACGTCCACGACGTCCAGATCACGGAAGAGCCGCCGAACTACAACACGCGGTAGTCCCGTTCACCCCGCATTCCACTTGATTTTCTGATTGCGACTTATCGGCGACGGACGGGGGCGGCCTGAAGACTATTCGGGGTCATAACCCTTGACGCGGTCGCACAGCATCTCCTCTTCCGCATCCTGCTGGATGTGCTGCACCATCATCGAAACCTGGGACACAACCAGCATCACCAGACCTACCGGAAGCAGGATGATGGTGAACATCAGTTCAAACCCGAACGTCTCGAAGAACTTGAACGTGAACCCTGAAATCCGGAACCTGGTCAGCTTCCGGCTGAAGCGCCATCCGGCGATGGCGGCAATCACGATTCCCACGATGAAAAGCCCGACGGTGGCCGACACGCGCATGAAGGATGCGATTTTCTTGAACACCTGCTTACGGTGCTCTTCGCGGAACGCCTCGATCTTCTGCGCGGTTTCCTCGGTTTCCGCCTGGATTGCGGCAATCTCCTGATTCAAGGCGATCCTTCGGTTTTCCAGTTCGATCTGCTTTTCCGAAATGGCCTCGGACTTTTCGGCCTTGTACTCTTCCAGGTACCTGGTCTCGACCACCTTGTAGATCTGTTCGTACCGCGGAACCATCGACGACACGCCGGAAAGCTCCCACAGCAGCCTCAGGTAGAAATAGGTGTTGACCGGGCCCGCGATGACAGAATCAGGGTCGTTGATGTAGGCCTCCAGGAAGCCTGCAACGCGGGTTTCAAGGACGGCAAGGGCGTCGGCGGAACGTCCGGCCTTGTGGCCGATGACCGCGCAGAACACGCCGTACTCAATCTCCGGACCGTTCGGGACCAGGGATGCTTCGGGAATCAGGCGCGGATCCGGCACGTTCGTCGAATCCCTTGACGGCAGGAGCCTGAGGCAGCCGTCGAAGGCCGCACTGAAGTATTCGCGCTCCAGCGCCATGTTCATGATGTTTTCGATCACGTTCTGCTTCGATGAAACCGCGACGATGCGGGCCAGCGCCATCTCGGCGGCATCCCGGAATCCTTCGGCCTCGAACATGTTGAACAGTGACATCAATTCGTTGTGGAATCGCAGGCGGTTCACGACCGCCATGTTCAGCGGCCCGACCGCATCCTTGAATCCCTTTTCCATCAGTTCCTTGCGCAGGGTCAGCAGATCCCTTGCCCCGCCAATCTTCTGGACGGCGCCCGAAACGACGACAGAGATGAGCCCCTTGTCGCTTGCCCCGACGACGAATCCGGCCAGCGCCCTGAAGTGGGACAGCTTGTACGCGGAAGCGACCGCGGATGAAAAGACCTGTGGCAGCTTGCCGGGCGCGACCTGGTTGCATACGCCGGCAATCTTCATGAAATCCTCGAAGCGACGGGTCCGGGCAAGCACGGAATCGACGATCTGCTCGACGAGAGCGGCGCTGTTCATTTCGGCCGCCAGGTTCATCACATCCAGCAGATCCTTCAGCGTGCCCTTCTTATCGACCGACATCTTCAGATAGGCGATTGCGTCCGAAAGTTTGTCCTGTTCCTTCAGGTATCTGGAAACAAGGACGAAGTCGGCGATGGATCTGGCGCTTGCGACGGCACGATCCCACGCCTCGGGCGCATTCGGTATCTGATGTTTGGTGGCCAGCTTGAAGTATGCCAGGAACGCCTCGGTCGTTCTTGCGGACTTAAACGCCTTGTCCATGGCGCCTGCTGCCTCGGCTGGCAGGCCGTTGTTGTAGGCGTAGTCGGCAAGGCCCAGATAGCCGGCGGAGTCGCGTGCCGTCCTGACGGCCCTGGCATACATTTCCGAAGCCCTGGCCGGATCGCCGTGGGAATTCAGATAGACCGCTGCCTTCAGGAAATCGACCGCCCCGCGCATCCGGGAAAGAAGCATTTCCAGTGTCGCCCGAAGCTCCTCAGGTCCGAGTCCTGCCGTGTCAAGGTGCGCCAGCAGGTCGCCCTGCTCCGGTCCGATCGCCGAAGCCTTGCCGATTGCAAGCAGCGCATTGACCGGATCCTTGATTTCCTCGAAGTACTTCAGCATCGCGACAACCTGATCCAGTTCGCCTTTGGTCGGCTTCAGCAGGGAAAGGGCCCCGGAAAACAGTTCGGTCACTTTGTTGAAGTCCTTGTTTTCATAATAAAGGCAGCCCAGGGTGTACTTTTCGGTGAAGCTGCCCTTGCGAAAGGACTCGACCGGGATCAGCCACGTGCTGGACACATCGGGAAGGCTCATTTCGATGAAGGTTTCCGATGTTTCCTCGATGGACACGATCGCCTTGTCGATTTCGCCCGCGTTAAGCAACCTGTTGACCGTCGTGATCTTGGAGTCGATCAGGCGACGGCTTGAATTGTCCTGGGCAAAAAGATCGACTGAATAAAGAACCAGCAGGATCCCGGCAATCACGGAAATCAGGATCCTGTGCCGCATGAAAAGGGCGCGCTTCAGGAAGAACAGATAGGCAAGCGCCAGGAGGATGGTCAGGTAGAAGAACGGGATGGACACCTTTGACTTCACGATATCAAGGATAATGTTGAAAACCTTGTTCTCGAAGCCGGCCCTGGTCATGTCGTTCCACTGCCTGGTGGTCTGATCCAGGCGCAACTGCTCTTCGGCCTTCTTTGCCACAAGCGGCGCGGAATCGACCGTGAACTGCTGCTCCATGGCCGTGACCTGCGAGGCGATTTCCGTATCGACCGCGGCCTTGCGATCCTTGAACTCGCCGTACCGCGCCGAATCGACCTGCGCCACCACGGGACTGGAAAGAAGAACCGCCAGCAACATCACCTGGAAACAGAATCGGGACTTCATCGGAAGCCTCCATTTGTGTTTGGTTCACACTCTATTCCGTTCGACAACGGCATTCAAGATGATTTAACGAATATGGTTTACCACTATCGGGCGGGCGGCCGTCGGGCGGGCAGATTGTTGCCGCCTGCCGCAAAACGGCCCGAAATGAATGCAGATGCGAAACCGGACATTGACGGTCCAGTTTATCTGATGTAACTTAGCGCCCAGACTGGGGTATCGGATCCCCGGATTGACGAAAGGTGTCTGAATGAAGATTACCAGGGCCACCGAATACGCGTGCAGGGCACTTCGTTACCTGAACACAAGAATTGACGACAGATGTTACTCAATCCAGGAAATTGCCGAGGCCGAGGAAGTTCCGGTTCAGTTCCTGGCAAAGGTGATGCAATCCCTGACCCAGGCGGGAATCGTCCGTTCCACCTGCGGAAAAAGCGGCGGCTACCGGATTCGACGGGATCCGTCCGAAATCACGCTGGCCGATGTCTTCACCGCGGTTGAAGGACCGTTTGCCCTGAACCCGTGCCTGGATGAAGACACGCCCTGCAGCCTTCGCGAAAAATGCCGCGTCCACGACGTGTGGAAGGAACTGCAGGATGCGATGCTTGAAGTCTTGAATAAATATACAGTCAACGACGTGGCGCCAAAGCAGGAAGACTGCTGAATCACTTCATCTTGCGAATCAGCGGGGCAAGGTTTTTGATGGCGGCTTCCCCGGCTTCCTTGACGGATTCGCCAAGGGCGGCGGACTTGACCTGTTCCTTCAACAGTACCTTCTTCGTGGCCGCCTCGCGCACTTCGATTTCCATCACGACCGGGACGTTCTGCTTCCCGCCGACGGCAACCGCCTGCCCGAGCGAAACCGTCGCCTTCATCTGGAGCTGGCCGTCATTTTCCGCAGCTTCGCCACCCCAGTGACGCGCGACAAATGCCCCGAGCGCATCCTTCAGTCCGGCCTGATCCTTTCCGACGCCTTCAACGGTAACCACGGTCGAACCGGGAAGACGCTGACCGGAAAGTTCAAGGCGGCCCGCAACGCCGGACTTTCGCCACAGCCCCTTCAGGATCGGCAGCTTGTCCAGTCCGGCATGACTGACCCTGGCTTCCGTTCCGGAACCGTAAATCTTTCCGACCTTCGCGGTCGTCGTGCCATCGGACGCGGTGACCACCTGATCCGGGCCGTCCAGCAGGACGCCGACCGGTTCAAGCGCGAAGCGCGTCTGATCCCATGGCCGGCCGTTACAGGAAAACGCCAGCCTGTTGACCCTTGCGGAAACCAGCAGGGGGCCTTCGAAATCGAGATTCGACGGACTGATGCACCCAAGTATTCCGGCGATTGCGGCCTGGAACTCGATATGCGCCTTGCGCCACACATTGTCCGGGTCATCCGTGTCACGGATGCGTTCCTTCAGGTACAGAAGATACGAATTCATCATCGCGAGTTCGGATGGGCCGATACGGCCGGCGGCCTGGATGGTCGCGGCGATGTCCCATGCCGCATCGAATATCTTGATTCCAAGCTGCTCGATGGCGCGCTGCTTGTCCTGCTTGAACGCCGCGAAATCGAACACGGCCAGTACCGACACTTCGCCGGAAACGTCTTCCCAGCTCTGGGCCACGGTTACGCCGGTGAGAACGCCGCCGGTTCTTGTCGAGAGCGTCTCCTGGGTCAACTGGATCGCCTCGGTCGAACCGCGGACGCGTCCCCTGGATTCGATCTGATGTTCACGAACCGCCGTGACCATGTTGAAGGATGAATCAACTTCCACGCTTATCTGGGCCGAAATGACCGCGGCCGCGCGCGAGAAGGCGGCGACCATGTCACGTCCGGATCCGACGCCGTAAAGGAAACCGTCCCTGACCGGCGGGCTGTCGAGCCAGGCCGGCCTGGCACCGCCTTTGGCCGGGCCCTGGACCGAACCGGCACCGTCCCTTGTGGCGGCGCCGTCCTTCGCAAGAGCTGCCCACAGGGCGTTACCACAAGCCTCAAGACCGGCCTCGCAGCCGACCGCCCCGGAAATCGCGGCAACACACCGGTTGGCGCAATCAACCGCCTCGGCAACCTGCTTAATCGACGCCCGGGCGCCGGTTGAAATCGACATGGCCGCGACGCCGCAGGCCAGAACGAAAATATGCCTGGAATTCAATCTGGACCTCCAAGGGTAAGTCAGACGGGGTCAGTTTAGTGTTAACCGATTGGGATTACAACTAGAAGTTATACGCAAAGTTCAGGGTGGCGACCGGTCCGTGGAAGACGCCGATGAACTTGGGGTCGCCGACAGCATCCGTTCCATCCGAAAGCATGGCCAGGCCGGCTTCGAACCTGTAGCCGAACCTGAAGTCCAGGATGAAGCGCGGTGCAAGCTGGAAGCCGAGTTCGATCTGGCCGCTGAGGCCCACGCCGAGCGCGCCGACGCTGTAGTCGCCAAGGTTGGCCAGCGAGGCGTAGTATCCAAGGTTGATACCGCCCATCAGGCCGAAGATGAAGAAGCGCGAATACCAGCGCTTCAGGACGCCGGCGTCGAACTGGAACATGAAGGTGACGTCACCGGAACCGACGCTTTCAGAGGTAAGGCTGCTGACCAGCTTATCGAACTCATTGTTCAAATAGGCATCAGCAAACCCGGAAAACTTCAACGAACCCCAGACATGAAACTCGGAAATTCCGGTGTAGGGGGCAAGGTTGAATTCCGCGTTAACGGCTGGCGCGGCCCACATCTTGAAGGTTCCCGAGCCGACGCCGCCCATCGCCTGGGAGAACGACAGACCGCCACCGACGTTAAGTCCGATCGAGGGCATTTCCCACATCGTGTGGCCGGCCTTGACATCCTTGCCGCCAAGAATGATCTGGGCTTCCATCGGCTTGATTTCCGGCTTCCGTTTCGACTTCGCGGCCTGTTCCAGGATCTCCGGGGTTTCGTCGCATCCGTCATAAATCTTTCTGGCCTTGACGAAGCCCTTCCTGACTTCCTTGCCGCCGGCGTTGACCATGACGATGAACGGAAGGTCCAGTTCGACGGTGTCGCGTCCCAGGCAGGACTTCGCGACGCCCTTCTTGGCGCTGATTACCGGCGCGTGAACCTGGAACTGCTGGACGTCGAGCATCTTGCGCTTGCCGATAATCGCGGTCATCGGAACAAGGGTGTTTAAGGCACTGGCGGTCGCCTGTTCGACCGTCGTTCCCTTGTCGAGGCTTGCCGAAGCCCTCTGGCTGCTTTTCACCTCGACCTTTCCGCCCTTGCCGAAAGTCGTGTCGGGAACCCAGGAAACCTTGCCGTTGGCCGCCATCGCCTTGAACTTCGAAAACGTGATCTTCGAATTCAGGGTGCACGCCAGGTAGGGCTTGCCTTCCTCGGTCGTCTTCCTGACGCAGTTGTGGATGACGTCGGCGTCGTACTTGAAGACGTCCGAGCAGCGCTCCTCGACGGCGCGCTGGGTGATTTCGACTTCCATGTTCTGGTCAAGCGCGCCGCGACGGGTCTGGGTGCCGGCAACGGCCGTCATGCACCACTGCTGGACTGCGGCGGTGTTCGGATCGCTTTCGGTGATCGCGGTCTTGAAACGGTTGAAGCCGTGGATGAAGAAGAACTTATCGACCAGCGGCGCCGGAAGGGTCGTGTTAAGAACACCCTTCAGCATCAGAAGCTGTTCTGTTGTCGTGCTGTACTTGTCGAACTCGACGTCATCCGTCGCTTCCTGGGCCATCGCCCCAACCGGGACGATTAAACAAAGGATCATAGCCAGCCAGAACTTCTTGAACATAATCACCCTCCGCCGGGACAACCATCCCGGACTTGTTATGCATCCCGTTGGAACAAGGCCCGCTGGGCCGGCCCGCCGGAACGCCCCCTTCGTGCCTTAAAGGATCTGAAGAATCGCAAGCGTCGGCGACTGAACGACGATGTCGTATTCCAGCCCTTCGTCGCTTAACGAACGGCGCAGCTTGCGAAGCATCGACTGACGCTTGGAAGCGGGCAGAACGTAAGTTCCGGAAATGGTCTGTTTGGTGGTCATTTCGCTGTTCCACTTGCAGGAACCCATGCAGTCGGACTTGCCGATGACATCGACCAGGCGCTCGTCAAGAAATTCCTCGATCGTGTCAACGATGTCGTTGGTGAACTGTCCACGCAGGACGATCTTTGTCGGGACGCCCTTTTCAGCCATCGAGGACCAGTACGAAAGTATCTGGTTGATGACGACCGGCATCGCCTTGCCGATGGCCTTGGCCGTCGCGTTTTCCTTTTCCTCGTTGAACATCTTGTTCGACGACTCGACCGTCGATGCCAGCAGCTTTCCGGTCACGACGTCGTACGCCTTGACGGAAAAGACAAGCTGATACGCGCCGCCCGGGCTGGTTTCCTTGAAGTCGTGAACCACATACACGTCGGCGCCGGCCAGCAGCGCGGTCGCGGCAACCGGGTCGGCCGGGATTCCCTCGGTCGAGGTCATCGCGTCCAGGCTGCGCTGGGCCTTGTTGATCGCGTCGGCGTCAACGATGTCCCACTGCTCGCCGATAAGCCACTTGTTGACGCGAAGGGTGGTCGTGTCGCTGTCCATCACCTGGGCGCGCAGTCTTTCAAGTTCATCCTGGGCCTGATCCCTCTTCGCCTTGATCGCCTGATTCTCGCGCAGCAGGCCGCCCGCCTGGTCGATGAAGACCTTGCAATTCGGGCTGGCCTGGATCAGTTCCATGGCGGCTTCGGTCGTCGTGGAACGCTTGAAGCTTGCCGATGCCCTGACGCTGGTGCGGCTGGCGCCCCACGAATGGAACATGCCGCCGCCACCGACCGCGGTGCGCCTGGCAGAAACACTGGCTGAACCTTCGGCCTTGTCGGTCGTCTTCGAGGAAGCGCGAAGCTCGGTCGGACGCAGGCAGTCCGAAGCGGTGACCTTTTCGAAAAGCTGGTCGATCTTCGCCTCGTTCTTTTCGACCTCGGCGTTGAATTCCTTGATCTTCGCCGGGATCGCGCAGATCGGCGACGTTTCCGAACCACGGGCGCAGTCGCCCTGGTTATAGACGACAAGAAGCTTCGGCTTGCCGACGGCGTCGGAAAGCTGGGCGCCCGTCGTGGTCACGCCGGCGGCGACCAGGTGGGCCTTCAGTCCCTTGATGTCAACCATCACGAACATTCCGACCATCATCTTGTCGCCGGATGCATCGAAACCGCGCTTGAAGATCTGGCCGGGCGTCGCAAATGAATTCAACTGCGCCAGGTTCTTCTTCACATAGGCCTGGGCGCTCAACTTCTCGTTGGGATCCCCGGTGACTTCACTGGCGGCGAAATTCAGGGCCGCCTCGACCGCGGTCGCGACCGCGCCTTCCTGTTCGATGCCAGCGGCGCCGTCAATGCGGTACTTCGCGGTATCGGTGTCGGCCGACACCAGCTTCACCGTCTGGGCGAAACCGGCGACGGCAAGAACGGAAACTGCAACGAATACGGACAGAAACGAAAAGAGCCTGGACATAAAAATCCCCCGATAAAAGGAAAATAACCGCGGTAACGATACACAATCGCAATCTGGATTCATGGTGGACAGTATATCCCTACATACAAGACAAGTCAACCCAAATTGACAGAATCTTAACAATCGGGGTCTATCTGATTCGGACAAGAATGGCGGCAAGGGCGGCCGGGGTCATTCCTTCAAGGCGGTTTGCGGCACCAATCGTTGCCGGGCGTTCTCTGGAAAGGCGGCCGCGCAGTTCAATCGACAGGCCGGGCATGGATCCGTATTCGATGTCGGGCGGAATCCTCATGGAATCATGGCGTTCCATCCTTTCCGCCTCGACCTGCTCGCGGGCAATGTAGCCCTCGTACCTTACTCGGATCAGGACTGCCCTTGCCTCGTCCGGGGAAAGCCCAGCCAGCCTGCCGGTCGGATCCAGTGCGACAAGGGAATCCCATGAAGCGTTCGGGCGCCTGGCAAGCTGGGCGAGCACGGCCCCGTCGCTGGACACCGGCACGTCTTCCGTGGCCTGGCCAGGCTTGACCCTGGT
>JAKPTZ010000027.1 GCA_029555025.1 Deltaproteobacteria bacterium
CGTTAAGCATCGGGGCATCAAACGCGGCTGCCGGCACTTCACGACCGGGAGCCAGACGCACGACAGCACCCGCCTTCAGCAGGTGCAGCAGGCGGACAAGGCGCTGGGCCTCCTCTTCCTTCTCGCGGCACCGGTTCAGCATGTTCATGATGTCCAGCCAGGCCCGGCTGTGGATCATCAAGCCGACATCGACACGATCCTCGGTGACCAGGACGCCAAGGAATCCGTGCCTGTGATACTCGCCGGCATCGCTTATCTGGTCCGGAAGCGCGACCTTTCTGTCCAGGACGGGGGCAATCGCCTTCTTCTGCTCGGCGGTCCTTGTGAAATAAAGGGCCATCTCGGCGACCTGACGGCCATTGAAGACCGACGGAGTATGCGGCGTCACGGCCCGGGCGAATGTAACATCCGACTGGCGCAGGGCCTTTTCCGCCGCATCACCCACGATGTTCAGCAACTCGCCGACGCGCATCCGTTCCATGTTGTACATGTTGGACGCCCGCTTCTTCTGCTGGAAGGCGGAAAATACCGCGTCGTCGAAACCGTTGAAAGCTTCAGCCGAAAACACTGCGAACCCCTTGAATCATCCGAACCGCGTCACGGTAAACCACCGGACAGGCCCGCGCACGCGGCGCAGGGTCGCAAGTGTAATCGAAGCGGCGTGGATTGTGTAGGGGCCATCTTGGTCACCGGCAGGCCGAAGAGCCGATAATCCGCCCGAAGGTCGAAACCGTGGATGAAGATCAGGAAATCAGCGAGGCGATTCGTTCGATCACCGCCCTGATCCGGTCATCGGAAAGACGTCCTGCCAAGCTGGCGTTACGTTCCCGCCATGCAACGCTTCGAACCTGGTCGCAGAGCACGGCGCCAACCACGCAGCCCCCGGTCGGCAACGGTACCTCGAACGGATACCCCTTGATATGGCTTGTAATTGGGCACATCAGGGCCAGGCCCACCCGTCTGTTGTAGTCGTCCGGCGATACGACGACCGCCGGCCGTCGCCCGGCCTGTTCATGTCCACGGGCTGGATTCAAATCGATCCAGACGATATCACCGCGACCTGGAACAAACGGAATCCTGTCGTCGGCTACCATGCTTCGCCCCCGACCGGGTCACCAAAGTCTTCAGACGCATGCATATTTTCAGGGGTTACCTTCATCAAGGCATCTGAAAGGCGGAATTCGTGCGAACTGACAGCGCGTATGAATATGCGGTCGCCCTCGAGATCAATCTGCACCAGGCCGTCCTTCACAAGGCCGATCTGCCTGGCAAAGGCCATTGGTATGCGCAGCGCCAGACTGTTTCCCCACTTCTGAACCTTTGCTTCCATTTCATGTCCGCAAATGAATCTACATTGAAGATACAATCCATACTCCAGAGTGTCAAACATGAATGAATATATCGGATGGTTCCGCTTGTTGTTTCAAGGTATCGGCGTGGATCGGTCGCCTTCATCCGGGCACTGGACGGGGCTGATAATGAACGCTTCCACGACGTGTCCGATTTTGCTAGATTACACCGTGAAAATGCACGCCGCGCCGCGATTTTGGCAAGGGTGCATTCACCAGTCGCCATCATCGGGCGGAACTTCTGTCGGGGTGACTTCTTGAAACGGACATTGACGGCTTTCCTGCTGCTCGCTTCATCCGGAGCCTGCATGCTGTCCTGCGCGGCGCGCGAATCCGACGACCGGACGCAGTACACGGTTGTTGCCGATGACAACTTCGGGCGGAAGTTCCCCGGCGACAAATGGATCGTCGGTATCGGTGAATCATCCCGGGGCCCGGCCGACGCCGGCGTCCAGGCCAGGGCAAGAATTGCCGAGCAGCTTGAATCAAGCATCAGGACTGAATTCAAGTCGGCAACGCGGCTGGATTCAAAGCAATCCGGGGATGCGGCGCCAGTCTCTTCCGAGCGCCATTCGATCACTTCGGAATCCATCGTGCGTTCGACCTTTGAACACGCCGAACTGATCCGGGTCGTTGATGACATGGGTTCATGCAACGGCGGACTCTGCACCGCCGTGGCCGTGTTGAACCGGGATCAGGCTGCGGCCGTCTTCCAAAGGGAATACAACCAGGCGGTGATTGATTTCCAGGCCGCGGCGACCCAGGCACATGTGCTGGCCGGCGGCGGTACCCCGGCGGATGCGGGTGAATCCGACATCATTTCCAGCGAAGGCGGGACGCCCGTCGTCCGGACGGATGACCTTTCCGCGTTCGCCTCGGCTTACAACGCCGCTGCCAGGGCGTACAAATCAATCGACACCGCCGCGGCCAGGGCCGCTGCCGTCGGGCGCCCGTTGAAGGTCGCGGCCGACATCATGGCCGCATGGTCCGGGCTGCGGGCCGCGCGTGCGATGATGGCCGCTTCCGTTTCGCCGATGGTGACCGTCGAGCCGCCGGAACCAGGACCGGGTGGGGAAATCGTTCACACGATAATCCGGGCACTTTCCGACCTCGGGGTGACGGCCGAGGCCTCCAGCACCTGCAACGGGGCCGTCCATCTGCGCCCATCGTCGCCGATTGATTGCCGACGCGCCCGAATGGGTTGGGACTGCGCCGCCACTGTAAGGATTTCGGCTTCGGGATGCCGGCCGGGGTCGGCCGCATACGAGTTTGTCATCGATGGTGAACGCCTTTCAGGAACATCCCCATACGACCAGGACAAGGCAAGGGCGGCCGCGCGGCTTGCCGTGACACCCGAAGCCATCATGGACGGCATCAGGAACGGCCTGAAGGATTTCATCCCGCTTGACTGATCGTTGCATTCGGATTTCACGGGACAGACGAAAAAGAACCAGGGTTCCCGCGCAGGCATTCAACGCAGAGTATCAGCACAGGCCGTCCGCGCATGCCGTCCGAACAGGCCGTCCGCGCATGCCGACCGCGCTGTCCGACAGCCCCGCCGTCACCACCGGCCAAGCCCCGCAACCGGCCAGGCCGTTTCGACCAGGCCGCCACCCGGGACAAGCAGGCGGTCAATGGCTTCGATGTCGTATGAAATCACGCGATCCGTGCGTAATGGTTCAACCACCTGGCGAACGGTATCGAGCGCGGCCGCGATTGCCGGCGCCGGACGCCCACGGTCGTGCCGCAGGTCGATGGCGGCGCAGGCGGCCAGAATCTCGACGGCAATGACCCGGCGCGTATTGACCACGACTGCGGCGGCCTTCAGGGCGGCGGTCATGCCCATGCTGACGTGATCCTCGCGATTTGCGGATGTCGGGATTGAATCGACGGATGCCGGGTGCGCAAGTATCTTGTTTTCCGAAACAAGCGATGCCGCCGCGACCTGCGCAATCATCAATCCGCTGCAAAGCCCGGAGTCCGGGGCCAGGAAAGCCGGAAGGCCGTACGACAGCTTCGGGTTGACCAGGTGTTCGACGCGACGGTCGGAAATCGAACCGAGCTCGGCCACCGCGATTGCCAGCAGATCCAGGGCAATGGCGACAGGCTCGCCGTGAAAATTTCCGCCCGAGACGATGTCGCCGTCAAAGAAGACGAGCGGATTGTCGGTTGCACTGTTGATTTCGATTTCGATGACTCGACGGATATGGTCCAGGTTGTCCCGAACCGCGCCATGAACCTGCGGCATGCACCGGTACGAATACGGATCCTGGACGCGCCCGCAATTGACATGCGCGTGTCGCAACTCACTGCCATCAAGCAAGGCCCGAAGGATGCGGGCGGATTCGATCTGGCCGGGATGCGGCCTGGCCGCGACGACCCGGTGGTCAAACGCGTCCGGCGTTCCCATCAATCCTTCCAGCGACATGGCCCCGGCAAGTTCCGCCGCCGCGACAAGATGATACGCATCCATCAGGGCCAACAGCCCGACGGCCGTCAGCACCTGGGTACCGTTGACCAGGGCCAGGCCCTCTTTCGGCATCAGCGTGACCGGCTTGATTCCGGCCGCGTCAAGCGCCTGGATGGTTGGCACCACCTTGCCCTGATACTCGGCCCGCCCTTCCCCGATCATCGAAAGAGCAATATGGGCAAGCGGCGCAAGATCCCCCGATGCCCCTACCGACCCGCGGGAAGGAACGACCGGGTGAATGCCGGCATTCAGCATGTCAGCCAGGGTCTGTGTGGTTTCCAGGCGAATCCCGGCATTCCCCGTTGCGAGGACTGCCACGCGCAGACACATCGCGGCGCGGACCACATCGGTCGGCAGCGGGTCGCCAACGCCGGCGGCATGTGAACGAATAAGGTTGAATTGAAGCGCCGACAGGTCATTCGGGCTTATCGCGACCTCGGCCAACGCACCGAACCCGGTATTAATTCCGTAATGGGCCAGCCCGTCACCAAGACGGCCTTCGACAACCGCCCTTCCCCGCCGAATCCTTTCGACCGCATCAGCGGAAAGGGACACCCTTGCGCCATTGCGCGCGACCTCGTGAACCATTTCGATTGTCAGCGGGACTGCACCGATTATCACTTCACTGGAGTTCATCTCAGCACCGGTTCAAAGACTGGGCTGATTCTATCCGAACCGACCGCGAATCCAACAGTCTTACGGGGATTTTTGACCAGCCGGTTGACAACATTCACGCCAGTAAGCATCCTTCACTTGCCTTTTGCTGGGGAATCCAGATGTCCGACGAACTTAACAACAAGCAGGAAGCAGTACTGAACGCGGAAGAACACCGCATCGCCATCGATCGCGTCGTCAATGCCATCAGGCCGGCTCTTCAGCGGGACGGCGGCGACTGCGAAGTCGTCGATGTTTCACCCGATGGGAAGACGGTCTTCATGAAACTGAAAGGGGCATGCAGCCACTGCCCGTCGGCGATTTACACGCTGAAATTCGGAATCGAGCAGACACTTCGTGAAATGGTTCCGGGTGTTGAGACCGTTGAACAGGTCTGGTGATCGCCACGTGGGTATGATTTTTTCCGGGTAAATGCGGCGGCCATCAAAAATTTGTTGACAGAAGGCCGTTCTGACCGTAAATTCACCCTCGCTTTTGCCCCGGGCGAATAGCTCAGTCGGGAGAGCATCGGCTTTACACGCCGAGGGTCACAGGTTCGAACCCTGTTTCGCCCACTGTTTCCTGACTGGAATTGACAAACTGGAGTGGTAGTTAAGTCGGTTATAACGCCGGCCTGTCAAGCCGGAGGCCGCGGGTTCGAGTCCCGTCCACTCCGCCAGTTGAAAAACCCCGCTTCGGCGGGGTTTTTTTTTGACCGTCGGATCGATTTTTTGAAGTATTCTGGGCTTCGGTTTCATTCGGGGCTTCGATGGTTCATACGGGATTATCAATTCTGGTCGAGGACGCTCTTGGATACGGCAGCGTTCCGGCCGTGCCGCGCGGCGCCCGTGTCGGCCTTGTCTGCCACGGCGCTTCCGTTGATCAGCATCTTCGATACACGTTCGACCTGCTTGCTGCCGCCGGATACGATCTGCGTTTTATCCTCGCGCCCGAACACGGGCTTTTCGGCGATGTTCCGTACATGCAGCGGGTTGAACATTCAAGGCTTTCCCACCTTGGCGTGCCCGTCGTGAGCCTTTACGGCGACTCGATTGATCAGCTTCGCCCGCCACCGGGCCTTCTTGAAGGAATCGACTGCCTGGTCTGCGATATTCAGGATGTCGGAAGCCGGTATTACACATACATTGCGACCATGGCCATCCTGATGGAGGTCTGCTCCGGCACCGGCATAAGGTTCGTGGTGCTGGACAGACCGAATCCGATTGGGCTGGATCTGGTCGAGGGAAATATCATCCCGCCGACGATGCGTTCTTTTGTCGGATACATGCAGCTTCCTGCCCGGCATGCGCTTACTCCGGGCGAGGCGGCGCTTCATTATCGCAATGTCACCGGGCTTGACCTGGATCTCCAGGTGGTTGCCTGCCGTGGACTGTCAAGAACCATGACCTGGCACGACATGGATCTTCCCTGGATTCCGCCGTCGCCAAACATACCGACACCCGAGACCGCGCTTGTCTATACGGGAATGTGCCTGCTGGAGGGCACCAACCTCAGTGAGGGTCGCGGAACAGCATCACCGTTCTTCCTCGCGGGGGCGCCGTTCATCACGGATCCCTGGGGCCTGGTGGCCGAGCTGAACCGAGCGATGCTTCCAGGCGTCGCATTCAGGCCGGTAAGGTTCACGCCGGCTTTCGACAAATGGGCTTCGAAATCATGCGGCGGCGTTCACGTTGTCGTGACCGATGAGTACGAGTTCAAGTCGCTTCTGACCGGGATGGTTCTGATTTCCACCATCGCCCGCATGTACGCCGGCCAGTTCAGCATCCGGACGCATGCATACGAGTTCGTCAGCGATACCCCTGCCCTGGATCTGCTGATTGGCGACCGCACAACGGGGAAGGCGCTTGTCATGGGTGTCGATGCGATGGATCTTTACAACGATC
The DNA here is from genome assembly GCA_029555025.1 of Deltaproteobacteria bacterium. Classification (GTDB taxonomy): domain Bacteria; phylum Myxococcota_A; class UBA9042; order DTJE01; family DTJE01; genus JAGOFO01. The sequence goes on from JAKPTZ010000027.1 coordinate 6,378, forward strand.
TGCAGGACAGGAATCATTCCTGGTGGGATCTGGTCCAGGACGTCCTGCTTTACAGATGATAGTGTCCGCCGGACAAGACCGGCGCGAAAACGGGTGATCGCATATGAGGGGTTTCACGGCAGTCTTTGGTGGAAGTTTCGATCCGCCGCACCTGGGCCATTCGCAGGCCGTATCCTGGCTTCTGGCACGCGGCGGGTGCGGCCGGGTCATCGTAATTCCGGCATTTTCCCATGCCTTTGGCAAGGAAATGGCGGACTTCGAGCATCGGCTCCAGATGTGCCGGATTGCCTTTTTTCAGTTCGGCGCCGCAGTTGAGGTCTCGGATATCGAGGCAATGTTGCCCACGCCTTCGTTTACAGTGAACACGGTTACGACCCTTCATGCCATGTATCCCACGGAAAACCTTCGCCTTGTCATCGGATCGGACATTCTTGCCGAAACTGATGACTGGAAGGATTTTGACCGGATTACGGCGATCGCGCCGCCAATCGTTCTTAACCGGGGCGGGTTTACCGGTGGCGGACTGGGCAGTTTCCCGGCGATTGCGTCGTCAGGCGTTCGCGGCCGGATTGCGGCAGGTGATCGATGTGATGATGCCGTGGACGGCGATGTAATGAATTACATTGAAAAATTCGGGCTGTATGGCCTGACTTGAAGGCTGGCATCGCGCCTGGGGCGGAACCGATGGCCGGATGTCGGCTTTGGGCTGACAGCGGCACCAGGATCGAAATGACAAGGGAAGATGAAATCGCTGGTTACCGGCCGACGGTCGAAGTCAGGGTCGTCGTTTGCGGTCACGGACGGGTTGGCGGTTCCTTCGCGCGTTCATGCGTGCTTGCGGCAATACCGACATGGGTCATCGACGTTCAGAGCGTGGTGTATCAAATGCCCACGATTCTTCCAATCGGAATGAATGCCGCGATGTCGGTGAAGTTCGTCCCGCCGGTTTCCTTGCCGACTCTCTGGTACCTTTGCACGCCCGAGCACGTCAACGACGACCTTGTCCGACAGATTTGCGAGTCGCCCGGATTCAATCGGGCAACCGACTGCATTGCGGTGGCGAGCGCGACCTGGGACACAAGTCGCGTGCCTGAAGACCTCGGCGCCAGTGTCGGCAGGGCCCACCCTCTTCACCCTTTCCCGCCCGCGGCGACTTTGATGCCGGTGCCGTGCGGAACGCCGTTCGGGACATCCGGACTTCCCGAGTTTGCGATCCACCTGCTTGAATCAATGGGTTTCGTGCCGTTCGCACTTGATGATCAGGATCGTTACCTGTACCACGCCGCGGCTGTTCTTGTGTCCAACCTTCCGGCGGCCCTGGTCCAGCAGGCGGCCGGGATTTTTATGAGATGCGGCGTCCCCGATGGCCACGTCGTCGCTGCCGGAATGCTTTGTGCGCTTGCTGAAGTGATTTCGACATCTGGCCCGGCATCCGTTCCTGGCCCTGCGGCCCGTGGTGACCATCTTACCGTCAAGGCCGACCAGGACGCAATCGACCGGCATGACCCGGATACGGGCCATGTGCATCGAATTCTTTCGGAAGTGATCGTGAAGATGACATCCGGCAGCGACAATTCACGATAAGGAGAAAAAGTGGAAAAGGAACAGGGAACGAACGGTTCAGACGAATGTAAGGAAGACGATGTCAGTGTAAAGAACACGCCGGAATCCGTCGAAGATAACCTGGTGGAGATCGGCGACGCGGAAGAGCTCGCCGAGGACGGAAATGTGGAATCCATACCGACATCCGGTCAGGACGCGGCCGATATGCCAAACCGGCCCGAGAAAGGATTTTTTGGCCAGGTTGTCAGCCGAAGGCACCCACTGCTGATTATTCTTGTGCTTCTGTTCGCCTTCTTCCTTGCCGTGGCTCCGCTGTTGTTCCGTTACCAGAAAAGCGCGATGACCAACGCACTTGAGATTTACCAGGCCCTGTGCCAGAAGACGACGTCCGACCGAATCACCGACGACTGGATGAAGTCAATATCAGGGCCGGATCTGCTGCGGCTACGATCGTCGGACAGGGAGGCGTTCTTCCGTTCGGTTCAGTGCGTTGACCTGGGACAGTACAAGACCGCCCTTCGTCCGTTGAAGGGCCGACAGTTCGGCGCCAACCGCGCATACGTGCTTTCCATTCACCAGGGATCGGACGTTGTCGAGGCCGAAAAGAAGGGAATGCCCGTAATCAATCTGTTCTTCCCGGTCGTAAACGAAGAGTTGAAGATCGATGTCATGCCGGTTTCCCGGTAACTCCGACGTAAGGACACTTTCTGACGGGTTCTGTTGGCGATGGGCGAGGTTTCATTCTCCCCTGCGGTTCGCAGCGGGCGGATGTAATCCGCCCGTACAAGGACGCAGCGGTAATCCGTTCGCACAATGACGGGAACGGGCGAATTTTCATTCACGGATGCGGGCGAATTCTCATTCGCCCCTACTTGAAGGTGGTTTCCTTGGCGGTTTCGAGCATCGGCTCGACAAAGGACTTCTTCAGGCGCAGCAGGCGGTCAAACTTGACCTTCTGGCGGGCGTCCGTGAAAAGGGTTGTTGGCTTCTTGATATCACCGTCGATCAACTGGTCGGAAAAGTCATAGAACTTCGACTTGACGCCGCCGGAAGTCTGGGCGATTGCAACAGGCATCACGCCGGCGAACACGGCCGCGAAAACGATCGCGAATACGAGCTTCTTCATCTTACGTTACCCCCAAAATCCGGGTCAGCGCGTCAATGATACGCACGCGACCCGATTCGATCAACTTCACTCCGCCGCAACCGGCGCTTCGGCCGCTTCAGGAGCCGGTTCAACCGCCGGAGCCGCTTCAGGTGCTGGTGCAGGCGCGGGTTCAACGGCCGGGGCCGGTTCAACGGCCGGGGCCGCTTCGGGTGCCGGGGCCGGTTCAACCGCCGGAGCCGCTTCGGGTGCCGGAGCCGGGGCCGGTTCAACGGCCGGGGCCGCTTCAGGTGCCGGAGCCGGGGCCGGTTCAACGGCCGGGGCCGCTTCAGGTGCCGGAGCCGGTTCAACCGCCGGAGCCGCTTCGGGAGCCGGTTCAACCGCCGGGGCCACAGCGCCATCGGCCGGTGGCGTCTCTTCTGGCATCATCGGCTCTTCAGGCGGCATCAACATTCCGCCGTTCTTGATCATGTCCTGAAGAACGGGGATACGTCCGCGGATCGGATCGTTTTCCGGGGCCTGGGCGACTTCAAGATACTTCTGGTAGTACTCGACCGCCTTTTCCAGACTGTTCAGCTTCGTCTCGTACATCTTGGCGACGCGCAGGTACAGATCCGTATTCTTCGGTGCAATCCTCATCCCCTTCAGCCAGGTATCAACGGCCTTCTGGGGATCAAGCAGCCCGGCATAGCACGAGCCAAGGCCGATCATCGCTTCAACGCTGTCCGGAACCATCTTCAACGCTTCCTCGTACATCTCACGGGCCGCATTGTAGTGAAGATAATTCAGATAAATGGCCGCGACATTCATGCGCGCTTCAAAGTTATTCGGATCAATCTGCAGCGCCTTTTCAAACGACGTCACGCCCATCGGGGTGTTCCCCATGCGAAGGTACGTGATCCCAAGGTTCGTCAACGCCTCGATTGAGTTCGGGTCGAAACGAAGCGCCTTCTGCTCGAAAACCCACTTCGCGATCTTCAGGTTGCCTGCCTGCAGATTGATCAGCCCGCGGGTGTTCAGCGCGACGACGTCCTCGGGCGCCTTCAGGAGAACCTTCTGGACATAGCTTTCGGCCGTCTTGGTGTCGCCCTTGAAAAGCCAGTAAAGTGCCAGCGAGTTGTTGGCCTGAATGTTTTCCGCGTCCTCGGCGATGACTTCGTCGAATATCTGCTTTGCCGCAACTTCCTGGCGATCAGCCTCGGCGAAATTCCCGAAGTCACGCGCCTTCTTGGCCAGGCCAAGATAGACCTTTCCGATGTACGCGCGTGCATCAAGCTTGCGATCCGTCTTGTCGGCGGCCTGCTGATACAGCCTTACGGCATCGTCGGTCTTTCTCTGGCGCTCGTAGATCTGGGCCAGGTTGATGTACGCCTCGGCGAAACCTGGATCAATCTGGATTGCCTTCTGGAGAGACTCAACCGCGCGGTCGTACATCGGAGGGAACTCGTGCAGGAACAGAACTCCCTGCCCGAACGCATCCTGGGCGTCTTCCTTGACGCCTTCGACGTACTTGAACTCACGCTGGATGATCTCGCGATAAGACAGATCTTCCTTCGTCTCGACCTTGGCCGGGGCCGGTTTCGCGGCCGCCTGCACCTGGGTCTTGTCGCCGTCCTTCCTGGTCTGCTTCGAGACGGGACCGCAAGCCGCAATACCGGCACACACGACGCCGGCGGTGATCATTACGAAAACCTTCCTCATTTCGCGGCCTCCTCGATGTACTTGATTTCGACGTCGCCGCGCTTCAGTGACTTGATGAAGCTGGTGGAAGTGACGGAATCCTTGATCCTGTCGGACTTCACCAGTTCATCGCCGGCAACCGGGAACGTATCCTGGTTAACCTTAGCCGCGTATTCAGCGCAGGACTTGGAGAAGTTGTTATAGACCTTCTTTTCGTGCGCCAGGTTAAGCGCCTTCTCGAACGCGCGCATCGCCTTGGCCTCGACGGGCTCGACGATCTGGTCGATGACGCCCTGGTACTCGACGATGTACTCTTCCGGCAGATCCTCCGGAATCGGCAGGTTCAGCAGTTCTTCCTTGAACGTGTAGTACAGCAGACCGATCTTGAACAGCGCGCCGGCAGACCACGGACCGCTCTTGAAGTCCAGGACTTCGTTGAACGAGCCTTCCGCCTTCTGCTGGGCTTCGGCCTTGTCGGTCAGCGCCTTCTTCAGCACGGCCGGCTTCAGTGTCGAGGGAATCGGCAGCTTCGCGAAGTCGTCATACAGGTAATCGGAAAGCTCGAACTTGGCCTGGGCCGCGAAGTTGCGGGCATAGGCCAGCGCCTTCTGGTCGTCGCCAATCGCGTTGAACTGCTTGATCGCCTGGTCGAATGCCTTGACCGCTTCGTTCCGGCGCTTGGCCTTGTCAATCTTCTTCAGCATCGCGCCGATGCGGGTGTACGCCTCGACGGTCAGATCCGGAGCCTTGTACTTCTTCAGCAGCCACTTCTGGTGCGCGGCCACGGCCTTGTTGAAATCACCGTTTTCTTCGTGAATCAGGCCGGCCCTGAAGGAAACCCGGGGAGCATCGACATGCGACGGGAAAATCGCGACGAACTGATCATAGGACTTGATCGCGCCCGAGTAATCACCGAGCGCCTCGCGAATAAGGCCGGCGTTCTGCAACGCGTCGCCCATATCCTTCTGAAGCTGTTCCCAGTTGGCCACCTTCTCCGTGTCGGTCGGCTTCTTCTTGTTCTTGAACTGCGTCATGCTCTCGAACGTCTTGGCGGCGTCCTCGAACTCGGTCTGGCTTTCCTGGATTGAACCGATTGCAAATACCGCCTTCGGGGCAACCTCGGAATCCGGGTACTCCTTAACGACGCGCTTGTAGGTCGCAATCGCCTTGTCAACGTTGCGCTGGTCTTCGTAAAGAACGGCGACGTTGTAAAGGGCGGCAGACGCCATGACCTTGTCTGACTTGAATTCGTCATAGACGCGCATCGCTTCCTTGCCGGCGGCATCAAACCGCTTTTCCATCGACAGGACGCGCGCGTTCTCGGTCATCGCGATGGCGACGATCTTGCGAAGTTCCGATTCCTTCTTAACCGTGAAGTTGCGGGCCGCGATCAGCTTTCTGGCCCACTCCTCAACCTGCGGCCACCTGTTCAGGCGCTGGTAGCAGTCCAGCAGGGTGAAGACGGCGTATGCGGCGTACTTCGACGTGCTGTCATAGGCAAACAGTGTCTGAAGACGCTTGACCGCTTCCTCGAACTGTCCATGTTCATAAAGAACGTCGGCGGCCAGGAACATGATTTCGGGAATCGCCTCGCCGCGCTTCGGGTTCTTCTTTCTGACTTCCGGATCGGTCAGAAGATCGGTCAGCAGGCTGACGTACTTGTCCGCGGCGGCCACGTACGAAGCCTCCAGCGGGTGGAGTTCGGTACGTTCAAAGGTCTTCTTTGCCTTCCTCGGATCGACCTGGTACGTCTCGAGCTTGCCGCTCTTTGCGAACTTGCGCAGGCCTTCCTTGTCCATCAGCTCGCCGTAACAGTAGATGACGCCCAGCGCGGCTTCCTCGACGTATTCGCCCTTGGTATCGCGGGCGATAACGGCGTTGTACTGGTCGGCGGCGGCCTGGTAGTCGGAGAGCTCGGTGTAAAGGATTTCCGCGTAGTAGAAGTTAACGACGTAGGCGCGCTCCCAGTCCTTGAACCGGGTCAGGTACAGGCTGTACTTGTCGGATGCCTTTGCATAAAGTTCCTTGGCCAGCCTTGTCTCCTTCTTCTCTTCCGCCTTCTGGGCGCCCATGTGGTAGAAGTTCGCCATGTAGAAGACGTACTTCTCGACGAGCGTGTCGGCTTCCTTGACCGTGTCCTCGTCCTTCTTGTTGGCGGTTGCCCACGTGCCCCTGGGATCGAAATAATCGACGACTTCAAGCGTCACCTTGTCCAGGTTCGGCGTGTCGTTCGTGTTCTGGTAAAGCGAAAGGATGATTGTGTAATACTCAACGATGTTCTTCGAGGTTCTTTCACGTTCGATAAAGTGACGGAACAGTTCGATCGCCTCGAGAACCTTGTCCTGGCCGACGTAAAGGTCAGCCAGGGCGCGCATCTTCACGTACGCCTCGTCTTCCGGCAGAACGCTCTTGAAGTAATCAAGCGCCGTCTCCCATCCGTTCTCGACTTCCGCGAAACAGACGACCAGGTCGTTCAACGCCTGGTTCCTGAACTCGATGACGCCCTTGCTCTTGCCGGTCGAGACTGCCTTGACGACCATCTTGAAGCCGTCAATCGCCTTTTCCATCTCGCCCATGTTGAAGTAAACCCACGACAGCTTGTACTGCGCGTAGTTGTACATGGACGACTTCGGGTACTTGTTCAGGATGGTCTCGTAATTCACCTGGGCGTAATACAGCTTGTTCGTTTCGAAATAGAACTCGGCCATGGCCAGGTGTGCCTGCGGCAGCCACTCACTCTGCGGATAATTCTTCACCAGGCGGTCAAGATAATTGACGCCCTCCTTCTGCAGGGTGATGTTCTTCTTCGCCTTGCCTTCCTTCATCGCGCCCTTGCCGATGTAAAAAAGCACCTGGTCGTAACGCGGATAATCCGGGAAGTCCTTCAGGACCTGGCGGTAATACTCCAGCGATACGGTGTAGTCCTCGGTGGGCTCCGGCGGCAGTTCCTTCAGGATGCCCTGATCGTACTGCTCGTAGGCCTTGTCCCACTGCTCGCGGGCCTTCATGTACTGGTAGAAAGACTCTTCCCAGTAGGCTTCGGCAAGCATGTGGATGACTTTCGGGGCGCGGGCCGGATCCTTGCGGTAATCCGGCTTCGCGAGCAGCGCCTTCATGTTGGTGATTTGCTGCTGGCGCATCTGGGAGATCTGCGCCATCTTCTCCTTGACTGCCTCACCGACCATCAGTTCGGCCTGCTCGAGTGTGAACTTGCCGCCCTGAACCGCCTTTGGAGCGTCAGAAGCGCCTTGTTCCGCAGCCTGGCCTTCCTGGGCCGCCTCCTGGGCAACCGCCGGCAAACCGACCATCACGACAAAAGTCGTCAGGATCGAAGCGGCGATGGACGCGATGTACCTTTTCATTCGTCCCTCATTCCGTCAAAGATTCAACCGAAAGGCCACTACGGGCCGTTCGACCGCACTGCCACAAAATTCCGGCCGGGCGCCTACTCCGAGCACTTGCTCTGGAGCTGGCTCCGGAAGTACGCGACTTCGTCAAGCCAGTACTCGCCGATGAACGGCCACACTTCGGTGTCGCCGCCGATGACGATCGTGCTGCGGTTCACCGACTGCTGGACTGTCTCTTCCTCGGCGCCGCCAAGAACCGCCAGTTCACGGCTGGCCGTATCGATGGCCGCCGCGCTGACGTCAACCTGGATTTCCGTCTGCTGGATCTGCGCATTCTCGATTGCCGCATCGACTGACTTCAGCACGCGCTGGATTGTGACGCCGCAACGAACGATGTTGTCCTTGCGCAGGATATCGAGACGGGACTGCATGTCTTCAGCGAACGCACCCAGGGCGCCGGAGTTGCCCTGAATCATCGAGATTTCCTTGTCAATCTGCTTGATCGTCCGGTACAGGTTGTAAAACTCGACATCGGACATCACCGGCAGGGTCAGAACCTGGGGCAGGCTCTTGTCGTCCGGCTCGTTAACCGACTTAAGGAAGGCGTCGTAATAGTTTTCCAGGCTCGCCTGGGCATCCATGAAACGCCGCAGCGGGATCTGGTGCACGACGATTTCCTGATCGAACATGCCAAGAGCCTTTTCCGCCTTGTCGAAATGGCACAGGTCGCCATAGACGCGCGCTTCCAGGATCCACAGATCCGGCAGGAACGCATCGCGGAAATACGGCGAACGGATGGCATGGAAGGTACCCAGGGCGCGACTGTAGTCGGCCTTCATCAGATACGTCCAGGCCAGTTCGAAGAACACCGTGCCGGCCCTGGGGCTGTCGGTCGGAACTTTCTTGTAATAGAAGATTGCGGCGTCGAAATTTTCCGCTTCGTACGCGATTCGGGCCAGCGCCATGTACGCCAGGTCGCGCACGCCGGAATCCTTGAACGCGCCTTCCGCCAGGTTGACGGCGCTCTGGAAAGATTCAACGGCCGACTTGTACATCTGGTTGCGAACCTGAACAAGGCCCACAAGGTACCTTGCCTTGGCGGCATCCGGACCGGCATCCCCGACCTGGTTCAGGTGGGTCACCGCGCGTTCAAAATCGCCGATGTCATAGAAATACTGCCCCATGACGTAGTTGAATTCCACCTGGAAGGTCGCGTCGAACGCCACCATCGGGAATGTCGTCAGGGTTTCGAGTTCGTGCGGGGTGTAATTGACCCTCTGGCGAAGCACGCGCAGCTTGCGGAACGCTTCCTGGAAGAACGGCCGCTCTGTTCCCTGCAGAAGTACTTCGACAAGGAGCCTGGCGGCACTCTGGTACAGGCCCGCGTTCGTCAGCGCCGCCGCCATTCCGTACTTGGCGTTATAGACTTCAATCGAGTCGTCGGCATAGTTCTCTTCCGCCAGGAAGGACTGAAAGAGTTGCAGTGCATTGACCCAGTCGCCCTGGTCGGCGAGTTCAAGGCCCTTGCGAAGCTTTCCGGAGGCATAGGCCCGGCGACGGGCTTCCTCGGCGGCCTTCATTTCCGCCTCGCGCGCGGCGGCCTGCTCGGCGGCAAAGCGTCGTTCAGCTTCAATTTCCTCGGGGGTCTTTTCGCGAACGACCGGCGCCGCCGGAACCGCCGCGGCCTGCTGCTGCTGAACCGCGGGGGCCTGCTGGACAGGCTGCGCGAACCTGGTCGGGGTCTGCATCATGAACTTGATTACCGCATCGGGCACACCGGCCTTGCGAAGCTCGAGAATATCGGAGATTTCCAGCTTGAAAATCGACCGATCCTTCTCGATCGTCGCGATGATGTCGGCTTCAGGAACCATAAGCTGCGTTGCAAGAACGATTACTTCGTCCTTCGTGATTGCCCCGGCCGGTCCGCTGACAAGGACAGTTCCGGTAATCACAACGGCAAGCAGCAGCTTTGAAAATGAAAATCGAGTCATTTTCCCACCGTCAAGTTAAGTTCCGTGCGGCCAGAGACCGCAAAATCGCCAACAGCGACCGCATCATCACTTCGGGGCCGGGGTGACGTAAGTCAGGCCGAAGGAAATTTCGGCCAGCGAGCTGACGCCATTGGTCCATTCGCCCTTGCTGACGTTCTGGGCGTCAAACCCCGGGGCCTTCGGATAGATGTAATGACGGTAATCGATTCCGACCGCCAGGTAATCCGTGACCCAGAACTTGATGAAGGCGCCAAGGTTGGCCATGATGTTGAACGGGATCGCGCCGTCGTACGACCAGCGGGTCTCGAGCACACCCTGCTTGTAAACCTTCGATCCGATCACGCCGACGCCGACCAGGAGGCCGGCATCGAACGACGTGATGCGCTTGTTCATGACCTGGAACTTGCCATGGAACGGCGCCCACTTGATGTTGAAATCGACGTACCAGTTCATGCGCTCAAGCAGTTCACCACGCTTGATCGCCGAACCGGTGTCACGGACGATGTCATTAAGAAGCTGGGTGCTGGCAGAGGGCGCGTAGCAGCCGGCAGCCTCGAAGGACAGGGACTCCATGAAGTGATACTCGTAACGAAGTCCGATGGGAACAAACACATGGAAAGGATCGTTGGGAATGACCCCAAGGAAAATTCCCACTTCGTGCCTGTAGTCCGGCAGGAACTGCTTCTTCTCGATGACGTTCAGTTCCCTTTCCTTTCCCCAGATCTTGTCCAGATTCGAGTCCAGGTTGGTTTCCTGCGCAAATGCAGGCATCCCCGCAACCAGAACTACGAAGCTGATGATGGTCCGAATTGCCCACCGTCCGTTCATGACAAGCCCTCGCTTATTGCTGTTGGTTATCCGGCACTTCATGCCGCCAATTCCCCAAAAAAGTGAGGGGCGGGAGGCCCCCCGAAAATCCAAAACTAGCCCGCACTGGGAATGCACTCGCCGCCCTGACATTTGCCGCCGGTGCAATCCGTGCCGTCGTCCTTGTTCTTATACGTGCAACTTGACTGATTCAACTCGCTGGTCTTGCATTCCTTGTCGTTCTTCGGAACGCAAATCCCCTTGCAGCACTTGCCTTCGGCCGAGCATTCGGTCTCCGCCTTGGCCTGGTAGTTGCAGCCCTCGTCCAGAACATCTTCCCTGCACTCGTTATCGTTCGGGGGAATGCACTTGCCCCAGCAGCAGCTTCCGCCGGTGCATGGGGACGAGAACGCCATCTCGCCGTAGCTGCAGACAGCGAATTCGTCGTCGAAGGCCACAGCAAGACACTCGACATCCCTGGCCTGCATCTGGACATTGGAATTGTTCAGATCCTTAACCGTGGAAACCAGGTCATCGGCAATTGAGCAAAGCGGGAACCACGACAGACAGTCGCTGGCATTCTTCCCTTCGGGCAGCCTGACAGCGCCACGCATGTCGATCTTCTTATCGACGACGAAGGCGCTGCTGGCCGACGACGGGAAAACCGAGTCTGTCAGGTCCTCGACGAGCAATGCCCTGATCCGGCCATCAACCGCGACCGAAGCGCCGGTGACAACGCCGGTACCCTTCTTCGTGCAGTCGCAGGGCGAATCCTTCTCCTGGCAAGTGCCGGGGCTGACCACCGGAGGTTCGTTCGTGTCTTCTTCAGCCACATCCGCCGGGCCTTCGTCCGCGGAAGGAACGTCCACAACGTTGGTGTCTTCGGCCGGAACGTCGGCTGAAGCATCATCCAATACGTCCGGGGTGTTTGTATCCACCGCGGTGTCCGGCTCGTCAACGTCCGGCTCATTGGTATCGGTGACGGTCACGTCCTCGATCACATCACCTTCGGCGCGATTGACAACCGGCTGGAAATCCTGCGTGAAACTCACATTGATCGCCGAGAAGGCCGCCGACAGGTCGTTAACCTTGACCGCCATCCTCCACACGCCGGACATGGCATTGCGGAACCTGGTAATCGGCGTCAGCAGTGCCTGCTCAAGCGGATGCTGGCCGGCCCATGCCGCCAGGTTGTCCTTGTTCTCCTCACGGCTGGCCGGAAGATCGTTCGAATTGATCCAAGTGTAATGACCGCCGGTCAGACAGGCGATTTCCTGCTGAGCCGGATCGATCATCGGATAACCCTTCGACTGCATCTGTATAAAGGTAATGTGAACCGGAATCTGGTCAATCGGCTTCGGATTGCCATTCTGGTCGTAAACGTCGTCATGGATGTGAGCCAGGAACGCCTTGTAGGACGTATCGGAACATGCCGCGCTCTGGTCGCCGAGTTCCCACTCCTTGGTGCTGACGCGGAAATATCGCACGTACGGCAGGAAGTCCGGCGAATCCTGGGCGCAGGTGTCCGGACCGTCGGTTATCACGACGATGTGCTTGACCGGCGTCGTTTCGGTCTTCATGAAGTCATAGACGTCCTTGACCGCCATCCACAGCGGCGTACGACCCCTGGGGGTATTCTGCAGATCGGAAAACACCGGTGAATTGAGAATATCCCGATTGATTCCGAAGCAGTCGGCACGATTCAAGCTCTCGTCGTCGTTCGCGGACGTGCACAGAATCCTGGCGCCGTCGGCGCTCACGTCCTCGCCGAACTTGAAGATACCGGCGCGATCGCCCTTGTTGAGAAGGCCGAACAGCCGCTGGGCGGCCGTGCGCCGGAAGGCGTTGTAATCGGTTGCCCTGTCGGCGAAACCTTCCGAGGAAACGTTCGCCGGGGCGAGGTTTGCCGTCTTCAGGCCGGGGCTGTACTCAACCTGGGTCAACGGCTCAACATAGCCAATCATCGAACCGGACTGATCGATCATTACTGCAACGGAAAGATTCGACTCTTCGGGCTTGCCGCGGAACGGGCCGCTGGTGAAATTGCTCTGGTAATTCAGAGTGTCCGGCCGAGCATCCTTGATGGTCTGCTTTGTCGAACAAGCCTTCTCGAAGCCCGCCAGCGGATACGGGGACAGACAGTCAATATCCACGCTGAAGTGGCTTGGCCGCAGCAGGCGATAGCCGCTCGGGGCACAGGTCTGGCCCTGCTTGTCGGGATCCGTGCAAGGAATGCTGTCAACGCCGTCAACGCCAAGGGTCAGGTACTCCTCGTCCGGCGTCTTGATAAGCTCGCCCGGGCGGATCGACAGATCGCGATCATCAGCCTCGCCGGCCGTGGTCTGGCTTCCGGGGCTGAGGATGTTGAAAGCCAGTTCAAGGGCGTTCACCCCCGCTCCGTCATCGCCGACGCAGTGACGCTGGGGCGTTCCGCCGGTCAGTTCAACAGGGACGGCCGAAACGAACTCGACGTTCGACGCAACATAGGTGGAACGGTAGTAGGTGAAATCGTACTGGCATCCACCGATTGCCGCCAGCACCAGCAAAACAGCCGATGCCGGGAAAAGGTACCCGCCTGCGCGCCGCAGAATTTCGAAACGCATCATGTCAAGCTCCCCACTTCAAGGCCTGATCGGACGAATTAAACGCCGAAATGCACGGCGGGTAGTTTACCCTTTGTAAGCCATTGGTTGTCAACAAATAATTGTCAGGGATGCCGGGGGATTCGGGGCCGGCGGGCGTCCCCCTGGAAAGAACAACGATTAAGCATCAAAATACGGGATGTTATGAAATCGAAACCGGTGGGGAAAACTGTTCAAAAACGGTCAGAACCAACTGCCCGAAACGGTCATGTCATCGGCATCGATAACCATCATTCGACCGTTCGATGAATCCAGGGTGAAAAGTGTATCGCCCGCCACGATGACGCCGGTCGGCAGGCCGCCGATGTCGTTCTGGAACGGCAGGCGACCAGTTTCCATGGCAAAGGAAATGATCGTGTCTCGAACGGGCGGAATAACGACCGGCTTATAATTCGAATCGATTCGACAGCCCGGGACGATATTGAATTCGAACATCGGATTCCTGAACCTGGCGGCATCCCAGTCGATGTACATGTCCCCGCCGCGAATGACGGGACAGCTTTCGACCACGACGCTTGCCGCTTCAGGCATCGACGTGATTGCCCGTCCGGTGAATATCGGATCGGCGCCAGGGCGACGGACGCATGCGAAGGACTCGTCGGTCATCCAGGGATGAAGGAAGCCGGTTCGGGATCCACTGACGATCCACTGACCCGACGCCCTTACCCGCCAGTTGACATCCTTGTACTGACAACCTTCGGGAATGCTTATCTGCGCGCCGCTCGCCGTCAGCGGGCCAAGCCGCAACTGACCGCCTGAAACCCGCACGAGCCGGAATTCCATCGTGGAACCGGCCAGTTCACCGCATTCGGTGTCCCATGGAAGATCGATTTCCACGGTATCGCCGACGTAGTCACCGTCGGCCGCCTGAACCCCGAGATCACAGAATCCGGCATACGAAGTGGTGGCAAGCGTCCAGGTACTGAACCACCCCTCGCCGGTGTCGTACATGAGCCTTCCGCAGCCGCCCTCTGCACCCGGAATCACGCCCTCGTACGTTGCAGACCAGACTTCGGGAAGTTCGGCCTCGATATCGCCGTTGAACGTAATGCCGTAATACACGTACTTCTCGTCATCGACCTTCGGGATCACGACCTGCGTCCCGCCGAACGAGGGAAGATCCGTCCTGGTAAGGATGGCGCGCTCAAGTTCAGCCCCCTGCCAGGTCACGACCGGCATGTACGCCGAACTCTCTACCTCGAGCAGATCGTTTTCGGCCCTGTGCGGCCACGGAACGGTATCGGATGCCTCTGGCAATACCCGTACGATCTGGCCGCCATAAAGCCAGGCCAGTGCGCGAAGGCCGTCTTCGGTCTGGACGAACGTGACGCCGAGAGCCGGCGAATCCATCCTTATGTCCGCATAGCCAAGCCAGCCCGCCAGCATGTTGGCTATATTCCAGGGCTGATCCGGAATGGTGGTATCGGTCATGTCGAGACCTGGAACCGGGATGTGCGTATCGACCCTGGCGAGATCGGCGTCAAAAACGGCAATGCCGGAGGGTACGGCCATCGGGACGTATATGAAGTCGCCGCCGGGCATCACGGCGGGCCGTCCCGACACGTAACCTGACGCCACCGACTGCGCCTGGCCATCGCCACAACCGGCGGCCACGCCTTCGGATCGGTACTTCGGCACAATCCGGCTGTCGTTGACAACAGGAACCGTGGTGACTGATGTCGCGCCCGGAACAAGCCCGTCGAGCGCGACAAGATGATCCCAGTGAAGGTACTCAGGCTGGGGAAGATCGGCCGAAACCACCATCACCCTTCCCTCGCCCGTCGATATCCATCTGGCACGCCCCGGGATCTCCGCAACCAGCCCCATTGAAACGAACGAACCTTCAAGCGACCGGAGATCACCGGCCGGGGGCTCAAGACGCCACACCTGGGATCCTGACGTACACGACAGAAGTGCCGCAATTGCATACCCGGCAGGCGCTTCGGCGTCCTCCATTACCGTCATGTCCGAAAGGGGACACGGGAGATCAACCGAAGAAATCGCCCCGGCCATGGAAAAGAAATCACCGTCGATAAGGGTCAGGGCCGGCTTCGATTCAACGCCGCCATTTGAAGCGACGAAAACGTACCTTGAGTCCGGCGACGGTTCGATCGCAACGGCGTCCTGGCGAACCGGCATCGGGGAATATCCCGGAAGAACCGGGTCGAAATCGAAATGATCACCATCTGGGAGCGAGCTTACGAAGACGCCGTCCAGGTCGCCGTCCAGGATCCATGAAACGGCCAGACCATCGGTTGCTCCGCAATCCTTGACGGGCATGAAACTGCGGTCGGCGGAAACGCACGTCACGGCGAAATCGACCGGTCGTGACAGGATGGAGCCGCTGTATGCCTTTTCGTCCGCGCAGGCCACCAGGCCGACAAGACCTGCCAGCGTCGCCAGAACGATCAACGCAGAAAAAGACCTTTTCAACTCCAGCCTCCAGCCGGCTCAGTCCCGGGGCTCGACGATACCGACCTTATGATAGTCGGGCCTTAAGGAATCGACGCCGAACCAGCTTACTGTCGAGTCCTCGAAGTTCGCGACAAAGGCGCGCCCGTCGGCAATCGCGATACCGGAAGGCGCCGCGCCGACAAAGACCTTTGAAACCACCGCCATCGAAGCGGGATCGATTACATACACAAAATCCAGCGAGGACTCGGTCACATAGACGACTTCCTTGCCGTTGTCGTTAAAAATCGCCACCCCGGACGGGGTACCATCAAGTGGAATCAAACCACGGTAACGTAAGCCGCCACCATCGAGAATTTCGAAAATTGTCAGCGATGATGGGGAACGGAACGCCGCGTAAAGAAGTCTTCCGTCCCCGGAACGAACCATCTCGCGGAAGTAATCGCCGGAAGAACCGAGCAGGTCGGCCGACACGGAAGGCATCGGGATCTCGCGGACATTCCCGAAGCGATCGAAACGCAGCTTGATGATGTCGATCAGGTTGACGCTGCGATTGGTAATCCACAATACGCGCGTGAACTCATCGACGACGTACTCCATGATCGAATGGGCGCCCTCGGTGATTGGAAGCGTGGCTCGCCATTGCAGGGAACCATCGGCGGCGACCGTAAAAACGGCCACGGCGCTTCCAACGATTCCCGACACATAGACGGGATTCACAACATCGCCGTCGAAGGTCCGCATCTGATTTCCAACGGAAATGCCGTAAGCATCGTTGGCCCAGAAAGTCGTGCCTTCCTCATCGACGAAATCGTAATCCCTCAAATCGATGACGTGATCCCCACGACATCGATGAAAAGCGTATGCGTCGCCGTCAGCGCCAGGCTCGGCCTTTTCGCGGCTTTCCTGTGCAAGGCACTCCAGCTCGGGAAGGTTCGATGCGTCACGGACGGAATCGACCAGATCGAGCTGGTCGCCGTCACGGATCGGGACCCAGATCCTGGTCGTGCCGTCTCCAAGCAGGGACACCGCGGCATCACCGCCGAAAGGCCCAATCTCCACGGCCGCCTTCGAAACAGGAACCGGGGCGCCGCCGTCCTCCGGCCTGACCTGTATCGGAATCAGCGTCCCGCCGGTGTATCGGGAATCGAAGTTGGTCGAGACGACATATACGAAATCACCCGCGGGGTCTGCGACGATGGCGCCAGGCCAGGCGAACTGGCCCGGATCCGGGGTTATTTGCCGGTAATTGTCGATGCACGCCGCATGAAAGATGACGGAAATGGAAAGAAGCAAGGCCACGGACCGGGCCGCGCCGCCGACGAACGACGCCGGAAGCGGCCGGTGCGCGCCGGGATTCAAGTTAGCGTGGCCCGATCCGTATGTCACCTTGCACCTTCCATTGCTAGTTGCCCTTCCTGGCGGCGATATTCGCCTGAGCCGCCGCGACGCGGGCGACCGGAACGCGGAACGGGCTGCAACTGACATAGTTCAGACCCGCCTGGTCGCAAAGGGTCACCGAATCCGGATCGCCGCCGTGTTCGCCGCAGATACCGCACTTCAGATCCGTGCGGGTCGTGCGACCACCGTTAACGCCCAGCTTCATCAGCTCGAAAATCCCGTCGTCAAGCGTGGCGAAGGGGTCGTGCTTCAGGATGCCGTTTGCGATGTAGATCGGCATGAACTTGGCGTAGTCGTCACGCGACATGCCGAAGCCCATCTGGGTCAGGTCGTTGGTTCCGAAGCTGAAGAATTCGGCGACCTCGGCGATCTGGGCCGACGTAACCGCGGCTCGTGGAACCTCGATCATCGTGCCGACCAGGTACTTGACGGTGATGCCCTTCTCGGCGAACACCTCGGTGGCGGTCTTGCGGATGATCTGCTCCTGGACCTTCAGTTCGTTGACATGGCCGACCAGCGGAACCATGACTTCCGGGTTGACTTCCAGGCCTTCCTTCGCGACGTCGCAGGCGGCCTCGAAAATCGCGCGGGCCTGCATCTCCGTGATTTCCGGGTACGTGTTGCCCAGGCGGCAGCCACGGTGACCCAGCATCGGGTTCAGTTCATGCAGGTCTTCCAGGCGCTCCTGAATTTTGGAAATCGGGGTGCCGGTCTTTGCGCTGAAATCCTTCTGGTTCTTTTCGTCGCCGGGCAGGAATTCATGCAGCGGCGGATCCAGCAGGCGGATGGTGACCGGATAGCCCTTCATCGCCTTGAAGATTCCATAGAAGTCCTCGCGCTGGTACGGCAGCAGTTCCGCAAGCGCCGCGCGACGCTCGGGTTCCGTCTCGGCCATGATCATCTTGCGCATGGACGTGATGCGGTCGCCTTCAAAGAACATGTGTTCGGTCCGGCACAGGCCGATGCCCTTCGCGCCGAACTGCATGGCGCGGGTTGCGTCAAGCGGGTTGTCGGCGTTGGTGCGAACGGACATGCGGGTGAACTTGTCGGCGATATCCATCAGACGCGCGAACTTGCGATAGTTCGGGGCGTCTTCCGGCGCCAGGGTCTTGTCCAGAAGAACCTGGATGACCTCGGACGGCGCGGTCTCGATCTTGCCAAGGTAAACCGTGCCGGTCGATCCGTCGATGCTGATCCAGTCGCCTTCCTTGACGATGTGATCGCCAATCTTCATCTGGCGGTTCCTGTAATCGACTTCAATGTCGCTGCAGCCGGCGACGCAGACCTTACCACGCTGACGGGCGACCAGGGCCGCGTGTGACGTCATGCCGCCGCGCTGGGTCAGGATGCCTTCGGCCGTTTCCATTCCCTTGATGTCTTCGGGGGATGTCTCGATACGAACCAGGATTGCCTTGTCGTTCCACTTCGCGACCTGGGCCTGAATCTCGTCGCTGAAGAACGCGACGCGGCCGGAAGCGGCACCCGGGCCGGCCGGGAGTCCCTTTGCAACAAGGCGCCCTTCGGCCTCGGCTGCCTTGACGGCCTTCGAGTTGAAAATCGGGCGCAGCAGGAACATGACCTGGCCGGCCTCGATGCGCGTGATAGCGGTTTCCTCGTCGATCATGCCTTCGTTGACCATGTCGATGGCGATGTTGACCGCCGCAAGGCCGGTGCGCTTTCCGGACCGGCACTGCAGGATGTACAGCTTGCCCTTCTCAATCGTGAATTCCAGATCCTGCATGTCGCGGTAATGGTTTTCCAACCTGGTGCGAACCTGGCAAAGCTCTTCGTACGCATGCGGCATGACCTTGGCCATTTCCGCGATCTTCAGCGGAGTTCTGATGCCGGCGACAACGTCTTCACCCTGGGCGTTCATCAGGAATTCGCCGTAAAACACGTTTTCGCCGGTCGCGGCGTCACGCGTGAAGGCGACGCCGGTGCCGCAGTCGTTGCCCATGTTCCCGAACACCATGGTCTGGACGTTGACTGCGGTGCCCCAGTCTTCGGGAATGCGGTAAATGCGGCGGTATTCAATGGCCCTGTCGTTCATCCAGGAATCAAAGACCGCGTTGATCGCCAGGGTAAGCTGTTCACGGGGATCGGTCGGAAAGTCGCGGCCGGTGCGATCGCGGACGACCTGCTTTTCAAGCCTGACAACCTCTTCCAGTTCGGCTGCGTCAAGTTCGGTATCGAGCTTCTTGCCCGCCTTGTGCTTGACTGATTCCAGAGCGGACTCGAAAGGATCGTGCTCGCCCTTCTTGCCCTTGATACCAAGGACGACGTCGCCGAACATCTTGATGAAGCGACGATAGCTGTCCATCGCGAAACGACGGTTGCCGGTCGAGTTGGCAAGGGTCTCGACGGTCGTATCGTTCAGACCAAGGTTGAGGATGGTGTCCATCATGCCGGGCATGGAAGCGCGGGCACCGGATCGAACCGACACCAGCAGCGGATTGGCCGTGTCACCCAGCTTCTTGCCGTTGACCTTTTCAAGCCACTCGATGGCGGCATCGACTTCTTCCTTCAGGCCTGGCGCCCAGGTATTGCCGTTCTTGAAGTAATGGACGCACGTGCCCGTCGTGATTGTGAATCCCGGGGGAACGGCCAGGCCGATCCTGCACATTTCGGCCAGGTTCGCGCCCTTGCCGCCCAGGGTATTCTTCATGTCCTTGTCGCCTTCGACGAAATCCTTTGAGAACCGGAAGACCATCTTGTCTGCCATTGCGCTACCTCGTGGAAATTCTTGTGAAATCAGCAAACCAGTTAAACTGGCAGAAGATTCGGTCAAGCAGGGCCAGGCGGGCCAGCCGCTTTCCTTCATCCTTTTCCAGCAGAACCGGAACTCCATCCTTGCCGGTGCCGATGAACCGCGCCAGCGGTCCCTCGAACGAAGCCATCAGTTTCAGAACCGCCGCATAATCATGATTCATCTTGGCGCTGCGGCATCTTTCCATGCCGGCCACGCGCGCGGATTCAAGTTCGATTTCCACCGGATCAAAAAATGTCGCGGTGTAATCGCGATCGGGATCGGACATCGATGCGGCGGCGTCACGCCATCCAGAAAAATCTTCGTCGGCCTTGCGGATCAGATTGCCGACCCGCTTGAAAACGTTATCCAGGAAAAGACGGAAAGACTCGTCGGCAAGCGCGTCGCGTATCGCGACGGCACGGCCGCAGAGGCAAGCCGGCGACTGGGCGTCCGAACCAGAAAGATAACCGATAACAGAATTTGGAACGTCGCCACCCACGCCGTACTCGTCGGTCAGGATGCCACGGAACCGCTCGGCCATGAATTCGTCAACCGTCACCGGGGCCTTTTCGCCCTTTCCCTGTTTCGCGCCTTCCTTTCTTGATAACTGCGCGACATCCTGCCGGAAATCGTTGGACCCGGCCATAAGTTGACGCGAAACGCGCGTCATTTCGAGAAGCCCGGGAACGGTAAGTTCGCGCATGCGCGGCATGCTTATAATGATCCGAAGAACCGCAATGGCCGCGCGGCGCAGGGCCAGCGGGTCACGGGATCCGGTCGGAATCGCGCCGACATGGAAACAGGTCGCGATGCTGTCGATGCGGTCGGCAATCGCCAGCGCGGCAGAAACATCAGCGGACGGAAGCGCGTCACCGGCGAACCTGGGAAGGTAATGATCCCGGATTGCCGCGCAGACCTCCGGGGCCTCGCCGCCTTCCGCGGCATAATACGAGCCCATGATCCCCTGGACTTCCGGCAGTTCGCACACGACCGACGACATCAGATCCGCCTTGCAGAGCGTCGCGCCCCGAACCAGATCCGCCTTTTCGATTTCGTTGAACCCGACCGCGTCGGCAATGTCCTCGCAGATTCGGCGGATCCGCACCATCTTTTCGTACATGGTTCCGGCGTCCTTCAGGAAAAGACGCTGGCCAAGCCGACCGAGCATGCTGTCCAGACCAGTCTGAAGGTCGTTTTCCCAGAAGAACCGGCAGTCATAAAGGCGGGCCGCGAGAACGCGTTCATTTCCGCGTCCGACGACCGCCATGTCGTTGGCCTGGTTGTTACAGACGACTCCGAAGGTGCGCGTCAGCCGACCGGCGGAATCCTGCATCGCGAAATAGCGCTGATGCGCGGCCATGGCGGTTGTCAGAACCTCGACCGGCAGGCGCAGGAAATCCTCTTCAAAATTGCACGTTATCAGTATCGGCTTTTCGACGATGTTCGATATCTCGTCGAAAAGCGCGTCGTTGCGAATGAACTTCAGGCCGGTTTCCTGCTCGACACGATCCATCTGGGAACGAATCAGATCGACACGTTCCTGGCTGCGGACTATAACGTGCCGGGCGCGAAGCATGTCGGCATACGCGGCAGGCGAGGAAACCGTGAACGAATCGCCCGACATGAAGCGGTGTCCCCTGGATTCACGCCCCGAACGAACACCGATGAATTCGAAGTCGATGACTGAATCGCCGAACAGGCAGCAAATCCAGTGGATTGGACGCACGAAGGGACCACGTCCATCGGCCCAGCGCATTGCCTTGGGGAACTTCAAGCCGCCGAGTGCCGCGGGAACGGCCTGTGCCAGCACATCGATGGTGCGGCGTCCGGGGGTATCGATGCGAAGCGCCACCACCCTGCCCTTGGGGCTGTCGGTTTCGACAAGGTCTTCAACCGTGCGTCCCCTTCCGCGGGCAAAACCGGCCGCCGCGGCAGTGAATCCGCCATCACCGGTCCTTGCGATTGCGACGGACGGGCCGGGAACGAGTTCGCTCCGGTCGGCCTGCGCTTCCGGAACGCCGCGCACCAGAACCGCCAGACGCCGCGGCGTAAAGAATCGTTCCGATCCCTGATGTGCAAGACCCGCCGCATCCAGCGCCGACAAAAGCAGCCCTTCAAGATCCTGGGCGGCGCGGGCGAGCATCCTGGCCGGGATTTCTTCGGTTCCGACTTCAAGCAGGAAATCGAGGTTGTTCATCATTCACCGCCACGGGCCAAATGGCCATGGGCCCCGTCAGGAAGCCTTTTCAGGATTCAGGAACCCCTGTGTCTTCATCCAGGCCGTCGCGCAGCCCCTGGCCATTGCCCGGACACGTCCGATATAAGCCTGGCGCTCGGAAACCGAGATGGCGCCGCGGGCATCAAGGACGTTGAAGGCATGGCTGCTTTTCATGCAGTAGTCATAGGCTGGCAGCGCCAGCCCGTGCTCCAGCAGACGCAGGCATTCCGCCTCGTATTTGTTGAAAAGATCCAGGTGCAGCGACACGTCGGCAAGCTCAAAGTTGTAAGTCGAGAATTCGACTTCCTGACGGTGCGCGACATCCCTGTACGAAACGCCGTGCCCCCATTCAAGATCAAAAACGTTGTCGATTCCGGTCAGGTACTGGGTAATCCGCTCGAGCCCATAAGTCAGCTCGACCGGAATCGGATTCAGGTCGAAACCGCCGCACTGCTGGAAGTAGGTGAACTGACTGACTTCCATGCCATCGACCCACACTTCCCAGCCCAGGCCCCAGGCCCCGAGGGTCGGTGATTCCCAGTCATCCTCCACGAAACGGATATCGTGTTCACGTGGATTGATGCCAAGCTCGTAAAGACTGTCCAGGTAGAGCTGCTGAATATTTTCCGGGGCCGGCTTCATGATTACCTGAAACTGGTAGTAATGCTGAAGCCTGAAAGGATTGTCGCCGTAACGACCGTCGGTCGGGCGGCGCGATGGCTCGACATAAGCGGCGTTCCAGGGCTTCGGGCCAAGCGCGGCCAGAAAAGTCGCCGGATTGAACGTACCCGCGCCCTTTTCCAGGTCATACGGCTGAATGATCAGACAGCCCTTCTTCGCCCAGAAGTCCTGCAACCGCAAAATTACTTCCTGAAAAGTCATCAAGCACCTCCCAAGGCGCGCGGTACTCTAGCAGATGTCACGGGGGCTAACAATCGGTAATGTGGCTGGGCGATCAGGGCGGGCTCGCAAGGCAAGCCCGGGAATCCGCCAATCCCCGACCACCGGCAGCGGCTGGTGACGTGATCAGTCCGCCGTGTAGCCGACAATCTCAGCGGGCTCGAAACTCACCTGCTTGCAAATCGAACAGGCGTTTCCAGGATTCTCCGTGCTCTTATTCACGTAGTTGCCGTCGGTATCTTCACCAGAAGCCAGGCACAATCCATCGGAACAATGTCTGCCTTCCGGGCAGCGGTTGAACACGCTGCACCTGGCGGTACAGAAAGCTTTTGAGGGATCGACATCGATGAAACGCCCTGCGGCGCAGACCTCATCGTCCGCACAGGTGTCCTGTCCGATACACTCCAGAACGACACAGCGATCCGTTCGGCACACGAAGCCGCCCTCGCAATCGGTTGAATCCAGGCACTTCTCCCGGCCGCAACCGATAAACGCGATGACGGCAGCCAGGGCCGACAGAATCCAGACCCGATGCATGTTGCTGCAAACCCGGGGGAATGAATGGAATCGATCAAAAACGGTCATAACAACGGCCATTATGGCCTCCAGCCGGATGAAATGATTTCTGCCGCGAATCTTATTCCCGACAAACAGGACTTTCAAATGCCATCGTGGTTGGGCTTCACCTGAGGCACGATTCGGATAAGATTCGGCCATGAGGTGGCTTCATGGGCGTTGTTGAAAACATTGTCCGCGCGGTCGGGCCACGGGCGGTCGTGCTGACCGATCCGGCTGCCCAGGCTGGAATGCGTTCGGATCAGTCGGGTATTGTCGGACCCTTGCCGCTGTGCACGGTCAGGCCGGGTGACGCCGAGGATGTGCGGCTTGTCGTGTCGGTGTGTCGTGACGATGGCGTCCCAATCGTCGCCAGGGGCGGTGGAACCGGCCTCGAGGGTGGATGCGTCCCCGTCCTGGATTGCGTCGTTATCGACACGTCCAGCCTTGACGCGATCCTCCGCATAAGCCCGGAGGATCGCCTTGCGACGGTGGGAGCCGGCGTCACCGCGGAAAGACTGAACAGCCTGGTCGCCGAACATGGACTGTTCTTTCCGGTGGCCCCCGCCGGTGCGGCGGAAAGCGCGACCATGGGTGGCATGGTCAGCACGAACGCGCGCGGGATGCACGCGGTCAAGTACGGAAGCGCGGGGGATAACCTGCTTGCCGCGACCGTGGTTATGGCGGATGGAACCCTCGCCCGCTTCGGACACGACGTTTTTCACAGCAGCAGCGGACTGCGCATGGCAGCCCTGCTTGCCGGGGCCGAAGGCATTCTGGGCGTAATCACCGAAGTCACGGTTCGCCTTCACCCCCTGCCGGAAGCTCGCAAATCGATTCTTCTTGAATTCGATAACCTTGAGGACGCCGCCGACGTCTGCGCCCTGATTGCGGCATATGTCCCGGACGCGGCCGCCATTGAAATTGTTTCGGCGCCCACAATTTCCGTTCTTCTGTCGGCGTTTCCCGACGCCGGCTTCCCGCCCGCGGGCGAGTCGCTTGTAATGATTGAGCTTCATGGCGGCCCGGAGTCAATCGGCTGTGCCGCCGACACGGTTCTTGATATCGCCGCCGACCATGATGGGCGCCCTTTCGTGCCACCACGTGGAACGGATCCCTGGGCAGACCGCCACCGGTTCACAAGGGCGATTTCCGCGATGTCTTGCGAAGGAAGACCCTGTCGGTTCGACGCCGCGGTTCCCCTGACCCGCCTTACTGAATACATTCGTTGCCTTGAACAAGCGGCCGCTTCGGTTCCGGGCCGTCCGACCACATGCATTTTTGGGCACGCGGGGGCCGGTATTGTGCACGTACTGCTTCCGATCGGGGACAAACCTGGGCTATGGGGCACTGCGGCCGCGGCGGCCTTTCGGTTGGCCTCCACGAAAACGGCACTTTCCCTGGGCGGTACGGCAAGCGGCGAGCACGGAATCGGTCTTTCATCAATCGGGCCCTGCGCCGCGGAAAACGCCGGTTCAATTCACTGGATGCGCGCCGTCAGGCTGGCACTGGATCCCCAGGAAATAATGAATCCGGGCAAGGTTCTTCTTTAATTGAAACCGAAAGATTAGTCTGGAGCCTTTGTCGTCCAGTTGCAGTTCTCATCAAGCTCCCAGATGTTCTCGTCATCAGGCTTGGAAAGGCACTGACCCTGACAGCAGAGTCCCTGGGAACATGACTGGAATTCATACTCGTCAAAAACCCGACACACAGGCAGATCGCCGACGGCAACGGAATTCATGCACTCGACCGATTTAACTATTTCCGCCATGGGATTCTGACTTGAATCCTTCATGGCGTGGGACATCTGGGCGGCAATCGAACAAAGCGGCATGTACTCGTAGCAGTTCGGGGCGCCATCCCCGGCCGGAAGATAAAATACCGCGCGGCGGTCGATGCCGTTATCGATTCCAACGGTATCGGATTGAACCAGATCCGGATTCAGAAGCGTTCTTGCCAAATCACTGAAGGCTGGCCCCAGCCTTGCATGAAGGGAAACATGGGTTCCACCGAAAACCTTGCTCCAGTCAACCTCGGGATCCTCGCACGGAATGGATTCGGACCGCTCGGCGGCACGTTGAACGCCGGGGTCATCAAGGTCGCGGAGCTCACGGGTGTATTGGCTTTCCAGATCGGGCAGCCTGAAGGTTCCGGCCCATGCGCCGGAAAGCGATGCGGCAAAACGTTCGACGGCATCGCCCAGATATGCCTGCAACGGATGGGAACCGTTCCACCTGGCCAGCACATCCTGGTCATACACGTTGCTTGGGGGCAAAGTGGCTGAATCAATCCAGAAGTAATGTCCGCCGGTCAGGCACGCAACCTGCTGCTGACCGGGATCGACATCACGGTAACCCATGCTGGACATCTGTATGAAACTGACATGAACCGGAATCTGCTCCGACGGAAGCGGATCCCCATTTTTATCGGTTGTATCCTCGATGACCAGTTCAAGAAAATCGTCCAGGCCGATCCCGGAACACTCATCCTGAATCCCGGTCTCAAACTTCCGGGTGGATGTCCTGAAGTACCGAATCACGGGGGCAAAATCGGCGGACGACCGTGCGCACGTATCCGGACCGTCCGTAATGACAAGAAGGTGCTTGACCGGGGTATCCTGCGAATGCTTCAAGTAGCTGTAAACATCCTGAACCGCTGCCCA